>NZ_JBICVX010000011.1:0-122986 GCF_043199435.1 Streptomyces sp. NPDC048604
AGGTCCGTGCCGCGGCCCTCCCTGGCCGGGTAGTACAGCGCGTGCCGCCGCAGGCCGCCGGGGGGCACCGGCCGGGCCGAGGCCACGTGGTGCACGGCCGGGAGCGCGGCGCGGGTGAAGAAGACCCGCGCGGACTCGGGGTCGGTCAGGTCGCGGTCCTGCTCCAGGTACGGGTTGACGGCCTCCTCGACCGCCCGCACCTCGGGCTGGCGGGCCACGTGCCGCAGCGCGGCGAGCAGGTCGCCCTCCACCTCCACGGCCCGGACGACGCGGTTGCCGTGCATGAACAGCGAGGTGCGGCGCAGCCTGGTCTTCTCGTCGACCTGGGCCTCGGGCGACTCGTACGCGGCCAGGATCTCCGCGACCTTGGACTCTGAGCCGGGCTTGACGGTGAAGGTGAGCGCGTGACGCGCCACGCCGTCGCCGACGCGGGCGGACACCTGCGCGCCCGACGGCCGTTCCGTCGGACGCCGCCCGTCGTACCCGGTCTCCCGCAGGATGCTGTAGCGCATCGACCGGGTGTCACGCACGCAGGCGTGCATCGGCTTGACGGTCTCCACGTGCTCCTCGCTGTTCACCCAGGCGAGGAAGGGCGGAGCGCTCTCCCACTCACTGGTGATGAGCCACTGCGAGGGGTTCTCGATGGACTGGCAGAGCTGGTCGCTGATGTGGCCTGGCACGGAGGCGACCTGCCTGCGCATGAGCTCGTACGCCTCCAGGAACTGCTCCTGGGCTCCGTCGTACAGGTCGAGCAGCAGGATCACTCTGAGCCTGCTGCCGTCGAACGCCGACTGCGACACACGTCCCGAGTTGGTCATCCGGCGCGCACCTCTTCTCTTGGTCAAGGAGAGTCGGGGGGATCGGGGGAATGACGACCGCACCGGCCGGGCGGAGTCGAACCGTCCGTCGGGGAGCGGGCCGTCCGTCAGGGACCGGGCCGTCCGGGAGGCCGGGGTCGTCATAGCCGATCGTCGACATGAGGCGTGGTCGCGCGCGAGCCCCACGGGGCGGACGAGTGAACTGCGCGTCATCCGGGTGCCCCGGGCATGCGGGTTGCGCCCCGAGCGGGAAGGCATAGCGGTCCCACCCCCCACAGTGGCGTCCTCGGGGACGCCGGAGGCAAGCAATGAACCCACGCGATCGGGCCGGCGAGGCCGGTCACCGCACGCCCGTTCTCATCGCCGGCGGCTCGCTGGTGGGCCTGTCCACCGCGCTGTTCCTGGGCCGGCTGGGCGTGCCGTACATCCTCGTCGAGCGTCATGCGGGCACCTCGATCCACCCGCGCGGCCGGGGGAACAACGTGCGCACGATGGAACTGTTCCGGAAGGCCGGGATCCAGCAGCGCATCGAGGAGGCCGCGTCGGTCCTGGCGCAGAACAACGGCATCCTGCAGACGCCCGCCCTGGTGGGCGGCGCCCGGGGTGACGGTGACGGCGAGTGGCTGTTCAAGGAGATCGACCCGGGTGGCGGGCTGGCGCGCTTCAGCCCCGCCGCATGGTGTCTGTGCAGCCAGAACGATCTGGAGCCGGTCCTCCTGGAGACCGCCCGCAAGCTGGGCGGGGACCTGCGGTTCTCGTCCGAGCTGATGTCGTTCGAGCAGGACGCGGACGGCGTCACCGCGCAGGTCAAGAGCCGTGAGACGGGCGAGCACAGCACGATCCGGGCCGACTATCTCGTGGCGGCGGACGGTCCGCGCAGCCCGGTCCGCGAACATCTCCGCATCGGGCAGAGCGGCCCGGGCGACCTGTTCCACAACGTGAGCATCACCTTCGAGTCCCGCGGCCTCGCGGACGTCGTCGGCGACCGGCGCTTCATCGTCTGCTACCTGACGAACCCGGAGGCCGACGGGGCGCTGCTGCCGGTCGACAACCGGACGCGCTGGGTGTTCCACGCGCCCTGGCACCCGGAGCGCGGCGAGACGCTGGAGGAGTTCACGGACGAGCGGTGCCGGGAGCACATCCGCCGGGCGATCGGTGTGCCCGACCTCGACGTCGAGATCACGGGCCGGGCGCCCTGGCACGCCGCGGAGCGGGTCGCCGAGCGCTACGCGGACGGACGGGTCTTCCTCGTCGGCGACTCCGCGCACGAGATGCCGCCGACCGGGGCCTTCGGCTCCAACACCGGCATCCAGGACGCCCACAACCTGGCCTGGAAGCTCGCCGCCGTCCTCGGCGGCTGGGCCGGCCCGGGGCTGCTCGACTCGTACGACGCCGAGCGCCGGCCGGTCGCGGAGGCGACGAGCGGGCGGGCGTCGTCGCGGTCGGTCGAGCACAGCCACCCGGGGTTCGCGCCCGGGCCGGGCGGCCCCGCGGGACGCAAGGGCGGCATCCTCAACGTGGTGCTGGGCCACCGGTACCCGCACGGCGCGGTCGTCGGTGCGGACCGGACGGTTCCGGTGGTGCCGGAGGAGTTGCGGCTGTCGGGCGAGCCGGGGACGCGGGCGCCGCACGTGTGGCTGGACCGCGACGGTTCCCGGGTGTCGGCCCTGGACCTGTACGAGCGCTCCCTCGTGCTGCTGACCCCGGACTCGGCCGCCGGCCGGGCCTGGCACGCGGCGGCGCAGACGGCCGCGCAGCGGCTGTCGGTCCCCCTGGACGCGTACCTCGTCGGCTCCGGTCCGGAGGCGGACCTCTCCCCCGCCGGCGACCGGGACTGGGCGGAGGCGTACGGCGTGACGCAGGACGGCGCGGTGCTGGTGCGCCCGGACGGATTCGTCGCGTGGCGGTCGGAGGGCGCGGCGGCGGACGCCGAGGCGGCGCTGAGCGACGTGCTGAAGTCGGTGCTGAGCAGGGACTGACCGCGCGGCCCGCCCCGGGGCACGGGGTCACTTGCGCCAGAACAGGTGGTGCGTCACACCGCTGGGGCTGGGCACGACGTCCAGGTGGAACCGGTCGAGCAGTTCCTCGGGCGACTCCCACAGCCGCAGCCCCGAGCCGAGCTTCACCGGCGAGACGGCGATGTGCATCGTGTCGACGAGACCGGCGTCGAGGAACTCCCGGATCGTCGTCACCCCGCCCCCGAGCCGGACGTCCTTGCCGCCGGCCGCCCGGCGCGCCTCCTCCAGGACGGAGGCCGGGTCGGAGTCGACGAAGTGGAACGTGGTGTCGGAGAGCGTGAACGACGGCCGCGGGTGGTGGGTCATCACGAACACCGGCGTACGGAACGGCGGTTCGTCGCCCCACCAGCCGCGCCACTCGTAGTTCTCCCACGGGCCGCGCTGCGGCCCGAACTTGTTGCGCCCCATGATCTCGGCGCCGATGTTCCGCGCGTAGTCCCGCGTGAAGTAGTCGTCGAGGCCGCGGCTGCCCCCGGGATCCGTACGCATCGGCCAACTGGCGGTCGCGCCGGCCCAGGCGAACAGCCGCCCGGGGTCGACATGGCCGAACGGCCGCTCGAAGGTCTGGTCCTCGCCGGCGGCGATGCCGTCGCTCGAGACGCTGAAGTTCTGCACGCGCAGCAGTTGCACCACGGGTTGTCTCCTGTCCATGTCGTGGCCGACACGGAGGAGACTGTCCCGGCGAGCGGAACTCATCGCTCCTTCCGGGGCCATTCGGTCGTACGGGCCGCCCTCAGTGACGCAGGGCCGTCGCCACCGACGCGGTCACCGTGTCGGGCAGCTTGTGCGTGCTGCGGGCCGTCCCGTCCTTGGACTGTCCGGCGGCCACGTCGGAGATCGTCAGGACGACGGTGTCCACGAGTGCGCCACCGGAGTCCTTGAAGACGACCTGGATGGTGAAGGACTTGGCGGAGTCGTCCGTGTTGCGGGCGGTGACCTGCACCGTCGTCCGGCCGTCGGCGTCGGTGGCGGGGCTGCCGAGCGTCACCTCGTCCTTGGCCTCGACGCCGTCCTTGACCTCGGACAGTTGCTGCTTCGCCCGGTCGGCGGCCTTCGAGGCCGCGTCCGTGACGCCGGCGGCGGCCGACTCGGCCGCGGACGCGGCCTGGCTCACCACGCCCGAGACCGGATTGTCGCCGTCGGAGCAGCCGGTCAGGCCCGTCAGAACGATGCCCGCCAGGGCCCCCGCGGCGGCGGCCCGTGCCCAGCGTCCGGTCATGTCCTTACCCCTCACGTACCAGGTGATCGACCGCTCCAGTCAACGGCGACCGCGGCTGCTCCGCATCTCGGCCGCCGGTCAGGGGTGCCAGACGCCCGTCTGAGCGGTGGCGGTGGCGTACGAGGCGAAGGCGCGGGGTTCGCGGCCCAGGGCGCGCTGGACGCCGTCGGCGAGGGTGGCGAAACGGCGGGCCTCGATCCAGGAGAACAGCTCGTTGAGCAGGGCCGTGAAGTCGTCCGGCAGGCCCTCGCGTGCCGCGAGGGAGGCGAAGTCCTCCGGCGACACGGGACGGTACGCGAGGGCGCGGTCCGTCGCGCGGGCGAGCTCGGCGGCCACGTCGGCCAGGCCCAGCAGCTGCGGCCCGGACAGTTCGTACGCCTCGCCGGCGTGGCCGGACTCCGTCAGGGCGGCCACGGCGACGTCCGCGATGTCCTCGACGTCGACGAACGGCTCGACGCCGTCGCCGACCGGCCACTTGACCTCGCCCGCCAGGACCTGGCCCCGGAAGAACGCGTCCTCGCTGAAGTTCTGCGCGAACCAGGAGGGTTTCAGCAGAGTCCATTCCGCGCCGGATTCCTTCACCGCACGCTCGCAGGGCAGCTTCTCCTCCCCCTCGGGGACCACCCAGTCGCGGTGGGAGAGCAGCACCAGGCGCTGCACGCCGCTCGCCGCGGCGAGCTTGCCGAACGCGCTCATCGACGTTGCGGCGTCGCCG
The DNA here is from genome assembly GCF_043199435.1 of Streptomyces sp. NPDC048604. Classification (NCBI taxonomy): domain Bacteria; kingdom Bacillati; phylum Actinomycetota; class Actinomycetes; order Kitasatosporales; family Streptomycetaceae; genus Streptomyces; species Streptomyces sp. NPDC048604. Next base: position 4,771 of record NZ_JBICVX010000011.1, read on the forward strand.
TCCATGGAGTCGACCAGGTACGCCGCGCCGACGCCCACAAGGGCGGGCTCCCAGGTGTTCTCGTCGGTCCAGTCGAAGCGGGTCGAGCCCTTGCGGGAGGCCACGCGGACCTCGTGGCCCCGCTGCTTCAGGCGGGCGGCCACGCGGCGTCCCGTCTTGCCCGTACCGCCGAGGATCAGAATCGGTTGCGTCTTCATGCACCCAGTCAACGTCCGGGTGGGTGAGCCCTGGAATGGCTCGGACGCTCAATCCGATGTCTCAGAGTCTAGACTCGCCGGATGGATCCGCTGGCCAGTCTGCTGCACGAAGTCCGAAGCAACGGCGCCCTGTTCGGCCGGAACTTCCTGGCCCCGCCGTGGTCGGTCCGCTTCGCCGACGGCACGCCGCTGACGATCGTCACCCTGTTGCGCGGGCAAGCATGGATCGTGCCCGAGGACGGCGACGGGCGGCCGGACGCCGAGCCCGTCGCGCTCCGGCCCGGTGACGTGGCCGTCGTGGCCGGCGCGGAGCCGTTCTCCATCGCCGACGACCCCGGCGCGCAGGCGCCGCCGCTCTACGTCGTGCACCCCGACCGGTGCACGACGGCCGACGGCGCGGACGTCAGCGACGACGTGTATCTCGGTCTGCGCACCTGCGGCAACTGCCCCGACGGGCCGACCGTGCTGCTCACCGGCAGCTACAAGGTCGACGGCCGGGTGTCCGAACGCCTGTTGAGCGCGCTGCCGCGCGTGCTCGTCGTCCGCCACGACGAGCCCGAACCGATCCTGCAGCTCACCGCCGCCGAGATCAGCCGCGACGACCCGGGGCAGCAGGCCGTACTGGACCGGCTTCTCGATCTGTTGCTGCTGTCCACGCTGCGGGAGTGGTTCACCCGCCCGGAGGCCGATCCGCCCGCGTGGTACCGGGCCCTCGGCGATCCCGTCGCGGGCCGGGCGCTGCGGCTGATCCACGACCGGCCGGCCCATCCGTGGACGGTGACCGGGCTCGCGGAGGAGAGCGGCGTGTCCAGGGCCACGCTCGCCCGCCGCTTCACCGGCCTCGTGGGCCGGCCGCCCATGGCCTATCTGACCGACTGGCGGCTGGCCCTCGCCGCCGACCTGCTGGCGCGCACCGACGCCACCGTCGACACGATCGCCCGACGGGTCGGGTACCAGAGCGCGTTCGGCCTCAGCGTCGCCTTCAAACGCGTCTACGGCACCCGCCCCAGCCACCACCGCGCGACGGCGACGGCGCAGGCGGCCCTGAGGTGAGCGGCATGACGAACGGGGGCGGCTTCGTGCAGCTGCGCCCCTGCGTGCGCGTCACCCCTCCTGTGTGACGATCTCCCTCAGCCGGGCCAGCTCGGCCTCGGTGACGTCGGGGGGCCGCAGGATCGCGTTCCAGCCGTCGACGTACTCGCCCTTGTACGTGTGCCCGTGCCCGGCGGGCACCCCCGTGGCGAACGGCAGGTCGGCGGTGACCTGCCAGAACGTCACGAACGGCACCCAGAACATGCTCTCCAGGACGTCCTCGCCCGGCCGCTGACCGATCCAGTCGGGCTCGCGGTACATCAGGTGCGGGCCCCACCAGACGATCGGGTCGGAGGCATGCATGAGGTACAGCACGCGCGTGTCGTCCCAGGGTGCCTCCGACGGCGGGATGTCCGTACTGGCGTCGTCGGCGAACCGGACGGTCCGGCCGTCCTTGTACACCGGCTGGACCTCCGGGCTTCCGGCGTCGCGGTCGTCGCTGAAGCGGCGGAAGAGGGTGTTGAAGTTGGGCGGACCGGCGAACAGGGTGCCCGACGTGCGGTTGCTCAGGTCGTACTCGCCGCTGAAGGCCGTCTCCCCGCCGAACGAGCCCAGGCTCTCGCCCGCGACGTACAGCTTCGGACGGTCGTCCGGCGGCAGGTTCGACCACTCGTCGTAGACCGCGTCGAACAGCTCGCGCCCGGCCTCGCGGGCCTTGGACTGGTCGACGAGGTACGACAGCCAGGAGGGCAGGTACGAGTACTGGAGCGCCACGGTCGCGCTGTCGCCGCCGGTGAGGTACTCGAAGGAGTCGACGGACGCCGGGTCGACCCAGCCGCTGCCGGTCGTCGTGACGACGAGGAGGTTCGTGCGGTCGAAGCCGCCGGCGCGCCGGAGGTCGGCCACCGCGCGTGCGGCGCGGGACTCGGTGTCCGGCGCCGTCTTGAGCCCCGCGTACGCACGGACGGGCTCCTTCGCCGGACGGGTGGTGAGGGCCGTGATGTCGGCGGCCGTGGGACCCGTGCCGGCGAAGCTCCGGCCCTCCCTGCCGAGCGAGTCCCACGGGACGAGCGAGCCCGGGCCGCCCGAACGCAGCGCGGTCGTGGGGCGGCTCACTCCTGGTTTCGTCTCGGTGTCGCGCAGCGAGAAGGCCTGGTTGGCGGCGGAGACCAGGCCATCGACGAGCAGGCCGCTGAGCAGCAGGAACGTTCCGACGGCTACGAGGATCCCGCCGACCGCCTTCGCCGCCTGCGGGCCGATGAAGCGGTGCAGCAGGCGGGCGACCCAGCGGTAGACGCGGCGGATGCCGCGGGCGGCCAGGATGACGGCGCAGAAGAGCACCAGGGCGATGAACGGCGTGGCGACGGCCTGGGGGACGCTGTACTCCGTGACGCCGAGGAGCTCCCGGATCCGGTGCTGCCAGTACTGGCCGAGCCCGAACGCGACGCCGACGAGGACGAACCCGGCGACGAAGTAGGCCGGCCAGGACCACCGCCGCGGCCGGCGTGGACCGCGGTCGGCGAAGGCCCGCCAGATCCATGCGCCGATGAGACCGAGGGCGTACCCGATCGCGGCGAGGATTCCGGTGATCACTCCCTGCAGGACGCCGCCGCGCGGGAGGAGGGAGGGGGTGAAGGACAGACAGGCCAGCAGCAGGGCTCCCCAGGCGCCGGGGAGGGTGGCGGCCCAGGGGCGGTGGGGGCGGGTGCGGCGGTGGGAATGGTGGGGTTCGGGCCGGCCCGGGTCGGGGGTGTGCGCGTCGCCGGTCGGCTGTTCGTCGTCCGGCGACGCTGGTGGCTCGTGACTCATGGCTCCTCCGACCGGGACACACCGCACTCCGCACCTCGCCCCGAATTGTCACCCTATGAACCAATCACCCACCACCGCACAGGTCGCCGTGGCGGGCGCTGAAGCGGGGGTAATGCCGGGGCGGGGTGATTCGACCAGGTACGGGGCGGGAAGGCGTGTGCGGATGCGCCGCCCGCCGGAGGAGGAGTCGTCCCATGTCGCTGCGCTCGGCCCAGTTCTCGCCGGCCCGCCTGTGGGAGCGGTGGCGGCGGGACCCGGCGGTGGTGCAGACGGTGCGTTCGACCGCCGCGGCGACGATCTCGTACGTCGTCGCGCTCGGCCTCAGCTCCGAGCCCGCCCCGCTGACCGCTCCGCTCACCGCGCTGCTCGTGGTCCAGGTGACCCTGTACTCGACGCTCACGACGAGCCTGCGGCGGGTGAACTCGGTCGTCGTCGGCGTGCTGATCGCGATCGCGTTCAGCGTCCTCGTCGGGCTGACGTGGTGGAGCCTCGCGCTGGTGATCCTGGCGTCGCTCGTGGTGGGGCGGTTCGTGCGGGTGGAGGAGTTCGTTCCCGAGGTGGCGATCAGCGCCATGCTGGTGCTCGGCGTCACGCAGGTCGCCGACACCGCGTGGGACCGGGTGCTGGAGACACTGATCGGCGCGGTGGTGGGGCTGCTGTTCAACGTGGTGCTCGTGCCGCCCGTCTGGGTGGACACGGCCGGGGAGTCGATCGTGGACCTGGCCCGGCAGATGCGCCGGCTGCTCCTCGACATCGGGGACGAGCTGACCACCCCGCCGGAGCCGACACCCGACGAAAGTCCCCTCCCCTCCTCCGAACCCTTCCAGCGTGCCGCCGCCCGGCTCCACGAGGCGCGACGGCTCGACAACGACGTGGCTGACGTCGACGCGGCGCTGCGGCAGGCGGAGGACAGCCTGCGCCTGAACCCCCGTGTGAAGGAGGGTCTGCTGCACCGCATCGTGCTCCGGACCGGGCTCGACACGCTCGAGATCTCGGCCGTCGTCCTGCGCGTCCTCGCCCGGACGCTGACGGACCTCGCCAAGCACCGGAGGGGCGCCGCCCTCTTCCGCCGCGACACGAGCACGGCGGTCGAGGAGACCCTGCGCGGCCTCGGGGACGCGCTGGTGAGCTTCGGTGTCCTCGTCACCACGGACGCGAGCGACGGCGCCGAGACGGCGGAGAGCCGCCTCGCGAGCGAGCTTGCGTCGACGCGGTCCGCCCGCGACCGCGCCGCCGCCCTGCTGCAGGAGGAGGCCCGCCACTCGCCCGAGCTGTGGCAGCTGTACGGGGCGCTGCTCGCCGACGTCGACCGCGTCCTCGACGAGCTGGACCCCGATCACCGCGGCCGGCGCCTGATGGAGGAGCTGGACCGCAACACCCGGGCCCGCGAGGAACGCCGCCGCCGTGTCACGTCCCTGGCGAGCCGGGCGGGGGCACGGTGACCGTCAGGCGCAGGCGCTGCCGACGAGGGCGTGCGCCTGACCGGGGTGCGCCTCCAGCCAGGCGCCGAGGTGTTCCCGCACCGCTTCCGCCACGCAGGCGCGCACCTCGGGGTTGGCGAGCCCGGTGCGGGTGCATCCCTCGAACTCGCAGCGGTCGAGCCTGACGGCCACGGCGGCGGTCAGCCCTCGGCCGATCCGGTCGGCGGCAGGGACGGCCAGGCCGTGCTCGCGCGCGTACGCGTCGACCGCCGCGGCGATTCCGTCCCGGAGTCCTGCCGCGTGGGTGCCGCCTTCCCACGTACGCCGGCTGTTGGCGAAGGAGGCGATGCGTTCGTCGCCGGAACCGGACCAGCGCAGCGCCACTTCCGCCGTCCCCGCCATCCGCGGGTCCTCCCACGCGAAACCGATGATGTCCGTACGAGCCTCGGGCCGAGCCTCACGTTGGGCGTCGAGGTGGGCGACGAAGTCGCGCAGGCCGCCGGCGAAGCGGAAGCGGTCCTCCTGGACTGACACGTCGGAAGACCGTGCGTCCGTCAGCGAGATGTCCAATTCCTCATGCAGGAAGGCGAGTTCACGGAAGCGCTCGGCCAGCGCGGTGGAGGAGCACTCCAGCGTCTCGAACACGTCGGCGTCGGGCCGGCAGGTGAGCGTGGTCCCGGTTCCGGCGGCCGGCCCGGTCTCGGTGAGCGGGCCGAGCGCGACGCCGCGCTCGTACTCCTGGACCCATCGCGCTCCGTCCCGCCGGACCTCGACGGTCATGCGGCGCGACAGCACGTTGGCCACGAACAGTCCCACGGTGAGCACGCCCACCGAAACGTCCTCGCGGCCGAGCACCTCCGGGTCGTGGTACCGGTAGGTCAGCAGGGCTTCGCCGGGCCCCTCGCCCGGCCCGTCGTCGGAGACGCGCACGCCGCCGTCGGGCAGCAGGACGACGTCGACGCGGCTCGCGCGACCGGCCAGGACGTCGGCGACGGCCGGGGTGACGAGTTCGAACACCAGGTGGTGCAGCCCGCGTTGACCGGTGGATCCGATGTACATCCCGGGCCGCTTCCGGATGGCTTCCCGGCCCTCCAGCAGCTCGATGCGCGCGGCGTCGTACGACACGGCTTTCTCACCCATGAGATCCCCCTCGTGAGGTGTTCCGGCAGGTTCCCCCACCCTAGGGATGCGGCCGGAAAACACCAGGTCAGCACCACTTTCCCGAAGGCGCGAGCGGGCGGGTGAGCGGCGGCCTCGTCCCGCCCGGAGCCGGGGGTGCAACGACCCCCGAAGTTCCTCCTGCACGCCCGTCTCCGTCGCGTACGGCCGTGTTCCGAGGGTCCCCGGGGCGCTGATTCGGAGGTTCCTGGCCCTCGGTGCGGTGACGCGTGAGAATGCCGGGATGACCGACACCTCAGTGACCCCGGCAGAGCAGGACTCCCCCGCCGTCCGCGTCGAGCGGGACGGGCCCGTGACGACCGTGGTGCTGTCGCGGCCCGCCGCCCGCAACGCCGTCGACGGTCCGACCGCGCGGCAACTGGCCGATGCGATCCGGGAGTTCGAGGCGGACGAGGCCGCCTCGGTCGCCGTGCTGTGGGGCGAGGGAGGCACGTTCTGCGCGGGCGCCGATCTGAAGGCCGTCGGCACCGACCGCGGCAACCGCGTCGAGCCGGACGGCGACGGCCCGATGGGGCCGACGCGGATGCGGCTGACGAAGCCGGTCGTCGCCGCGATCGCCGGTCACGCGGTGGCCGGCGGGCTCGAACTCGCGCTCTGGTGCGACCTGCGGGTGGTCGAGGAGGACGCCGTCCTCGGCGTGTACTGCCGACGCTGGGGCGTGCCCCTGATCGACGGCGGCACCGTCCGCCTGCCCCGGCTGATCGGCGAGAGCCGCGCCATGGACCTGATCCTCACCGGGCGTCCCGTCCCCGCCGACGAGGCCCACGCCATCGGGCTCGCGAACCGCGTCGTCCCGTCCGGCCGGGCGCGGCAGGCCGCGGAGGAACTCGCCCGGGAGATCGCCGCGTTCCCCCAGCTCTGCCTCCGCCACGACCGGCTCTCGCTCCTCGGCCAACACGGCCTGCCCGAACCCGAAGCCCTCGCCGCCGAACTCCGCCACGGCATGGTCCCCCTGTCGGCGGGCGAAACCCTCGCAGGAGCCGCCCGCTTCACCGGCGGAGCGGGCCGCCACGGGTCCTTCGACGACTAGGACTTGTCCGGCCGAACAAGTCCTAGGCTCTACCCGTGTCCGACTACCAAGATCCTTTCACTGTCTGCTACCCCGCCCTTCTGCCGTGGGCGCAGCCTTCCCGACAGGACGGTCTCGACCGTGCTGTGAGGACTGCCGTGGAACGCTCGCTCGTGGTGCTGTGGGGCGGCATAGAGCCGGAGAAGCCGGCGACCGACGCCGACGTTCATGCGATCGTTGCCGCCCGTGACGCCTACATCCAGGGCTGGTTCGACGCCGTGATCCGGCCCGCTGCCCACTATCCCCCGAGCAGCGGGGGATGGCCGTCCTCGTTGGGGTCGTGGCTGGACGCCTCCAGCAGCCGCGGCCGGGGCCGGGCCTTCCGTCACACCATCGCCGAGCACCTCGACTACTTCGCCAGATTCGAATTCGGGTCCACGCTGGACCTGGTGAGGTACGCCGAGTACGCCGCCCGGACGACGAAGGGAACCCCCCGGGATCGGGCTTCCCACGCCACCGCCGAGGCTCTGAGGTGGGCGTGGGCCCAGAACATCCACAGAACCGGCTGGGGCGACGCCGAGTGGTACGACTACATCGAGGTGAACGAGCTGATCGGCTGGACGACGGCAGCGCTGCAACTTCCCGGGGTGAGGCCGTCCAAGGTCGCCGACCGGGTGGAAAGGATCGCCGAGCAGAAGTGGGACGACTGGTCACAGTGGACGGCGGATGAACTGCCGGCACCGTTCCTCGCCCAGGCGGCACAAGCCGTGGCGGACTCTGTGACGTCAAGCACGGCTACGTCTTCCTGAGGGCCTGTCGGTGTTCGTCACTCTCCGGCGGCGCGCAAGTCACGGATGTACCGGTCGAAGTGCGTGCCGTCCTTGCACTGCGTCCCCCGGCGCGGGGTGAACCCTGCCCGCTCCGCGACTGCGGCGGACGACGGATTCTCCGGCTCCACCTGGATGACCGCCTCCGCCCCGCCCGCGTCCGCCGCGTACTTGGACGCCAGGAGGACCGCGCGGGTGGCCAGGCCGCGCCCCCGCCAGGACGGATACAGGCCGTAGGCGACGTTCACCTGGCCGGGCGCCAGACCTTCTCCCTCGAACCGCAGGTCGACCGTCCCGGCGAGCGTCCCCTCGGCTCCCACCCGGATGCCGAACGCGCGGAGCGGCCCCGCCGTGTCCCACTGTTCCCGGCAGTGCCGGAAGTAGGCCTCGACGCCTTCGCGCGTGCCGGGACCGCCGTTGAGCCAGCGCACGAGCTGTTCGTCCTCCCCCGCGAGATGCGGTTCCACGTCGTCCGGGCCGAGAGGGGTCAGAGTGATGATTCCGTCGGTCAGCTTCACTTCGGGCATTCGGTGATTCTTGACGCAGGAACCGTGTCGTGCCATCGGATTACCCCCGCGGTGGCGTCCGGAGGGGAAGTTTGGAAGGCTCGCGCGCATGGTTTCGGTATTGCAGAACGTGGCGATCGATTGTGCGGACCCCTATGAGCTGGCGCGGTTCTGGAGCGAGGTGACGGGCCGTCCGCTGGATCCGGAGGACAAGCCGGGCGCCCGGGAGACTCAGGTGCTGCTGGCGGAGGGGCCGGTGCTGTACTTCAACCAGGTGCCCGAGCCCAAGCAGATCAAGAACCGGATCCATCTGTGCCTGCGTCCGGAGACCTCGCGTGACGAGGAGGTGGAACGGCTGCTCGGCCTCGGCGCCGGCTTCGTCGCCGACCACCGCAATCCGGACGGTTCCGGCTGGGCCGTCCTCGCCGACCCCGAGGGCAACGAGTTCTGCGTCCTGCGCAGCGAGTCCGACCGAGCCGCGACGAGTTCCTGAGGCGTCGGGCTCACGCCCGTCTTCTCCACTCCCTGAACAGCAGTGCCGCCGCCGCGAGCGGCGCGGGACCCGAGGCGCGCGTCGCCAGGGACGCGCCGGCGCTGCGTACCGCGTCCAGGCGGAGCCTCTGCACGCCGACGAGGGCGCGTACGAAGGGCCGGTACTCGGGGTCCACCGCGGCTTCGAACGCGTCCGTGTCCGGCAACTCCGCCGCCGCCCGGGCCGCCTGCTCCGCGACGAGCCGGCCCAGGGCCGCGTCGGGCCGGGTGAGGTCCGCGCCGTGGCGGGCCACGGCGTCGGCGGGGATGCCCGGGCGGCCGTCGCGTACGTCCTCGGACAGGTCCTCCAGAAAGTCCAGGCGCTGCATGCCGGCGATGAGCCGGTGGCAGGCGTCCGCGTACGCCGCCCGGCGCGCCGGCTCCTCGGGGGAGATCAGACAGGCCGTGAGCATGAGGGCGGGCAGGGAGTACTCGCGTACGTACCACGCGAGTTCCTCGTCGTCCGCGAACGCCCGCCACTCCGCCTCGCGCTCGCAGCCCCGGAGGAACTCCTCGACGTGCCCGCGCAGGGCGGGGTGGCGCTCCGCGGTGTGGGCGAGGCAGCGAAGTACGGGAAGTTCCGTGTCGGCTCCGTCGAGCGCCTTGCGGACGAGACCGTCCCATTCTCCCTGCGCGGCCACCCGGTCGTGCCGGGAACCGCTGTCGACGCGGTTGTCCGTCTCGTGCATGAAGGCGACGGCGGCCACGACGTGCGGGAGCAGCGCCTTGGGCAGCAGCAGCCTCGTGGCCGCGTACTCGGCCGGCTTGAAGCGGCGCACCGCCCGGCGCTGCTCCGTGAAGTCCCGCCGCAGCCGTGCGTCGAAGGCCCCGGCCCGGTCCAGGGCCCGCTTCCACATGCCTGCTCTCCTGCTCTGTCGTCGGCCTGTCCTGTCGTCGGCCTGTGAGCCTACGGGCCCCGGCAGCGTGTGTTTGAGCCGGCGTGGTGTGAAACATGTTCTCTGTGTCCGCGCACCGATCCCGCTCCGACCCCACCGGAGGATCCCCATGCGTCGCAGCGCCGCCCCCGTCCTCGCTCCCGCCCTCGCCCACGCGCTCGCCCCCGCCCTGCTCGCCGGCCTGCTCGTCGCGGCCCCGTTCTCCGGCCCCGCCTCCGCGCACGCCGGGCCCCGGGCCGCGGCGGCTGCGCCGCGGCCGGTGGTCTTCGTGCACGGGAGGAACGCCGGGCCCGGGGTCTGGGGCTCGATGACGGAGCGGTTCCGGGCCGCCGGTACCCCTGCCGACCGGCTGTACACCTGGAGTTACGACACGACCCGGTCCACCAACGAGGTGCTGGCGGGGCAGTTGGCCGCGTACGTCGACGAGGTGCTGCGGCGGACCGGGGCCGCGCAGGTCGACCTCGTGGCGCACAGTCTGGGGAGCCTGCCGACGCGCTGGTACGTGAAGTTCGGCGGCGGCCAGTCCAAGGTGCGCCACTGGGTGTCCCTGGCCGGCCCCAACCACGGGACCGGTCTCGCCTGGGCCTGCGCCCTGTGGGACCAGGGCTGCCGGGACATGACGCCCGGCTCGTACGTCGTCTCGCGGCTCAACGAGGGCGACGAGACGCCCGGCGCCGTCCGGTACACGACCTTCTGGTCCGCGTCCGACGGGCAGATCTCACCGCGCAGCAGCACGCTGCTCGACGGCGCCCGCAACGTACGGACCCGGGACATGGCGCACAACGAGCTGCTCGGCGATCCGGCCGTCGCCGCCGAGGTGCTCGCCACCCTCACCGCCGCGTCGTAGCGCGGGAGTTCGCGCCCGCGATCGGGCTCGCCTGCGTCGACTCGCTCGTCCGTGCGGAGGGCTCCGTTCCGGCCCTGGACACCGTGGCCGACGCCGGCGGTGTGCTGCTCGGCCCGGTCGGCGCCGGGTACGCGGCCCGGGCCTGGCGGGCGTCCCGACGTACCGGTAACTAAACGGATGTGCGAATGTCAGTCGCGCGTGATAGTCACTACCTCCACGAGGGGGGTGATCATCTGCCTCCCCGTTCGAGAACACCAAGGGGTGGGGACATGGCGTTGCTCCGTGATTGGGGGCTCACGCTGGGACGATGGGCCGGCCGGCCCGATGCGCGACTGGTGCGGGGCGGCGACGATCCGGACGTGGAACGCGTGCGGGTGGCCGCCGCCGCCGCGGACTGGGCCGTCGTGCGGGACGTGCTCGAGGCGCGGCCGGAGAGCGCGGACCGTACGGGGCTGCTGTGGGCCGTGGCCGACACGGCCGGGGTGGAACGCTGGATCGGCGACGTGCTGAAGGCGGAGCCCGAGTCGGCGCTGGCGCGCACGGTGGCGGGCATCCGGTACATCAGCTGGGGCTGGGAGGCCCGGACGGCCGCGCGGGCGAAGGACGTCTCGCGGGAGCAGTTCGAGGTGTTCCACTCGCGGCTGCGCCAGGCCGAGGAGTACCTGTACGAGGCGGCGGAGCGGGAGCCGGGCTGGACCTCGCCCTGGTACGCGCTGCAGATCTCCGGCCGCGGTCTGGAGGTCGGGCAGGTCACGGCGCGCCGCCGGTTCGAGGCGACCGTGCGCCGCGACCCGTTCCACCTGGGGGCGCACACGCAGCAGTTGCAGCAGATCTGCAAGAAGTGGGGCGGCTCGCACGAGGAGATGCACGCGTTCGCCCGCGCGTCCGTGTCCGGGGCCCCCGGCGGCACGCTGCTCGGCCAGCTGGTGCCGGACGCGCACATCGAGGAGTGGCTGTCGCTCGACTCGGGGCCGGACGCCGCGTACATGCGCCGGCCGGATGTGCTGGAGTCGCTGCGCCAGGCGGCGGACCACTCGTACCGGCACCCTGACTTCGTCGAGGCCGGCTCCTGGCTGGGGCTGCTGAACAGCTTCGCGATGGCGTTCTCGCTGGCCGGGGACAAGGGCGCCGCCCGGGAGTGCTTCCAGGCCACGGAGGGACGCGTCACGGAGTCCCCGTGGGACTACCTCAACGGCTCCGATCCCGTCGCGGCCTACCGCAAGCACCGCTCGTCCGCCGGGCGCTGACCCGGGGCACGCCTCCCCTTTCCTCCCGTTTCGACCGTCCTCCCGCCCGCACCGCCTCGCCGGCGCGGGCGCGCCAGTGAAGGATTTCGTCCGGTGTCATCCGAGACCGCCCACACCTTCCAGGTCGACCTGCGCGGCCTGGTCGACCTGCTCTCCCACCACCTCTATTCCAGCCCCCGGGTCTATCTGCGCGAGCTGCTGCAGAACGCCGTGGACGCCATCACCGCCCGGCAGGCCGTGTCCCCGGACGCGCCCGGCTCGATCACCGTGCGCACCGGTGACACGCTCACCGTCACGGACACCGGCATCGGCCTGACCGAGGCCGACGTCCACCGCTTCCTCGCCACCATCGGCCGGAGCTCCAAGCGGACCGCCGAGGGCGCCCTGGACGGCGCCGGGCTCGACGCCGCCCGCGGCGAGTTCATCGGCCAGTTCGGCATCGGCCTGCTTGCCTGCTTCGTCGTCGCCGACGAGATCACCGTGCTCAGCCGGTCCGCGGCGGACCCGGCGGCGCCCGCGGTCGAGTGGCGCGGCCACTCCGACGGCCGGTACACGATCCGTACGCTGCCGGCGTCGGCCGTGCCCGAGCCGGGCACCACCGTGCGGCTCGTGCCGCGCGCCGACAACGCCGAGTGGACCAGCCCGCGGCAGGTCGTCGAGCTGGCCCGCCACTACGGCAGCCTGCTGCGGCACGAGGTCACCGTCGTCGACGCGCAAGGCGAGAAGACGCGGATCAACGACACGCCGCCGTGGGAGCAGCCCCACCGCTCCCCGCTCGCCCGCCGCGAGGCGCTGACCGCGTACTGCCGCGACCTGTTCGAGTTCACGCCGCTGGACAGCATCGAGCTCGACCTGCCGGCCGCCGGGCTGCGCGGTGTCGCGTACGTGCTGCCGACGGCCGTGAGCCCGGCGCAGCGCGCCGGTCACCGGGTGCACCTGAAGGGCATGCTGCTCACCGACCGGGCGCCGGAACTGCTCCCGGACTGGGCGTTCTTCGTGCGCTGCGTGGTCGACACCACGAGCCTGCGGCCGACGGCCTCGCGCGAGTCGCTGTACGAGGACGGCACGCTGTCCGCCGTACGGGACGCCCTGGGCGACCGGATCCGGGACTGGCTCACCGGGCTCGCGGCCAGCGACCCGGCGCTGCTGCACCGGTTCATCGACACCCACCACCTCGCGGTGAAGGCGCTGGCCCGGTACGACGACGAGCTGCTGCGGGTCGTGCTGCCGTGGCTGCCGTTCGAGACCACCGACGGCAACGTGACGCTGGAGGAGTTCGCGCGGACGCATCCGACGCTGCTCGTCACCCGCAGCGTCGAGGAGTTCCGGCAGGTCGCCCCGATCGCCGCGGCGGCCGGCCTGGGCGTGGTCAACGGCGGCTACACGTACGACCGCGACCTGGTGCACCGGCTGCCGGAGATCCGCCCCGGCACGTCCGTGAGCGACCTCGACCCGGCCACCGTCACCGCGCACCTGGACGCGGTGGAGCCGACGGCCGAACTGCGCGCGGCGGCGTTCCTGGCCGTCGCCCGCGAGACGATCGCCGTGCACGACTGCGACGTCGTGCTGCGCGACTTCCAGCCGGTGACCGCGCCGGCGCTGCTGCTCGACAACCGGGAGGCGCGCCACGAGCGGACCCGGTCGAGCCTGGCCGCCGAGAGCGACGGCCTGTGGGCCGACATCCTGGGCTCGCTGCGGAACGAGACGCCGCGCGCCCAGCTGGTCCTGAACCACCTCAACCCGCTGGTCCGGCAGGCGATCACGATCGCCGAGCGCGGTCTGGCCGTCACCACCGCAGAGGCGCTGTACGGGCAGGCCCTGCTGCTCAGCCGCCGCCCGCTGAAGGCGAGCGAGAGCGCCCTGCTGAACCGGGCCTTCATCGGCCTGCTCACCCACGCCATGCACAACGCCGGCACGGACGCGGACGGCGCCGGGCCCCGGAAGGACATCTGATGCTGGACACCCCCGAGGCCGTGATGGAGGGGCTGCGTGAGAACCACGACCGCCCGCACGGCATGCAGCGCACCGTCGCCGCCGAAGAGCTGGTCGAGGCGGCCGGGCAGTTCGAGAAGCCGGACGTGCTGGTCACGGCCCTGCTGGAGCTGATGTCGGCGTACGAGTTCACCGGCGAGTACCGCAAGTCGCCGGTGGTCTTCGGCCGGCTCCTGAAGCTGTGGGACGAGTCCCCCGAGGAGTTCAGCGAGTGGGAGGGCCACCAGGTCTACTGGCGGTTCAAGTGGGTGGCGACCTCGCTGCTCGACGTGCCCGAGGTGCCGCTGGCCTCGATCCACGGCTGGATCGACGAGATGCGCCGCCGGTACGAGAAGGCAGAGCACGGCATGCAGCCCGTGGCGGCGATGCGCTACCACGTCGCCGCCCACACGGGCGTCGGAGTGGCCGACGCGTACGACCTGTGGGTCACCCGGCCGCGTACCGAGCTGAGCGACTGCGAGGCGTGCGAGACCCGGCACCTCGCCTCGCACCTGATCGACGAGGGCGCCGACGCCAAGGCCCTCGACACGCTGCGGCCGGTCCTGGACGGGACGGTGGGCTGCGCCGAGGAGCCGCAGATGAGCCAGGCGCTCGCGCTGGCGGCCCTGCTGCGCACCGACCGGCTCGACGATGCCCGCTCGGAGCACCTGACGGGTTACCGCCGGGTCCGCGGGAACACCGGCATGCAGGCGTGGGTCGGCCGGCACCTGGAGTTCTGCGTCCTGTCCCGCAACGAGGGCCGCGGGCTGGAGATCCTCGCCGAGAACCGGCCGCTGTTCGAGGCGACCGGCGCTCCGCACGCCCATCTGGACTTCCTCACCGGCGTCGAGCTGCTGCTCGCCCGGATCGTCGAGGACGGGCACGCCGACACGGCCGTCGCCGGCCCGCCGGGACGGAACTGGACCGCGGACGAACTCCTCGCCCACGTGCGCGCCGAGGCGGACCGGCTCACCGCCGCGTTCGACGCGCGCAACGGCACCACGGCGGTCGGGGACCGCCGCAAGGAGCGGCTGGCGCAGCGTCCGCTGCTCGACGCGCCGCTGCCGCTGGGGCTGCGGACCTCGGTCGCCCGGCCGGCGGCCGGCGCCGCGGCGCCGACGACGGTGTCCGCGACGGTCGTGGAGGTGCCGGAGGACTTCGTCACGCTGGTGCGCGAGGCGCGGCGGATGGCGAACCTGGGGCACCCCGGCGACACCCGGCTGTGGACCCGGATCGCCGAGCGGCTGGACGCCGACGGCGCGGTGCCCGACGGGCTCGGCCCGGAGGAGCTGCTGCGCGCGGAGCTCGCCGAGCAGCGGGCGGGCGAGCTGGCGATGGCCGACCGCGACGACGAGGCCACCGTCGAGATGCGGCGGGCGGCGGAGCTGTACGAGCGGATCGGCATGCCGTGGCAGGCGCTCTCGGCGCGAGCCCGTGCCCTCGCCTGGACGAACCCGCCGGCCGATGGGGAGGACTCCCCGGCCGACACGGACGCCGCGCACGTCGACGCGGGCGACACGGAGGCCACGCGCATCGACACGGCCGACACGGACGCCGCGCGCATCGACGCGGACGGTATCCGCGACGCGCTCGACGCACTCCTGGCCGAGGCGGAGCGGCTGCAGACCGAGGCCCCGTTCACGGGCGAGCCCCTCGGGGCGGCGGAGGCGGCGGCCGGCGACGACCTGGCGCAGGAGCGCAAGCTGGCGTACCTGGGGGTGCTCTACTCCCGCACGTACGCGGCGTACCGGGAGCTGGGGCGCGGGCGTCCCGAGCCCTCCCCCGCGGCCGTCGCGCGCTTCGAGGCGTGCGTCGGCGCGCTGCGGAGCGAGGCGGAGCGGCTGGCGTTCGCGCACCAGGTCGCCAACGCGCGGCAGTTCGCGGCCGATGTGGCCGGCCGGCACGGCGACTTCGCGAACGCCGAGGCGGGGCTGCGGGCGGCCCTGAAGGACCTGGAGTCCGCCGGCCGGCCGTGGCGCGGTTCGCGGCCGCGGGCCCTGCTCGCGCAGATCCTCATGGCGCAGGAGCGACAGGCGGAGGCGGTGGACCTGCTGCACCAGGCCCTCGCGGACGCGGTGCGCTACGACGACGCGGACTTCCCGATGGCGCCGACGTACGCGATGCTCGGCCACGCGGTCTCGCACCTGGGCGACTTCGCGGGCGCGGTGCGCCACCTGTCGGAGGCGGCCGCGCGGTTCGACCAGGCGGGCTCGCCGGAGGAGGCCGCCGACGTGCGGCTGCAGCTGGTCGACGTCCTGATGCGGACGGGCCGGCACGCCGACGGCGTCGCCGTGCTCGAGTCGCTGGTCGCCGAGGAGGCTGCGGCCGCCCTCGACGAGCGGATGGTCGCGCAGGCCCGGCTGACGCTGGCTCGTGGGCTGCGGGAGCTGGAGGAGTACCTGCCGTCGGCGGAGGAGTTCGTGCGGCTCGCGGACGCGATCTCCGGCTGGGAGGACGACGCGCCGATCAAGACGCTGGTGACGGCGGACACGGCCATCGCACTGGCCCTGGCGGACCGTTGGGACGCGGCGGGCACGGCGTACGGGCGCGCCCTCGCGGCGCACGCCGAGGCCCCGAACCCGTCGCTGCTGCTGCACATGATGTGCGAGTTCGCTCGTCTGGTGATGAACGCGCAGGGCCCGGAGGGTCTGGAGACGGCCCTGAAGCACCTCGCGGAGGCGGACGCGCTGGCGGCCGCCGTGCCGGCGGGCGCGGAGGACTTCGTGCCGTGGTTCGAGCGGGGCACGGTGCACTACCGCCGGGCCCGGGTGCTGGCGCAGGCGGAGCGCTTCGAGGAGGCGCTCGCCGAGGCGGAGACAGCGGCCGCCGCGCACGAACAGGGCGGCGAGGACGGCGAGTCGGCGCGGGCCGAGGCGCTGCGGATCGCCGCGCTGATCGAGGGCAACGCGCTGGGCCGGTTCAAGGAGGCCATCGCCCGACTGACGACGGCGGCGGCACGCTGCCGGAAGGCCGGCCTCCCGGAGGCGGCGCAGATCCTGGACGCCCTGCGTCAGGACTACATGTCGCGCTAGCCGCACGGTCGTTGAGACCGCTCATGCCGACGGATCCCGGGCCCGGCCGTGTTGCACGGTCGGGCCCGGGGCGCGTGACGGCCGGTGTCACAGCCCGCTGATAGCGTTCACGCATCCGGTCGAACGATCATGAGGGGACGAGACCGTGCAGGATGTGGCACACCACGAGGTCGGCGAGGAGCGCATCGCCCAGGCGCTGGAGGACATCGAGGGGCGGGCGTGGAGCCGGTGGCACAGAATGCACTACGACCACGTCTCCCCGCAGAAGCTGCGGGAGTTGGGCGACGAGCTGCTCGACCATGTCGCGGCACGGCTCCTGAAGGAGGGCGCGCTCGACGACACGGCGCGCTCCGCGCTGCTGACGGCGGCGGAGTGCTCGCTGGGCGTGCTGAGCATCGACTGCTGGCCCAACGGCGATCAGGAGATCCCCTTCCCGATGGGCGGCGAGCCTCTGACCAGCGAGGACATCTCGTTCCAGGACGTCGTCGACGAAGCCCCGTCGGCCCGCGCCTGGCTCGACACCTTCGCGGTGTCCCTGGTGAGCGGACTGATGGGGGACTGGCAGCGGGTCGTCGGTCTGCTGCTGCGCGGCGACTGCGCCGGCGAGATCCGCAAGGGCGCGCCGTACTCGAGGTTCACGCCGCCGGAGGACCCGGGCGGCATGGCCGCGATGGATGCGCTGTGCCTGTACCTGGCCGAGTCCCAGGGGCACCTGCCCCGCGACTGGCCGACCGTGACGCTGCGCAAGCCCGACGCCCAGGAGCGGGCCGAGGCGGCCGCGCGCCTGGACGCCGTCGGCGAGCCGACGCCGGACCAGCGGCTGCTGCGGGTCCTGCTCGACGACGACCGGGCCGCCTTCGAGCAGGCCCTGGCGGCCCGGCTCGTGGAGCACCGGGAGAGCGTCGGCGCCGACCCCGCCCCGCGCACGCTGCTGCCGCTGGACACGCTCGCCCTGGCCGCGCTCGCGGTCCAGGTGCACGGCTGGGAGCCGGCCGTCCGCTCCGGCTACCTGCCGCAGGCCCTGCTGGGCACGACGGACGCGATGCGGCGTGCGGCGGAGTCGAACGTGAACAACCTCGGCGGGTGGCACGCCAAGTAGGGCCGGCGGTCCGCCGCGGTCGCACTACGGCGTGGGCGGCAGTTCGGCCTCGATGAGGTCGGCGGCGCGGCGGGTGCCGCCCTCGCCGGCCATCCGCTCCTGGATCTCACGGCCGCGGCGGGCCACCTCCGGGTCGGAGACCAGGGCGAGGACGGCCTCCCGCAGCCGGTCCGGGGTGACCTCGTCCATCGGCAGGTGGCGGGCGACGCCGAGGGACTGGAGCATGTCGGCGTTGCCGAACTGGTCGGTGGCCAGCGGGACGGCGACCATCGGGGTCGCGGTGGCCAGGCCCTCCTGGCTGCCGCCCGCGCCGGCGTGCGTGACGAAGGCGTCGGCCTGCTTCAGTACGGACAACTGCGGGACCCAGGAGTGCACTTCGACGTTGTCCGGCACGTCGCCCAGTTCGGCCGGGTCGACGAACCTGCCGATCTGGAGCACGACGTGCCAGCCGTCGAGGCCGCCGAAGGCCTCGACGGAGGCCCGGTAGAAGTCGGGCTGCTTGGTGAACGCGGAGCCCAGGGACACCAGGAGGACCTTCCCGGCGTCCGCGGGCCGCCGCCACTCCCCCTGGTCGGCGCGCTCGCCCTGACACGCACCGACGAAGGTGTACGTGGAGTGGTCGACCCGGTCGGCGTGCGGCTGGAGCGCCTCGGGGATGAGGACGACGGCGCGGCGGGGGCGGGCGACGAAGCGGTCGGGGTCGGTGTCGATGCCGTGCCCGGCGAGCCAGTCCGCGAAGCGCGCGTAGTACGCCTTGCCCCGCGGGGAGGCCTTGAGCTGCGCGTACATCGGCTCGGCGACCTCCTCCTCGTACCCCTCCCAGGGAACGAGGTTGGGCCAGAGGGAGACCGCGGGGACGCCCCACACGTGGGCGAGCGCGGCGGCCGGGTACGAGGTGATGTCGTGCAGCACCAGGTCCGGGCGGTCGCCGTCGAAGGCGGCGGCGAGCTGCGGCAGGACGTGGATCGCGTCGTCGAGGAACGGCTCGATGTGGTCGATGAGTTCGGTGCCCCAGGCGTCCGGGTCGTCGTCGGTCGGCAGGGTGGAGTCGTAGACGACGGGCGTGGCGCCGGTCGCGGCGACCTTCTCGGCGAAGGACGCGGGGATCGCGTAGCTGACCCGGTGACCCCGGTCGACGAGTTCGCGGATGACCTCCAGGCTGGGGTTCACATGGCCGTGTGCAGCGATGGAGAACATGGCGATGTGCGCAGGGGGTGTGGTCGTCATACGGCAGACGCTACACGAGACGGACCGTATCGTCTATCGGCTTTCGGTCAGCGTACGGCGACCCCGAGGGACACCACGTAACCGCCGTGCCCTGCTTGCCGAGCATGAGGAAGGCGGAGTGACTGGCGAGGTTGGCGAGGTGCCCATCGAGTCACGGCGGGGGCCCCTGGCGTTCCGCCGACCTGGGACTCCGGCGAACGGACGAGTCCGGTCGAGGCCGGCGACCGGTCCCCCGTACGATGGCGCCATGATCCTCACCGCCCGGCCGACGAGCCGCCCCCGCCCCGCCGGGCGCGGCCTCGTGCTGCTGGTGCTGGTCGTGCTCGCCGGGCTGCTCGGCATGCACGCCCTGTCGCCCGCGCAGGGCGCGGTGCGGCAGGGGGCGACGGACACGGTCCAGGCCGGTCAGCCGTCCGGGCCGGGTCACCACGGTCATCAGGCTGCGGCGGGGCATCACGGCGCCGCACAGCCGTCTGAGGCGCGTCACGCGACCGACGAGACCCTGAGCTGCTCGCACAGTCCGGGCAGCGGCGGTCATCTGCAGCACGCGGACGCGACCTGTTCTGCCGCAGGCGTCAGTGCCCCGTACTCTCCTCCGGCCCTGGCCGCGGCCCTCGCGGACCTCCCCGTGACAGCCGCCGCCGTCGGCACACCGCCGGCGTCCACCGTGAGCGGGCGCGCGCCGCCCGACCTCGCCGAACTGCAACTCCTGCGGATCTAGAGCCGCCCGCGCGGCCTGCCTCGCCCTCCGGCGACAGGCCGTGCTCCGAGGCGTCTCTTCAACCGTGAATCCGTACTGCGCGCAGGCCGGTGGCCCGGTCGCGCGGCAAGGAGTTGCACCATCATGATCAGCAAGCGTTCCCACGTCCGTCGTGCCGCCGCCGTCGTCGCGGCCGGCGCCGCCGCCCTCGTCCTCGCCGCCTGCGGAGGGAACGGCGACACCGACGCCGCGGGCGGCCACAACGACAGCGGCCACGGCGCCGCCAGTTCCTCCCCGTCCACGCCGGCCGCCGCCACCCAGGGCGGCCGGAACGCGGCCGACGTCGCCTTCGCGCAGGGGATGATCCCCCACCACCGCCAGGCCGTGGAGATGGCCGACCTCGCGCCCACCCGCGCCGAGTCGCCGGCCGTGAAGAAGCTGGCCGCGGACATCAGGAAGGCCCAGGACCCCGAGATCAGGACGCTCTCGGGCTGGCTGACCTCGTGGGGCGAGCAGGTGCCCGCCGCGGGGGCCGCGGATCACTCCGCCCACGGCGGCGGCATGATGACCGTGGCGGAGATGGACCGGCTGAAGGCGGCCTCGGGCAAGGCCTTCGACACGTCCTTCATGGAGCTGATGATCAAGCACCACGAGGGCGCCGTGGCGATGGCGAAGACGGAGCAGGCGCAGGGCGCCTTCCCCGGGGCCAAGAAGATGGCGGAGGCGATCATCACGTCGCAGTCGGCCGAGATCGCCCAGATGAACAAGCTGCTCGGCAGGTCCTGACCTGCTAGCCGAGCGGGGACGGGGCCGCAGCACGCGGTCCCGTCTCCGCCGCTTCGCGGGCGATCTGTTCGAACTGGGCACCCATGGCCTCGGAGAGCGCCTGGGCGGCGGAGAGCGGGCGGACCATGACGGTGAAGTCGTCGATCCGGCCCTCGTCGTCGAAGTGCAGGAAGTCGCAGCCCTGGATCTGCCGGCCGGCGACGGTGGCCGTGAAGACGAACGCATGGTCGCGGCCGTCCGGGTTCGCGATCTCGCGCTCGTACGTGAAGTCCTCGAAGACGCGCATGACACCGCGGATGATGGCCGCGGTGATCGCCTTGCCCGCGTAGGGCTTGAACGCCACCGGGCTGGTGAAGACGACGTCGTCGGCGAGCAGCGCCTCGATGGCGGCGGCGTCGCGGTCCTCGACCGCGGTGCGGAACGGATGCATGGGAACCCCTCGCTGGACTTACCCAACAAATTGAATAGGTGCGATGCAGGGTAGATGGGCCGCGCGGGGCCTGACAAGGGCTGAATGGGGAGGCGGCGCGCAGCCGCCGTACGGCACAATCCCCGCCATGATCGGCAAACGGCTCATCCACCGCGACGCGGACGGCGTCCGCATACCCGGGACCTGGCGGCCCGCGTTCATCCGCAACGGCGACAACTACTTCCTCACCGACCTGTTCATCTACGCCGACGGGCTGGTCGACTGCTGGGGACTGGTCGCCCTCGACGAGTTCCACGACCAGCTCCGCAGCGGCCGGATCGCCACCGAACTGCCCGAGGGCGGACAGGCGTCCGCGCACGACCTGGCGGGGTGGAAGTTCGCCGAGCCGAGAAGCTGGTTCACCCCCGACCTGTTGATGGCCGAGGTCCGGGACACCATTGACCGGCTCAACGGCCGCCCCGACTCGACCGGCCGCTGCCTCGCGGCGGTGGACGTCTTCCTCGCCGACCGCACGGAGGAGAACCGGGCCGCCGCCCGCGAGGCGTACCTGGCGATCCCGGAGACCCGGCGCCGGTACGCGCTGGGCGACATGGACCGCAAGGACTTCCCCCTCCAGGTCCTCGTCGCGGGGCCGGGCGGCCGGACGCCGAACTTCCCGTACGAGCCCGTCGCGCAGGCGGCGTACGACAAGGCGATCGACTACTTCGAGGACCGCGCCCGGTGGATCGCGGAAGCGGACTCCCGCGTCCCGGCCGACGGCCCGGACACCCCGCACGCTCCGGCCATCCAGCTGCGCCAGTCGTACCCGATCCGGCACCGGGACAACCCGGGGACCCAGGCGCTGTTCAACGAGTACCCCGCCCCCATCGTCGTCGACGGCGTCACGTACCCGACGGTGGCCCACGCCTACTGGGCCCGGTCGGTCGCCGATCCGGCGGACCACGACGCGGTCGCCGCGGCGGGCAGCCCGTCGGCGGCCGAACGGCTGGCGGCCGAGGCCCCGCGGCGGGACGGCTGGGAGCGGCAGCGCCTCGCCGTCATGACGCGCCTGCTGCACGCCAAGTACGACCAGCACCCGGACCTGGCGGCGATCCTGCTGGCGACGGACGACGCCACGCTGCTCTACGGCGCCCCGTTCTCGGACTTCTGGGGCTCCCACGGCGCCGCCCGCAACTGGATGGGTCGGCTGCTCGAACTCACCAGGGCGGGTTTGCACAGCAGGTCGTGACCGCCGTGCACAGCGGGTCGTGACCGCCCGCGCCGGCTTCCCCGGGGGCAGGTACTCAGGCGTCATGGGACGGGCGGGCGGCGGCAGTTGAGTACGCGCACCCAGGCGGTGCGGGGCCGGGCGGCCGACGATGGAGGCACGTCACGGACCAGCCAGGAGTGATCCACGTGCTCAGTCGCCTCGCCGCCGCCCTCGTCCCCGTCGTGGGCCGGCTCACCGTCTCCGCGGACATTCCGCGGCTGCCCGAGGGCGGCGCGGTCATCGTCGCCAACCACACCAGCCTCGCCGACCCGGCGGTGGTGCTCGCCGCGCTGCGCCGCATGGGTGCGGAGCCGGTGGTGCTGTGCGCGGCCGGCCTGTGGCGGATCCCGTTGCTCGGCCGGGCCCTGACGCGCGAGGGGTACGTGCCCGTGCACCGCGGCACGGCCCGCGCCGCCGACGCGCTCGCGGAGGCGGAGGCGGCGCTGCGCGCCGGGCGTCATGTGCTGGTGTACGGCGAGGGCCGCATCCCCGACCGGCCGGACTCCGCGGACGCGCCGCCGGAGGAGTTCCGCACCGGCCCCGCCCGGCTGGCGGCCGCCGCCGGGGTGCCGCTGGTCCCGCTCGGGCAGGCCGGAGCGCGCCGCATCACGTCGGGCAGCACCGCCAAGCAGCTGGCCGGACTGCTCACCGCGCCCCTGCGCCGCCCCCGGCTGCACGTGCACCTCGGCACTCCGGCGCACCTGCCGCCGGACGCCGCCGCCGCGACCCGGCTCGCCCGTCAGGCCGTCACCACGGCCTGGCAGTCGGCCGCGCATCGGCGGGCGCGCCTGCCGATGTGCGGGGAGGGGCACGTGTCCTGCTGCGACCATCTCGTCCGTCCGAGCGCTTCCTCCCCTTCCAGGTCAGGATCTGCCCTACTTCCGTCCTACGGTCGTACCGTCCCCGTCGAACGGCAGGAAGGACGGTCATGAACCGCACCGCACCCGAGGGTTACACCAGCGTCGCTCCGTGGGTCGTCACCGACGACACCGGCGCTCTGCTCGACTTCGTCACCGCCGCGTTCGGCGGCGAGGAGCTCGTGCGGGTGCCGGTCGAGGACGGTTCCATCGGGCACGGCGAGATCCGCGTCGGCGACACCGTCGTGCTCGCCTTCGACCGGCGCCCCGACTGGCCGCGGATGCCCTCGCTGCTCCGCGTCTACGTCCCCGACGCGGATGCCGCCGTGGCCGCCGCCGTCGCGCACGGCGCCACGGTCGTCACCGAGGTCGCCGACAGCGCGTGGGGCGACCGCGGCGGCCGGGTCCGCGACCCGTTCGGCAACATCTGGTGGGTCACCGCCCGCACCGAGGACGTCGATCCGGACGTCGCCTGGAAGCGTCTGTCCGAGCCGGTGTACGCGGAGTCGATGCGCGTGGCGCAGGAGACCCTCGACGCCGAACTCGGCGGCCGCCGGCAGGGCATCGCCAGTCCGCCGCGTCGGCCGGCGTCCTAGGGTCCTAGGGTCCGTCCGGTCCTGATCCGCTGGACGGGCCCTCGGCTTCCGCCGGATCCTGCCGGCTGTGCGCCGTCGTCGCGCGCCGGCGGATCCACTCGCCGCTCAGGCCGGTGGAGAGCAGGCCGGTCAGGAGCGCGACCAGGCAGAGGCCCGGGCCCGACGACCAGTCGACCTCCGACGCATGGGCGGCGAGCACCAGGGCCGCGGCCACCGCCACGCCCGGGACGGCGATCAGCGCCGGGCGTACGCGGGCGAGGTCGTCCTCGGCCAGGGAGCCGAGGACGCCGGCGCCGAGGGCCAGGCCCCACACCCCGAGGCCCTGGGCGTCGGCGCGGCCCACGGTCCAGGGGACGAACTCCGCCCAGAAACCCGGCAGGAAGAGCAGGCCCGCGCCGATGCCGAGCCAGCCCGAGCCGAGCACGGCCAGGAACGGCTTGCTCCACCCCGGCATGGGCACGGTCGCCGCCGCGCGGGGCGCGGCCGGCCGGCGGTACTGCAGGAGGACACAGACCACGGCAGCCGAGGCCAGTAGCGCGAGCACGACGACCCAGCCGAGGCTGAACAGGACCAGGAACAGCGAGCCGCCCACGGCCGCCTGGAGTTCGCCGGCGTTGAGGACGGTCACGGCGAAGAGGCCGACGAGGACGATCACGGTGGGGACGACCAGCGTGCGGACCTCCTCCCACGCCCGCGCCCGGCCGACCGCGAACAGCCCGGGTGCCACACCGGCCATGCCTGCGCCGATCAGCCCGGGCGTCAGCGCCTCCGGCGAGGTCCACGCGCCGAACACGTGGTCCGTCAGGCTCACCGCCGCCATCAGACCGCCCGTCAGCAGCGACACGACGGCGACGACGGCGGACAGTACGGTCAGGCCGGCGGTCAGCTCCCGCCCGCCGCCGCCCGGCACTTGTGGAGCCGAAGGCACCTCCGTGCCCTTCAGCACCCCCGTGCCCTTCGGCTCTGCTGCCTCCCTGGTCTCGTCGCTCACTTCGTCCCCACTCCCTCGCGCCGGGACTCGGCCGGACGTGCGCCGTCGCGCTTGGGGGCGGCCCGGCGCACCACCTCGCGGGCGTACAGCACGCGCAGGCTGACCGCCGTCGTCGCGGCGAAGGCCAGGACACCGCAGCCGATGCCGACGCCGGCGGAGAGCGCGGTGAGCGCGTCGAGGCGCATGTACCGCTCGAAGCACACGGTCGCGGCCGCCGAGAACACCGGGGCGAGGCAGAGCGCGGTCAGGTGCAGCCGCCACTCCTCGAGCGCCCAGGGCCGCCCGTCCCGGCCCGCGGCGTGCTGCCGCCACACCATGACGGCCCAGGTCGCCGCGTACGGCAGCAGGAACGCGACGAGCAGCCGCCGTCCCTCTGCGCCGTGCTCCAGGAACGACCGTCCCAGCAGGACCAGCGCCGCCGCGCCCGCCGCGTGCGCGACGGCGAGGACCGGCCACGGCGCCCAGGTACCGCCCTGCGAGGGCAGTGAGTCCCGCCGGTCCAGGGAGCGCGAGGCGAGCAGCGCGCCGAAGACCACGACGGAGCCGAGGTGCATGACCGCGACCCGGTTGACGTCCTCCATCGGCAGCCCGTCCGGCAGGATCCAGGGCAGTGCGCCCCACTCCAGGCGCAGCAGCGGGGCCGTCATGAGGTAGCCGTAGCAGAGCAGCATCCACCGCTGGTGCAGGTCGGGCAGGCGGCCGAGGGCGGCGAGGACGCCGAACGTCACGCTGAGCGTGGTGCCGACGAGGATCGTGGCGAGGACCAGCCAGAACGACTCCCCGTCGAAGGCTTCGGGGGGCGCGGTCCGGGCGAGATAGACCGCCGCGCCGGCCATGGACGCGTACACCGTGAGCGCGTACACGACGCCGAACGTCCGGTGCAGGCGGACCCGGCGGCGGACCGCCGTCAGCAACTGCACCGGCCCCAGCAGCATCAACATCCCGCCCAGGACCGAGTGCAGGATCATCGGGACGAGGCTGCGCCGGTACGGTTCGATGCGCGTCGCGAGCGCGTCGGCCACGTACTGCGGGGACACGGCCCTGCCGAGCAGCCACTCGCCGATGGCGGGCGCGCCCGGCCGTGCGTAGGGCCAGAGTTCGGTCATCGCGATCGGCGCGTAGCCGAGGCACATGGCCACGACGGTCACGGTGGCGACGCGCCGCCAGGACACCCCTCCGAGCCGGCTCGGTCGGTCCACGCGCAGTCCCCCGCTCGGTCACCCATGGTCTCTTCTGGACAGTCCATCCTGGACTATCGAGACGGTAGAGGGGTGGACCGTCCCGGTCAACCGGTCGGTAACAAAGTGAGGTTGGGGAAGCTCAGGCGTCGCCGGGCTCGGTGCGCCGGGCCCACTGCCAGAAGTCGACCATCATCCGCTCGTAGCGGATGCCGAACTCCAGCGCGCCCCGCTGCCCGTCCGTCAGCAGGTCCCCCACGCTCTCCGCGAGGCCCTCGTACTCGGCGAGGGTGCGACGGTGCTCGTCGAGCTGCACGGGGGCGAGGGTGTCCGGGTCCGCACCGAACCAGAGCTTGAGGATGCCGCGCTCGCGTGCCTCGACGGGGACGAAGGAGGCGTCGTCGAGCCAGGCTTTCAGCTCGCCGCGGCCGGCGTCGGTGAGCTTCATCAGGCGACGGTTCCGCCCGCCGGGCTGGCGTGTCTCGGACAGCAGCCCGGCTTCGAGCAGCCGGTCGCACTGCGCGTACACCTGCGCGTGCGGCATCGACCAGAACGGCGCGACGGTCCGGGCGGCCTCCCCCTTCACGTCGTACGGAGTGGCCTCGCCCAGCTTGTCGACGATGCCGAGGACGAGGTACGAGGGTGTGGTCAACCGGACTTCAGCCATGCCGGGACCGTATCGCGCCTCCCGGCCGGGGATTCCCGGTGGGGAATTCCGGGTGCGACGGTCAGGTGTCCACCCGGCTGTTGGGGCCGTCCTGTGCGTCGGCGGACTCGTCGTTGAACCAGTAGTCGCCCGCCGCGAGATAGCGGAAGGAGATGCTGCTCCTGCGGGGCAGGGCGACCGTCACGGCACGGGTCTCGTCCTCGCGGGCGCGCAGCGGGTGCGCATACGGGTCCCAGTCGTTGAAGTCGCCGACGACGCTGACGGGGCCGGGCGGGACGTCGGCGGGGAGGACGAAGGTGATCTCGGTCCGGTTCTTCCGGTGTTTGCGTTCGAGCATGCCGGTGCGACTCCTGTCGACTCGACGGACGGGAAACGTGGGCCCATCCTGCTCCCCGGACGCCCGAGCGGGACGCCGACACGGCCGACGGCGGCGCGGAATTCCGGTTGAGCCGGCCGCGGCGGTGGCCCTAGGGTCCGGGGACATCGACGTGTAGCTCAGCAGCAGAGCACCGGGCTAGGGACCCGGAGGGCGCGGGGGCGGAACCCGCCACGTCGGCTATGAACGACGACGCTGAGCAGCAGCATTCCGAGTCCGGATCCGAGGTCCGCGCCTCCGTGGCGCCTTCCTCTGCGGCGCCTTCCTATGCGGCGGACCAGTTGGCGAAGGCGCTTGCCACCGCCGTGCTCCACCCCGACCCCGGTACCCGTGAGCGGGCGGCCGAGCGCGGCCGGCGCTGGCGCGCCGTGCTGACCGGGATCGCCGAGGGCCGGCTGACGATCGGCTCGCGGACTCCGGTGGCCGGGCTGCCCTCGTGGGTGACGCCCGAGGTGGTGCGCGGCGGCTTCGCCACCGGCACGGCGGGCGCGGGAGGTCCGGTCCAGCCGTACGAGGAGGAGTACGCGCGGCAGTTCGGGGTCCTGGCGACGCGCGGGGCACTGTTCGCGTACGGCCTGACGGAACCCGGTCTGGACGCGCTCGGGGCGCTGCTCGACAGCGGCGGCTACGAGGTGACCGTGCCGGAGGAGGCCGCGCTGCTGACGGTGGCGTGGCTGGTGCGGGCGGGCGAGGTCGCGGCTGCGGTCGAGCTGGTCGAGGAGCTGGCGCCGTACGCGGACACGCTGCGGTTCCTGCCGCGTCCGGCCGTCGCCCGCGCGGGCGACGGCGGGGGCGACGCGGGGGCGGTGCACCGCCGGACGGTCGGGGAGGCGCGCGGGACGCTGGAGCGCCGGGCGCCGAACGAGGCCGTGGAGACGCAGCGGGAGGCGCTGACGGTCTGGAACCCGTTCGCCGACGAACTCCTCGCCCACTGGCTTGAGGCCGC
Source organism: Streptomyces sp. NPDC048604 (assembly GCF_043199435.1). Taxonomy (NCBI): domain Bacteria; kingdom Bacillati; phylum Actinomycetota; class Actinomycetes; order Kitasatosporales; family Streptomycetaceae; genus Streptomyces; species Streptomyces sp. NPDC048604. The sequence continues at coordinate 32,377 of NZ_JBICVX010000011.1, forward strand.
CGGCGACGGCCGCGTGTTCGAGCGGGTCCCGGATGCGGACTGGTACGCGCGCGGCGCCACGTTGCTGCTGCGCTACCGCTACCTGGCCGCGTCGCACACCCACTGCCGCAAGCACCGGGATCCCAAGGGCAACACGGGCATCCTGGTCGCGGCGCTGGTGGAGTGCGCGGCGGGGCGGCCGCTGGAGCCGCGCCGGCTGGGCCTGGTGCGTACGGCGGTGGAGGCGATGGTGCGCCGGCGCGGGCTGCCGGGCTCGGAGCGGCTCGGTGTGCTGCGCCGGGCGCAGGCCGCGCAGGCGGCGCTCCCCGCGCACGACGCCGTCGCGAAGGTCGTGGCGGGGCGGCTCGCCGCGCTGCCGCAGGGCTCCGGCGCCGAGGACCTCGGCCCGCTCGTCGCGGAGGTGACCGTGCGGGAGGCCGAGGAGTCGGGCGTACCGGCGGGGACGGCGCTGCCGAAGGCGGTGCGCCGGACGGTCGAGGCCACGCTCAGCGCGCCGCTCGCCACGCTGGTCGAACGGGGCGTGGTGCCGTCCGCCGAGGTGCTGGCGGAGCTGGTGCCGCAGCTGGTCGCGGTGACGACGGCCCGTGCGTACCCGGACGGGGCACTGAGGACGCTCATGACCGCGCACTACGGGGCGTTCCGCAACCGGCGCTCGCTGCTCCTGCTGAACCTGGAGCGGCAGGTCCGCATCGAGGAGCTTCCGTGGGTGCGCGCCGTCGCTGCCGCGCGCGGCAGCGCGGACGGCGGCGGCGCGGACGGCACCGTGGAGGCGCTGCGCGAGCTGGGCGAGACGGCGGTGCGCGGCTTCCCGGGGACGATCCTGCCGAACCCGCTGGTCCGCGAACTCTCCGTCCTCGCCCGGCAGGCGGACCTCGGGGCGCCGCTGGTTGAGGAGCTGGCGGCGGACATCTTCATGGGCACGTTCAGCGCCAAGTACCTCCATGCCGCGCGCCTCGCGGCCGAACTGCTGCGCGGCACGCTGTACGAGCGGTACTACGGCATCGACTACACGGCCCTGCGCAACACGGCCGTGGCGGAGGCCGGCCGGAACGCGATGCGCACGCGCACGCCGCACGTCTCGCCTGACTTTGCCGCGCTGTGCACGGTGCGCGCCGGCCAGGACGCCGGCTCACGCGACTGGTCGGTGGCCGGCAACGGCATGATCATCGAGCAGGGGCAGATCCTGACCACGCACAACCTGTCCACGCTGGTCCACCGCGTGGGCATCGGTCCCGGTCCTGAGGGCTGGGACGGTCTGGCCCTGCGCTGCTTCACCGCGGTCTGCCGCCTGACGACCCGTCTGCAGGGCCTCCCGCGTCCGCTGTCGACCGTCAAGGACGCGGCGTACGCCTGGCGGCAGATGCTCTTCGCGTTGTCGCTGTGCGACGCGGAGACCCAGGCGCGGTCCCTGGCCGCCCTTGACGCCGAGGCGTCCCGCCACCCCGCCCACGCGGCCGCCCGCCTCGCCCCTGCTCTGGCGGGCCTGCGCCTGGTGGCGGCGGGCGGCTGCTTCGAGCCGGACGGCTCGGCGCTCGACGGCCGCGCCCGCCGTTTCCTCGGCTGGACGACCGGCCGCCACTGGCTGCTGGCGGGGTCGGGTAGCCCCGGTCCGCCTAACTGAAGCGGGCCGCGAGGTCGTCGTCGAAGGTGCCCTTGCCCACGCGGTGTTCGGGGGCGAGGTGGCCGCCGGAGCGGAAGCCCCGGTACGCCTTGCCTGCCAGGGGGACGCGGATCAGGGGGCGGCGGCGGGCGGTGGCCCGGAGATAGGACCGGGCGAGGTCGTCGAGGGGCCGTACCTCGGGGCCTCCCAGGTCCTCGACCCGGCCGGCCGGTGCGGCCAGGGCCAGTTCGGCCAGGCGGGCGGCCACCTCGGAGGCGTCCACGGGCTGGTCGGAGACGCCTGCGGGGACGAGCATCACCGGGAGCTTCGCCATGGCCTGGAACAACCGGACGAGCAGGTCGTGGAACTGGGTCGCCCGCAGCACCGTCCAGCCGAGGCCCGACTCCTCGATCTGCCGCTCGACGGCCAGCTTGGCCTGGTAGTAGCCGAGCGGCACCCGGTCCACGCCGACGATCGAGATGTACACCAGGTGCCGCACGCCGGCCCGCCGGGCCGCCGCGACGAGGTTCCGCGCCGCCTGCTCGTCGCCGCCGCCCGGCGAGCTGGCGCAGTGCACGATCGTGTCGACGCCGGCGACGGCCGCGTCCAACTCGGCGCCGCCCTTGCGCAGGTCGACCGCGTACGGCCGGGAGCTGCGGCTGAGAACCCGCACCTCGTTCCCGCCGTCTTGCCGCAGCCGTTCCACGACGTGTCGGCCGAGTGTTCCGGTGCCGCCGGTGACCAGGATGGTCGTCATGGTGTGCCGGTCCCTTCGCAGGTGGGCGATCCAGTCCGGAGCGCCCCTTCGTTCTACATGACCCTCCCGTGCTGTCCGAAGGTGGCATCCGCTAGCGTGAGTCGCGACGCATATACGGCAGCGTATAGATGTTCTGGACGAGGAGATGACCGCCCGTGTCCCGACGTACAGCGACCGCCTACACCGAACTCCCCTGGCGCATCCACGACCTCACCCGCGACTTCACGGTCGAGGACGTCTGGTCCTACCGGTGCCCGGGTGCCGGGCCCGACGACTTTCCCGTGATGCTGGCCGCCATGCGCGCCGCCGGCGGACTCACCCAACAGCCCCTTCCCGTCCGTTTCCTGTTCGCCGTGCGGTGGAAGCTCGGCGCGCTGCTGGGCTGGGACCGTGCGGACGCGGGCGTCGGACGGCGGGTCGCCTCGCTGCGCGACCGGCTCCCGGACGATCTTCTGGCCGCACCCCGCGGGCCGGACGACCCGGCGATGCCCCTCAAGCCCGTCTACGAGCTCTCCCACGAGTGCGCACGCGAGCTGGCGAACAAGACCGTCCACACCGTCATGCACCTCGGCTGGGCCCCGAGCGACGAAGGCGACCACGAGCTGCGGATGGCCGTGCTGGTCAAGCCCAACGGACGCTTCGGCCGCGTCTACATGGCCGCCATCGCCCCCTTCAGGTACCTCATCGTCTATCCGGCGCTGACCCGGAAGTGGGAGCGGGCGTGGCGGGAGCGGGAATCGCGACCGTAGCCGCCTCCGATCCCGCCGGCCGTGATCTCGCCCCGCGGAACACCCGCAGATCCCGGACCTCGTACGACATCTCTTTGGTCCCCCGGTCCGGCTTCGGGTGGTAACGGCCGGCGCAGACCGAGAGGTTGACGATCAGGTAGGCGTGCCAGGAGCGGCCGACGCCGCGGCCGTCGGAGTGGACCGTCACGCCGTCGACCGACCACACCACCGCGCCGGCCCCGAACTCCGTGCGCAGCCGTACCCAGCCGCCGGGACGGATTCCGGGGTCGCGGTGGTAGTGGGAGCCGCCGCGCACATGGTTGGAGAGCTCCAACAGGTCGGGGTTGTCGGGGTGGTACTCGAAGACGTCGATCTCCTGGCCGCCGTCCCGCCAGGTCCAGATCGCGGGCCAGGCCCCGAGCTCCTCGGGGAGGCGGACCCGGGCCTCCAGGATGTCGCCCGTGCGCACCTGGAAGCCCTCGGTGCTGCCCTCGGTCGTCAGAAGTCCCGCGTCCCACAGGCCGTCGCGGCGTCGTGTCGCCCGGAACACCCCCGAGCGGCTGTAGTCCGGATCGGCGGTCAGATGGTCGAGTTTGTTGTCGCCGGGGTTGACCGGGCCGCCGTCGGGATAGGCCCAGGAACGGCCGGCGACCCACTGCTCCGTGGACGTGAAGTCGGCGGTGAAGACCGGCTCGGCGGTCGGGAGAGACGATGACATGGTGGTACCCCCGTGCGTGCGTTTCGTCCAGTGATGATCCACTGGTCACGAAAGTCCTGCCCCCGTCCGCAGCGGCTACACCGATCCGTCACTCGATGGCGTGAGGTCGCCAACTCCCCCTCGATTCGGCGTTCGACGCGTTCATGGCGAACATGGGGCCATGACTCCGATCACGCACATGGACCTCACCGGCTTCACCGAGCGGGAGGCGGGAGTGTGGACCGACGACCACGGGCTCGTGCTGTCGATCCACTTCTTCGACCTCGTCCCCGACCTGCCCGCCACCCTCGCCGAGCCGCAGCGGCTGCAGCACGGCCTCGCCGGGCTGGCCACCCGCGCCGGCGGCGGCCTCATCGAGGCGGTGATCGGCGAGGTGGACACGATGCCGGCGGTCCGTCAGCTGATCAAGGTCCCCCGCCCGAACGGCCAGGGGCAGGTGTTCCTCGGCTCCTGGACGGTGCCGCGAGCCACCTGCAGCACGGTGGTGAAAGTCCAGGCGGCGGAGGGCCAACCGACCGGGATGCGCGAGGCCATGGTCATGGCGCAGATGGGACCGGACCGCTACTTCGCCCCGCACCCGTACGGCGCGGACACGACCGGCGGCCTGCCGTACCACATGGGCGATCACGAGCACTGGGACCCGCAGTTCCCCCAGCACCCCCTGACCCGCGTCCGCGCGACCCTGGCGCGCCTCACACCGGGCCTCGGCCTGCACGACGGCTTCAAGGCCCTGCCGCCCTTCGGCACGGGGCCGGTGCAGTACGGCGGACAGGCCTGACGGAACGGCCTGACGGAGAGGCCTGGCGGAAAGGGACTGTCAGACCCCCCTCGTAACGTCGTTGGTGCAGGGCCGGTGTGGTGTCGGCCCACCGGCGTAGGGAGCGGTCATGGGCAGGATCAGTGTGAACCGGCAGCACCTCAACCGTCTGCTGGCCGACGGCGACGCGGCCGGGCACGGTGTCCCCTATCAGCAGGCGTTCGCGGAGCTCGCCGCCTCGCACCGCGGGCGGCCGCCGCACGAGATCCTGCCTGCGCTGAAGGACGCCGCCGACCGCGCCCTGCTCGGGTTCACCTGGAACGACCTGCGCGAACAGGCTGAGGCCATCAGCACCGGCCGGCCGTACACACTGCGCGTCACGGTCACGGGCAGATAAAAGGGGGCGGCCCCACCGGACGGGGGAGGCCGGTGGGGCCTTGCGGGGGAGCCCGGTGAACGGGGGACACCAGGCTCTTCCGGGAGTGTGCCACGAGTCGGGCCGCGAGGGCTGCCCTTCTGCGTACGTGGCGTCAGTCGAGGGTCGCGACACCGGCCTGGGCGAACTTCTCGTCCAGGTCGCCGGACGGGGCGCCGGCCACGCCGATGCCCGCGATGGGCGCGCCGTTGGCGGTGACCGGGGCGCCGCCGGCCAGGAACAGGGTGCCGGGGATGTCCTTCAGGTTCGGCGCCTGGGCGAGGCGGCCGGCGAGGGTGGACGTCGTGGCGTTCCAGGAGACGGCGGTGTACGCCTTCTTCTCGGCGGACTCGTAGGACTGCGGGCCGGCGCCGTCGCCGCGCAGGGTCACGATGGTGTTGCCGTTGCGGTCGACGACCGCGACGGAGACCCGCTGGTTCTCCTTCTCGGCGGCGTCGAGGGCGGCCTGCGCGGCCTCGGTGGCGGCCTCGATCGTCAGGTGCGTGCTCTGCGCGGTGTTGCCGGCGGCGGCGTCCGCCTTGGCGACGGCAGCGGCAGGCGCGGCGGCCGGGGTGGCGGCGTTCGCGGACACGGCGCCGAAGGCGCCGGCGCCGAGCGCGGCCAGGGTCAGGCCGCCGGTCAGGACTCGGGTCCGCATCGAGATCTTCTTCATGGTCGCTGACTCCTCGCGGTCGTCGGTACGTCCCGCCTCAGGTGTCTCCCGGGGCCGGAGACCGGGAGGCTGTCGTGCCGTCCCGCTCTGTCATCCATCCTGGGCCCGCCCTCGGCCCCGCCCGGTCGGCCCGGCGGCTGCACGCACGCGGGCCGGCGGACCCAGAGGTCAGCCGATCGGATGACACGCGCGACGTTCCCGCAGGTCACAGGCGGTATCGCGCGACGCCCGGCGCTAGCCGAGGAGCCACTTCCTCGTGAGGTCGAGGACCTGGGCGCGGCTGCGGGGGCCGTGGTCGGCGGCGATGAAGTGGTTGCCGATGCGCAGCGAGAAGGCGATCAGACAGCGGGCCTCGACCTCCGCCTCGTCGGGGCAGAACGCGCCGAACAGCGTGCGCATGTACGCGATGCGGCGGTTGTCGACGCGGCGGAGGCGTTCCGCCACGTCCTCGTCGCGCCGGGCCCAGTCACGGACGGCGAGTTCGGCGGGCAGCCCGGTCATCGGGCTCTCGGCTGAACCGGCATCCTCAGCGGAGTCGGCTCCCTCAGTGGTGCCGGCGTTGGCGATGGTGAAGAGCCGGATCAGCTTTTCCCGGGCCTCTCCCCCGCCGGCCTCGACCCGTTCGATCACGTCCTCGGTGACCTCGCGCTCCCAGGTGTCGAGGATCTCGGTGAGCAGTGCGCCCCGGTTACGGAAGTACCCGTAGAAGCCGCCTTTGGTGACGCCGAGGGTCTGTGCCAGGGTCTCGACGCGGACAGCGTCGGGACCGCCGGCGGACAGCGCGCGCATGCCCTCCTCGATCCACCTGCGGCGCGGGGTGCGGGCCGTGGCCATGGTGTCGCTCCTGTCCCCGGCGCCTGCCGTTCGTCCTGCCGTTCGTCCTGCCGTGGTCTGCCTGTACCGCATCGTAGAGGCGGCGCCGGCCGGGCCCGGCGGGGGCGGCTTGGCCTCCGCCCCTACGGGGTGGGGATCCCGGCGGGTTTGCGCGGCGGGCGGCCGAAGCGGACGGGGACGCCCGGCGAGTACAGGACGCTCACCGGCGGGCCGGTGGGGGCGGCGAGGCCGGCGGCGGTGATCAGGGATTCGTCGCAGTGCAGCAGTTCGGCGCGGTGCAGCGGCCAGCGGGGGTGGACGTTCGGCAGGTAGAGGGAACGGCCGAAGAACGCGCTGTGCATGCCCCAGCGGGCGGTCAGGAAGTGCTCGACGTCGGTCGGCTCCAGGACGGGCTCGCCGATCCGTATCGCGAGGTCACTGTGCGCGCCGCGCGGACCGGGCCAGCGGCGGCGGCTGGTGTACGCGACCGTGCGGCCCTCCCGGCGGATCTCCATCCGCGACCAGACGTACGGCAGGCGGAACGCGGCGCGGCCTACGGCCACCGGTATCAGCCGGGAGGCGTCGAGGGAGCGGAAGACGACGCCGCGGCGGCCGTGGGCGTCGACCGAGTACAGGCGGACGTTGGTCTCGGGGAAGGACCCGAGGTAGGGAATGCCGGGGAGGCGGAACCAGCCGACGCGGTGCATCCGGAAGGCGACGAGTCCGATGTACGTGACACCGTCCAGCGTGTCCGGCCGGGTGCCGGGCGGAAGCAGCGGGGCCACCTCGGCCGGGTCGACGGCCCAGTGGAGGAAGGCCAGGTCGAGCCACGACTGGGTGAGCAGGGGCCGGTCCGTGGCGTACGGCGGATCGGCGGTGATCGGCTCGGTGAGCACCTCGGACCGCGGCTCGGGCGCCGGCTCAGGAGCCGGCTCGGCGATGGCGGGCGACTGCGACTCCGACTGCGGCATCGGGCCAGTATCCCGGAGCGCGGAGTGCCGACGGCAGGCGGGTCAGGCAGGAGCGCCGGCTCCCGCGGACCGCACCATGAAGACGTCGATCGCGTCCTCCCTCTCGACGGTGAACCCGTGCCGCTCGTAGAGGCGGCGGGCCGCACTGCCCTGCAGTGCCTGGAGCGCGACGGTCGCACGCCGTGCGTCGGCGCCCTCCAGCACGGAGGCCAGGACGGCCGAGCCGAGCCCCCGGCCCTGGTGGCGGGGTTCGACGTAGAAGTGCTCGAGCCACTCGCGGCTCTCGGCGGGCCGGATCGTGACGCTTCCGGCGAAGGCGCCGTCGACCTCGATGATCGAGGTGTACGCGAGCGAGAAGCCGTCCCGCACGCGCTGCCGTACCCGGTGCGCGTCGTACACCCCGAGCCGCTCCAGATCGGCGCGCATGACCGTGTCCCGCAGCTCCGCCACGGCCTCGACGTCCTCCGGCTTCGCGGACCGCAGCGTCCAGTTCCTCGTCCGTGCGTCGCTGCCGATCAGCCGGGTTTCCATGGCGGGAGTATGTCAGCCGGTCCGTCGCCCGCCCGACCCCGCCCGACCCCGCCCGCCGCGACCAAGATCATCCGATGCACAATGTCCGCATGTCGAACACGAATACGCCCAAGGCGGCGGCAATCGGCGATGCCGGACAGATCAGTCGGACTCTGGCACTCGCCTTCGACGACGATCCGATGATGCGGTGGTTCTTCCCGGACGGCGCCACGCGCGAGGCGTCGCTGGACAGTTACTTCGCCACGATCTTCACCCGGCAGTACCTGCGCAACGCGCTGTGCGAGCGCACCGAGGACGCGGCGGCGTTCTGGGTGCCGCCGGAGGCGCAGGACAAGGCCGTCCCGGACGCGGAGACGATCCAGGAGCTGCAGAAGATCCTCGGCGACCGCGCCGGCCTGTTCCGGGACGCCGTCGGGGCGGCCGCGCAGCACACGCCCCAGGAGCCGCACTGGTACCTGGCCCTGATCGGAGCTGACCCCGCCGCGCAGGGGCAGGGCCAGGGGGCCGCGCTGCTGCGCTCGGGGCTGGCGAAGGCGGACGAGGCGGGCCTGCCGGCCTACTTGGAGTCCTCGAAGGAGTCCAACCTCCCCTTCTACGCCCACTTCGGCTTCGCCGTGCGCCACGAGGTCCGACTGCCGGGCGGCGGCCCCGTCCTGTGGGGGATGTGGCGGGAGCCGCGGCCCGAGGTCGCCTGAGCGGCGGCCGGCTTCTGCTAGCTCAGTGCGTCCTCCGCGTTGGTGACCCACGCGGTCACGGAGTTCTTGTCCGGGGAGACGTACAGACCGGGAGTCGAGGCCTTGAGCGGTGTCTGCACGAGGTCCGACTCGGTGCTCATGGTCATGGCGATGGAGTTGACGGTCTTGCCCTTGCCGTCCTTGAGCCCGCCCATGAGCCCGGCGTACGCGGACTGGCCGGGGGCGAGCCGGATGGCGTCCTCGATCCCGGGGGCCGTGCCGCGCTCCGTGGCCGCGCCGTCGAGGCTGCCGAAGGTGACGACCGGGTGGCCGAGGGCCCGGCAGGGCTTGCCGCTCTTGTTGGTGATCTTCAGCAGGTAGCTGCTGGTGGTGGGCTCGGCCAGGGTCGCGGTGAACGTCACGTCGAACGTGCTGCACGGGAAGACGTCGAAGTCGGGGTCCGCGGGCTCCTTGCCGCCGGAGCCCGGCTTCTTCGACGGCTTCTTCGACGGCGTCGGCTTCTTGGCGGGCCAGGAGGGCTTCGCCGGCGTGGAGGGCTCGTCGGCGTCCGGGACCTCCGTGAGGATCGGGCCGGGTGTCGCGGGCGTGGACGCCGGCGGGGTGGTGGGCGCGCCCGCCGCGCCGTCCTCGGACGGGCCGCAGGCCGTCAGGGTCAGCGCCGACAGGGCGGCGAGGACGACGGTGCCTCTCAGTACGGTGCTCATGTTCTGTTCCCCCGATCGATGAGCGCACAGTGCGCTGGCGTGAGCACCAGAGTGGCGCGCCAACTTCACAGATTCGTCATGGCGTCTTCCCGACTCCACCACGGTGCGCCCGGGGGCGGACGCGCTCCTCGCCGCAGGCGGCGACGAGGAGCACAGAGGTGTACGCCCGCCTCAGGCGTTCGGGTCGAAGGGGATGCCGGCGGGCTTGGCCTTCGCCAGATGGCTGTTGAAACTGCCGTCCTTGAGGCCGAAGTGCGCGCTGCCGAAGTCGGCCTGGCTGAGCTTGTCGCGGATACCGGGCGGGTAGCCGTTCCAGCCGACGAGGGCGGGGAACTGCCAGGTGTGCTGGTGGTTCTCCGGCGGCTCGTCGTTGCTGTTGGCCGGACGGAAGCAGTGGGTGCTCCAGCCGTCCTTGTGGTAGACGATCTTGGGGTGTGTGCCGTCCCAGCGGATGCGGTCGCGGGAGTAGATGTTGAAGTTGCCGTGGGCGGAGGTGGAGACGTACTGCGCCTGGTTGTTCTGGATCCATACCACGACGTGCTCCCAGTCGTGACGGTGGCCGCCGAGGCTGCTCCCGGGGACCGCCTGGTCCTTCTCGAAGTACAGGCCGTACAGGATGGCGCACCAGCCGTTGTTGCACTTGTAGCGCGCGTATCCGTTGGTGTTGGTCAGGTCCCAGGAGTCGCGGCACTGGCCGTTGAGCGCGCCGGAGGGGTTGAGGCCGCCGTTGAGCGTGCCGTCGAGACCTATCGCCGGCGTGGAGTAGCAGCCGTCGGTGTCGTAGTCGTAGGCGGGCTGGAAGGTCTGCTCCAGGCCGTCGGCGTTGGCCGGGAGGGCCGTGGGCGGGGTGGCGGCGAGGGCGCTGCCGGGGAGGGCGATGAGCAGTGCGAGGGAACTGCTCAGGGTCAGCGCTCCCTTGACGAGGTAACGCCTTTGCTTCACTACGGCTCCTTGGTCGGATGGGGGGGCGGCGCGCCCGGTCTTCGTGCGGTGGGCGCACCGCGGCGAGCTTGACATGCCCATTCCATCAGCCGTGAATCGCCGACACGCGGACTCCCGCGGAACCACTCCGACGCACCGGCGGGCCGACGCGCCGACTTCAGGCGGGGTTCAGCGAGAGGCCGTCAGACCCTCGTGGGCGAGGCCCAGTTCGCGCGCCAGCGCGTCGTCCACCCACTCCTGCATGCGGGCGCGGGTGAGCGGCGCCCGGTACGAGGTGGTCTGGACGGCCAGCCCGTCCAGGAGCGCGGTCAGCCGCCAGGCCGCGTCGGCGGGGTCGTCGCAGACGAACTCCCCGGCCGCCACGCCTTCCGCGACCACCCCGGCGATCGCCGCCTTCCACTGCCGGTCCAGGTCGTGGGTGACCTTCCGCAGGGCGGGTTCGCGCAGCGCGGCCGCCCAGCCCTCGATCCACAGCCGCCACCCCTTGGCCTGTCCCGTAGGGGCGTACCAGCGCAGGGCGGCGCGCAGCCGGCGGGTGGCGCTGCTCCGGGGTTTGTCCAGCAGGGCGCGCAGTTGGACGAGGTCGCCGGCGGCGGCGTGGGCGAACGCCTCGGCGACGAGGAGCTCCTTGGTGGAGAAGTGGTAGAGCACCAGGGAGCTGCTGACTCCCAGTTCGGAGGCGACGTCCGCGAGGCGTACGTTGCTCACGCCGCGGGCCTCGATCTGCTCGACGGCGACGCGCAGAATCTCCGCGCGCCGTTCCTCCACGCTCAACCGGACTCTGGCCACGGCGTCACCCTACACAGCAGTTGACAGCGCCGTGTGGCCGCGGACACATGGGAGGCTGCCGTCATGGCGAGAAGACCTGCGGTCCGTGCCGGCACCGTCGGCGGCTACTTCTTCAACGGGTGCGTGACCGTGCTCACTCTGGTGCTGGTGGCGGTCGTGAGCGTCATGTACTGGCTGGAGACGGCGCCGGAGCGCAACGAGGAGAAGGCACGCGAGAACCTGCACGAGCACGCCGAGACACGGCGTCAGGAACTGGCGGCGGAGGCGCAAGGCGCGGACGGGCTGCCGGACGCGGCCCTCACCCGGCTCTTCCCGCGCGCGAAGCCCGCCGAGGGGCTGGTGGCCGTCCGGCGGGAGGGCGACGCGGTCACCGTGACCGCCGAGTTGCTGGGTCAGGGCCCGTCGACGACGTTCATCTTCGTCAACGAGACGCTCGTGACCGGGTGTTTCGCGTTCCGCATCGAGGGCGTCGGAGGTCGTGGCACGCCCCGCGCGTCCGTGCGGCAGCTCGCCGACGCGGCGTGCACGCCGGCGGCGACGGCGGGCGGTACGAAGGGGACGGCGGGCAGCATGAAGGCGACGGCGGGCAGCTCGAGGGGCGGCCGGGACCGCCCCCTGAGCGCCGCGGCCCGCGTCATCTGACGGCTGAGCGGCCGTACACCTGCCTGCCCCGCAGCACGCCATGGGCGTCGAGGGCGAGGGCGCCGCCGGAATGGACCAGCAGCGGATTGACTTCGAGTTCGGCGAGTTCGGGGTGCTCCACGGCGGCCCGCGCGAGCGCGCACAGCGCGTCGGCGGCGGCGTCGAGGTCGACGGGCTGCGCACCGCGCCAGCCGGTGAGCAGGGCGGCGTGGCGCAGCGACAGCAGGAGTTCGCGGGCGCGGCCCGGGGTGAGCGGGGCGAGGGCGAGGGCGGTGTCGGCGTGGAGTTCGGCGGTGACGCCGCCGAGGCCGACCATGACGACCGGGCCGAACGCCGGGTCGTACCGGACCCCGGCGATCAGCTCGACGGAGTACGGGTGCACCGCCATCCGTTCCACGGCGTACCGGGTCGCGCCGGTGGCCGCGCCCATGCGGGCGAAGGCGGCCCGCAGTGCGGCCTCGTCGGCGATGCCCAGGGCGACGCCGCCGGCCTCCGACTTGTGCGCGAGCCCCATGGCCTTGAGGGCGAGCGGGTAGCCGGTGCGGCGTCGGGCCGCGTCGGCGGCGCCGTCGGCGGTGGTGACGAACTCGGCGACAGGGAACGCGAGTCCGTGCGCGGCGAGCAGCTCGCGGACGGACTCGTACGCGCCGTCCGCCACACGGCGGCCGGGTGAACGTCTCGGCAGCGCGGCCGGCGGCTGCGGGGGCGTGCACGGCAGACGGGCGGCATGAGCGAGGGCGGTTGCTGCCTGCTCGATGCGCTCGTAGACGGGCACGCCGTGCTCGCGCAGGACCGCGAGGGCCGGGGTGTCGCGGGCCATCGTGTGCACGACGAGGACCCGGCCGGCCTTCCGCGCCGCCTCCCCCAGCTCCCGCGCGACCCCGCACTCCAGCCCGGCCTGCGCGGGGTTGGCGGTGGCGTAGTCGCCGAAGTAGCCCGTGAGTACGGTGGCGTCGGTGTCCCCGGCCTCGAGGAGCGCCCGCGCGATCCGCGCGTAGTTCCGCAGATCGGCCTCACCGGCGCCGGCGAGGTCGACGGGGTTGCCGCCCCCGGCGCGCCCTGCCAGGTGCGCGGCGACGGCGATCCGGGTGGGCTCGTCGAGGACGGGCACGTCGAGCCCACGGGACACCAGCGCGTCGGCGGCCAGCGCCCCCTGTCCCCCGCTGTCACCGACGACGGAGACGCGCAGGGGCCGGGGTGGGGCAGGACGGCCGCCGGCACGGTCCGTTCTCGGTATCGGCAGCCGGCCGATGCGCTCCCCCGCTGCCGCCAACAGGACGGCCGTGTCGGCCAGTTCGCCTGCGGACTCCGTGAGCAGCGCTCCCGCGTCGCGGCAGACGGCCGCCACCACCGCGCGGGCGCTCACGAGTGCGCCAGTGTGCGAGGCCGCGGCACGGCCGGAGGCGGCGCTGCGGCCCAGGGTGAGCAGGAGGACGGGCTTTCCGGCCGCGTACGCGGCGGTCAGCGTACGGGCGAGGCGGCGGCCGTCGCGGAAGTCCTCGATGTACGCGGCGACCACGCGGGTCCCCTCGTGGCCGATCAGTGCGTCGAGGGCGTCCGCCGCGTCGATGTCGCGCTGGTTGCCGAGCGAGACGAACCGGGAGAAGCCCTGTCCGGCGCGGGCCAGGAGCCGGCCGATCTCAAGTGCGAGGCTGCCGCTCTGCGAGACCAGCCCCACCGAGCCGGCCGGGAAGTCGCCCCAGCTGAGCCGGAGTTCGGTCGTGGTGTCGACGACGCCCATGCAGTTGGGGCCGAGCAGCCGCCCGCCGTGCGCGGTGACCAGTGCGGCCAGTTCCCGTTCCTCGGCCGGGTCCGATCCGCCGGAGGTGATGACGGTGAAGCACCGCGCGCCGGCCGCCAGGCCGTCCACCACCACGGACCGCACCTGCGGGGGCGGGACCGCGACGACCACGTGCTCGGGCGGGGTCGGCACGGCACCCAGGTCCGGCAGGAACGGTACGCCGTCGAGGGCGCCGCCGCGCTGGTTGACCAGGTGGACCGTACGCCGGCGGCGTCCCGCGAGGGCGCCGGACGCCAGCCAGTACCCCCACTTCGCGGGGTTCGCGGAAGCGCCCACGACAGCGACGGAGCGCGGGTCGAAGAGGGCGTCGAGGCTCATGCGTACCAGCCGTAGCGCTCGGCTATCGCCGGCAGCCGGTCCGCGACGACGCCGTGCGCCGCGGTCCGCGGGGTGGTGCCGTCGGCCCCGGCGCGCGTCAGTACCTGCTCGACCAGCGCGCGCATGGACCGGCGGATGTGGGCGAACGCCTCGTCGGCGTCCGCGCCGATGTCGCCGAACAGCGTCCACCACCACCAGGCGTTGGTCGCGGAGTTGACGACGACGTCCGGCAGGACGCAGACGCCGCGGGCGGTCAGCAGCTCTTCGGCCTCCGGCAGCACCGGCATGTTGGCCGCCTCGACGATCCAGCGGGCGGTGATCGCGGCCTGGTTGTCCGCGTCGATCGCGTACGAGACGGCGGCCGGGACGAGCACGTCGGCGTCGGCGGACAGCCAGGCGTCGCCGGGCAGTTCGACGTCGCCGGCCCGCAGCGCGCAGCGGTCGACCGTCCCGTACGCGTCCCGCGCGGCGAGCAGTGCCTCGACGTCCAGGCCCTCGGGGTTGGCGACGGTTCCCTTGACGTCGGCGACGGCGACGATCTTCAGCCCGGCGCGGGCGAGGAAGCGGGCCGTCGCCCCGCCCATGGTCCCGAAGCCCTGCACCGCGACCCGGGTGCCGGCGTGCGGCACGCCGGCCCGGTCCAGCGCGGTGAGGACGGACTCGGCGACGCCGCAGCCGCCCGCGAGTTCGTCGAGCCCGATGCCGTCGACGTCCACGGCGAACGCGTCGGCGAGCCGCTGCCGGGCCGCGGCCTCGTCGTCGAGCAGCGGGTAGACGGCCTGGACGGAGGAGACGAGCCCGGCCTCGGCGGCGGCGCGGTCGACGAGGTCCTGGGTGAGGCCGAGATCTTCGCCCATGGTCCAGAAGTGCTCGATGTGCGGCCGCGTCGCGCGCAGGTAGCGGACGAGGACGCCGTACGCCTCGGGGTCGCGCGGATCGCAGTCGATTCCGCCCTTGGCGCCGCCGAGGGGGATGTAGCGCGCCTCGGGGTTGTAGTGCAGGGCCTCCTTCATGGTCATGCCGCGGGCCAGTCCGGCGACCTCGTCGAGGGTGCAGCCGGCTCTCATCCGCAGCCCGCCGCTGGCCACGCCGCGCACGAGTCGGTCGATCACCAGGTGGCCCTGGCGGCCGGTGACATGATCCGTCCAGGTCAGGGAGAGGAGCGGGGCGTCGGAGGGGGAAGGCGTCGTCATCGGGGGATCTCCTCGGGTTCCTCGGGGACGGTGACGATGGTCGGTCCGGGGGTGGTGAGCGCTTCGGCCACGGCGCGGGCGAGCTGCGCGGGGGTACGGGCGATGGTGCCGTGACCGCCGTAGGCGCGGGCGAGTGCGGGCAGGTCGACGGGCGGCTGCGCGACGGCGGTGGGGGTGTCGCCGCGGGCGGCCATCTCGTCGCGGATCTCTCCGTAGCCGCCGTTGTCGAAGACGACGACGGGGAGGGGTGCGCCGAGCCCGGCGGCGGTGGCGAGTTCCTGTACGGAGAACTGCAGCCCGCCGTCGCCGCTGAGGGCGACGACCTGCCGCTGCGGGTACGCGGTCTTCGCGCCGATCGCGGCGGGCAGGGCGTAGCCGAGGGTGCCGAAGCCGGTGGGGTGCAGGTAGCGGCCCTGCGGGCCGAGCGGCAGGTGGGGCAGGGCTCCGTAGTAGCAGCACTGGGCGCTGTCGGAGGTGACCACGGCGTCCTCGGCGAGGACCTCGCGCAGGGCGCGCAGATACGGGACCCAGCGCGCGTCCCGGGCACGGGTCTCGTCGTCACGGGCGGCCCGGAGGGCGGCGGCGTCGAGGGCGGCGGCATGGGAGGGGACTCCGTCGAGGGCGGCGTGGGCCCTCGCGTCCGATGCCGTGGCCTCGAGGACGGCGCGCAGGACGGCCGTCGCGTCACCGGTCAGTGGTACGTCCGCCGGGAGGCCCGCGTACATCTGGGCGGGGTCGACGTCGACGCGGATCAGCATCCCGGCCAGGGGCGGCAGGGGCGTCCAGGTGTCGGACTCGGCCAGTTCGGTGCCGACGGCGAGGATCGTGTCGCGCTCCGCGAGCCACTTCTGCACGGCAGGGCTGTGCAGGGAGACGCCCAGGGCGAGCGGGTGCCGCTCGTCGACGGTTCCCTTGCCGTTGGCGGTGGTGACGACCGGCGCGCCGAGGGTCTCGGCGAGGGCCAGGCACTCCGCGGCGGCCGCCCGCGCACCGCCGCCGAGGACCAGGACGGGGCGGCGGGCCGCGCGCAGCGCGTCGGCCGCCTGCCGCACGGCGGTCGCGTCCGCCGCCTGCGGGGCGGCCGGCGGGGCGAGCCGTACCGGGCCGGCCGGCTCCATGGACTCCAGCAGATCCAGGGGTACTTCGAGGTGCGCGGGGCGGGGCCGGCCGGTGCGGAACAGGGTGAAGGCCCGGGCGACGGCCGCGCCGATCTCGGCCACGGACGACACGCGGTGGCTGAACGCGGCGACGCCGCGCAGCGCTTCGGTCTGGCTGCGCATCTCATGCAGCAGCCCGGTGGACTGCCGGGGGTGCCGCAGCGGCATGCCGGGCGAGACGACGAGCAGCGGCACGCTGTCGGAGTACGCCTGGCCGACGGCGGCGGCGATGTTGAGCAGCGCGGGCCCGGTGGTGGTGATCGCCACGCCGGGCCGGCCGGACACGCGGGCGTACGCGTCGGCCGCGCACCCCGCACCCTGCTCATGACGGGGCGTCACATGTCGGATGCCGTACGCCGGGAGGTGGCGGTAGATCTCCAGGTTGTGCGTGCCGGGGATGCCGAAGGCGTCGGTCACGCCGTGCGCGGCGAGCGCGCGGACGACGGCCTCGCCGCCGGTCGCCGCGGCCTCGCGGGGTGTGCCGGGCGTCGTCGTCACAGTCCCCATCACAGTCCCCGCGCGATCACGAGCCGCATGATGTCGGAGGTGCCCTCCTCGATCTCCTCCAGCTTCGCGTCCCGCATCCACTGTTCCACGGGGTACTCGCGCGAGTAGCCCCAGCCGCCGAGGGTCTGCACGGCGGCCCAGGTGCAGTACGCGGCCGTCTCGGAGGCGGTCAGTTTGGCCATGGCGGCCTCGGTCGTGGCGGGCCGCCCCGCGTCGAGGCGCTTGGCGGCGCGCCAGGTCATCAGCCGGGCCTGCTCGATGCGGGTCCGCATGTCGGCGAGGCGGAAGGCGACCGCCTGGTGCTCGACGATCGGCTTCCCGAACTGCTGCCGGGTGCGCGCGTAGTCGCGGGCGTACTCGTACGCGGCCCTGGCGACGCCGGTCGCCGCCGCGCCGAGCACGGTGCGGGAGATGTCGAAGGTCCGCATGAGCCCGTGGAAGCCGCGGCCCTCGTCGCCGAGCCGCTGCTCCTCGGGCACGAAGGCGTCGGCGAAGAAGATCTCCCGGCAGACGATGGCCCGCTGGCCCATCTTCCGCATGGGCGCGCCGAAGGTGACGCCGGGGGTGCCCTTGCGCAGCAGGAAGGCGGTGACGCCGCGGGAGCGCTGCGCGGGGTCCGTCTTGGCGAAGACCACGTACTGCTCGGCCTCGCCGGCGTTGGATATCCAGGCCTTCTGACCGTTGAGCAGGTAGCCGCCGTCGGCGCGGGTCGCGGTGGTCGTGAGAGACGCGGCGTCGGAGCCGGCACCGGGCTCCGTGGTGGCGAGGGCCGTCATCGGGGTGTCGGGGCCGGTCAGCGGGGTGAGCCAGGTCCGCTTCTGCTCGTCGTTGCCGAGGTCGAGCAGCGGGTCGGCGAAGAAGCCGTTGGAGCAGAGCAGGTTGCCGATGCCGAGGTCGCCGACGCAGAGCTCCTCCTGCACCAGGCACTGTGTGAAGACGTCGGTGAAGCCACCGCCGCCGTACTCCTCGGGGAGCATGAAGCCGGTGATGCCGACCTCGGCGGCCTTGCGCCACAGGTCCCACGGCGTCTCGACGTCTGCCTCGTCCACGGCGCGCGCCCGGGGGCGGATCTCGTCTCGGGCGAAGGCCCGGGTGAGCTCGACGATGCCGTGCTGCTCGGCGGTGAAGGGAACCAGTTCGGTGGGGAGGTCGGACACGGTGCCTCCAGATGCGGACCCGACGGGACGGGATGGTGACAGGGGTACTGACGGACTGGCTACTGACTGAACCGTCAGTCAGTATCAGGACCCGTGCGGAGCGCTGTCAACGCATCGGATAGCGTGGGCGACCATGGCTTCGACTCAGAACAGGACCAGTCGGACGGCCGGGGGCCGGAACGGATCCGGCGACGGGGAGCGGGACGAGGACGGAGTCCTGCTGCCGCGGCTGCGTTTCTGGGAAGTCGCCTGCCGCGGCGCACTCTACGGCTTGGCGGCCAACGCCCTGGCAGCGCTCGGCATGGCCTTCGTCACCGACCACAACGACCGCGAGGAATACCTCGCGGTCGTGTCCGGGCTCGGACTGATCGCCGGCGGCGCGCTCCTCGTGATCGGTCTGTTCTTCTGGGGCTGCTGCCTGGGCGACATCCGCCGGTGGCGGGACCTCCGCACCATCACCGGCCAGACCGACGCCGTCACGATCATGGCCCCGTCGCTCATCCGGGTCGGGGTGCTCGGCCTGGTCCTCTTCCCCGGGCCGTACGGGCTGTACCACCTCGTGGACGCCGCCCCGTTCGGAAGCAGGCTGTACGGGAACTGACCGCGCCGCGTGTGAGGCCGGCGGGCGGGCGGCGCACTGTCGCGGACCCGCCCCCCGTCAGGGCTGGGACATGGCGCAGGCCCAGGAGACATAGGCGACCATCTCGTCACCGTGGTCGAACCAGATGGCGAACCACTGGTCGTCCGTGACACCGCAGGCCGTGATGCTGCGCCCGAGGACGGTGGGGCAGCCCGCGACCGAGCACGACTGACCCCGCCCCGGACTCATCTCGCCCACGATCTCGGCGTCGCTCCGCGCGTTCGCCCTGATGCGCGCCAGCTCCCACCGCCCCCCACCGCCCCCACCGCCCCACCACGCCACCGCCCTGCACAAAGTTCAAGTAATGACTTGCACAGCGTGCAAGTCCTGGCCTAACGTTCCACTTGAACACAGTGCAAGTCGCACGGAAAACGAGGGGAACACCACCATGTCGCAGGACTCTCAGCACCAGAACCAGGCCGCCTTCGTACGGGAGACCGCCGAGGCGTACGGAGTGCCCGGCGCCGTCGTCGCCGTCTGGTCCAGGGGCCAGGAGGTGTACGCGAGCCACGGGATCACGGACATCGACGCCCCGGAACCCGTCGACGAGCAGACGGTCTTCACGCTCGGCTCGGTGTCCAAGACCTACGCCGCGACCGCGCTCATGCGCCTGGTCGCCGAAGGCCGCGTCGAACTGGACGCGCCGGTCCGCCGGTACGTGCCCGAGTTCACGCTCGCCGACGAGCGGGCCGCGGACGAGATCACCGTACGCAACCTGCTCAACCACACCGCCGGATTCGACTGGCGGCTGAGCGCCGACACCGGCGAGGGGGACGACGCGCTCGCCCTGTACGTCGCGGATATGGCGAAGTCGGAGCTGATCGCCCCGCCCGGCACCCGCGCCTCGTACAGCCAGTTGGGCTACAACCTGCTCGGCCGCGTCATCGAGAAGGTCACCGGTCTGACGTACGAGGAGGCCGTCGCCGAGCTGCTCCTCGAGCCGATCGGGCTCACCCGCACCACCTTCGCCACCCGGGAGAAGCTGACCCACCGCTCGGCGAACGGCCACAACCTCGCCGAGGACGGCACGCTGTCCACTGCCAAGCAGTGGAAGGACAGCCGCGCCAACAACGCCGGCGGCGCCGCCGCGGCCTCGGCGCAGGACCTGATCCGCTGGGCCGCGTTCCACCTCGGCGACGGCACGGCCGCGGACGGAACGCGTGTGCTGCCGGCGGACGCCCTGCACCTGATGCGGGAGCAGACGGTCGAACTGCCCGGCAGTTCGATCGGCGACGCCCTCGGCCTCTGCTGGTTCCTGCGCGACATCGAGGGCATCGCCACCATCGGGCACGGCGGCTCAGCCAACGGGCAGTTCGCCGAGCTGCTCATCGTGCCGGAGCACGACTTCGCCGTCGTCTCGCTCTCCAACGCCGGCCCGGACAGCGGCCTGGCCTTCAACCAGGCCGCCCTGCGCTGGGCGCTGGAGCACTACCTGGGTGTCGTCGAGAAGGACCCGGAGCCGCTGCCGTTCGACGCGGAGCGGGCCGCGGAGGTGGTCGGCGACTACGAGAACGAGATGATGACGGTCACGATGGCGACGGACGGCACGAGCCTGTCGATCGCCTGCGCGATCAAGCCCGAACTGCGCGCCGCCGCCGACACGGAGCTGCCCCCGGACCTCCCGGCCGCCGCCTTCGGCCTGCTGCCCGGCGACGGGGACGCGGACGGGCACGGGGACGCGTTCATCGTCACCGAGGGCGGACTCCAGGGCCACCGCGGCTCCTTCACCCGCGACGCCTCGGGGACGATCATCGGCGCCGACCTCGGAGGACGCTTCTTCACCCGCATGCCGGCCGGAAGGTGAGCGTTGACCTCAAGTCCGCTTGAGGTCCTACGGTCGGCATCGACACGGCACATCGGACAGCGATGTGCCAACTCACCGGAGGAGCACCGCAGATGGACACCGAGCAGCTCACCGACGCCGACCTCGCCGCCCAGCCCGCCGCGTACTGGACCGGCCTCGCCAACGAGGCACTCGTCGCCTTCACCCGGGTGTGGCTGACCGAACTCGGCTTCACCCAGCCCGGGTACTGGCTGCTGCGCAACCTGTCGAAGCACGACCTGTCCCCGGACGGGCAGGGCATGACCCTGCCCGAACTGGAGCAGGCGATGAGCTCCTACCTCCGCCCCGAGGACGACCTGGCGATCGAGTCGGAGCTCCTCGTCGGCCGCGGCTGGCTCACCCGCGACGAGGCGGCGCGGCTGTGGATCACCGAGGCCGGCGAGGACGCCCGCGCCGGCCTCAAGGCACGCGTTCCGGGGTTCCGCACCCGCGTCCACGAGCGCATCGACGACGCCGACTACGTCACCACGCTCAAGGTGCTCCGGCAGATGCTCCGGAACACCGGGCGCCCGGTCGACTAGTACGGCGCGCACCGAGGGGCGACGCCGGCCTCGGACGGCCGGTGCCCCCCCGGTCAGCGCCGGGCGCGACGGTAGGCGATGAGCAGGCCGAGCACGATTCCGGCAAGGAGGGTGCCCGTGAGGACGGTCCACAGCGGGAGCGTGACATCGGAGACCCACAGGCGGATGGTGACGGATTCGGTGTTGGCGGCGATGAACCAGATGGCCAGAGCGGCGAGCACGACGAAGCCGATGGTGCGCAACCGAACGTCTCGCCCCTTGACGGTCAAAGTGGAGTGCTCGTGCGTTTTCGCAGTATTCCGCGTCATGTACTCAGTATCGGTCGATCCGCCCCGCAGGTCGCCCCAACCCGGGCCCCCTAGGCCGCCCGGCAGCGGTCCCGGACCTCGGGGAGCTGCCGGAAGCCCGCGGCCCGGTAGGTGGCGACGGCGGGCGCATTGGAGGTCGGGGTGCAGACGAGGGCGCTCGACGAGCCGAGGCACCGCAGGGCGGCTGCCGCGGCGAGGCTGATCGCCGCGCCGTAGCCGTTGCGGCGGTGGTCCCGGTGTACGCCCATCGGCTCCAGCAGCCCCGGCCGACCCGGGCCGGCCGACCACACGGTCACCCCGGCCACCGCGTTGCCCTCGTCGTCGTACGCCAGCAGGGAGCGGGCCTCGGCGAACGCCGAGCCGGACGCCATCGCGCGCCAGCCCTCCCCGGTCAACCGCGCCCCGTCGAACGCCGCCCGGTGCACGGCTGCGTACGCGTGCGCCTGCTCCGGCCCGTCGACCACTTCGATCCGTACGCCGGGATCCCCGACCGGCTGCGTGAGGTCGCGGCACAGCGGCGTCCACGGCTCGTCGGTGGTCCAGCCCTCCTCGCCCAGCAGATCCCGGACCAGGGCGTCCAGCGGCGCCTCGACGTTCGCCCTGCCCTCGGGGAGGACACCGCGCTCCGGCCGGGTCACGTCGGCGACCAGGCGCCGCGCCAGCTCCTCGTCCTGCCGCGCGTCCGGCGCGATCGTCAGCCGCACAAGCCCGGGACCGTCCAGCAGCCCCACGGCGAGGATCCGTCCGTCCCGGCTCCACGTCCTGACCGCAGCGGCGGCCGCCTCCGCGCCCCAGCGCACGTACCAGCCCAGGTCCCCCGGATGCAGTTGCATCGGCGCCCCGTCGTACTGCCAGTCCCGCAGCACGTCCACGGCCTCGTCCAGCCCGTCCACTCCCGGTGTGCACAACGTCGTCGCCATGCCCCCGATGACACACCACGACGCGGGCGGTCCGCACCCGGTTTCCGCCGGGCCGGGGTCGCCGGCAGTACGGGAATTTCCGTAGGGGGCGTGGGGGTTCTGCGAGCAGAGATGATCAACGCGTACGTCCCACGGGACGCGTACGTCACGCCGAGAAGGAGTGTCCATGTCCGCCCAGGTCGCGCCCCCGAAGCACCACATGGCCTTCATGATCTGGTTGTCGGTGTTCCCCACCCTGGCCGTCATGGAGCTGCTGCTCCGGCCGCTGCTCGCCGACCTGCCGGTGATCCTGCGACTGCTGATACTCACCGCGATCGTCGTGCCGCTGGTCGTGTACCTCGTCCTGCCGCGGGTGCAGCAGGGCCGGGCGCTGCTGCTGCGGAGGAGGAACGGTCGGAGGGATGATGGACGGGGTGGGGGCTCCGTGCCTACACAAAGGAACCGTCATGCTGGGTGACAGCAAGACCTTCGGCAGCTTCTCGGTCGACAGCATCGACACCGTGCGGGACTTCTACGCCTCCACACTCGGGCTGCGCGTCGCCGAGGAGAAGGAGATGGACGTCCTGCTCCTGAAGCTCGCCGGGGACCGCGACGTGGTCGTCTATCCCAAGGAGAACCACGAACCGGCGAGCTTCACCGTGCTGAACTTCGTGGTGGACGACATCGGAAAGACGGTCGACGACCTCGTCGCCCGGGGCGTGACGTTCGAGCGGTACGAGCAGTTCACGCAGGACGACAAGGGCATCATGCGCGACGAGGGCGCCGGGCCCGCCATCGCCTGGTTCAAGGACCCGGCGGGCAACGTCCTGGCCGTCATGGAAGACCCGGGCCAGGGCTGACACCCCTGCGGGGCTCCCTCAGCGGGTCACCCCGACCCTCAGCGGGGCCCGGAACGAGAGCAGCCCGAGGATCGGCGGCTCCTGGTCGGCCTCGGTCAGACGCACGTCCGGCAGCCTGCGGGCGGCCGCGCGCAGGGCGACCGCGGCCTCGGTACGGGCCAGGGACGCGCCCGGGCAGCGGTGCCGGCCGACGCCGAAGGACAGGTGGTGGCGGGCGTTGGCCCGGTACGGGCACATCCGCTCCGGCTCCTCGAACACCTCCGGATCGGAGCCGCTGCCCATGAGCATCAGCAGCAGCTGCGCCCCGGCGGGCAGCGCGACGCCGCCGAGGTCGACCGAGCGGGCGGTCACCCGCCGCCAGGTGGTGACGGGCGGTTCGCGGCGCAGTACCTCCTCCACCCACGCCTCCGCCAGGCCCGTCTCGTGTGCGGCACGGGGCCACAGGCCGGGCTCGGAGAGGGCCCGGTGCAGCGTGGTGGCGATGAGCTGGCCGGTGGTGGACTGACCGGCGATGAAGACGAAGAAGCAGGCGCCGACGGCGGTCGCGACGTCCAGCGGCCGGCCGTCGGGCAGTTCGTGCCGGCGCAGGGCCTCGACGAAGGAACCGGGCCGCGCCTCCGTGTCACCGACGGTCGCCGTCAGCCACTGGTGGAACTCGCCGACCAGAGCGGCCAGCTCCAGTTGGCGCTCCGGGTCGGGCCGGCCCCAGAACAGCTCCAGCGAGGCGTCGCTCCAGCGGACCAGCGTCGCGGGGTCGACGCCGTCGATGCCGAGCAGCTCCATCAGCACCCGGCAGGGCAGGATCTGCGCGTACGAGGCGAACAGGTCGGACGACCCCGTGGCGTCGAGGCGGGCCTGCGCGGCGTCCAGGAGTTCGTCGGCGATGCGCTCGATCACGGGGACGGCGGCGGCGACACGCTGGGCGTTGAAGAAACGGGTGACGACGCGCCGCAGTCCGTGGTGACTGTCGGTGCCGTTGTTGGCGAGCGCGGGCGGCAGCTTGAACCCGGCGCGGGCCAGCACCCGCAGGACGGGGACGGGCAGCGGGACCACGGAGTGCTGGGCGTTGTCCGGGTGGTAGGCCGCCGGGTCGAGCAGGACGCGGCGGATGTCCACGTACCGGCTGACCAGCCACAGCCCGGTGACCGGGTCCCGGTGCACGGGCGCGTCGGACCGCAGGGCGTCGAGCCACGGGTACGGGTCACGGACGAATCCGTCGCCGAAGACGTCGAGCCCGAGGAGCCCGAGGGGATCGGGCCCGAGCGGATCGGGCCCGGGCGCTTCGGTGGACACGGCTGCGGGGGCCGGGGCGGGCAGGGCCGGAGAAGTCACCGCCGGACGCTAACACGCCCCGACCCCGCCCCTGACCTGCAGGTGTCCGCCGTCACTCGGCGTCCCAGAGTCCCGGCTCCGCGAACAGCTCACGCAGCCAGCGGGCGGTCGCCTCGGCGGCCCCCTCGCCGCCGGCACGCGCGTCGCCGTCTCCGTCGGTGTCGCCGTCCCCGTCACCCACCGGGTCGCCGTCCGGCGCGGGGAACGACAGCCCCCAGCAGACCGCCCTGTGGACGGCACCGAGCCGGGTCGCCAGGGCGACCGCGCGCCGCAGTTCGGCGGTCGGCGTCCCGCCGCCGGTCCACGCCTCCAGGTACACGTCACGAAGCCGGGGCAGTGCCTCGGGGCCGAAGCGGCGGCGGGCCATGCGGCCGGTGACGAGCAGCGTGGCGAAGGGGTGGGCGACGGCGGCGTCGCCCCAGTCGAAGAACGCGTACCGGCCCCGCCCACGGGCAAAGATCTGGGACTCGTGCAGGTCGGAGTGGTCGAGCGAGTCCGGGATGCCGCTCGCGGCGAGCTCGTCGCACCACTCCACGAGCCGCGGCCGCTGCGCGAGCAGCGCCTTGCGGTCGGCCGGCTCCAGCGCGCGGCAGTCCTCGACCAGCCGGTCGAAGACTCCCGGCAGCACCGCGGCCCGCGCGTCCGGCACACCAAGCGCCCGCAGCTCGTCGCTACGGCCCGTCAGCGCGCGCTGCAGCGCCGCGTACTGGCGCAGCGGCGCCTCCCAGGCGCGCGGGTCGTCGGGGCCGCGGTCGAGCGCGTCGGCGAAGAGCGGGCCGCCGTCGGGGAGCAGCGACCAGCCTCGGTCGGTGTCGACGGCGAGCGGCGCGAGGACGTGGTCGGGAGTCCAGACGGCGAGGGCCTGCGCGAGACCCGCCTCGTACCGGGCGGCCGGCGGGTTGGCCTTGAACCAGACGGTCTCGTGGCCCTCGCCGACGGTGCGGACGGGGAAACGGACGAGCACCGACCACGGGCGCAGGCGCACCCCGGCGGCCGCGCCATCCCGCTGGGCGGCGACTGCATCCGGCTCCCGGCCGCGCTCGCGCAGCCCGTGCTCGGCGAGCCGTTCGCAGGCCCAGTCCAGGGCGGCGTCCCGCCAGGCGAGGTCGTCCCAGGGGGTCCCACCGCGGGGAAGACCGCCGCGGTCGACGGACTCGTCCGTGTCGTGTCGCATGAGCGCATCCCATCACGCTGCGCGAGCCGGGCACCTGGGGTTTTCCACGGGCGGCCGGCCGCTCCGGCGGGGCGGCCGGGGGCTCACGGCACCGCCGGGCCAGAGCGCCTCCCGCTACCCCGTATCGCATCCACCGACACTCCCCGCACGCGAAGGTCGACAGAATGACATCTTCCGTTCTCCTTCGTGCCACCCGCCGCGTTCCGGCATGTCCGAGCATTCGGAACGCGACAGGTCGGCGGATCCCTCCGCGGACGCTCATGCTCGTTCTTCCGCCGGTTCGACCGCCGGCTCATCTGCTCGGGTCCGAAGGGAAGTCACGGTGCTGCTGCGAGAATCGGGGCGGGCCGGATCCCGCCGGGCGGGGGCGGCGGCGGTGCTGGCGGGGGCCCTGGTGCTCTCCGGCTGCGGGACGACCGGCACGGCCGAGGAGGCCAAGCCGTCCGCCACGGAACGGATCCCGGACATCGAGTGCGCGAGCACCGGTCTGGTGAACGGCTCCGGCTCGAGCGCGCAGCAGAACGCGATGAAGCGCTGGATGCACCAGTACCAACTCGCCTGCCCCGACGTGCGGCTCGCGTACAACCCGCTCGGCTCGGGCGCCGGTGTGGCGCAGTTCCGGCGCGGCGCGACCACGTTCGGCGGTACGGACCAGGCGCTGTCGGACGAGGACCGCCGGGTCTCCCAGGACGTGTGCGGCGGCGGCAGGGCGATCGACATCCCCATGGCGGGCGGTCCGATCGCGCTCGGCTACAACGTGCCGGGCGTGCCCGGGCTGGTCCTCGACGCACAGACGCTGGCGAAGATCTTCGACGCCCGGATCACGCGCTGGAACCATCCCGGGATCAAGCGCCTCAATCCGCAGGCCGAGCTGCCGGACCTGCCGATCGTGCCCGTGCACCGCGCCGACGACTCCGGTACGACGCAGAACCTCAACGCCTATCTGAAGGGCGCGGCGCGTTCCGGCTGGCCGTACCCGGCCGAGAAGAAGTGGCAGGCGCGCGGCGGCCATTCCGCGAACGGCTCGGACGGGGTCGCCACGGCCGTGACGCAGACCGAGGGCGCGATCGGCTACTTCGAGCTCTCGTTCGCGAAGAAGCGGAAGATCGACACGGTGCGGATCGCGACCGGCGCGCCGGAGCCGGTGGCCCCGACGACGGAGAGCGCGTCGCTCGGCATCGCGACCGCCGAGGTGGTCGGCAAGGGCGGCGACCTCGCGCTGGAGTTCGACTACCGGACCAAGGCGGAGGGCGCGTACCCGATCGTCCTCGTGACGTACGAGATCGTCTGCGCCACCGGCAACCGGCCGGACTCGCTGCCGGCGCTCAAGTCCTTCCTCGCGTACGCGGCGAGCGAGCAGGGACAGAGCGAGCTGCACGCGATCCACTACGCCCCGCTCCCCCAGTCCGTCGCGGAGCGGGTGCGCGCGGTCGTCAACACCCTGTCCTGAGGCGGACGTTCCGCTCGGGTAGCGTCGGGATACGGCGGGCGGCGACAACGGGACGGAGTGAGGGGGACGCGTGGAGGACGGCCATGGACACCGACCCGGCCATGGCCCCGGACCCCGGTCCCGTACGGCACGGGTGTGCGTGATCGCGGCGCTGGTCGTCGGCGCCGCCGGGTACGCGGCGACGGAGCTGGTGCACGGCAGTACGACGTCGGTGCGGCCGCCGAGCCCCTACGGGTCGCAGACCGAACCGGACTGCGACCCGCCCGCGGCGAACCCGGTGCCCTGCGGGGTGTACGAGATGACGTGCGAGGAGAAGGCCGCGTACCACCGTCGCAAAAACGCCGAGCAGAACGGCGACTTCACGGTCGTGGCGTGCGCTACGACGAAGACGGACTGAGCCGGCCGGCGGGTCGGTCCAGGAACGCGGCGGTCGTCCTGACGAAGCGGTCGGCGTCGTCGAGCCAGGGGAAGTGGCCGGCGCGGGGCTGGACGACCACATCCGACTCCGGGAACAGCGCGGCGAGTTCGGTCACGGGCCGTGGGGGCGAGTTGAGGTCGTACTCTCCGGCGAGAACCAGGACGGGCGTGTCGAGGCCGGCGAGGGCGGCGCGGGTGGCGGCCGGGTCGAAGGCGCCGTCCGCGCCGAGGCCCTGGACGGCGTCCATGTTCTTCTGCTCGTCCTCGGCGGCGCGGTGGGCGCGGGCGATGTCGTCCCAACGGCCGTAGAAGAAGGGGGCGATGGCGCGGACGTGCTCGCCCGTGGCCGTGCCCGCGACGACGGCCTCCAGAGCAGCGTAGGCCTCGTCGAACCAGGGCTCGTCCCGCCGCAGGCGCGCGGTCGCCCATCGGTCGTCGGCGGTGACGTCGACGCCGACCGCACGGGTGCTGGGGGTGATCAACGCCAGGCGGGCGAGGCGTTCGGGGTGACGGGCGGCGTACTGGGCGGCGACGTTCGCGCCGGCGCAGTGGGCGAGGAGGTCGAGGCGTTCGAGGCCGAGGTGGGCACGAAGGGCCTCCACGTCGTCGACGAGCCGGTCGCAGCGGTACGCGGCGGGATCCTCGGGGGCCGGGGAGCCGCCGGTGCCGCGGAGGTCGAGCAGGATCAGGCGGCGTTGGGCGGCGAGACCGCCGAGGTCCGAGAGATAGCGGGAGTCCTGCGGCCCGCCGGGGACGCAGAGCAGAGGTGCGCCGTCGCCGGTCTCGCGGTAGGCGAGTCGGGCGCCGTCGTAGCTGGTGAAGGTCGGCATGGCGGAGATCATCACACCCGGCCGGGGAGCGGGCAACGCGATGACGCACCGACGGCCGGGGGCGCACGGGTGTGGGCTGCTTCCGGCGGCGCGACCGGTGGGGCAGACTCGTCCGCATGTTGCGCCTGCACGTGATGACCTCGGAAGACTGGCCGATGTGGCGGCAGGTCCGCCTGGCCGCGCTCGCCGACTCTCCGCACGCCTTCAAGGCCCGACTGGACGACTGGTCACGGGGCGGCGAGAAGCAGTGGCGCGAGCGGCTGACCGCGCCGGGCACGTACAACCTGGTGGCCGTACTGGACGACCGGGCGGTGGGGGTCGCGAGAGGCGTGCCGCGCGGGGGCGCGGTGCAGCTGCGCTCCGTGTGGGTCGGCCCGGAGGCGCGCGGCCGCGGCGTCGGCGACCGGCTGATCGCGGCGGTGGAGGCGTGGGCGCTGCGGACCGAGGCGGACGCGCTGGAGCTGGCGGTGCTGCCGGACAACGATTCGGCGCTCGCCCTGTATCGGCGCAACGGGTTCGGTGTCGCGGGCGTGGACGCGGCGGGACAGCAGCGGATGACGAAGCATCTGCGTCAGGACTGAAACGGCAGGCGGGCTCCCGGACCTCGTGGTCCGGGAGCCCGCCTCAGCGTTCGTTCGGCGTCGTCAGCCGTGGTACGTGATGTAGCCGTTGCCGTCGCGGTCGTTGTCACGCTTGGTGTAGGCGTGCACGTCGGCGCGGGCGCCGGTGGGCTTGATCAGGTAGATCGTGTCCTTGTCGTTGTTCCACATGAAGTTGCAGTTCTGGCGGTAGGCGACGTTGCCGGAGTCGGACTCGGTGCCGCGCCCCCCGCGCAGGCTCACGTAGTCGCCGGGCTCCAGGTAGTGGTTGACGGTGAAGGTGTGCTTGTTGCCGACGGCGTCCTTGACGACGTAGCCCTTCAGATTGACGGTCCTGCGCGCGTAGTTCTTGATCGTCAGGTACTCGTTCTTGGTGTTGCCGCCGACACAACGATTGTCGTCCCGACCCGGTGCGTCGTACTGAATCCCCCTGATCTTCAACTCCGAGGTGTACTCGGCCGCCTGGGCCGGAGCCACGGCGACGGCCATGAGCATCCCGCCGACGACGCCGCCGACTACGGCGGCATGACGCAAGCGCATGAGGTGATCCCCCTCAGTGGTGCGAACGGTGCAGGCGCGAGCGTATCGATTGCGGGGAAGTTACGGAGGACTTGCGTAGAACTCGTGAAGACCGTTCAGCACATGCGCCGGCGCTCAGTCCCGGCGACGCCGCGGGCAGGCAGGAGAATGGCGGTATGAGGACGGAAGAGGAGACGCCGGTCGGTGAGCGTGTGCTGCTTGTCGAGGGGCGTGCGGATGAGGCTGCTCTGGCGGCGATCGGGCAGGGGCTTCCGCGGTGCTCCGCGAACGAGCGGGCGCTGTTTCTCTCCTACAACTACGCGGACGTGCCGGTGGGGAGACGGTTCGACCGCTGCTTCCGGCGCTTGGACGCGAGTGATGTCGTCTCGGTGACGACGACGGTCGTGGCGGTCACGCAGCAGTTCGGGGTCGGGTGGGACACGATCCCGCACGGCTGGAAGACGCTGGCGGTGCTGCGGTTCGAACCCGAGGTCCCCGCGCTGATCCGGGACCTTCCGGAGGTCGCCGGGTGGTTCGAGCAGCGCGTCTCCGTCTGCGTCTCGGACCGGGGCACTTGGGAGGCGCTTGCCGCGGGTGGGGAGTGGCGTGGGTAACGTTCGGCGCGTGGGGGGCGCTGAGGGGAGCGTCCGGGGTTTTGTGGTGGGTGTTGCTGGTGGGGTGCGTGAGTGTTTCGGTTGTCGGGGCGGTCCTGGGTGATTCTGTCGGTGCCGGTCGTCGCGCTGGTCGCGTGGGCGCTCGTGCTGGCGTTTCCGGTCGAGCGGGGCTCCGGGTTGCCGCCGCTGCCCGCCGTTCCGTTGGCGGACCGGGCGCTGCCCGGCGGCGGGGTGGGGCAGCTGTCGAAGTGCCGCAGGGAAGACGGGCCTCGGCCGCCGGCCAAGGGACTGGGTGAGAAGGGCAAGGATCCGCTGCTGGGGTTCGGTGGCTGGTCCTCCGAGGACCCCGGCCCCAAGCAGCCCGGGCGCACCACCTTCTCCGTACACCTGACCGTCCATGCCGGGAAGGCCCCGCTCCTGCTGCCCGCCCCGCTCGCGCGCGGCGGGGTGACGATCGACGTCTACGGCCCGCACGGCGAGGGCCGTCGCGCCTCGGCGCGCGGCCTCTCCGCCCGGGCCAAGGACCCGAAGGACACCGAGCGGACGCTGCCCGAGCCCCGCTCCGGGGTGTACCGCGTCGCCCCGGGCGGTGTGCTGTACGTGGAGGTCGAGCTGCCGGCCGGCGCCGTCTGCCCGGGCCACGGGCTGATGAGCGTGGGTTCGTGCTCGCCCGACGGGAGCAACGACATCACCGACTGCCCCATCCTCGCCGTCACGTTCAGCGACCCCGCGATCCGGGCGTACCGCGCGGCGGTGACGGGCGAGCCCGGCGACCGGGTCAGCGACCGGCTCGTGGCGGTGTCCTTCGAACCGGAGCGCGCCGAGACCTGAGCGCTCTCGGGAATCCGCTCGGCAGCACGCCGCAGCGCACGGCACAGTGGCCCCATGAGCGAACGAGGGCTGGACCACGACGGAACCATCGCGCGCGAAGGCGCACTGGACCGAGTGCCGGAGGCGTTCGTCCCCGTCGTCGATGCGGCCCGCGCTCATATCACCGCGACATTCGACGGAACGCGCCTGCACAGCGCCTACCTCTACGGCAGCATCCCCCGTGGCACCGCCACCATCGGAGTCTCCGACCTCGATCTCCAGCTCGCCCTCCACGACGAGCCCACCGAAGCAGACCGCGCCGACGCCCGAGCGATCGAGGCCGTACTCGACCGTGCGTTCCCGCAGATCGACGGCGTCGGGATCCTGCTGACGAGCGCCCGGGTTCTGCTCAGCGCTGTCGAACGTCACGACGGCGGATTCTTCGTCGCCTGCCTCTGCACTCCGTTGCTCGGCCCTGACCTCGCAGAACGACTGCCCCGTTACCGTCCCACAGCCCTCCTCGCGCGGGAGACCAACGGTGACCTCGCTCGCCTGCTTCCGCGTTGGCGTGCCAGAGCAGCCGAAGCCACCACAGAAGCCGATCGCCGGAGTCTCAGCCGTCTCGTCGGCCGTCGCATCGTTCGCACGGGATTCACTCTGGTCATGCCCCGTTGGGGCGGCTGGACCAGCGACCTCGACCGGTCCGCCGAGCTGTTCGGCCGCTACTACCCCGAGCGCGTCGAGCAGATGCGGGTCGCCGCGGCCGCCGGTCGTGCGCCCTCGTCCGATCCGGCGGTGCTCGGGATGCTCGTCGACGACCTCGGCCCTTGGCTCGCAGCCGAATGCACCGCCGCGCACGGCGAGAAGGCCCCGCGTCCCTGAGACGAGCGTCCGGTACGGCGGGGCCTGTCCCGAGCGTTGCTGTGGGTGCAGACCGGGCGAGGCTCCGGCCTAGGCTTCGGCCCACTTCTCCTCGCGCGTGCCGCGCGGCAGTGTCACGGCCATCATGTCGCTGGGGGCGTCCAGTGCGAGGCGGTGCCATCGCCCGCGTGGCACGATGGCCGCGGTTCCAGGACCCAGTTCGATCTCCTCCTCGTCGCCTCCCGGCTGTTCCGGACGGAGGATGATCCGTAATCCGCCCGTGAGGCAGGAGACGAATTCGTCCGCCTCAGTGTGGATTTCCCAGTGGTCGCCGTGGACGTCGGCGTCGGTCTCCGCATGGGCGACCATCAACAGCCAGCCGTCCCGCTCGAGTTCGGTGTCCGCGGTGGGCTGCTCGGTGTGCACCTGGCCGTCGGGCTGAAGGTGGATCAAGGATCCGAAGAGGTCGATGCGAGTGACAGTCATGCGGGGCGTTCCTTCCTGCGGTGGTCTTTCATCGGGTGAGTTGTGGACACGCTGGCGATGCAGGCCGATGAAAGGCCCGTCAGCCGTACATCGCCACTCGGTGGAGAGTCGCGAGCGCGTCGTCGATGGGATGGGGCTGCGGCTTGCCGGAGGAGTCGAGCCGGTTCCACCTCTGCATGTTCACCGCGACGGCCATCTGCCGCTTGCCGTCGGCACGGGTCATGGCCAGCGCGCCGGCGCCCCAGACCGTGCCGCCGTGGCCCCAGAAGGCGGCCTGGCCGGGTTCCTCCATCGGGTACAGGCCGAGGCCGTAGTCGCCCGTCTTCCCCTCCTGGGAGACGACCGTGACGGTGCGCTGCATCTGCGCCAGCGACGACGGGCTGACGATCTCGCCGGCGAGCAGCATGCCGAAGAAGCGGTTGAGGTCCGTGACGGTCGATATCAGCGAGGCCGCCGGCCCCACCCATGACATGTCGTAGACGCTGTAGTCCCGCGGCGGGTCGATCATGCCGAACCACGCCTCGTAGAGCTGCGAGTGCGGCCCGTCGACGTACGGTCCTTCGGGGAATGCGGTGTCCTGGAGCCCGGCGCGCTCGATGACGTTCCGGGTGATGTACCGCTCGGCCGTGGTGCCGGTGACCTGCTCCAGGAGTGCGACGAGGAGCAGGTAGTTGGTGTTGGAGTACACCCCCGGCGTGCCGCCCGGGGCGGCGACGGCGGGTGCGGTGACCCCCAGCTCGATCAGCTCGGCGCGGTCGAACCGGGTGAACCGGTGGTCGTCCAGGCTCTCGGGTCCCGTGTTCGCGAGGTCGGGGAACGCCTTGAAGGAGGGGTAGGCGTAGGGGAAGTACTCGGCGAGGCCGCTGGTGTGGTTGATGAGCATCCGGACCGTGATCGCCTCACCGCGTTCTCCGGGAACGAGCCCCGGAAGGTACCGGCCGATCGGTGTGTCGAGACCGATCCGACCGGCCTCGGCCTGTTGCAGTACCGCGGCGGCGGTGAAGGTCTTGGTGATGCTGCCGACCCGGTGTCGCATATCGGTGGTGACGGGGCGGCCGGTGGTGACATCGGCGACCCCGGCGGCGCCGCGCCAGACCTGCTCGCCGTCACGCACCTCGGCGAACAGGCCCGGCATCCCGGCGCGGTGGACTTTCTCGATGGCGGCGTCCAGCGCCGCAGGATCCAGTGAGTTCCTCACGACATGCGTCCTTTCGCATTGCCTCAGGGCGAGCCCGGCACTCGGCCGGGCTCATGTCCTCATTATGCACGCGGTGCGTGCAACACCAAGTGCATAAGTTAGACTGAGGTCGACGAGAGGGGTGAGATGGCAGGCCGA
Organism: Streptomyces sp. NPDC048604; assembly: GCF_043199435.1. Taxonomy (NCBI): domain Bacteria; kingdom Bacillati; phylum Actinomycetota; class Actinomycetes; order Kitasatosporales; family Streptomycetaceae; genus Streptomyces; species Streptomyces sp. NPDC048604. The sequence goes on from NZ_JBICVX010000011.1 coordinate 65,744, forward strand.
AGGCGTTGGTCGACCGAGGAGATCCTGGACGCGGCAGCGGAGTTGCTGCGCACGAGCGACACGGAGTCGTTCAGCGTGCGCAAGCTCGCCGCAACGCTCGGGACCGATTCCTCCAGCCTCTACCGGCACTTCCGCAGCAAGACGGAACTGCTGCGCGCGGTCGCCGACCGGATCCTCTTGGCCTCCATGGACGGCTACCGCGCCGACGGCGACTGGAAGCAGCGCATCACCGCCGTGGCCCTGCGCGTGAGGGAGGCGTTCGGCCGGCAGCCCCAGCTCGCCGCGGCCTGGGGACGGTACGCGTCAGGGGGCGCCGGTTCCCGGTTGGCCATGGAAGAGGTGCTGCAGGCCCTGCGCGCGTCGGGGCTGCCCGACGAGGAGATCCCGGCGCGCTATCACCGGCTCGCGATCCTCATCGCCGCGTTGATCGCCTCCGAGGCCGGAGTCAGCACCCTCACCACGGAAGAGTACGACCAGGGCATGGAGCTCTTCCGCGTCTCGGTACTCGGCGCCGACCCCGAACGGTTCCCCGCCGTGGCTCACTTCGCCCGCGACGTCCGCCCCCTCGGAGTGGATCGGCGCGCCGCGTTCGAAGAGATCCTCGCCGCCCACCTCGCCCACATCGAGGCCGCGATCCCACCGGGCCGGCCGACCGGCTCGTGAGTATCGGCACACGACGCCAGGTTCAGAGGTCGGCCACGAGGGCCGTGGCGTTGTCGGCGTGCGGGCCCGCGTGGGACACGGCCGCGTGGACGAGGGCGCGCGCGGCCTGGTGCGGGGTGCCCGTCAGGTAGGCGTCGAGTTCGAGGTCGTGGTCCTCCAGGGGCTCGTAGCAGCCGTCGCTGGCCAGCACGAGCCGGCCCCGGGCGGGCGCGGTGACGACGCCGATGGCCGGGGTGTCGCGGATGTCGCCCAGGTAGGAGGTGACCGTGTTGCGCGCGTACGGCCCCGGGACCGTGCCGAGGTCGAGGAGGACCTGGCGCATGTTGTGGTCGGTGGTGAGGCGGGTGAGCGTCGGCCCCTCAGGCGCGAGGTACGCGCGCGCGTCGCCGCACCAGGCGACGACGAGCGGCGCCTCGGGCGCGGCGACGGCCACGACCGCGACGGCGGCGGGCAGATGGGCGGCCTTCCACGTGTCGCGGTCCGGTTCCGCGCCGGCCTGCGCGTGCACGGCCCGCAGCCCGGCCTCGGCACCCTCGCGGGCCGCGGCACGGGCCAGCCGGCGGGCGTACGCGCGGGTCCAGTCGCGGACCTCGTCGGAGCTGCCGATGCCGTCGAGGAGGGCGTAGGCGCGGGTCCCGCCGCCGGTGGCGTACGTGCCGGTCGCGTCGCACTGGTGCGAGCGGCCGCCGATGAGCTGTGCGGTCGCGTGACTACGCATGACGCTCCCTGGTGAATGCGGGCTGCCCGTCCTCGGGGCACAGGACACAGGACAACTGTGTCATCCCCGGCATACGGGGAGCGTCAGCGCGCCCGCCGCGTCGGGGGCGTCGACACGACGCGGCGGGCGGGTCGGGTGGGCTCGGCTCCCTGCCGGCGGCTGTCAGTCGACGAGTTCGCCGTCGCGGGCCACGATCCGGCCGGCGCGCACGACCAGGTCGCGGCGCGGCATGTCGACGACGACCTGGGGCAGGCACTCCGCGCGGACGAGGACGAAGTCGGCCGGCGCGCCGGGCTTGAGGTCCGCGTGCGGGAGGTCCATGACGTCGGCGCCGCCGTGCGCGGCCACGTTGTAACAGTCCGTCAGCTCCTCGTCGAGGCGGACGTCCCGCACCCAGCCGAAGATGTGGGCGCGGTGCAGCATGTCGGCGGTGCCGAACGGGCTCCACGAGTCGCGCACGCCGTCCGAGCCGAGGCCGACGCGCACCCCGTGCTCGCGCAGCCGGGCGACCGGCAGGACGAGGCTGTCGGAGTAGGCCACGGTGGTCAGGGCGATGTCGAGTTCGCCGAGGTCGGCGGCGACGGCGGCAAGGTCCTTGTCGGAGAGGGCGGGCAGACAGAACACGTGACTGATCGTCACCTTGCCCTGGAGGGACAGCGCGCGGGTGCGGTCGATGATGGCGCGCACGGTGGTGAGGCCGGTCTCGCCACGGTCGTGGAGGTGGATGTCGACGCCGACGCCGTGCCGGTCCGCGATGCCGAAGACCAGGTCGAGCTGCTCGTCGAGGGCCTTGTCGAAGCCGATCGGGTCGATGCCGCCGATCATGTCGATCAGGCCGGAGCGGGCGGCCTCCTCCAGGAGTTCGACGGTGCCGGGCGTGCGGACGACGCCGTGCTGCGGGAAGCCCACGATCTGCACGTCGAGCGCGTGGCTCAGCCGTCGGCGGGCCTCGGCCAGGCCCTCGACGCCGGCCAGCTCGTACGCCGTGGCGACGTCCGCGTGGGCGCGCATCGCGCGGGTGCCGCGGGTGACGGCGTGGGACATCAGTCCGTACGCGCGGTCCGCGACGGAGCGGGTCTGGGCGCGGTACAGCTCGACGTCCTGGGCGACGAAGTCGGCGATGGCGCTCGCCGGCTTGCGCGACACCCACGAGCCGCCCCAGGTCGTCTTGTCGGGGTGGATGTGCGCGTCGATCAGGGACGGCAGGGCGAGGCGGCCCCCGCCGTCGACGACGTGCGCGCCGCGCGGCGCGGGGCCGGAGGCGATGCGGCCGTCGACGACGACCAGGTCCACGGCCTTCTCGGCGCCGTACGGGCGGACGTTCTTGAACACGACCGGCTTGCCGGGGCGGCCGTTGTGAGGCCGGGCGTCACGGGCGGTCGCGGCGCCGGACGCCGCGCCGGACGCCGAACCCGCCGCGGAGGCGGACGCTCCGGTCGCGGCCTGGGCCGGGACCGCTCCGCCGGCGACGGCGGCCGTCGTACCGGCGAGGGCGGCGGCGCCGGCCAGCATGGTGCGTCGGGACAGCGTGCCGGCGGACGGGGCGGACTGAGGGGTGGACTCCATGGGAGCTCCTTGAGGAGTGCGGGTTCGAGGGAGGGAAGGGAAGGGGCGCCGGCACCGGGGCGTCTGCGGATCGTCGCCTGCGGCGTTGCGCGGGGGACGATCCGCAGGGCGCGTCGGGCGCGCCGGTCACCCGTACGAGGGGGGGTGGCGGGCCCGTCCGTCAGACCGGGGTACCGGCGCGGACCACGCGGACCGGCTGCTTCAGGGCGGTGACGTCGGCGAGCGGGTCGCGGTCGAGTACGACGACATCGCCGGCGTAGCCGCGGGCGAGCCGGCCGGCGGTGCGCTCCAGGCCGAGGAGGCGGGCGGCGCCGGTGGTGGCGGTGCGGATGGCGTCGAGCGCCGGGAGACCGGCCTCGCGCATCAGCTCGACCTCGCGGCCGATGGGCCGGACGGTGCCGCCGGAGGAGTCGGTGCCCGCGGCGAGGGGGACGCCGAGTTCGTGGGCGGCGAGGACGGCCCGCTTGAGGACGGGCAGGTAGGTGCGGCCGCGCTCGGCGAGGACCGGGTTCGGGGAGTCGATCATGCCGGCGATCGCGGCGAGCGTCGGGGTGAAGTACGTGCCGCGGCGGCGCATTTCGTGGAGCGTGCGCTCGCCGACGAACGCGCCGTGCTCCAGGGAGCGGATGCCGGCCGTGACCGCGTCGTGGCAGCCCCGCTCGCTGTAGCTGTGGCAGAGCACGCCCTTGCCGCCCTTGCGGGCCGCGGCGACGATCTCGGCGAGCTGCTCGCGCGAGTACACCTGGGCCAGCGGGTCCTGTTCGGGCACTCCGGCGCGCTCGTTGACGCGCGTCTTCACGACGTCGACGCCGCGGGCCAGGTTCACCTCGACGACGCGACGCAGCGCCTCGGCGGACCGTACGCCGTCCTTGAGGCGGACGAGCGGGGTGAGGTCGGGGTCGGCGAGGAGGGTCTCGCCGAGGTTCGGGGTGACGAAGACGCCGGCGGCCCGCACGCGGGGCGCGAGGGCGGGGCTGTGCCGGGCCAGCTCGCGTACGGCGATGTCCTGGTAGAAGGACGTGGAGCCGCTGCGGGTGCTGGTCGCGCCCTTGCGGACGGCGTCGGCTGCTTCGGCGGCGGTGCTGAGGTGGATGTGCGCGTCGACGAGGCCCGGCAGCAGCCAGCGGCCGTGGGCGTCGAGGACCGGGACCCCCTGGGGCACGGTGACGCTCCCCCGGCGGCCGGCGGCGCGGACGACGCCGTCCGTGATCACGACGACCGCGTCCTCGGTGACCTCGCCGGTCGCCGGGTCGAGCAGCGTGCCGCCCTCGATGACGAGGTCGCCGCCGGACGCTCCGCCGGGCCGGGGGCCCGCGGCCGGGCTGCCATCGGCGGCGGACGCCGGCGCGGCGCCGGCCACGGCCATGGTGCCGGCCAGCGCGGCCGCGCCCGCGAGGATGCCACGGCGGGTCAGGCTGCTGGAGGGCGGCGGGACGGCTTCGACGCACATGGGAGCTCCTTGGGGAGGCGGAACCGAGGACTCCCGATTTTGTATACCAAAGCTTGAACGCCAGACAAGAGCGGTGATCGATTCGCCCGGAATCCGAGCATCCGCCGAAGGAGTGGCGAGGAGCGTCAGGGGCCTGGATCAGGCTGGTATACAAATGGCTCGCATGCAGAGAGCCCGGTGATCGCGGGCGGTCAGTCCTGCCCGAACAGCGACCGCAGCGCCACCGAGCGGCTGTCGCGTACGTGCAGCAGCGTGCTCGCCGCCGCGGCCTCGGCGTCGCCCGCCGCGATGTGCCGGTACATCTCGGCGTGCTGCGCCCGCATGTGCTCCGGCTCCGCGCGCAGCCCGAACAGCAGCCGGAGCTGCCAGCTCAGCTGCTCCAGCACCCGGGCCAGGAGCGGGTTGCCGGACAGGGCGACGACGCCCTCGTGGAAGGCGGTGTGGGCGGCGACCTCCCGGGGGCCCTCGCCGGCGGCTGCCGCGCGCTCGGCCTGCCGCAGGGTGAGCTCCAGGGCCGCGAGCCCCTCCGGGTCGCGCCCGGCGGCCCGGGCGGCGAGCCGGGACGCCTGGACGGCGAGCGGCTCCCACACCTCGTAGAGGTGCTCCACGTCGGCGCGCTCCAGGCGCCGCACCCGCACTCCGCTGTGCGGCAGCAGTTCGAGCAGGCCCTCGGCGACCAGGGCGCGCAGTGCCTCGCGCACCGGGACGCGGGACATGCTCAGTTCCTCGGCGACCTCCCGCTCGACCAGCCGGGCGCCCTGCGGGTAGCGGCGGTCGACGATGCGCTGGAGGACGGCCTCGCGGGCCTGCGCGCTGAGCGAGGCGGACGCGGTGCGCGACGCGCCGTCCGCGGCGGCCGTCGCCGCGCCGCTCCTGCTGTTCTCCGCCACCTCGTCCGCCCTTCTCCCGCGTGCCCGACCGGGCATGCCCCGCCTCCGGCGAGGATAGACGGACGTGGCGCCGGTCCCCGTACGGTAACCGGCGCCACGTCACACGTACGGCAGCGTCCGAAGGGCCTGCCGTCAGGAGGCGTCTCGCACGGTGCCGGTGACGGGCGGGCCGAGCACCGGCTCCCACGCCTCGTCGTACGTCGTCAGGCGGCCCCGCACCGTCTCGGCGGACTCGCGCACCCGGTCCGCGACCGTCGGCACGGTCACGTCGGCGGCGAGACTGCCGGCGGGCACGGAGACCCACAGGGACGCGCCCTCCCCGAGCCCGGACAGCGGCCGCGCCGGGGCCGGCGTCTGGCCGAACTGCGCGTCCAGCCAGGCCGGGTCGACGTCCAGGGTGGACAGCTCGGTCCCGGAGGCGGCCGGCAGGAAGCCGAACTCGCCCGTGATGTCGGCGTCCGCGGCGGTGGAGAGCGTCATCCGCCAGAGGAGCGGGCGGCCCTCGGTGACGTCGGTCGTGACCGGCTTCAGGGTGATCTTCGGCAGCGGGTCGTCGTTGCGGACGGTCAGCCCGCCACGGTGGGTGCCGACGACCGTGCCGCGGACGGCCTTCACCAGCACGTCGTGGCGCGTCTCGTAGCTGAAGCGGGTGTTGCCGCGCACGGTCACCGGCAGGTCGACGGAGCTGCTGCCCTCGCCGACGTTCACCACGCGGGAGGTGTACTCGCCCTCGGTGCCGGGCTTGGGGACGAACAGCCGGATCTGGCCGGCGCCGGGCCCGGTGACCCGTACGGGGATCCGGTGGACGCGCTCGCCGGAGTCGCCCTCGTCGACCGTGATGCGGCCGACGTCGACGCGCGGCAGCGCGGCGGGGCGGACGGCCGGGGTGCCGGGGCGCCAGCCCCACGCGTCCATCAGCCAGGCCCGCCCGGCGGCGCCGCGCGGGGTGAGTTCGAGCGTGCGGATCCTCGTCAGGTCCAGGCCGGCGGTGCGGGCCTTCGCCAGCGGAACGCGGACCTCGCGCGCCCAGAAGGAAGCGGTGCGGTCGGTGCCGGGCAGCCCCTCGACCGTGTACCGGCCGAGGGCGGCGCGGCGGCCCGTGGCGTCGGCGACGGCCACGTCGAAGGCGGATCCGGTGGAGTTCGGCGGCACGATCACCCGCAGCGCAAGGGAATCCGCGGAGGCCAGGGAGACCGGTGCGGCGGCGCGTACGGTGACGGGCCGGCCGGCGGGAGTGGTCGTGCCGGCCGGCGGCGTGGTCGTGCCGCGCGCGGTCCGGGGCCGGGGCCAGTTCAGGGCGACGGCGTCGCGCCCGGGCTCCGGGCTCGTCTCCCAGCCGGCGAAGTGCGGCGACTGGCCCTGGTCGCCGGTCGGCAGGCAGGAGCGGGCCGGCACGGGGTCGACGTGGGCGCAGAGGCGTCCGCCGCCGTTCACCTTGACCGTCGGGCCGGGCAGGAAGGCGGCGGTGCGGTGCCCGCCGACGGCGTGGGCGAGCACCCGGGCGGGTCCCGCGGAGGGGGCGCGCCGGCCGGTGCCGTCTAGCAGCGGGCGGACCTTGTCGTCGCCGGCGACGAACAGCCGGGCGGCGGCCGCGATGTAGGTGGCGCCGGCGGTCTGCTGCTGAGCGGCCGTCAGCCGGGTGCCGGTACCGGGCGAGCAGACCTTGTCGGGCGTCTCGTCGGACCAGAAGTCGTCGGAGGCGGGGGCCTCGGCCTGGCCCGGGGTCCACTCCGTGTTGAAGAAGTTGTGGTTGGCGCCGACCACGAACGCCGCACTGTGCAGCGCCGCGCCGGTGCTGATGCCACGGGTGCCGTCGGCGTAGATCTGGCCCTGGAGGTCGGAGACGTCGCCGTCGCAGCCGGGCAGCAGGGTCAGGGACGGAACGTCGGGGGCCGGGTTGTGGCCGAAGACGGTGGGGCCGATCAGGACGTTGCCGCGGATCGTCCAGCGGGCCGCGCCCGGCGCGCCGTCCTGGTCGGCGGGCGGCGCGTAGAGGCTGTCGAGGGCGGCGCGGTTGACGCCCTCGCCGCCGCGGGAGTGGCCGACGAGCAGCACGCGCGACAGGTCCGCCGACGCGACGGCCCCTACGGCGGCGGGTGCCGCGGCCGGGTCGGCGGACCAGTCGGCCCAGCGGGAGAGGTGCTGCCGGACGAGGGAGGAGCGGGCCTGGGCGCCGCCGTCCTCGGCGACGTCGTCCTGGCCGTTGACGCCGTTCGCGGAGATGGACAGGGTCACGTAGCCCTGGGAGGCCAGGAGCTTCTGGCTCTGCTGGTAACCGCGGTGGCTGGGCACGGGCTTGAGCCCGCCGGCGCAGGGCCAGGTCATGCCCTGCTCGCCGCTCGCGTCGAAGCAGGTGTAGTGCCGGCCGTGCAGGAACAGCGCGACGGGGCGCTTGCCGGGCGCGTCGGTCGGGCCGACGACGAGGGCGCGCATCTCGACCGGGTTCGGGAAGCCGGGCAGCTTGACCGCGGGAAGGTCGTACTCGCCCGAGGCGGTGCGGTACGTGCCCGGGAGGCCCGGGTCCACCTCGTTGACGGGCGGCGGGGTCTCGGCCCGCGGGCCGGTGGGGGCCCCGAAGCCGGAGCGCGGCGGCCTCGTGGCGGCCTTCGCGTCGAGGCGGCGGCCGGCGGCGAGCACCTGAAGGTCGCCGGGTGCCGGGCCGAACTCCGCGTCGTTCAGCGGGAGTCGGAAGGAGCGGCCGTCGGGAGCCGCCTGGGGGCGGCCGAGCAGGCGGTCGCCGGAGTAGAACTCGACGCGGGCGTCCCCCATCGGCACCCGCTTCGGGGCCGTCCAGACGAGCTGCCGCTCGTCGCCGGCCCCCGTGATCCGCCAGCCCTTCGGAAGGTTCGCGGCGGCGGTCCCGGCGGGCGGGGGCTCGGGCGCCGGCTGCGCGGACGCCGGCGCGGGAGCCGCCGTTGCCAGTGCGAGCAGGGCCACTGCCGTGGCCGCCGCACGTGTGACACGTATCAAAATGGTCTTCCTCGTCCTCGGTCTCGCCGGTCGCGCGCGGTGTCGTCGGTCGCGTCGACCGTCGGGGCGCACTCGTTCCCCCGGCGCCCCTCTCACCTCGGGAGATGCCGTCGGCGGGGGCGGGGTTGCCTCGCGGAGCGGGCGGAAAGCGGAACGGCCGAATCGAACCGGTGCTGAACACCCGGCTGTTGACACCCGGTCGTGAACACTCGCCGTGAACACCCGGTCGAATACGTCTTGCTGAGGGAACATCACCGGCCATCCCGTGGCCGAATGACCGTCCTTGCCTGGCCGTGGGCAGCGGGCGAGACTGCGGCGGACCCCCGCGGGTCCGCCGCCTCGCTCGAAGGAGACCGCCGTGACGCCGTCCGAGACACCCCTCGTCCTCGACCCCACCGGCGCCGGACTGCACGCCGAACACCAGGTGTTGCGCGAACGGGGAGACGTGGCCCGGGTCGACGTACTCGGCGTGACGGCGTGGGCCGTGTCCGACCCGGTCCTGCTGAAGCGGCTGCTGACCAGCCCCGACGTCTCCAAGGACGCCCGGGCGCACTGGCCCGCGTTCGCGGAGGTCGTGCAGACCTGGCCGCTCGCCCTGTGGGTCGCGGTGGAGAACATGTTCACCGCGTACGGAGCGGACCACCGCAGACTCCGACGGCTGATCTCCCCCGCGTTCGGCGCCCGGCGGATCGCCGCGCTGCGCGCCACGATCGACGAGCTCACCGCGGGGCTGCTCGACGCGCTGGCCGCGGTGCCGGCCGGCGAGACGGTGGATCTGCGGAACGCGTTCGCGCGGCCGTTGCCGATCGCGGTGATCGGCCATCTGATGGGCGTACCGGTGGAGCAGCGGCGGGAATTCGGCGGGCTGGTCGACGCCGTCTTCGACACGACGCTGTCGCACGAGGAGCAGACGGCGAACACGGCGCGGCTGTACGCGGTGCTCGAGGCACTGGTCGCCGCGAAGCGGGCCGCGCCTCGGGACGACATGACGTCGCTGCTCATCGCGGCCCGCGACGACGAGGGCGAGGGCGAGGCCAAGGGCTCGGCGCTCACGGACGCCGAACTGCGCGACACCCTGCTGCTGATGATCAGCGCCGGGTACGAGACCACCGTGAACGTCATCGACCAGGCGATCACCGCGCTGCTGCTCGACCGCGACCAGCTCGACCATGTGCGGTCCGGGCGCGCGAACTGGTCCGACGTCGTCGAGGAGACGCTGCGTCACGAGCCCGCCGTCGCGTACCTGCCGCTGCGCTACGCCGTCACCGATGTCGTCCTGCCCGACGGGCGGCGGATCGCCGCGGGCGACGCGATCCTCGCCTCGTACGCCGCCGCCAACCGGCATCCCAAGTGGCACGGCCCGGACGCCGACGACTTCGACGTGACGCGGCTGAACACCGACCATCTCGCCTTCGGCCACGGCGTGCACTTCTGCCTGGGGGCTCCGCTGGCGCGACTTGAGGTCGCCACGGCGCTCAGCGCGTTCTTCGAGCGTTACCCGGACGCCGAACTGGCGGTCTCCAGGGAGGAGTTGCAGTCGCTGCCGTCGCTGATCAGCAACGGTCACCAGACGCTACCGGTCCGGCTGCGGCCCCGCCCGGAGCCGACCGCCGACTGAACACCCGTGCGATGATCACGGCATGACCGGCACAATTCCACGGCACGCGCTGCTGCTTGCAGCACTGGGGCTGCTCGCCTCCGGGTGCGGGCTGTCGGCCGAACTCGACCGCGAGGCGGACCCGGCGCGTACGGCGGCGCAGCGGCGGCCTTCCGCCCCGGCCCCGTCCGTCGCCGCCCCCGGCGGCGTCCGCACGGCTCCCTCGCCGTCGGCCCCGGCCGGCCCCGCATGCCCGGCCCCGGGGATCCGGGTGTCGTCGGGGATGGTGACCGCGGCGATGGGGCTGCGCGCCATGCCGGTGACGCTCACGAACTGCGGCAGCGCCGACCAGAAGGTCGACGGCTACCCGGACGTCCAGGTCCGCGACGTCGACCGCCGGCGCATGGACGTCACCGTCCTCAAGGGCACCGGTCCGATCACCACCCTCGACGACCCCGGCCCGCGGCCCGTGACGCTGAAGCCCGGCGAATCCGCCCGCAGCATGTTCGTCTGGCGCTACTCGGCCGTGGACCCGGCGACGGGCGCCGGCAGCGGCGTGTACGTGGAGATCGCCCCCGCCGCCGGCGTCGCCCGGCAGACGGTGGTGCCGGAAGGCGGCCTCGACATCGGCGACACGGGGCTGCTCGGGACGACCTCGTGGCAGAAGGTCGTCGAGTAGGGCCTACCGCCACGGAAAAGGGCACGACGTGCGCCGACCGGCGGGCTAGCCTCGCCCCCATGAGCACCCTGCAGACGATCCACGACGTGCCCGTCTTCCTGTGCGCCGCCGACGGCGCTCGCATCGCGAGCGAGGCGGACGCGCTGGATCTCATCGGCGACGCCGGTTACCAGGGCGCGCAGTGGGCGGCGGTGCCGGTGGAGCGGCTCGACGAGCGGTTCTTCGAACTGCGCACGCGGCTGGCCGGCGACATCGTCCAGAAGTTCGTGAACTACCGGATGGGGCTGGTCGTCGTCGGCGACATCTCCCGTTTCACGGAGGCCAGTTCGGCGCTGCGGGACTTCGTCCGCGAGTGCAACCGCGGCCGGCACACCTGGTTCGTGGCCGACGAGTCGGAACTGCGGGAGCGACTGGCGGCGGCCTGACGGCGGGGCGAGACCGGTGCGGCAGGCGTTGGCCGCGTGCCTGCCCGGCGGCGTGCCCGCTGGTCGGTATGCCCGCTGGTCGGTATGCCCGCGCCGACGGTCACCGTCGGGGCGGTGCCGTGTACCCCGCTCGGGCCTGAAAGGCTGAGGGGGTCGCACACGTCCCCGAGGAGCCCGCATGACCGGTCGAGCCGGCACTCCGTCCGATCTCGCCACCGTCACGGCCTGGTGGCGGACGCTGGGCGGGGACGGGTTCCTGGTGCTGCCACCGCCCACGCGGAGCCGTGAGCTGCAGGAGGACGGGCATGTGGAGGCCGCCGGTCTGCTCGCGCAGCGGGCACCGGACGACGGCGGCTCGTTCGCGTACTGGCACTGGCCGTCCCACAAGGCGGCCTTCGACCGCTCCGGAGCGCTGACCGGGGAGCTGCTGCTGCACTGGGGCGGGGACCATGCGGCCGTCGCCGCCGGGCTCGGGGCGGGGCCGGAGGGGTACCGGGTGATCGACGCCGGGCCCGGGCAGGCCTTCCGGCTGGACCTCGTGACGCGCCGGGACGCGTCGGGGCTGCCCGACCCCGAGGACCCGGCCGGCGTACGCCAGTTCCTCGACCGGCTCGGCACACCGCTCGACTCCAGCCGACGGCGCCCGCGCTACGGGCCGCTCACCGACGCCGAGGCGGGCTGGCTCCACGACCGGCTGGGCGGGCCGGTGGAACTGGCGGCGGCCGCACGATTCGCGGCCGCCCTGGAACGCCGCGACGCGCTCACCGTTGACGAGACATCCCGCCTCCTGGAGTCCTGGCGGGCGGACTACGAGGGCCGGGCGACCGAGTGGCCCGGCTGGCCGACGGTGCTACGCGCGCTGCTGCGCCACAAGCACCCCGACGCCTGGGAGGCCGCGGCCGCCGTCGGGTACCGGGCGGCCGCCGTCGTCGCCGACGTGCCGTCGGAGCGCGGCCTTGCGCTCGTCCGCGGGCAGGCCCTCGCCGGCGACCTCGGAGCGATCGTCCACTGGCTGAGCCTGCACCACGCGGTCCGCGAGCCCGACTGGGTACAGGCCGCGGCCGCGCTGGCGGCGGAACTCACCGCGCCCGACGCCCCGCAGGGCGCGCTGCGGCCACTGGCCCTGGCGCTCGGCACACTCGTGACGGACGAGTGGCGCGAGACGTCCGGCGTCGACCACCACGGAAGCCGGGCCTTCACCTCGCTCGCCGGCCTGCGGTTCGGCACCGACGAACGGCTCCCCCGCGAGCTGCGCGTCGTCATCGCGGCGACGGCGGTGGAACGGCTCACCCATGTCCGCGAGGAGGCCCGCCGGCTCGGCCCCGCGTACGCGGAGCTCACCGGGACGACGGCCGAGGACGCGCTCGCCGCCGCCGACCGGTTCGAGGCGGCCCGGGACGGCCTGCTCGCCGGCACCGGCCCGGACCTGACCGGGTCCGAGGGCGCGCTGGGCGACGTCTGGCACCGGTACCGGACGCTGAGCGCGGCCGACGTGCGCTGGCTGCGCGACCAAGTGGCCGACGAGCGGACCGGGATGCAAGGCCTCGGCTTCTGCCTGGAACTGCTCCACTCACATGGCGAGGCGTCCCACGACGACGTCGAGGCGCTGGTGCCGCGCTGGAAGAAGACGCTCACCAAGCAGTACCGGACGACGTACACCGAGTGGCGGCACCCCCTGGTCACCCTCACCTGCCTGGCGCTCGAAACCGGTCACCCGGTCGCCGGCGAGCTGCTGGCCTGGTGGGCGAAAGCCAAGCCGCTGTGGAAGAACGACCTGCGGCTGCTCACCCACCTCGGCGCGCCGGACGAGGCGAAGGCCGACGAGCTGTGGCGGTTCGTCACCGGACGCGGCCACGACACGGGCCACCTCATGACGTGGGTCCTGATGCGCGCCCGCCTCGACGGCGTGCATCCGCTGCTGGTCGCGGACCGGCTGGTGGGCGTGCCGGAGGTGCCGGATTACGCCCTTGCACGCGTCCTGCTCGGGGTCGCCGACCCGGCGCAGCCGCTGTGGCACTACAGCGTCGACGCCGGCAGCCGGTCCTGGTGGCAGCGGGCGCAGGAGGTCGCCGAGGACCCCCGGCTCTCCCCCGAGTCCCGGGCGCTCGGCCTCTCCGTCGCCCGGAAGCACTACCTGATCGAGCGCCCCGAACGGGTCCGCCCGGCACCGACGGAGGCGGACGTCGCGGCGGCACGGGCCTGGCTGGACCGGCACGCCGACGCGTGAAGCCTGCCGGTTCTCCGTCTTCTCCGTCAGAGCGAGCGGGCGAGCCGGAAGCCGGCGCGCCGCCGCAGGGGGTGGGGGCCGGGCGGGGCGTGGACGGCGCTTGGTACGCCGGACTCGACGTCCGCGAGCAACCGGCGTAGGGCTGCGGTGCCGTGGGGCTCGGGCGAGCGCTCGTCGAGAGTGTCGAGGGCGCGCCGGGCGCGCCGCCAGGCCCGGCTGCCGCGGCCGTCCTGGTGGTCGACGAAGGCGCTGGCGTAGCGGGCGACCAGGCAGGACCAGGAGTCGGAGCGGATGCCGGGCTGGCGCAGGGCCCGGCGTGCGGAGCGGCGGGCGGCGCGGGGTGCGTGACCGGCGAGGGTCACGGCGAGGGCGGCGAGGCTGACGGCGGGCGACGGGCCGCCGGGGGCGAGCGGCGGGACGGTGTCCGCGGCCATGCGGAAGCACTCGGCGGCGCGTCCGGGTTCGCCGCGGTAGAGGGCGAGCAGGCCCTGGACATGGGCGATGCGTCCGACGGTGGCGTCGTCGCCGTCGAGCACGGCCGACGGCCAGGCGTGCCGCAGGAGTTCGCCGGCCTCCTCGGGGTGTCCGGCCGCGCCCAGCCAGGCGGCGAGCCACATGCCGCGGGCGGTGAGCGGGCTGTCCGGAGGGCAGAGCGGGAGTACCTGCATCAGGTGGCGGCGGCCTTCGTCGCGCGCGTCGTACACCACCCACCAGAACCACAGGTCGAGCAGGGTCTCCAGGGCCGCCTCGGCGCGCTCGGGCTGACGCGGGGCGTGCTCGAGGGCGGCGCGGAGGTCCTCCGCCTCGTCATGGAGCAGGCGCAGGGCCTGGCGCTGGCTGCCGGTGCTCCACAGGTTCTCGGCGACCGCGGCGGTGCGCTGGACGTGGACGGCGCGGCGTTCGGCGGCGACCTCGTACTCCCGCGCGGCGGCGAGCCGTTCGCGGCCGAAGTCGCGCGCGGCGGGGGTCATGCGGTAGCGGGGTTCGCGGGTGCCGCCGGGGTCGCGTTCGTGGGTGAGCACGCCGATGGCGGCGAGGCGGGCCAGACAGGCGGGAGCGCGGGCGGCGTCGAGGCCGCCGCCGGAGCAGACGAAGACGGCGGTGGACTCGTCGAACGGGCCGGCGAGGATGCTCGCCCGGCCCCAGGCGATTCGTTCCTCCCGGTCGCACAGGACGTAGGCGGCGGCGACGGCGTCGCGCAGGGACCGGTGGCGGGGCAGGGCGGTGCGCGGTCCGCTCAGCCAGACCTGGTGGCCGTCGAGGCGGTGCGCGAGTTCCGCCGCGTCGTAGCGGTCGAGCTGCGCGGCGGCGAGTTCGACCGCGAGGGGGAGGCCGCCGAGGGCGCGGCAGATGTCGGTGGCGGCGCGCAGGTCGACGGCGTCTGCGTCCACGCCCGCGGCGCGCGCCCGCTCCAGGAACAGTTCGACGGCGGGCGCGAGCCGGCGGCCGGCCGCCGGTTCCACGGCGAGGGGCGCGGGCCGCAGCACGGCCTCGCCGCCGAGGCCGAGGGGCTTGCGGGCGGTGACCAGGACCCGCAGCGTCGGCACGTGCTCCAGCAGGGTCTGCACGAGTCCGACGCTCTCGGCGTGCACGGGGTCGACGTCGTCGAGCACGAGCAGCACGTCGGTCTCCCGCCAGTGCGCGGCGAGGACGCGGGCGTCGGGCAGGGGGTCGGGGCGGCTCGCTCCGGGGGCGCGCCCGCGGCGTGCGGGTCTGGTGCCGGTGGCGGCGTGCAGGACGGCGGCGGCGAGCGCGCCGGGGGCGGCGGGGCGGGTGCCGCGCCAGTGGACGATGACGATGCGCCGCGCACGGGGACGTACGCCGGGGGGCCGGGGGCCGGCGACGGCAGGCCGGGCGTTCACGGCCGGTCCGGCGCCCCTGGTGCGTACCGTCGCGGCGAGCCGGCTCTTGCCGATGCCGACCGGGCCGGCCAGCGTGACGAGGCGGTGCCGTTCCAGGAGCCGGCGCAGCTCCTCGGTCTCCGCTTCCCTGCCGACCAGGCCGCCCTCCGGTGTCCCCACGTGCGCCACTCCTCCCCGTTACGGTGCCTCGCCTCGACGATCACTGACCCCACCTGTGCAGAACCGTCACTGCACGGGCGTCACGGCAACCTCAACGCCCCGACGGCCCCGGGGGTGTCGTCAATTCGCCAAGGACCACCCGCGTCGCGGATTGCCCGAACGTCCGGCCGATTGCCGCAGCCTCTAGAATTGAAGAATTCTTCAATTCGTCAGCTGGAGGGGTGACGTGAGCACGTTCGGCGAAGCGGTTCGGCAGCGCGTCCGTGCGGCGCGCTCCCGGCTGGAGGACGCGCGGGCGACCGGTGACGCGTACGAGGCGGCACTGGCCGAGGACGAACTGGACGACGCGCTGCGGCTGGCCCGCAAGCACGGCATCGGCACCGACGACGCGGACGCCCCCGCGGAAGAGGTCGGTGAGGCGTGAAGGCCCTGCCGGTCCCGCTCTACCAGGCGAAGGCGGAGTTCTTCCGCATGCTCGGACACCCGGTCCGCATCCGGGTCCTCGAACTGCTCCAGGACGGGCCGCTGCCGGTCCGCGAGCTGCTCACCGCGATCGAGATCGAGCCGTCGAACCTCTCGCAGCAGCTCGCCGTACTGCGCCGCTCGGGCATCGTGACGGCCACCCGCGAGAGCTCCACGGTGGTGTACGAGCTGGCCGGCGGGGACGTCGCCGAGCTGCTGGCCGCCGCCCGGCGGATCCTGTCGGAGGTGCTCGCCGGGCAGCAGGAGCTGCTGGCCGAGCTGCGCCCCCCGGAGAGCGGAACGACGGAACAGAGAACGACGGACCAGAGAACGGGGACGACGGCATGACCGAGCAGGACACCGCCGGGTCGAAGGACATGGAGCGCTGGAAGGAGCGCGGTGTGATGCTGCGCGTCTTCGTGTACGTCTTCGCCACCCACGCCTTCGCGGGGTTCGTGTGGCTGCTGTTCTACGTGGGACAGCACGCCCAGAAGTAGGCCGCCGGCCGAGTGGGCCTCGGCCGAGTAGGTTCGGGCCTCACTCCGGCCAGTCGTCGCTCCGCCACTCCCGCTGCTCCTCGCCGCAGTCCCGGTGCGCGGCCAGGGCGGTCCCCAGATCGGTGTGGACCTTCATCGGCGGACCGGAGCCGTCCGGCACGAGTGAGCCGTCCGGCGGAATGGCCGCAAGCTCAAGGGACCGGCCCTCGGCGGCGAGCTTTCGCGCCGCGTCGGCGACCGCGAGCTGACCGCCCGCCGACCAGCCCCGCAGCTCGGTGAGGTCCAGGATCACCGGCCCCCTCCCCCGGGCCAGCGCCCAGCCCACCGCCCCGGTGAACTGCGGCACCGCCTCCGTGCCCAGGTGCCCCGCCAGGGAGAGCACCCCGAGCCCCGTATGGGTGGTGTAGCGCCAAACGAGCGTCATCACTTCGCCTCCGTCCGCCGAGAGCGCTCGGGGTCCACTCGACCACGGTCCCCGTCGCCCTGCTCGGCGAAGGGGCGCAGCATGGAGGTAGCAGGCGCGTCGGCGGGCGGAGGGAGAGACGGTGACGGCCGAGTCCTTCCGGGCGGCGGAGGAGGAGGGGCGGCCGGGTGTGCCGTCCGAGCCGCGGGGGCTGCTGGACGTGCTCGGCATCGCGGCCGTGGTCCTGGACGTGGACGGGCGGATCGTGTTGTGGAGTCCGCAGGCCGAGGCGCTGTTCGGGTACGAGGCGGCCGAGGCGCTGGGCCAGTACGCGGCACGGCTGCTGGTGGGGCCGGAACAGCTGGAGAAGGTGGTCGAGCTGTTCGCGGGGGTCCTGGGCAGCGGCGAGAGCTGGGCCGGCATCTTCCCCGTACGGCACAAGAACGGCGAGGAACGGCTGGTGGAGTTCCGCAACATGCGGCTCCAGGACGACGTCGGGGACCTGTACGCGCTGGGCATCGCCGCCGACCACTCCACCGTCACCCAGGTCGAGACCGACCTGGCGCTGTCCGAGCAGCTGGTCACCCAGTCGCCGATCGGCATGGCGATGCTGGACGCCGACCTGCGGTACGCGCTGGTCAACCCGGCGCTCGCCCGGATGAACGGCGTGTCCCCCGAGGAGCACGTCGGGCGCCGCATCGGCGAGGTGCTGCCGGACCTGGACACCGAGCTGCTGGAGGGGCTGCTGCGGAACGTCCTGGCGACCGGCGCGCCGATCGTGGGGCAGTACACCGTCGGCCGGACGCCGGCCCACCCGGACGAGGACCGCACCTGGTCGGTGTCGTTCTACCGGCTCAAGGGCGGCCAGGGGCAGGTGCTCGGGGTGGCGGGCTCCGTGGTCGACGTGACCGAGCGGTACCGGGCGTCCCTGGAGGCGGAGCGGAGCCGGCGCCGGCTGGCGCTGATCGCGGACGCCTCCGTACGCGTGGGGACCACGCTGGAGGTGGATCGCACCGCCGGGGAACTGGCCGACGTGACAGTGCCGGAGCTGGCCGATGTCGCGGCGGTGGACGTCCTGGACCATGTGCTGTCCCGCCGTCGCAGCGGCGCGCCGCACAGCGGTCCCGAGCGGTTCCGGGCGCTGGCCGTGAAGGGCGACCGCAGCCCCGAGGCGCTGGAGGCGGCCGACCCGGTCGGCAGCCCTGCCCTGTACAGCGCGGACCGCCTGGTCACCCGGTGTGCGCGCACCGGGCGGCCGGTGCTGGTGGCGCACGTGGGGCCGGAGGACCTGGTGCGGATCGCCCGCGGCCCGGAGGCCGCGGAACTGCTGCGGCGGGCGGGGGTGCACTCGTACCTCGCGGTGCCGCTGATCGCGCGCGGCGAGGTGCTGGGGGCCCTCGACCTGAAGCGGACGAGGAATCCGCTGCCGTTCGACGAGGACGACGTGCTGCTGGCCGGGGAGCTGGCCGCGCGGGCGGCCGTCAGCATCGACAACGCCCGCTGGTACCAGAGCGTGCGCAATTCCGCGGTGACGCTGCAGCGGAGTCTGCTGCCCGGACCGCCGCCGGACACGGCGGGGGTGGAGGTCGCCGCCCGCTATGTGCCGGCGCACGCGTCCAGCGAGGTCGGCGGCGACTGGTACGACGTGATCCGGCTGTCCGGCGACAGGACGGCGCTCGTGGTGGGCGACGTCATGGGCAGCGGCATCGACGCGGCCGCGACGATGGGCCGGCTGCGCACCGCGACCCGGGCCTTCGCGGATCTGGACCTGGATCCGGCGATGGTGCTGCGGCATCTGGACCGGATCACGCAGGACCTGGAGCACTACATCGCCACCTGTCTGTACGCGGTCTACGATCCCCGGCGCGGCGCGTGCCTGATGGCGAACGCCGGCCATCTTCCGCCGGTGCTGGTGCCCGCGGCGGGCGGCCCGGCCGCGCTCGTGGACCTGCCGACGGGTGCGCCGCTGGGCGTGGGCGGGGTGGAGTTCGAGACCACCCGGGTCCCGTTCGCCCCGGGGGACGAACTGGTGCTGTACACGGACGGCCTGGTGGAGACCCGGCACGATCCGCTCGACGAGCGGCTGGCCGCCCTGGTGGCGCTGCTCGACGAGGGCCGCCGGCCGCTGGAGGAGACCTGCGACCGGCTGCTGCGGGAGATGCGCGGACCGGACGACCCGGACGACGTGGCGCTGCTCATCGCCCGGAGCCGGACGCCGGGGGGTGGGGCCGCGTGATCATGCGGGGCGAGCGTCCGAAGGGACCCCGGCTGCTGGGCAGCGTCGCCGGTCAGGTGTTCGTGCTGACGGCCGTGATCGTGCTGCTGCTGAGCGCGGCGGCCGTGGTGGCGCTGGTGCTGCAGGCGCGGTACGACAGCGAGCGCGAGGCCCGCAACCGCGGCCTGGCCGCCGCGACGACCCTGGCGAACGCGCCCGGCATCGAGGCGGCCCTCCGGGCTCCGGATCCGACGGCGGTGCTGCAGCCGCTGGTGGAGAGGGCGCGCATGGCGTCCGGCCTGGACTACATCACCGTGATGACACCGGACGGCATCCGATACACCGACTCCCGCCCGGAGCTCATCGGCAAGCGCGCGGCCGGGGACATACAGCGCGCGGCGGGCGGCGAGTCGTTCACCGAGCTGTACACGGGCGCGCCGGCGGACGGGGTACGGGCGCTCGTCCCGATCAGGGACAGCCACGGTGTGGTTATCGGCCTGGTCGGCACCGGAATCGAGCTGGGGAACATCTCGGACGTGGTGGAGGGGCAGCTGCCGGTGATCATCACCGCCGGGGTGGCGACGCTGCTGCTCGCCATCGGCGGCGCGTTCCTGATGAGCCGAAGACTCCGGCGGCAGACCCGCGGGCTGGGGCCCGACGAGCTGTCGCGGATCAACGAGCACCACGAGGCGGTGCTGCACGCGGTGCGCGAGGGCGTCCTGATCATCGGCCCGGACCGCCAGCTGATGCTCGCCAACGACGAGGCGCGCCGGCTGCTCGGCCTGACGGCCGAGGCGGAGGGCCGGCACGTCACGGAGCTGGGCCTGGAGCCGCGTACGGCGGCGCTCCTCGCGTCCGGGCGGGAGGCGACCGACGAGGTGCACCTGTCGGGCGACCGGCTGCTGGCGGTGAACGTCCGCCCGACCGAGGGGATGGGCGGCCGGCACACCGGCACGGTGATGACGCTGCGCGACTCGACGGAGCTGGCGACGGTGTCCGGACGGGCCGAGGAGACCGGGCGCCGACTGCATCTGCTCTACGACGCGGGCGTGCGGATCGGCACCACGCTGGACGTGGTGCGGACGGCGGAGGAGCTGGCGGAGGTGGCGGTGCCGCGGTTCGCGGACTTCGTCACCGTGGAGCTCCTGGAGCCGGTGCTGCGCGGTGAGGAGCCTTCGGGCGCGTACACGGAGATGCGGCGGACGGCGCTCACCGGGACGCGGGCGGAGCATCCGCTGCAGCCGGTGGGCGACGTGATCCGGTTCGTGGTGCCGACGACGCCGATGGCGGTGGCCCTGGAGAGTCTGCGCGCGGTCCTGGAGGCGGATCTGACGACGGCGGACGGCTGGCGGTCGCAGGATCCGGAGGGCGCCGCCGCCTCCGAGGCGTACGGGCTGCATTCGCTGATCGCGGCTCCGCTGCAGGCCCGTGGGGTGATCCTGGGCATCGCGAACTTCTGGCGGGCGGACGAGCCGGAGCCCTTCGACGACGAGGACCTGTCGTTCGCGGAGGAGCTGGCGGCGCGGGCGGCGGTGTCGATCGACAACGCCCGCCGGTTCACCCGCGAGCACACCATGGCGGTGGCGTTGCAGCGCAGTCTGCTGCCGCGGGCGCTGCCGGAGCAGAACGCGGTTTCGGTGGCCTCGCGCTACCTGCCGGCGGAGGCGGGCGTGGGCGGCGACTGGTTCGACGTGATCCCGCTGCCGGGCGCGCGGGTGGCGCTGGTGGTCGGCGACGTGGTGGGGCACGGGGTGCATGCGGCGGCGACGATGGGCCGGCTGCGTACGGCGGTGCTGAACTTCTCCACGCTGGACCTGCCGCCGGACGAGCTGCTGGGGCATCTCGACGAGCTGATCGACCGGATCGACCGGATCGACCACTCGTCCCCCGGGGCGGACGAGGACGATGGGGCGGGCGGCAGCGGGGCGCGGGCCCCGATCACCGGCGCAACCTGTCTGTACGCGGTGTACGACCCGACGGACGGGCGCTGCACGCTGGCGAGCGCGGGCCATCCGGGGCCGGCGCTGGTCCATCCGGACGGCCGGGTGGAGTTCCCGGAGATCCCGGCGGGGCTGCCGCTGGGCGTGGGCCTGGGCGGGGTGCCGTACGAGTCGGTGGAGCTGTCGATGCCGGAGGCGAGCCGGCTGGTGCTGTTCACCGACGGGCTCCTGGAGGACCGGGGCCGGGACTTCGACACGGGGCTGCGGCTGCTGCGGGACGCGCTGGGGCAGCCGGGCCGCACGCCCGAGCAGACCTGCGCGGACGTGCTGGCGGGGCTGCTGCTGCCGGCGCCGAGCGACGACATCGCGCTGCTGGTCGCGGAGACGCGGCTGCTCGAGGCCGGGCGGATCGCGCGGTGGGACGTCCCGGCGGATCCGGCGGCGGTGGCGCAGATCCGGCAGGCGGCGTCGGCGCAGCTGGCCGCGTGGGGGCTCGACGACGTCGTGTTCACCGCGGAGCTGATCCTGAGCGAGCTGGTCACGAACGCGATCCGGTACGGCGGGGAGCCGATCCGGGTCCGGCTGCTGCGGGACCGCGGGCTGATCTGCGAGGTGTCGGACAGCTCCAGCACCTCCCCGCACCTGCGGTACGCGGCGACCACCGACGAGGGCGGCCGCGGGCTGTTCCTGGTGGCGCAGCTCGCGGAGCGCTGGGGCACCCGGTACACCGAGCGGGGCAAGGTGATCTGGGCGGAGATGGAGACCGGCGGCGGGGCCGGGGACCCGGAGGGGCCGGTGCCGGATCTGGACGCGCTGGAGCGGCTGGCCTGGTGACCCGGTCGGGGCCACGGTCCATGCCCGTTACCAGAGATCGATTCTGTGACGACAGCCGGAATTCCGCCATAAGTTACCGGTTGGTTTGTCGTGACTTCGCATGCTCACGCCAGTAGAACAGGCTCCCATTCTGTCGAGCGTGAGGAAGGTCACATGAGTGACTCCACCTTGCACGACGGGCGCCCCCAGGGCGTCTCACGGCGAAGAATCATCACAGGAACAGGTTCTATTCTCGGCGCGGCGGCGCTGACCGGTCCGCTCCTTCCCACGGCCGCGCAGGCCGCCCCGGCCGCGGCCCCCGCGCTCGTGTCCGGCGCCCGGATCCCGGTCCTGGTGATCGGCACCGGGTACGGCGGCTCCGTCGCCGCACTGCGGCTGGCGCGGGCAGGCGTCGACGTGCACATGGTCGAGATGGGCATGGCCTGGGACACCCCCGGCTCGGACGGCAAGATCTTCGCCAACACGACCCGCCCCGACCACCGGTCGTTCTGGCTGCGCACCCGGACCAAACAGCCCCTCAGCCAGTTCCTCGGCTTCCCTCTCGACAAGGACATCCCCTGCTACACCGGGATCCTGGACGCCGAGGAGTTCGCCGGCATCACCGTCTACCAGGGCCGCGGCGTCGGCGGCGGCTCGCTCGTCAACGGCGGCATGGCGGTCACGCCCCGGCGGGAGAACTTCCCGGCGATCCTGCCGTCGGTGAACGCCGACGAGATGTACGCGGTCTACTACCCGCGCGCCAACGCCGGTCTCGGCGTCAGCGCGGTCGACCCGGCCTGGTGGGAGAGCGCGGCCTGCTACCAGTACGCCCGGGTGGGCCGCAAGCACGCCCAGCGCTCCGGCTTCCCGTTCGTCTTCGTGCCCAACGTGTACGACTGGGAGTACATGAAGCAGGAGGCGGCCGGCACGGCGCCGCGCTCGGCGCTCGACGGCGAGGTGCTGTACGGCAACAACCACGGCAAGAAGACCCTGCAGAAGACCTATCTGGCGCAGGCCCGCGCCACCGGCCGGGTCACGATCTCACCACTGCACAAGGTCACCACGGTCACCCCGGCGGCCGGCGGCGGCTACACCGTGATGATCGACCAGCTCGACACCGGCGGGGCCGTCACGGCGACCAAGACGGTGACCGCGGACCGGGTCTTCTTCGCGGCGGGCAGCGTGGGCACCAGCAAACTGCTGACCCGGCTGAAGGCCACCGGGGCGCTGCCGGGCCTCAACGGCGAGATCGGCCGGAACTGGGGCGACAACGGCAACGTCATGTGCGGCCGCGCCAATCACATGTGGGACCCGACCGGCAAGCTCCAGTCGTCCATGCCCACCGCGGGCATCGACAACTGGGCCGCCGGCGGCGCGTTCGCCGAGGTCGCACCGCTGCCGACGGGGATCGAGACGTACGCCTCGTTCTATCTGTCGATCACGAAGAACCCGCACCGCGCGCAGTTCAGCTGGAACGCGGCGGCCGGCCGCGTCGAGCTGAACTGGCAGACGGCGTGGAAGCAGCCGTCGATCGACATGGCGAAGAGCATCTTCGACAAGATCAATTCAAAGGAGGGGACGATCTACCGCACCGATCTGTTCGGCGCGTACAAGATCTGGGGCGACCACCTGACGTACCACCCGCTCGGTGGCGCGGTCCTGGACCGGGCCACCGACAACTACGGGCGGCTGCACGGCCATCCGGGCCTGTACGTGATCGACGGCGCGCTGATCCCCGGCAACGCCAGCGTGAACCCGTTCGTCACCATCACGGCCCTCGCGGAACGCAACATCGAGCACATCATCGCCGCCGATCTGTGATCGGCCGTCAATGCCCGGGCAGTACGCACACGGTGTCGAGGCCGAGGACGCGGTTGAGCCGGCCGAACGCCAGCCAGGAACCGATGCTCATGGTGAGCTCCACGATCTCGGCCTGACGGTACTGCCCGGACATGCGGGACCAGAACTCCTCGTCGAGGCCGTGATGGTCGAGCGCGTACCGCTCGGCGTACTCGGCGGCGAGCCGGGTCCGCTCGTCGAACGCGTCGGTGGTCCGCCAGGCGCTCACCGCGTCGGCGAACTCCTCCTCGACCTTCTCCCCGTCCCGTTCGGTCCGCCAGTCCAGGCAGAAGGCGCAGCCGTTGAGCTGGGCGATCCGCAGCCGGGCGGCCTCGAACTCGCGCAGCCCCAGGGTGGTGTGCTCGTAGACGGAGAGCGAGAAGGCGGAGGCGGCCTGGCCGATGCCGGGCACCATCTCGCCCCACACGTACAGGATCGGGTCCTTGCCCTCGGGGATGTCGATCATCATGGCTGCGGCTTCCTTCCCAGTTTGCCGACGGCGGGGCGGAGCGGGACGTCCAGGGCGTCGTAGAGCCCGGGCGGGGCGGCGGCGAGCCAGTCGAGCGCGCCGACCAGCCGGCCGACGGCGGTGGCGTTGCCGCCGGCGGAGCGGTTCGCGTCCTCGTCGACGGCCTCGACGGTCACCTCGATGCGCGGCCTGCCCTCGACGATCACCCGGTGCGCGCCGTCGCCGTTCGGCGGCACGGGCCAGTCGGGGGCGCAGGAGGGGTGGATGCGGGTGATGTGCTCGATGACCAGGCGGGGCTCGCCGGCGACGACGCCCTGGACCTCGAAGCGGACCGCGCCCTGGGTGCCGGCCTCGAAGACGCCCATGGTGCGGGTGGTCACGGTCGTGTCGAGCGGGCGGCGCAGCAGGGTCTCGCGGATCTCGTCCAGTTCGACGCCGAGCGCGCGGGCCATCAGCCGGAGCTGGCCGCCCCAGACCATGGTCGGCACTCCGGGCAGCAGCATCGGCGGCTCGTACTCCATGGGGTGGCCCATGCCGATGAGGTCGCGGACGGACTGCTCCTGCTCGTACGTGGAGTAGTCGAAGATCTCCTGGCAGCGGACCGCGTCGACGGTCGTGCCGAGGCCGCTCACCAGCAGCGGCAGCACGTCGTTGCCCCAGCCGGGGTCGACGCCCGAGACGAACAGCGAGCCGCCGCCGTCCGCGACGGCCGCCTCGACCGGCTCCCGCCACTCGGGCGGGGCGCTGCGCGGGTCGTACAGCGGGTACAGCGCGGGCGTGACGACCACCGCGCCGGCCCGGACGGCCCGGACGACGTCGGCCAGGGCCTCGTCGGGCCGCAGATCGCCGGAGGCCGCGTAGACGACGGCCCGCGGCCGGGCGGCCAGTACGGCGGTCACGTCGTCGGTGGCCTCGACGCCCAGTTTCCCGTCGAGACCGGCGAGTTCGGCCGCGTCGCGGCCCGCCTTGGCGCGGCTGTGCACCAGGACGGCGTCCAGCCGGAGCGCCGGATGGGCGGCGACGGCGCGGATCGCCGCGCGGCCGACGTTGCCCGTACCCCACACCACCGTGGAAATCATGCGCGGAAGATAGCGGCGGAGGGCCGAGGTTCCCAGAGCCGTGCGCGGAGAATCCGGACGAACGCGTGCGGGGCCGCGAGACACGACATGGGACGATCGGCGCATTCGGTGCGTATAGGGTGTCGGGGCAGTTTCGTTTCCCCGAGCCTTCTGGAGAGTCATCGGTGAGTGTCGCAGTCGACCCGTCCGAGACCGCCGCGGTCCCGTCCCAGGCCGACGTGGGGGTACCCCCTGGACGAAGTCCTTGGGGGAGGGTGGAGCCGGGCCTCGGGGAGGTGTCCGAGGCGGTGCCCGAGGCGGTCGTGCGCGACGCCCGGGAGTTCGGGGCGTACGCCCGTACCGGCGGCTGGACCTTCGCGCTGAAGGTGGCGCGCAGCGTGCGCCCCGGAGGGCAGTCGGCGGCTGACTCCCCCAAGGTCTCGGCGAAGGCCTTCGGCGAGCTGGCGGGCTGCTCGCCGGAGCGGGTGATGCGCTTCTACAAGGCGTGGGACCTGGCGGCGGACGACGGACTCGTCCCGCACTTCGAGGCCCTGGCGCCCGGCGAGGACGTCGAACTGCCGGACGCGGACGTGTGGCTGTCGTACTACTCCTCGCGCTCCGGCGCGGGTTCGGTGCGCGGGCAGGCGATCAGCGCCGCGGCGGAGGCCGAGGGCATCCGGCCGACGAAGGCGCTGGAGGTCGCCGAGAACCCGACGGCGCTGCGGGCGGCGATCCTCGCCGACCCGGGCACGGCCGAGGCGGCGCGGACCGCGCTGCTCGACCGGATGAAGGAGGACCCGGCGCTCCAGACCGGGCTGGCCCGCGCGATCGCCCGCACGGACGGTCTGAAGAAGGCGGTGGCGGAGGAGAGCCGGGCGGCGGACCGGATCGGGTACGTGCGCCAGATCGCCGAGAACGGCCGGATCCGCACCCCGGCCGGCCAGACCGTCGACGCGCCGGCCGAACTGCGCGCCGAGGCCGAGCGGCACCTGTCCCTGATCGACGAGCTCGACGACTCGGAGGAGACCGGCGAGTGGGCCGGCGAGGCGTACGAGACGATGAAGGGCCTGGTCGCGAAGACGGTCGACGACGACCCCGAACTCCGCGTCCAGGAGCGGAAGACGAAGTTCTACAGCGGCCTCCAGAAGGCCACGAAGGTCTTCGAGGAGCTGACCTTCGACGACGCCGCGGACCTCGACGACCTCTACGAGGACGACATGGTCCAGCGCCTGGAGGCGCTGCAGCAGGCGATCGGGAGCTGCATCAGCGCGCTGCGGAAGGCTTCGCCCGAGGCGCGCTGAGCATGCGGCCGTGCGGTGGTCCGGGGCTCAGCCCCGGACCATCGCCGCCTCCTGGGCGATGCGTTCCAGAGTGGTGCGCATTCCGGCCCGGTTGACGGCGATCCGGCGTTCCGGGTTCGTGCCGGCGAAGACCGCGCCGAGCTTGTCCGCGATCCTGCCGGTGCGGCCGCCGGTCCGCAGGTCCTGCCAGTACTCGGTGACTCGGGTCCCGGCGCCCTCCGGCTCGAAGCGGTAGCCCCAGCGGGCGATCGGCAGCCCGAACGCGTCGATGTCGAAGGCGAATTCGCGGTCCTGGCGGGCCTGCGTGATCCGGCCGGTCGTGAACCAGAGGAAGGGGCCGCGCCGGTTGAGCCCGACGAAACGCGTCCCGCTCTTCGCCGGCGGGGCGGGGACGAGCACCTTGCGGCACTCGGGGCTCCAGCGCCCCATGTTGCGCAGATCCGACACCAGCCGGTAGACGGCCTCCGGCGGCGCGTCGACGACCGTGCTCTCCTCCAGGCTCCGCACCCGCTCCATGCCCTGCTCCTCTTCCGCCGCACCGACTTACCGGTCGGTAGGTTACCGGCGGAACACCGCTCCGGGGAGCCCTACTCGGGCACCGGATCCTGGAATCCTCGACGCCGCGCCGCTCCCGGCCGGCAGTGCAGCAGCCGCCCGACGACGAGCCGCGCACCACGCCACGCGCCGTGCCGGTGCAACGCTTTCACGGCGTACGTGGAACAGCTCGGCGTGTAGGGGCAGCAGGCCGGGCGCGCGGGGCTGACCTCGGTGCGGTAGTGCCGCACGGCGCTGTAGAGGGCGCCGGCCACGCGGCCGGCGGGCCGCGGCGCGGCGGGGTCGGTCCGGTGGGCCGCCGACGGGGGCTTCACCAGCGCGGAGAACAGCGCGGTGAGCGCGAACACCGAGCAGCAGGGACCGGCGGCGGCGCAGCTGTCGAGCGCGCCTGCGCAGCAGCCTTCCTCGCCGTTCTCCTTGCGCTGCCTGCGCTTCGCGGCCCTGCGTTCGGCCCGGTCACCGGTCATGTCTCGGCCCTCCCCGTCCACCCGGACGATCATACGTTCGGCGAGGTGGGGCAGTAGGCAGGGCCGCGCTCGCTCCAGCGCGGCCCTGCCGGTTCGGTGGCGCGGCCCGGCTACTTCACGTTGACGGCCTTCCAGGCCGCCGCGACCGCGGTGTACTCGGCGCTGTTCGCGCCGTACAGGTCGGTCGTCGCCTGGAGGGTCGCCGTGCGGGCGCCCGCGTAGTCGGTGGAGCTGGTCATGTAGGTGGACAGGGCCTTGTACCAGATCTTGTAGGCCTTGGTCCGGCCGATGCCCGTGAGGGTGGATCCGTCGGCGGTCGGGGAGTCGTAGCCGACGCCGTTGACGGTCTTCGCGCCGCTGCCCTCGGAGAGCAGGTAGAAGAAGTGGTTGGCCACGCCCGAGGAGTGGTGGACGTCGAGCCGGCCGACCTTGGTGGACCAGTAGTCGGCGGAGCTGCCGTCGCGGCTGGGCTTGTCCATGTAGCGCAGCGGGGTGCCGTTGCCACGGATGTCGATCTTCTCGCCGATCAGGTAGTCGCCGGCGTCCGAGGTGTTGTTCGCGAAGAACTCGACCGAGGTGCCGAGGATGTCGGAGGTGGCCTCGTTGAGGCCGCCCGACTCCCTGCTGTAGCGCAGGCCGGCGGTGGCGGCGGTCAGGCCGTGGGTCATCTCGTGGCCGGCCACGTCGAGGGAGGTGAGCGGCTTGGCGTTGCCCGCGCCGTCGCCGTACGTCATGCAGAAGCACTGGTCGGACCAGAAGGCGTTGACGTAGGCGTTGCCGTAGTGGACGCGGGAGTAGGCGGCGGCGCCGTCGCCGCGGATGCCGTTGCGGCCCAGCTCGTTCTTGTAGAAGTCCCAGGTGACGGCCGCGCCGTAGTGGGCGTCCGCGGCGGCGGTCTCGCGGTGGGAGGCGGAGCCGTCGCCCCAGACGTCGGTGCTGTTGGTGAACAGCGAACCGGTGCCGTTGGTGCCGCCGCCCAGGTCGTACGTCTTGTGGCCGCCGCGGGCGGAGTCCGTCAGCGTGAACGACGGGGAGGTGCCGAGGGTGACCTGGCCGCTGTACTGGGTGTTGCCGGTGCCGGTCTCGATGGCCTCGTAGGAGTACAGCTCCTTGCCGGTGGCGGCGTCGGTGACGACGTGCCGCTCGCTCGGGGTGCCGTCGGCCTGGACGCCGGTGACAACGGTCTCCCAGGCGAGGACCGGCTTGCCGGTGGCGGCCCAGATCACCTTGCGGGCGGAGGACGCGGCGGCGCCCTTCGCCTCGGAGGCGGAGAGCGCGGACTTCTTGGCGGTCGCGGCGGGGACGGCGGCGTCCGTGCCGGCGACGGATATCTTCGCGGCGGTGGCCTTGGTGGTGGAGCGGGCGCCGTTCTTCTTCTGGTGCACGACGAGGTCGCCGCCGAGGACCGGGAGGCCCTGGTAGGTGCGCTCGTAGCGGGTGTGGACGGTGCCGTCGGCGTCCTTGACGACGTCCCGCGCGACGAGGGACTCGTGCTGGGACAGACCGATCGCGCGCGCGGTCGCGGCGGCGCCGGACTGGGCGCCCTTGAGCGCGGCGGTGCGCTCGGAGGCGTTCAGGGCGACGGCGGTGGCTGCCGCCTCCCGCTCCGCCGCGGAGACGCCGGCGGTCCCGGCGCTGGCGGCGCCGCTCTGGATGCCGACGACGACCATGGCGGCGGAGGCGACGAGCGCGGCGGCACGTGCGGTTCGCGCACGCTTGCGGCCGGCGGGGGTGAGGGGCGAGGACTGCAGGCGGGTCACGCGGGCTCCTTCGCTGAAGGTGTGGGGGATGGTTCAGCGGCTGCGAGCGTGCCAGCGCCTGACCTCGTTTGACAGGTCTGCAACAAGAATTTGACCATGACTTGTCCGTTGGCTGACCAAGTCCGTCCGATATGCGGCTTGTTCAGACAAGTTGGAGACGCAGTCGGCAGACTGCGCCTCTACGGCCACCCACGTGTGCGGCCCGACCTGGAAACCAGTTCGGGGAGTGTCTGTGCGGACCCGTAGACTCGCGGTCCTCTGGACCGGCCGGCAAGGGTCGGTCGACTGTCCAGGAAGCGCGCACACCATGAACACGCTCGAGTCCAGCGCCCCGATCTACTACCGCCTCGTCAAGGAGCGCGGTGACGTGCCCGCAGAGGTGCGCAGAGCCGCCGAACAGATCCAGGCGGATCTGGGACGGGTGATGGTTCTTCCGCCGCTGGGCCGGCCCGCGGACGGGCACCACCACCGCTGACGGCGGCCCGCCCCGGACCCGTATGACGGATCGTCGACCGCTGGAGGAGACCAAATGACCGGCCCCGCCCACCCGCCGTACCCTCTGCGCACGGAGCGGCTCGCGCTGCGGCCGGTGCGGGCCGACGATCTCGACGCGATCCACGCGCACCGCTCGCTGCCCGACGTCGCCCGGTACCTGCCCCACGAGCCCCACACGCGGGAGATGACCGCCGACACCCTGCGCCGGGTGATCGCCGGCGCGGCGCTGGCCGAGCCCGGGGACTGGTTCGACCTGGCCGTGGAGGACGCGTCGGGACGCGTCGTCGGCGAGGTGCTGCTCAAGCGGGACACGACGCCGCTCACCGGGGAGGTCGGCTTCGCGTTCCATCCCGACGTGCACGGGACCGGCATTGCGACGGAGGCGGTCACGGCGGCGCTCGGCCTCGCCTTCGACGGCTTCGGCTGGCACCGGGTGATCGGCGTCTGCGATCTGCTCAACACCCCTTCGGCCGCGCTGATGCGACGGATCGGGATGCGGCTCGAAGGGGTCTGGCGCAAGGACTGCTTCGAGAAGGAGCGGTGGATCAACTCGCTGCAGTTCGCGGTGCTCGCCACCGAGTGGCGCCGCGCCCTGCCGCCCCCGGCGGCCGAGAAGGCCGTCGACGTGGTTGTTGGTGCGTTCTTCGCCGCCTTCACCCGCAGGGACGGCAAGCCGGTCGACCTGGCCGCGGCGCGCCGCGCGCTCGCGCCCGGCGCGGTGGTCGAGAGCGTCGCGCAGGACGGGACGGTGGACCGGACGGACCGGGACGGTTTCCTCACGCCCCGTCTGGCGCTGCTCAACGGCACGTCCCTGACGGAGTTCCGGGAGGTGGAGGTCGCGGCGGCGACGCTCGTCGCCGGCCCGCGCGCGGTGCGCACCTCGCAGTACTTCAAGCACGGCGTCCGGGACGGCCGGCCGTTCTCCGGATGGGGTCGCAAGGTGATGCATTTCGGCGTCGCGCCGGACGGCTCCTGGAGGATCGAGTCGCTTCTGTGGGCGGACGAGCCCGAGATCGGGGCGCCCCGGGAGTCACGCGCCTGAAGCCTGCTGCGCCCACCCGGTTTTGGATTGTAGGACGATCCTCAATACCATCCGCCGGTGATCACGAAACGACGATGGGCGGCCCGGGTCTGCATCCTGCTCGCCGCCCTCGGCGCCGGGCTCGTCCCGGCGACCGCGGTGGCCGGCGAGCCGGCCGTCAAGGAAGCCCCCAAGGTGGAGTTGGTGCTCGACGTCAGCGGGTCCATGCGGGCCCGCGACATCGACGGCCAGTCGCGCATGACCGCGGCGAAGCAGGCCTTCAACGAGGTCCTGGACGCGGTGCCGGAGGAGGTCCGCCTCGGCATCCGCACGCTCGGCGCGGACTACCCCGGCGACGACCGCAAGCGAGGCTGCAAGGACACCCGTCAGCTCTACCCGGTCGGCCCGCTGGACCGGACCGAGGCCAAGACCGCGGTCGCCACGCTCGCGCCCACCGGCTGGACGCCGATCGGCCCGGCGCTCCTCGGCGCCGCCGAGGACCTCAAGGGCGGGACGGCGACGAAGCGGATCGTGCTGATCACCGACGGCGAGGACACCTGCGCCCCGCTCGACCCCTGCCAGGTCGCCCGCGACATCGCGGCGCAGGGCATCCACCTGGTCATCGACACCCTCGGCCTGGTGCCCGACGCGAAGACCCGGCAGCAGCTGACCTGCATCGCCGAGGCCACCGGCGGCACGTACACGACCGTGCAGCACACCGACGAACTGTCCGGGAGGGTCCGGCAGTTGGTGAAGCGCGCGGCCGACCCTGTCGTCACCCCCGTGGCGACGCAGGGTGCCGGCGGGTGCGCCGACGCACCGGAGCTCAAGGCCGGCCTGTACACCGACCGCGCCGCCTTCGGCCAGCACCGCTGGTACAAGGTCCCCGTGCTGCCCGGCCAGGAGCTGCGCGCCTCGGTGACCGTCTCCGCGGACCGCGCCGTGAACGACGACTACGGCGTGCTGCTGCGCGCCGTGACCGTCCACGGCCGGGAGATCGTCCGCGGCTCGGAGGCCGGAAACGGCCGCACCGACGCGATATCGACGGGCCTGCGCTACCCGAAGGCCCCGAGCGACGACTACGACTTCGAACCGGGTGACGCGGACGACGCCACGGAGGCCCGGCCGGCCGCCGAGTCCGTGTGTCTGGAGGTCTCGAGCTCCTTCGCCGCCCCGCCGTCCGTCAAGACCACCCCGGGCATGCCGGTCGAGCTGACCGTCGACCTGGTCGACGGACCCGACGAGGCCTCCGACGTGGCCTCGTTCGGCCTCGGTCGCGGCTGGTGGCTGCTCGGCGTGCTGGTGCTCGCAGGCCTCCTCGCGGGCCTGGTGTGGGGCTGGGTGTCGCGCTGGCGGATCGCTGTCTGGAGGACGAACTGATGCGTACCGGACGCCTTCTGACGGCCGCGCTTCTCGCGGGCGCCGCCCTGTTCGCCCCGGCCGCTCCGGCGGCCCTGGCGGACACCCCTACCCCCTCGCCCGACCCGAGCGCCAGTGGCGAGACGGCGGGCCCCACGGAGGCCGGCACCACTTTCCGTACCGCCGCCGCGTTCGAGCAGGGGCAGCGGGCCACGGCCGAGGCCTCGGCCGGCGACTACCTGTACTGGGTGTTCCGGGCCGACGCGGGTCAGCGGCCCACGGTCAGGGCCACGGTGAAGCTGCCCGAGTCCGCCGCCCGGCACGGCGCGTCGACCTGGCAGGTCGACGTGTACGACGGGCTGCGCCGCCGCCAGCCGTGCATGTACGGCATGCAGACGCGGACGGCGGCCGCCGACGCAGCCGCCGTTGAGCTGTCGTGCACCCTGCGGCCGGTCCGCGCCTGGGCCGACACCTGGGCGAACGAGCCGCTGCCCGGCAGCTACTACGTCCGGCTGACGGTCACCCGGCTGCCCGAGCAGGACCACGGCCAGCCCGTCTCGGCGCGGATCGAGGCGGAGTCGGCCGACGCCGGCGGCGCCTACGCGGTCGACGGCGCGCTGGCCGCCCCGCTGGGGCCGGCCGGGGCGGCGGCCCGCGAGGAGGAGCGGGCGCTGGTCAAGGACTGGTCGGCCGGCTGGTGGTCGGACCGCTGGATCTGGACCGCTGCGGGCGGCGTCCTCGGCGCGCTCGCGGGCGTCGCCGGGTACGCGCTCACGCGCGGCCGGGGCCGCCCGTCGCACGTGCCGCCGACGGCCTGACGACACGACAGCAAGCCCTGAGGGCGGCGCACCCGGCGAAATCGCCCGGGGGCGCCGCCCTCAGGCGTTTTGCACCGCGCACGACGGCGGCGGCGTATGCGAGAACGTCACAGAAAAACCTTCTCCGCGTCACACAGGAGACCTCATGCGCATGTCACCCTGCCTGGCGGCACACATCAACACGCGTAGATCGCGGCGCGCTTGAGCCGGGCGCGCCGGGCACTGCGCGCTCCGCCCCCGAGAGAGGGACCCCCCATGTTCGCTGCGCACATACGACGCTGGAAGACGACGGTGGCCGCCGTCGTCATCGGCATCACCCTCCCGGCCGTCGTCGCGGCCCCCGCCGGCGCGACGACCACGCCGTACGACGACACCTACTACGCGAACGCGATGGGCAAGACGGGCCCGGCGCTCAAGTCCTCGCTGCACGGGATCATCCGCAACCAGTCCAAGATCTCGTACGACGCGGTCTGGAACGCCCTGAAGGTCGCGGACCAGGACCCGAACAACACCGCCAACGTCATCCTGCTGTACAGCGGCGTCTCACGCAGCAAGTCGCTGAACGGCGGCGCCGTCGGCAACTGGAACCGCGAGCACACCTGGGCCCAGTCGCACGGCAACTTCGGCACCTCCGCCGGCCCCGGCACCGACCTGCACCACCTGCGGGCCTGTGACGTGCAGGTCAACAGCATCCGCGGCAACAAGGACTGGGACTTCGGCGGCAGCCCGGTCAGCGGCGCTTCCGGCAGCTACACCGACTCCAACTCCTTCGAGCCGCGCAACGCCGACAAGGGCGACGTGGCCCGCATGATCCTGTACATGGCCGTCCGCTACGAGGGCGGCGACGGCTGGGCCGACCTGGAGGCCAACGAGTCGACCAGCAACGGCAGCGTGCCGCTGCACGGCCGCCTGTCGGTCCTGAAGCAGTGGAACGAGCAGGACCCGCCGAGCACCTTCGAGAAGCGCCGCAACGACGTCATCTACAACTCCTACCAGGGCAACCGGAACCCGTTCATCGACCACCCGGAGTGGGTCGAGTCGATCTGGTAGTCCGCACCCGCCCGGCGTCGCCGTCCGCTCGGCCGACGAGCGCGATCACTCCCCCGCGTGGGCGGCACGCCGGGCGGTGGCGTCGAGGAGGGCCAGTGCTTCGGCGGCCGTACGGCCGGGGGCCCTGTTCCAGGGGCCGATGAGGTCCGGCCAGCCCTCGGCGCGAAGCTCCGTCATGATCCAGGCGGCGGCGCGGTTCATGGTGTCGGCGCTGCCGTAGCCGAGGCGGTGGGCGGTGAGGAGCGCGCCGCAGACGCAGCGGGCGCCGCGGGTGTCGCGGAGCTTGTACGGGCGGTTCTGCCAGCCCCATTCGACCAGGACCCGGCGGGCGTGGCCGAGGTGGACGGACGGCCTCAGGTCGGGCTGGCCGATGCGGCGCCAGGCGTGCAGACGGTCCGGCAGGATCGCGCCCAGCCGGCCCGGCAATGGGCGTTCGGCGGGTGGGACGGGGGGCAGCGCGTCGAGGGCGGTGGCCACGAGCCGGTCGACGGGCACGGACAGCAGGGCGCGCCACTCCTCGGCGGGCGGGGCCTGAGGCTCCGGCAGGGGAGGCGCCGGCACCGGGGGCGCCGGGGCGCGGGGGGCCGGTTCCGGGGCCGTCGCATCCCAGCGGGCGACGAGATCCTGCCAGGCCGCGGTGTCGTACAGTGCGGCCGCTTCGCGGTCGAGGGTGTCGGTCGGGGTCGTCACGAGACCTCCATCATTGACTTCCTTATGGGAAGAATGTCGGTTTCGTCACCTCTTTGCTTGAGCCCCGCGGCACCTTCGCCCACGCTTCGGCCGCCGCCGAACGGTTCGGGGCCTACCGTCGTCGGCATGAACGACACGCACACCGCCGACCGCTTCGAGGAGTTCCGCGCCCTGCACCGGCCCGGCGCGCCGCTCGTCCTGCCCAACGCCTGGGACCACGCCTCCGCCGCCGCGCTCGTCGCGGCCGGGTTCCGGGCCGTCGGCACGACGAGTC
Organism: Streptomyces sp. NPDC048604; assembly: GCF_043199435.1. NCBI lineage: Bacteria > Bacillati > Actinomycetota > Actinomycetes > Kitasatosporales > Streptomycetaceae > Streptomyces > Streptomyces sp. NPDC048604. The sequence continues at coordinate 100,436 of NZ_JBICVX010000011.1, forward strand.
TGGGCGTCGCCGCGGCGGCCGGGAAGCCGGACGCCGCGGGCGGCACGCGCGCGGAGACGCTCGCGCTCGCGCGGGGCCTGAGCCGGCTCGACGCGCTGGTCAGCGTCGACATCGAGGGCGGGTTCGGCGGCGATCCGGACGAGGTGGGCGCGCTGGCCGCCGGGCTGGCCGCGCTCGGTGTCGTCGGCGTCAGCCTGGAGGACGGCCGGCCCGACGGCTCCCTCACCGACCCGGAGCACCAGTGCGCGGTTGTCCGCGCGGTGAAGGCGGCGGCCCCGGGGCTCTTCCTCAACGCCCGCACCGACACGTACTGGCTCCCCGGCCGCGCCGCCGAGACCGAGGACCGCGCGCTCGCCTACCAGGAGGCTGGCGCGGACGGCGTGTTCGTCCCCGGCCTCCTGGACCGGGCGGCGCTCACGGGGCTCGTCACGACGCTGCGGGTCCCGCTGAACGTGCTGTACTCCCCCGGCGGCCCGTCCGTGCCCGAACTCGCCGGCCTCGGCGTGGCACGTATCAGCACCGGTTCACTGCTGTTCCGTACGGCGTTGCACGCCGCCGTCGGCGCGGCCCAGGCGGTCGCCGCAGGGACGCCCGTGGCAGGGGCGGAGCAGGTCCCCGGTTACGCCGATGTCGACCGTCTCGCCGAGGCGTTCAAGGCTTCTCGGGGCCCAGCAGGAGCTGGGGCAGCAGCCCCGGGGCGGTAGCGGCGTGGGCGTCGCTGACCTGGCCGTCGCCGACCTCCACCACCCGCCACACGCCGTCGGTACGGCGCGCCAGGTCGGTGGTGACGAAGCGGCAGCCGAGCCGGGCCACCGCGGCGGCGATCCGGTCGAGCGCGGCGGCCGGCACCGGGTCCGCGTCGTGCGCGGCGGGGCCGTCCGGGTGCGGGGTGACCAGCCGGGGCGTGCCGTCCAGCCACCAGAGCCGCAGTTCGGTCGCGGCGGCGGCGGGTTTCTCGTACGGCTCGAAGGACCGCAGGACGACGCCGCCGGCGAGCCAGTCGCCCTGCAGCTCGGCGAACCGCCCCGCGACCCGGCCGAGTCCGGCGGGATCGTGGAGGTCGGGGACGTAACACGCCTCGTCCCACTCGTGCTTGCGGGACTTCACGTAGTCCTTGACGATGCCGGGCCCCGGCGGCAGGCGCCGGGCGAGTGCGCCGAGGTCCGCGAGGCGGAGCCCGTCGGTCCAGGCGCTGGGCGGCGTGAGTTCGGCGAACTCCTCGTACCAGCCCGGCAGTTCGTGTGCCGCGCGATACCGCTCGGGGGTCACGAGGAGGGGCGCGCCGCGCCGCTCCAGCGCCTCGGCGAAGTCCCGGTAGCGGTCCGCGGGGATCATCCAGCCGCGGTACCAGCAGGGCCCGTGGTCCCGGGGTACACGGGCCGCGGCCCGCTCCGTGTCGCCGGCGATCAGGGCGTCGTGGTCGACGAGCGCGACCGCGGCGCCCAGCGCTCGGGCCGCGCGGGCCTCCGCCGCGAAGTGGGCGTCGGCGCGGCGGGCGTCGAGGGGGTCGGCGCAGTACAGGAGCGACGGCGGCATGGCGCAGACTCTACGGCCCGGCCTCGCGGCCGGGCCCGGCGGGTCAGCCCCGGTTCGCCTTGATGACGACGGTGCTGCACACCTTGTCGGCGAAGGTCTGGTGCTTCTCGTCCCAGAGCGGCCACAGCCAGCCGAGGTAGCAGGCCATGGAGTCGATGATGTGGGCGATCTTGCGCACGAGCGCCAGGCCGAAGCCGAGGGGGCTGCCGTCGCGCTCGCGGAGCAGGCTGATGCCCATGACCTTCTTGCCGATGGTCTGGCCGTGCTTCCCCTCCCGGTACAGCTGGTAGAACGCCATGACGAACAGGTAGAGCACGCCGATCGCGGCCACCACGACAGGCGGTTCCTCGCTGTCCCCCCTGATGGCGAGGTCTGCGAACGCGAGGGCGTACACCGGGCCGAAGATGATCAGCCCGTCGAGCAGATGCGCGGCGACCCGCTGGCCCCAGTGGGCGAGCTCCGGGAAGCCCATGGGCGCGGGCGGGTACGCGCCGTACGGCTGCACGGGCTGCGGCGGGTAGCCGTGCTGCTGCGGGACGCCCTGCGGGGCCTGCTGGGGGTATCCGTAGTTCGGCTGACCTTGCGGGGACTGCTGGTTGTACGGGTTGTACGGGTTGTTCGGGTCGCCAAAGCTCACGGGGCGCGGTCCTCCATCGGACGTCGGCTACGGGACGGGTCGGTCATCGTTCCGGCGGGGACGGCCCTTTGTCCAATCGCTCGTCTGTTCAGGCAGCGCCGAGCAGGAGTTCGTACGACGTGCCGGGGCTGCCGTCGAGGACGAGGTCGCCGGTGGAGACGAAGCCCGTGCGCGTGAGCACGGCGCGCGAACCGGGGTTGTCGAGCGTGGTCCGTGCGGTCAGCCGGGTGAGCCCGTACGAGGCCCGGGCCAGTTCCGCAAGGCGGCGGACGGCGGCGGTGGCCAGGCCGCGGCCGGCGGCCTTCTCCGCGATCCGGTAGCCGAGTTCGGCGGAGCCGTCCTCGACGTCGACGAGGTTGACCCGGCCGAGGACCTCGCCTTCCTCGGCGACCAGCACGTGGAAGTGGATGCGCCCGGTGGCCTGTTCGTCGAGCAGCGCCTGGTGCCGGTCCGCGAACTCGGCGAAGTACGCGTCGCCGCGGTCGGGCACGGAGCGGGCGAAGTACGCGCGGTTCTCCCGCTCGAAGGCCAGCAGGGCGGGGGCGTGGTCGGCGCGCAGGCGCTGGAGCTCGGGCATGGCGCGAAGGGTACGACGTGGAGCGCGCTCCAGGTCAAGGAGCGCCCTCCGGGTCAGGGCCGGGGCAGGGGCAGCGCGACCGTCTCATAGGGCGCGGCCGCGTGGTGGAGCCGCGCGACCGTGGTCAGTCCGTGGTGCGTCGGGAATCGGCATGGGTTCACCCTATTCACGGTGGTCGCGGCGGCCCGTCTAGGGTGACCGGATGAGACGACACGTGGCCTTCTCGCAGCTGCACAACTTCCGTGACCTGGGCGGCTATCCGACCGCCGACGGCCGCAGCGTGAGGTGGGGCCGGCTGTACCGCTCCGACTCGCTGGGCAAGCTGCACGCCGCGGACTGGGACCGGTTCCTGGAGCTGGGTGTGCGGACCGTGATCGACCTGCGCTATCCGTGGGAGATCGAGGCCAAGGGCCGGGTGCCGGAGGCGGCGGGGCTCCGGTACGCGAACCTCAGCATCGAGCACCGGCCGTACGACCAGGCGGAGATCGATCCGGCGCTGGACCCGTGGCGTTATCTGGCCGACCGGTACGCGGAGGTCGCCCTGGACGGGGCGGCGGAGCTGCGGCAGGCGCTGGAGCTCATCGCGGACGGCGAGGAGCCGCAGGTCTTCCACTGCGCCTCCGGCAAGGACCGCACGGGACTGCTGGCGGCACTGGTCCTGACCCTGCTCGGGGTGGACGAGGACACCGTCGCGGCGGACTTCGCCCTGACCGAGCTGTCCACGGAGCGGCTGATCGCCGACTGGCGGGCCGCCCACCCGGACCGCGAGCTGCGCTGGCCGGGCTACGGCCGCGCCCCGGAGGAGATCATCCGGCTCTGCCTGGCCGACCTCAGGGCGACGTACGGCTCGGTCGAGGCGTACGTCCGCGACCACCTCGGCGTCGACGACGCGACGGTCGCCCGCCTGCGCGAACGGCTGCTGGCCGACGCCGGGCGTGAAGCACCTCACACGGCTGCTGAGCCGGAGGGCGCGGCGGGCGCATAGAGTCGGAGGCGTACCATCACCGACCCTTCCGAGGAGCACCCGTGACCGAGCCGGCCCCCAGCGCAGTGCAGCAGGAGATCGCCGCAGAACTCCAGGTGGCCGACGTCTTCGACGCGGCGGCCGAGATCGAGCGCCGGGTCGCGTTCCTCGCCGGCCGGCTGACCTCGACGGGGCTGCGCTCGCTGGTCCTCGGCATCAGCGGCGGCGTCGACTCCACGACGACGGGCCGGCTGTGCCAGCTGGCCGTGGAGCGGGCACGGGCGGCCGGGCACCAGGCGGTCTTCTATGCGATGCGGCTGCCGTACGGCGTGCAGGCCGACGAGCGGGACGCTCAGCTCGCGCTGTCGTTCATCGAGGCCGACCAGGTCATGACGGTGGACGTGAAGCCGGCGTCGGACGCGGCCCTGGACGCGGCGGTCGCGGGCGGGCTGGCCTTCCGGGACGCCCACCACCAGGACTTCGTGCACGGCAACATCAAGGCGCGCCAGCGCATGATCGCGCAGTACGCGGTGGCGGGCGCCCACGACGGTCTGGTCGTGGGCACCGACCACGCGGCCGAGGCGGTGTCGGGCTTCTTCACGAAGTTCGGCGACGGGGCGGCCGACGTGGTGCCGCTGACGGGGCTCACCAAGCGCCGGGTGCGTGCCGTCGCGGACGCGCTGGGCGCCCCCGCCGAGCTGGTGTGGAAGACCCCGACCGCGGACCTGGAGACGCTGGACCCGGGCAAGCCGGACGAGGACGCGCTGGGCGTCACGTACGACGACATCGACGACTTCCTGGAGGGCAAGCCGGTCTCCGAGCCGGCCTTCGCGTCGATCGTGCGCCGCTACCGGCTCACCGAGCACAAGCGGCAGCTGCCGGTCGCGCCCTGACCTGCCGCGGACCTCAGCGTCGCGCGTGCAGAGTGCGCGCGACCCGGGGGCCGAGCCAGCGCTTGAGCCGACGCAGTCCGTCGAGCCGCTCGACGGCCCGGTCGAGCCGGTAGTACAGCTGCGGCGGCACGTACGGCAGCAGCGGGGAGTGCCGCTGGCCGAGCAGGGCGAACATCTGCGCGGGCGGCAGGTGGATGTACCGCGCCAGGTTCTCGTACCACGCTGCGCTGTGGCGGGCGGCGCTCTGCACGGACAGCAGGGCGTCGCGCCGTTCGCGCTCGTACCGGGCGAGCGCGGCCGGCAGCTCGTCGGTGGTGCGCAGGGCCTCGGCGAGGGCGATGGCGTCCTCCAGGGCGAGGGTGGTGCCGGCGCCGATCGAGTAGTGCGTGGTGTGGGCGGCGTCGCCGAGCAGCACGAGGTTGCCGAGGTGCCAGGTCTCGTTCGTCAGGGTGCGGAAGTTGAGCCACTGCACGGCGTCGTCGGTCTGCGCCCGGCCGATGAGCGGGTGTCCGTCGAGGATGTCGGCGAACAGTTTCTCCAGGGCTCCGAGCCCGTCGGCCTCGTTCATCCGGTCCAGGCCGAGCCCGCTCCAGGTCTCGGGGGCGCATTCGACGACGCAGGTGCTGTGGTCGCCGCTGAAGCCGTAGGCGTAGCACCAGATCCAGCCGTGTTCGGTCTCGGCGAAGGAGAAGGTGAAGGAGTCGAAGACCCGGGTGGTGCCGAGCCAGGTGTAGACGTTGCGGCCGACGGCGACGCGCGCCCCGAAGTGGTCGGCGTACCGCTCGCGGAGCTTGCTGTTGATCCCGTCGGCGGCGACGACCAGGTCGGCGTCGGGCAGGTCGTCCGGGCCGAGGTCGTGCTCGAACTCGACGCGTACGCCCAGGGATCGGGCGCGGTCGGTCAGGATGTCCAGGAGCCGGTGCCGGCCGATGCCGTGACCCTCGTCGCCGTGGTGGGTGGTGGAGACGCCGTCGACGTGGGCGACGCCGTCGCTCCAGCGTACGGAGCTGTCGGCGACGGCGCGGGCCGACTCCGGGTCGTGCACGGTGAGTTTGTCGAGCAGACCCGCCCAGTACGTCACCCCCCAGCCGTAGGTCGATCCGGCGGAGTTCCGTTCGTACACGGTGATGTGGTGGGACGGGTCCTGCAGCTTCATGAGGATCGAGAAGTACAGGCCGGCGGGACCGCCGCCGACGCAGGCGACCTTCAAGATTGCTCCCGGCGATGACACTTGGTGATGGACTGACAGCGCAGGGTAGCAGTCCGGTCGCGCGGCGGCGGCGCATTCGGCGCGCGGGTGCGCCGGGTCAGTTCGCCAGGAAGCGCGCCACCGCCGTCGCGAGTTCGGCCGGTGTCTCCTCCGGCGCGTAGTGGCCGGCTCCGTCGAGGACCTCGAGGCGGGCGTTGGGGTACCACTGGAGCCAGGTGGCCTCCATGGTCGCGGCGCCGAGGGCCGGGTCGTGGGCGCCGGCGACCAGCAGGACGGGGGTGGTGTTGCCCTTGACGCGCTCGTGGAAGTCGGTGCGGGACCAGGAGTCGAGGTAGGCGCGGAAGGCGGTCTTCGAGGAGCGGCTGAGGGAGCGCCGGACCATGGCGTCGAGCCAGTCGTCGGGGTGCCGGCCGCCGGTGGTGTTGTCGATGATGACGCGGCGGTTGCCGGGCTCGTCGGCGGCCCCGGTGAACAGTTCCCAGGCCGCGTCGTCGAGCGGGAAGCCGGCGGCGGGGACGGGGGCGACGCCGATGATCGAGCGGATCCGCTCGGGGGCCTGCAGCAGCATCCACTGTGCGGCCTTGCCGCCCATGGAGTGGCCGAGGACGGAGAAGTCGTCCCAGCCGAGGTGGTCGGCGACGGCCAGGGCGTCCTCGGCGACCTCCTCCATGGTGTACGCGCCGTCGGCGTCGATCGCCTCGCCGTAGCCGCGGCAGTCGAGGAAGGCGTAGCTGTGGGCGTCCGCGTCGGCGTGCTCGCGGAACGCGTCGAAGCTGGAGCGGTCCGCGAACCAGTTGTGGAGCACGATCACCCGGTGCGGGCCGGTGCCGTGCATGTCGTGCGGAAGGATCTGACCTGCCATCAAGACTCCCTGGGGTTGCGCTGGTCGACGCCGGGGAGGAGTCTCGCGGGCTCCCCGGGGCGGGTCAACCGCGCCGGGGAGCGCGCGTCGGGGCGCGGAGTCGGACGCCGTGCGCCTCAGGGAGCGGTGGGGCCCGTGTGCAGGACGCGGGCGAGGAAGGCCCGGGTGCGTTCGTGCGCCGGGTCGCCGAGCACCTGTGCGGGCGGTCCCTCCTCGACGACCCGGCCGTCGTCCATGAAGACGACCCGGTCGGCGACGTCGCGGGCGAAGCCCATCTCGTGGGTGACGACCAGCATCGTCATGCCCTCGGCGGCGAGGGCGCGCATCACCGCGAGCACATCGCCGACGAGTTCGGGGTCGAGGGCGCTGGTGGGTTCGTCGAAGAGCATCAGGGCCGGTCCCATGGACAGCGCGCGGGCGATGGCGACACGCTGCTGCTGACCGCCGGAGAGCTGGGCCGGGTAGCTGTCGGCGCGGTCGGCGAGACCGACGCGGGCCAGGTTCTCGCGGGCGACGGCGGCGGCCTGCTCCTTGTCCCGGTGCAGCACGCGCCGCTGGGCGATCGTCAGGTTCTCCAGCGCGTTCAGGTGCGGGAACAGGTTGAACTGCTGGAAGACCATGCCGATGCGCCGGCGTACGGCGTCCAGGTCGACGTCCGGGTCGGTGAGGTCGACGCCGTCGACGGCGACGCTGCCGCCGCTGGGCTCCTCCAGGAGGTTCACACAGCGCAGCAGGGTCGACTTTCCGGAGCCGGAGGGGCCGATGACGCAGACGACCTCGCCGGGGGCGACGGTGAAGTCGATGCCGCGCAGCACTTCGTGGTCGCCGAAGGACTTGCGCAGGTTCCTGATCTCGATGGCCGCGGTCATGGCCGCTCACCTCGCCTTCGCATGCTTGGCCTCCAGGCGGCGCACCACCTGGCCGAGCGGCACGGTCACCAGGAGGTAGCACAGCCCGGCGACAAAGATCGGGGTGGTGTTGGCGGTGGTGCTGGCCAGGTCCCGGCCGAATTTGGTGAGTTCGCGCTGCTGGAGGGTGACGCCGAGGAACAGCACCAGCGAGGAGTCCTTGAAGAGCAGGACGAGTTCGTTGGTGAGCGGGGGCACGATGATCCGGAAGGCCTGCGGGATGACGATCGAGCGCATCGCGGTGAACTGCGACATGCCGAGCGAGCGTGCCGCCTCCAGCTGGCCGCGCGGCACCGCCTGGATGCCGGCCCGGATGGTCTCCGCCATGTACGCCGCGGACACCAGGCCGAGCGCGCAGGCGACCTGCCCGTACGTGCCGCCGGGGAACTGCAGCCCGGGGAAGGCGAGCGGGACGCCGACGCCGACCATGATGAAGATCAGCAGGGCGGGCAGGCCGCGGAACAGCTCGATGTACACCATGGCGAGCCAGCGGTACGGGCCGACCGACGACAGCCGCATCAGGGCGAGGACGAGGCCGAGCACGAGTCCGACGGCGAAGCCGCTGAGCGTGTAGACCACGGTGTTGAACAGGGCGACCGTGATCAGGTCGGGGAACAGCCGGCGGGCGACGTCGGGCTCCAGGAACTGCTCCTGGAGCCGCTGCCAGTCGGCCAGCACGACCACGGCCGCGAGGACCGCGGCGAAGACGGCGTACTGGACGGCGCGGACGACGCGCCGCCGGCGACGGGGCGACATGGTCACGAGGCGTCGGCGCCGTTCGGCATGGGCCCGATCCACTGCTCGTAGAGCTTCTTGTAGGTGCCGTCCGCCTTGGCGTCCGTGATGGCCTTGTCGATCAGCTTGAGCAGTTCGGGGTTGCCGCCCTTCTTCACGGCGAAGCCGTACTGCTCGCCGGTGTCGAGGTTGCCGACGATCTCGAACTTCCCGGCGTTGGCGGGGTCCTTGAGCCAGTTCTGGACGACGGGGTAGTCCTGCACGATGACGTCGACCTGGCCGGTGCGCAGTCCGTTGAGTTCGGCGTCGGAGCTCTCGAACGACTGGGGGTCCGCGCCGTGTTCGCGGGCGAAGTCCTCGCCGGTGGTGGACGACTGCGAGCCGAGCTTGAGCTTCTGCGCGACGATGTCCTCGACGGTGGCGGCCTTGACGCCCTTGCGGGCGAGCAGGGCCTGGGTGGCGTCGAAATACGGGACGGAGAAGTCGAGGTTCTTCTTGCGCTCGTCGGTGATCGTCATGCCGGCGGCGGCGACGTCGCAGACACCGGCGTTGAGGTCGGCGCCGGTCTTGATGGTCTCGAAGGACTTGTCCACGACGACCTGCTTCAGGCCGAGGTCCCCGGCGACCAGGTCGACCATGGAGACGTCGAAGCCGACGACCTTGCCGTCCTGCTCGGACTGGAAGGGGGCGTACGGGAGATGGGTGCAGGTGGTCAGCTGACCGGCCTTGACGAGCTTGGCGCCCTTGACGGTGGCGCCCTCGTCGCCGCTTCCGCAGGCGGTCAGCGACGCGGCGAGGACGACGGGCAGGGACATGACAGCGATACGGCGGTAGGACAGGCGGAACGAGCTCATGCATTCCCCTTGTGCTGAAAGCCGGAACGGTGCGGATCGACGACGGTCCGCGCTCGCGAATGACGCACAGAATGTCGGAGTCGATCAGGAAACGCCAGGGGGCGTTCGCGATCTCTCCGTACTTGTCGTCAGCTCGCTTTCGGTCCCTCTATCGCTCGCGCAGGTAGTCCAGGCCGGGGTGGACGGCGGTGTAGCCGTCGAGCAGCCGGCGGGCGACGGCCAGCGAGTCGACCAGCGGGTGCAGCGCGAACGCCTTCACGGCGGCCGCCCGCGAACCGCTCCCGGCCGCCGCGATCACCTCCCGTTCCACCGCCTTCACAGCGGTGACGAGACCGGCCGCGTGATACGGCAGCGGCTCGGCGGCCAGCGGGCGGGCGCCGTTCGCGTCCACGACGCAGGGCACCTCGACGACGGCGTCGGCGTCCAGCACGGACAGGGTGGTCCGGTTGCGGACGTTGAGGATCAGCGTGGTCCGCTCGTCCCGCGCCACGGCCCGCATCAGGGCGAGGGCGACCTGCTCGTAGCCGCCGGACTCCAGGTCGTCCTCGGCGCGTTCGCCCGCGCCGGCGACGTCCCGGTTCTCCGCCATGTACGTGGCCTCACGCTCGGCGCGGGTCCGGTCCCAGGTCGCCAGCGCGGGCGCGGCCGGGTCGGCCATCTCCGCGTAGAACCTGGCCTGTTGGTCGCGCAGGAACGCGCCGCGGGTCTGTTCGGCCTCCTGATAGGCGCGCACGGCCTCGCGGTTGAAGTAGTAGTAGTGCAGGTACTCGTTGGGGACCGCGCCGAGTGAGCGCAGCCATTCTGCACCGAACAGCCGCCCCTCCTCGAAGGATTCGAGGAGCCTGTCGTCGGCGAGCAGCCGGGGCAGCTCGTCCCGGCCGTCGACGTGGAGGGCCCGGACCCAGCCGAGGTGGTTGAGGCCGGCGTAGTCGACACGGGCCCGGTCGGGGTCGGCGCCGAGCACGCGGGCGAGCCGCCGGCCCAGACCCACGGGCGAGTCGCAGATGCCGATGACACGGTCGCCGAGGTGCCGGGCCATCGCCTCGGTGACCAGGCCCGCGGGATTGGTGAAGTTGATGACCCAGGCGTCGGGGGCGAGCCGGGCGACGCGGCGGGCGATGTCGACGGCGACCGGCAGGGTCCGCAGCCCGTACGCGATGCCTCCGGCGCCGACGGTCTCCTGCCCGAGGACGCCCTGTGCCAGCGCGACGCGCTCGTCGGCGGCGCGGCCCTCCAGACCGCCGACCCGGATGGCGGAGAACACGAAGTCGGAGCCGCGCAGGGCGTCGTCGAGCCCGGTGGTGACCCGGACCTCGGGGGCGTCGGGCACGTCCGCGGCCTGCTCGGCGAGCACCCGGGCGACGGCCGCGAGCCGGGCCGGGTCGACGTCGTGCAGGGTGACGTGGGTGATCCGGCCCTCGCGCCGGTCGCGCAGCAGCGCCCCGTACACGAGGGGGACGCGGAAGCCGCCTCCGCCGAGGATGGTCAGGGTCACCCGGTGTCGTCGTTCGGCAAGCACACCGTGCACCCTACGTGGGCAATGTGGGACACGCCGACGGGGACGGGCGGGCGGTGGACGGCGCGCCGGGGCACGCGGAGCCTAGGCTGGAACCATGCGGATCACCCCTGCCGAACGCCGCCGACTGCTCGGACACCGTCATCTGCTGACGCCCGGGGAACGGGCCGGACTCGTCGAGGATGTGGCCGAGACGCTGGTCGGGCTGCACGCGACGGACGCCGCCAGCGTGGTGCTGTCGGCGCGGGCGCGGGTGCGGGAGCCCTCGCCGGAGGACGTGGACCGGGCGCTGTACGAGGACCGAACGCTGCTGCGGATGCACTGCATGCGGCGCACGCTGTTCGTCGTCCCGACGGACCTGGTGCCGGTCTTCCACCACTCCACCTCGGAGGCCATCGCGAAGCGGGAGCGCGCGGTACTGCTGAAGCACCTGGCCGCGACCGGCCCGGCCCGCAACGACCGCTGGCTGAACAACGCCGAGAAGGCGGCCCTCGAGGCGCTGACCCGGCTGGGCGAGGCCGGCGCGGTGGAGCTGACGGCCGAGGTGCCGGCGCTGCAGGAGACGATCGTGCTGTCGCCGGGCAAGCCGTACCAGGCGACGCAGCGGGTCGGCGGCTGGGTGCTGCGGCTGCTGGCGATGGAGGGACGGATCCGGCGCGGCCGGCCGCTCGGCGGCTGGACGTCGAACCAGTTCCGCTACTCGGTGGCCCCGCAGATGCCGGCGATGGATCCGGCCGAGGCGCGAACGGAGCTGGTCCGCCGCTGGCTGGCCTGCTACGGGCCGGGCACGGTCGACGACCTCGCGTGGTGGACGGGCTTGCCGAACGGCCAGGTCCGCGAGGCCCTGGGGCGCATCGCGACCACGGAGGTGGAGCTCGCGGAGGGCGCCGGCCTCGTCCTCGCGGACGGCCGGCTCGACGAGGCGCTGTCGCAGGACGACGCGGCGCCGTGGGCGGCGTTCCTGCCCGGTCTGGACCCGGCGACGATGGGCTGGAAGCACCGCGACTGGTACGTGGACCCGGCACACCGCCCGCTGCTGTACGACAGCGCGGGCAACGGCGGCCCGACGGTGTGGTGGAACGGCGAGATCGTCGGCGCGTGGGCGCAGCGCGCGGACGGCGAGATCGCGTGGCGGCTGCTGACCGACCGGGGCGCGCAGGCGCGGGCGGCGGTGGAGGCCGGGGCGGCGGCGCTGCAGGAGTGGCTGGCGCACTACCGGATGGTGGCGCGGTTCCCGGCGCCGCTCACGAAGGAACTGACGTCCTGACGGACGCGGACGCGGGACGGGCATCTTCCCTGATACGTCGTCATATGACGACTCCCCCATGACATTTGTCATCGGATACCCGGGCATCGGATCGTCCGGGAGGCTGAGGTCGCCCCACGGTCGGCGCGGTGAGGATGGACGGACAGTCCACTCCCCACGAGAACAGGACCCGTTCCATGCGCCTGACTCCTCCGCGCCTCGCGGCCGTCGCCGCGGTCACCCTGGCGTCCCTGGCCCTCGGGCCGCTTCCGGTCGCCCAGGCGGCCGGCCCCGACGCCTCCGCCCGTACCGCCGCCGCGGTGGCCGAGACCGCCCCGCTGGACCGGGCCGGTCTGCGGGCCGCCCTGGACGCCTTCCACGAGGCGGGCATGTACGGCGCGCACACCGCGGTCCGGGACGGCCACGCGCGCTGGCGCGGGGCGAGCGGGTACGCGGACATCGACACGAAGCAGCCGATGCGTGCCGACATGCAGCACCGGATCGGCAGCATCACCAAGACGTTCACGGCCGTCGCGCTGCTCCAGCAGTCCGCGCGCGGACGGATCGACCTCGACGCGCCGGTCGGCCGCTACCTCCCGGAACTGGTGCCCGGCGAGCGCGGGCAGCAGATCACGACACGGATGCTGCTGAACCACACCAGCGGCATCGGCGACTACGTGCTCCCCGCGTTCCCCGGCATCCTGGAGGACCCGGGCAAGGCCCTGGACGCGAACCGCTTCCGGCACATCGAGCCGGAGGAGCTGGTCCGCCTCGGCCTGGCCGCGCCCGCGACGCCGCTGGGCAAGCACGTGTACGCGAACACCAACTACGTCCTCGCCGGACTGCTCCTGGAGAAGGTGACCGGTCAGGACGCCGAGGCGTACATCACGCGGAACGTCATACGCCGGGCCGGGCTGAAGCACACCTACTTCCCCGCCTCGCCGAAGCTGACGGGGCCGCACCCGAAGATGTACGAGTCGTTCTACGGCACCATCGAGCCCGCCCGCGACTACAGCGTCTACGACATGTCGTGGGCCGGCGCGGCCGGTGCGATGGTGTCGACGCCCTCCGACCTCGTGTCCTTCTACCGGCAGCTGCTGGGCGGCCGGCTGCTCGCCCCGGCGCAGCTGAACCAGATGAAGACCACCGTGCCCGCGTACGAGCCGGCTCCCGGCGAGGAGGTGCGCATGCGCTACGGGCTCGGCCTGTACACGCTCCAGCTGCCGGGCGGCGGCTGGTACTGGGGCCATGACGGCGGGGTGTTCGGGGCGGGCACCTGGGCGCTGTCCACGGAGGACGGGAGCCGGCAGGCCGCGCTCGCCTACAACCTGATGAAGTACCAGCGCTTCGAGCCGGACGGCACGCCGAAGCCCGACCCGGTGACCCCCGCGATGGTGGCCTACATGGACCGCGCCATGGGCGGCACGGCCCCCGCGAGCGCGAGGAAGAGCGCGAAGGGCACGACCCCGCCGTTCTCCCACAGTCTGATCGCGCCGGAGCGGCTGAACGCGCGCACCGCCGGCCTCGGCTGACCGCCCGCACGCCCGGTCCCGGCGGGGCGGTCAAGACGCGAAGCGGACCACGTCGGTGATGTTGCAGGTGACGGGTCCGTCGACCTGGGTGAGGCTCTGGGCCGTCACCTGCGCGACCTTGTCCGGGGCGAGGTTGTCGACGGTGGCCACGGCCTCGGCGACGCGGGTGCCGGAGGCGTTCACGAACTCGACGCCGATCTCGTAGTCGCTGGTCTTGCTGCTGCGGTTGGTGACGGTGAGGCCGGCGTGCGGCCACTGTGTGTCACGCCCGACCTCGCAGGAGCTGATCCGGACGTCCCGCGCCTCGCGGTCGCCCGGCGGCAGGTCCGTCGTCTCGTCGACCGCCACGAACGCGAGGACGATGCCGACGACGGCGAGCACCGCGAGCCCGCCGACGATCAGGGCCACGACGAGACAGGTGTTCGTCCGCTTCGGCGGGGGCGGCGCCGACGGTGGCGGACCCCAGGCAGGGCCCTGGGGCCCGCCGGGACCGGGCGGCGGGGGCTGCTGCGGCGGCCGGGGTCCCCAGCCGGGAGGGGGCGGAGTCGTCGGCATGACGCACCTCCGTGCCGTGCGCGACGGCGCGAGCCGTCCTCTCCCTCCAGCGTGCGCCGCCCTTCCGCTATCCGCGCGGCGGGCCAGAGGTCGGTCGTAGCCGTTCAGGCCCCCGTGTGGACGTGGGCAGCCCAGCGGGTGGGGGTGGCGGGGTAGCGGTCGCGGAGTTCCAGGAGGGTGTCCGTGAGCGCGCGGGCGCCGGACAGGCCGGCGGCGCGGCGGGTGTGGAAGGCCTCGGCCACCGCCGCGGCCGCCGCGTCGCCGACCGGCCACAGGGTGCCCACGACTTGGCGGTAGCCGCAGAGCTGGAAGGCGGCGGTGATATGCAGGAACTCGTCGGCGAAGGCGTACGCCGTGACTCCGGTGCTGCACGCGGACAGGTACGCCAGGTCGGCATCGCGCAGGCGCAGATCGGCGAGCGCGGCGACGGTGAGGGGGCGTTCGCGGTGGTCGGCGAGGAGCAGCCGGCTCTCCGACGGGTCGAGGTCGGTCACGCCGTGGCAGGCGAAGTGCGCGGTGTCGTGCCGGGGCAGGGCGTCGAGCACGGCGTGCGCGGTGGCGGCCGGGCCGGTCAGTACGGTGACGGGCCCGGCGGGCCGCAGCAGTTCGGCCACGCGGGCCGCCTCCGCCTTGGCGTGTGCGAGGGGTTGGGCGTCCGGAGTCTCCGGCAGGGCGACGACCAGCGTGCCGGCGGCCGGCGACGCGGGCGGGCGGGTCCTGGCCTGTGCCAGGGCGCGCAGGGTGGAGGTCGTGGAGGAGACCGTACGGTCGAGGAGCGTCGCGCGCCGCAGCCCGGCGGGCGCGGGCTCGCGGTGCCGCCCGGCCGCGTGCAGCGGCAGCGTGGCGAGGAAGCCGACCGGGCACCACCACACGCGCGGCGGGGGGCCGTCCGCCGCGCCATCGATGCCGAGCCGGTCGAGTACGGGGGCGGCGACGGCGTCCCAGAGCCATGCGAGGGTGTCGTGGAGCTCGGCCTGGGCGCGCTCCTGGGCGGCGAAGCCGGCGAACGGGTCGTCGCCGGGGGCTTCGGCCGCGGCGAGCGCGCCATGGAGCCGCTGTGTACGGGCGCCCGCGTCCTCAGCGATCAGGTCAGGAAGCGGGACGACGGCGACCGGCGCCTCGGGCGGTGCGGCGGGGTCGAGGATCAGGGCGTCGGAGCGCTGGTGGGTGCTGTAGACCAGCACGACCGGGCCCTCCGCCGCCACGTCCCGCAGCTCGTCGATCGTCGGCCCGGCGAGGAATCCGGCGTGGCCGGGCAGCGCGCGGATGCGGGCGAGCAGTGCGGTCCAGCGGACGCCGTGCCGCAGCCGCTCTTCGGCCGTGCCGGTCAGGAGGGCCGGCGCGGCGCCGCGCAAGTCCTCGAACTCGGCGGCGATGTCGGGGTGGCTGCGACGCAGGGCGGTGAGCGTGGCGTCGGGGGTGCGCAGGGCGTCGGCGGCGAGGACGCCCCGGGTGCGTTCGAGGAGTTCCACGGCCCGTGCCGGGCGGCCGGCGGCCACGGCGGCGGCGGCCGCGGTGGGCGCCAGACCGGCGGTGTGGACCAGTGTGTACTGCCGGTCCCGGCGGGCGAGTTCGTGCGGGGCGACGAGCGGCAGCAGCGCGACGGCCGTCTCGTACGCGGCGAGCGCGGCCTCGGCGTCGCCGCGTTCCATGGCCCAGTTCCCGGCGCGGGCGGCGGCGTCGAGGCGGGCGGCGGGCCGGGCGGCGGTGATGCCGGCCGCCTGCCGGTACGCCTCTTCTGCCTCTGCGGCCGCTGCCGCGGCGCGCTTCGTGTCGCCGTCGGCCCGCGCCTCCCGGCGGTCGGCGGCCCGGACCGCGGCGAGCGACAGCAGGAATTCGGCGCGGTCCGGGTGTTGTTCGGGCACCGCGGCGGCCGCCTCGCGGACCAGGGCGGCGGCCTGGCGGAGGGCGTCGGGCTCCGGCGTGTCCAGGGTGTCGGCGGCCCGGTGGTGGGCTCGCAGGCATTCGGCGAGGCCGATCCGTACCGCGGCGCCGTTCGGCGCGTCGGCCGGGATCGCCGCGACGGCCTGGCGGAGCAGGACGAGGGCGAGCGCGAGCAGGGCCGGATGGGGCTCGGGCACGTCGCACAGGGCCAGCACGGCCTGGCCGGCCTGGGCAGTGACGGACGGTTTGAGCGGGTGGTCGTCGGGGCAGCTCTCGTGCGCCTCCAGACAACAGCTGACGCCCTCCGACATCCGTGCGAGGTGCTCGTCCTCGTCGAGCATCCGGCCCGCGCCCCTCAGCAGCACGTCGCCCAGATGGGCCAGCGCCGCGGCGCGCCCCACGCCGGACGGGGGCGAGCCGGCCACGACGCGGCGGGCGTAGAACTCCGCGTCCCGGAGCGCGTCGAGGTCCCGGCGGCGCAGGTACAGGTCGAGAAGCGCGTGGCTCAGGTGCGTGAGCGCGGTGAGCTGTCCGTCGGCGGTGAGGTCGGGATCCGGGCCGTCGGGGCCGCCGTCGAGCTCCCGCAGCAGTGCGATCCCCTCGGTGAGCGCGGCCAGGTCGCCGGTGTCCTCGTACCGCTGCGTCAGCTCTCCGGCGAGGACCCGCCTGGCGCGGCGCGACCGCGGCCCGGGCGGTTCGGCGCGCAGGCGCCGCCGCGCCTCCGCCACCGGGTCGGCGGGCGGGTGTCGCGCCGCGTGGGCCAGTTGCTCGGCCTCCCGCAGCAGTTCGGCGGCGTCGAGGTACGAGGTGTGGCCGGGCGGCGCGAGGCGCACCGTGTCCTCGGCGAGGGCCAGGATCTCCCGGACGAGCGCCGCGTCCCCGCCGGCCGGATCCTGGGCGGCGAGGTCGAGCAGGCAGCGGGTCAGCAGCAGGCGGCGGGTGAGCCGGTTCGGGTCGTTCACCGCGGACCCCGCCACCGAGGCCCGCAGCGCGTCGGCGGCCCGGCGCAGCAGTTGCGGGTCGCGGGTCTCCTGGTAGAGCCGGCGCAGGTCCTTGCCGTAGTTGTTGAGGATCGCCGCCCGCTGCCGCTCCGCGTCGGGCACGGTGCGAACGGCCTCCGCGCCGAAGTCGACGGCGGAGCGCAGCACCTTCGGGTCGGCGGAGCGGTCGTACAGCGCCGAGTACAGGTTCTGGACGTGGCAGAGGCGTACGGCGCGCAGCGGGTCGTGCAGGGGTGTGAGGTTCAGGGCGACGATGCTGACCTCCAGACTCTCCTCCAGGGCCGCCTCGTCGCCGGTTCGGCGGAACACGTCGAGGAGCAGCGAGCCGTGGTTGAACAGCACCAGCGGCCGCTGCGGGTCGTCCGTGGCGCAGAGCCGGGCTGCCTCGTCGCTGAACGCTCGCGCCGTGTGCAGAGTCCGGAGGTCTCCGGTGCGGTGCAGGTCCAACTGGAGGGCGACGCCGAGCGCGGTCCTGGCGCGGACGCTGCGGGACCGCTGCTCCTCGGGCAGGATCTCGAGCAGTCCAGGAGTGGCCTTCACCAGGGTGCGCAGCAGGACCAGGGCGACGTGGAGGGTCGCCGGGTCGCGGAGGGCGTTGTACCGCTCGACGGCGAAGGAGGCGTGGTCGTAGAGCACTTCACGCCGCAGGTCGGGGTCGCGGGCCAGCCGGGCCAGGGCCCTCGGCAGCCGGGGCAGTCGCCGTGCGCCGGCCCGGATGTCGGGCGGTACGAGCGCGGGTGCGAGGGCGTCGAGCCACGCGCAGAGCTCCCACGCGCGGTTCCGCAGCGCCCGGCCGCGTCCGGGCGGTCCGGGGGCGGCGAGGTGGAGCTGCCAGCTCGCGACGGCGACGGTCCGCGCCATGTCGGCCTCGGGCGGCGGATGGTCCCGCAGCGCCTCGTCGGTGAGCTGCAGCAGCCGTTCGGACGTGGGGTCGAGGAGTGGTCCGAGGTCACCGGTGTCCTCGAACCGGCTGACGCGGGCGCGTAGTTCGGCGTACAGACTCAGCTCGACAGCCACTCGTCGCTCCCGTCCCCTCGCCGGCCGCGATCTGCCATTCTCTGCCATGAGCCCCTTGGGCGGAAGGCGACGGGAAGGCGACGGGAGCACGCATGCACGACGTGGCGGACCGGCTGGAGCGGCTGTGCCGTCTGCTCGGCGGGGGCGAACTCGCCCGCCGGGCACGGGAGTACGGGGTGGAGGAGCCGTTGGAGCGGGTGCTCGGCGCGGTGCGCGCCGGGGCCGGACCGGAGGGGCTGCGGGCCGATCTCGACGCGCTGGACGAGGGGTTCGCCCGGCACGGCATCGACGGACTGACCACCCGGACCCGGGCCTACCAGCCGCTGGCGGGGACGGTCGGGCATCCGGTGCTGCGGGGCTGGGTGTGTCCGGCGGCCCGGCGCTGCTCGCGGTTCACGGAGGACGAGGCGGGGGCCCCGGTCGGGGCCGCCGGGCCGTCGTGCGAGGCGCTGGGGACGCCGCTGGTCCGGGTGGAGATCCCGCTGTGAACGCCTTCCTCGGGGAGCTCGGCCGCCGGCTGGCCGAGCGTTGGGTGACGCTGCTTCTGCTGCCGGGCGCGCTGTTCGTGGCCGTGGTGACGGTCGCCTCGGTGCTGGGCCACGGGCGGGCGCTGGACCTGCGCGGGCTGAGCGGCTGGATCGACGGGCTGGCCGCGGCGCGGGGCGCCGGTCAGATGGGCATCGTGGTGCTCGTGGCGGCCGGCGCGCTGGCGGCCGCGGCGGGCGCGGGGCTCGCGGCGGCGGCGCTCGGCGAGGGCGTGGCGCTGCTGTGGGCGGCGGAGGGGCGGCGCGGCCCGGGGCGGTGGCTGGCCGAGCGGCGCCGGGAGCGGTGGCGGCAGGCGTACGAGGAGGTCGCCGCGGCGCGCCGGGCGGTGGCGCTCAGCGCCGTACCGCCGCACGGCGCGGACCCGGAGGCGCGGGCGCGGCTGCGGGCAGCCCTGGAGCGGTGCCGGCGGATCTGTCCGGTGCCGGCGGACCGGCCGACGTGGATCGGGGACCGGCTGCGTGCGGCGGACCTGCGGGTGCACCACGCGTACCGGGTGGACCTGACGGCGCTGTGGCCGCGGCTGTGGCTGGCGCTGCCGGACCCGGCGCGCGCCGAACTGACGGAGGCGTACGCGGCGTACCGGGCGAGCGCCCGGCTCACCGGCTGGGGGCTGATGTACCTCCTGGTGGCGCTGTGGTGGTGGCCCGCGGGGGTCGTCGCCGTCGTCACACTCGCCACGGCGTGGGTCCGCGCCCGGGGCGCGGCGCAGGCGCTGGCGGACCTGGTGGAGGGGGCGGTCGACCTGTACGGGCGCGACGTCGCGACGGCTCTCGGGGCGCTGCCGGCCGACGACGGCCTGGACCGTGCGTCGGGCGACGCGCTGAGCGCGCTGCTGCGCAAGGACGGGGCGCTGCACCCGGACGCGGAGGGCCGGACCGGCGAACCCGGTCCCGCAGGTCAGCCGGGCTTGGCGTAGGTCGCGGCACCGGCCCAGTCGAGTGCGACGCAGGCCTCGTCGCCGAGGACCCAGGCGTCGTGTCCGGGCTGGACGTCGAGGAGGTCACCGGGCCCCAGTTCAGCGGTCGTTCCGTCGTTCATGGCGACCTTCATCCGGCCGCTGACGACGTATCCGACGTGGTGCGTCATGCAACTGTCGGTGCCGACG
This sequence comes from Streptomyces sp. NPDC048604, assembly GCF_043199435.1. Classification (NCBI taxonomy): domain Bacteria; kingdom Bacillati; phylum Actinomycetota; class Actinomycetes; order Kitasatosporales; family Streptomycetaceae; genus Streptomyces; species Streptomyces sp. NPDC048604. The sequence continues at coordinate 120,014 of NZ_JBICVX010000011.1, forward strand.
AGGGGCTTGACGTGCTCGGACCAGTGCCAGCCCGGCTCGAACACGGACCGGCCGACCGGTCCGGCCTCCGAGACGATGAGGTCCATCCTGCCTTTTCCGCCCTCGAAGGTACGGGTCTCGTCGGCGGAGTCGAAACTCCGGGTCACGATTCCGGTCATGGTCATCCGCCTCCCGGCGGTGGGGCGAAGGGTTCCCGAGTCCAATTCCAGGCTACGCCGGGGCTTCCCCGGCGACCTGCCGGAGTCAGGAAGCGCCTCCGGACAGCGGAGGACTGCCGGGAATGGGGAGGCCGCCGGGAATACCGACGCGCCGTACGATCCTTCGCCTTGTATGGCCGTCCAACTGAATCACACGATCGTGCACGCCACCGACAAGCACGCCTCGGCGGAATTCCTCGCGCACATACTCGGACTCGAGGTCTCGCCCCCGTTCGGGCCCTTCCTGCCGGTGGTGACGGACAACGAGGTGGCGCTCGACTACTACGAGAACCATGACAAGCCGGTCACGAGCCAGCACTATGCCTTCCTCGTCACCGAGGAAGAGTTCGACGCGATGATGGAGCGGATCAAGGCCGCGGACGTCACGTACTACGCCGACCCCTCGCACAGCCGGCCGGGAACGACGAACACCTACTTCGGCGGCCGGGGCGCGTATTTCGACGATCCGGACGGGCACAACATGGAGATCATGACCCGCCCGTACGGATCCAGGGCGGACTCCTGACCCCATTTGGATGGTGCACCCAGAAACGGGGCCCGATTTCTGTGCAGTTCACTTATCGGGCAGATCTACACATAAAGGCCAGATAAGAGCACAATGAAACCGCGGCACCGTGCCGCACCAACCGGCCACACGGTCTGAGTCCGAAGGAGGCGAGTCGTATGGCCGACGTCTCTCACCGTCCTGGTGATATCACGGCGCACCCCGACGCAGGAGAAATGCGGGAGCGTTATGCCCGCGTGCTGGAGACCCGAGGGGTCGCAGCGGTCGAGGAACTCGTGATCCTCGCCGGACTCTGGGCCGCGGTCTCCGCATGGACCGTCCACTACTCCGCCGCAGAGCCCAGCCTGGCCATCAGCAACCTGGTCGTCGGACTGGCCATCGCGGCGCTGGGCCTGTGCATGTCGATGGCCCCGGAAAGGTCGCAGGACCTCAACTTCGTCGTCCTCGCACTCGGTGTGTGGCTGATCATCGCCCCCTGGGTGGTCGCCACGGACGCCAGTACCGGCGCGATCATCTCCAACGTCATCACCGGAGCGTGCGTGTGTCTGTTCGCCCTCGTGGCGGGCGGCCTGCTGATGAGCAAGGGGAGGAGAACAAGCTGACAGCCGACAATCGATCCCTTCGTCTTCGACGGCGTCGCACTCCCCCGCGGAGTGCGGCGCCGTCCACCGTCCCCGATCCGTTCGGCGCCGTCCGCCGCCAGTGACGGTTCGTAGCATCGGGCCGCCCGGCTTGTGCGCCGTGGCGAAGGACCGGCCCCCGCGCCGCCGCCTAGCGTCACCGCATCAGCACTGCACGTGCGTGCTGCACGGACGAGGGGCGGTACCGGTGAACTGGCTCATCCACGACTACCGCGAGAGCGATCTCGCCGCAGTGGTCCACCTGATCGACAGCACGGCCGAGCTCGGACAGGAGTCGGTGTTCTCGCTCGCCGAGTGCATCGGCGCGCTCACCTCGCGGCAGCCGGCGGTCGTCGCCGTTCACCAGGGCGTGCCGATCGGCGCGGCGCTCGCCGTCGTGGCGGGCGAGCGGGCCTGGGTGATGCGGATCGCCATCCAGCCGGGCTGGCGGGGCCGCGGGCTGGCCAGCGCCCTGCTCGTGGAGCTGGAGCGGCGGCTGCTCGCGGCGCGGGTGGGCCGGATCGCGTATGTGCTGCCGGAGGAGGAACTGCACGGCGAGGGGCTGCTGAACGCCGGCTACACCCGGCAGCCGGCCGTCGCGTACTTCGAGAAGGCCGAGCCGCTGCACGGCCCCGCGGCCGGACTGCTCGACGACCTCGGCGGCCGGTTCCTGCCCACGGATCTGTGGGCCAAGGTGGCCGGCATGGAGGCGGAGAAGGACCTGATCGAACGGCGCGTCGTGCTGCCGCTCGCCGAACCGGAGCGGGCTGCGCGGCACGGCGTGCGGCCGCCACGTGCGGTGGGCCTCTTCGGGCCGCCCGGCACCGGCAAGACGACGTTCGCCCGTGGGATCGCCTCGCGCCTCGGCTGGCCGTTCGTGGAGATCCTCCCCTCGCGCCTCGCCGACGAGGGCAACCTGGCGGCGGCGCTGCGCAGCGCGTTCGCACGGATCGCGGAGCTGGAGCGGGTGCTGGTCTTCATCGACGAGGTGGAGGAGATCGCCCCGGTGCGCTCCGAGCCCGCGCAGCCCGGCGGGATGCACGGCGTCACCAACGAACTGCTCAAGCTGATCCCCGGCTTCCGGGAGCGCGACGAGCGGCTGCTGGTCTGCGCGACCAACTCGATCCGTTCGCTCGACCCGGCGTTCCTGCGCCCCGGCCGGTTCGACTACCTGATCCCGATCGGCACCCCGGACAAGGCGGCCCGGGCGGCGATCTGGTCCCGGTACACCGACGGCCGCGCGGACGTGGACGTCGACGAACTGGTCGTCGCGAGCGAGCTGTTCACACCGGCGGACATCGAGCACGCGGCCCGCATCGCGGCGCAGAACTCCTTCGAGCGCGACCTGGCCACCGCCGGCGACGGCGCACCGGGTGCCACGACGGCCGACTACCTGGAGGCGATCGGGCAGTGCCGGCCGACGGTGACGCCGGAGATGATCGAGCAGTTCGAGGCGGACATCACCGCGCACGCCCGGTTCTGAGTCGCCCGGCGGACCGGTGCCCGACGGGCCCCGGCGGGGGGGGCGGGGGCGGCCGGGGGGGCGGGGGGGGGGGGGGGGCGGCGGCCCCCGCCCCCGCCCCCCCGGCGCCCCGCCCGCCCCGCGCCGCGGCGGAACGCCCGGTAGGCG
>NZ_JBICVX010000011.1:122996-133983 GCF_043199435.1 Streptomyces sp. NPDC048604
GGGGTACAGCCCCGCGCCCGCCGGGTTCTGCGGCGCCCGGCGGACGGGGCCCCGCCGGGCCCCGGGGGCCGGAGGGCCGGGCGGCGGGGGGGGGCCCGGGCCGTCGGCCGCGCCGCCGGGAGCCGACGGCGCGGAACGCTCGGTCAGGAGCGGGGCGACGCGGGGCTTTCCCCGGCCTTCGCCGAGCCGAGCCACGACACGGCCTGGTAGTAGTACCAGGCGGTGTTGTCGCACGACGTGCGCTGCTCACCGGAGTAGGCGGCGCAGACCCGCTTCATGTCCGCGTGGAACGCGGAGTCGAGGCGGGACTTGTGAGCGCTGAAGGAACCCAGCGCCTTGTAGTTGCGATAGCCGAAGTCGTGCCGGGCGCAGGCCTCGGAGAACGCGAAACCGCCCGGGTTGTCCGGCGAGTAGCTGCAGTAGTCCGTGGACCAGTCGAAGCCGTACTCGGCGTACGAGCCCTGGTCGGACGAAGCCGAGCGCCAGGCGTTCTGACTGCCGGCGTCGGACTGCGTCCAGGAGCTGAGCAGCTGCTCCTTGTCCGCCTGCGCGGCCGATGCCGCGGAGGCGGAGACGAAGCCGGCGGTGACCGCCAGGGCGACTGCCGCGACGGACAGGGCACCACGACGATGCATACGGGACCTCCAGATGTGGGGGGGGTGGAAGTCTGCGTGTTTGCAGAGCGGCCAGATCCTGTCAGCCGACGGCACGTCCGCGACGGAGTTCGCCGGGAATCCGCGGTGAACATCTCGCGCGGTGTTCCACCTGGAATGCACACTTCCGCTCGGGCGGATCGCGAAGTCGTCGCCGAAGGCGTGACTGCTGCGTCACTAGGGTGACGTCATGGACGAGTTCGAGGGACTTCCGGTCATGACGTTCACGGAGCGGGCGGGCCTGGAGGCCTGGCTGGAGAAGCACGGGCCCGACGCGCCCGGGGTGTGGCTGAGGGTGGCCCGGAAGGGCTCGGCGGGCCACTCGCTGCCCCTCGCGGAGACCCTGGACTGCATGCTCTGCTTCGGCTGGATCGACGGGCAGCGCCGGGCCGGCGACGCGGACTACTACCTGCAGCGGTACACGCGTCGGCGGCCGCGGGCCCTTTGGTCGCAGGTCAACGTGCGCAAGGTCGAGGCGCTGCTCGCCGCCGGGCGGATGCGCGAGCCGGGGCTCGCGGAGGTCCGCGCCGCGCAGGAGGACGGCCGTTGGGCGAACGCGTACCCGGCGCAGGCGGACGCGACCGTGCCCGACGACCTCGCGGAGGCGCTGGCGGCGGACGACAGGGCCCGGGAGGGTTTCGAAGGACTCGGCAAGACCGACCGGTACCTGGTGATCCTCCGCCTCTGGCAGGCCCGTACGCCGAAGGGCCGCCGGCAGCGGCTGGAGCGGATGCTGACCGCGTTGGCGGAGGGCCGCAAGCCGGTCTGAGGGGGCGGGGTCAGCCGGGCGTGCGGTAGAGGACCTGGTGGGCGTCCCACTCCACGAACGACTCGACGTGCGCCAGGCCGACGGCCTCCAGGAGCCGACGCGAGCGGGCGTTCGCCTCCTGCGTCACGGCGATGACGGTGGGCGAGGTGCCGAGCGCCCAGTCCACCGCGACGGCCACCGCCTCGCGTGCGTACCCGCGGCCCCAGTGCTCGGGCAGGAACTGGTACGAGACCTCCCGCTCGCCCCGCGCCGCGTCCCAACCGACCGTCACCAGCCCTACGACGGCCCCGTCGTCGGCCCGGGCCGCCACGAAGACCCCACGCGCCCCGACGCAGCGGCGCTGCCGGATCCGCACCACCGACGCGGCGACCGGTCCGCCGAGGTGGCGGCGTACCTCCGGGTCGGTCCACAGCCGCGTGACGGCCGGCACGTCGGCCCGCTCCACCGGGCGCAGGACCAGCCGCTCCGTGGTGAGCACGGCCGGCCAGGCCACCGGCGGGGCGGCGGGGGCCGAGGCGGTGGGAGACGTCATGCGGAGTCCTCTCGCGGGAAGCGCTCCAGCTTCCGCCGGATCGCCTGCAAGGCCCCCGGCCTACGCCCCGGCACCTGCCGCCGCAGCTCGACGAGTTCGGGCGCGAGGGCGCGCGCCTTCGCCTCGTCTGGGACCTGCTCCCACTGATGGTGCGCGCGGTCGACGGCGCCCTCGACGTCGGGGTGGCCCAGGTCCTGCCACTGCCCGATGCGCGCCCGGGCGGCGGCGATCCACAACTCGCAGCTGCGGCCCGGCTCGTCGGCGAGCCGGGCGAGGTCGGCCCGGACCTCCAGCCAGTGGATCGCCTCCCCGGACGTCGGCCCGTGCCGGCGCAGCGCGTCCAGCTCCCACGCGGCGGCCGCGGCGGCCGCCTCGCCGTGCCGCCCCGCCTGCGCGGCGGCGAGGATCCCCGGATGCGGGTCGCCCTGCCCCGGCGCGGCGAGTACGGGCCCGGCGGGCACCGACGCCGCCTCCTCCTCCCGCCCGCCGCGCAAGGCCCGGGCCGCCGCCCGCACCTTGCCCCACGTGCCCTTGGCGGCCGCATCGGCCGCATCGGCCTCCTGCGGCCGACGGGCGTCGGGGACGTCCGCCACCGGGGCGGCAGCGGGGCGCGGCGGCAGTACGGGTGCGACCGCAGCCGCCCGGGGAGCCTCGGGCTCCCCCGAGTCCTCCGCGGCGGGAGCCTGCGGCACGACCGTCACCGGCGCCACGGCGGGCGCCTCCGGCAGGCGGGCGGGCTCCGCGGCGACGACAGGACGAGCAGGCTCCTCCGCGACCTCCACAACCTCGACGACCGGCTCGGGCACCACGGTCACCGGTGCGACGGTCGGCGGCTCGGAAGCCGCCGCAGGCTCCACCGGGATCGACGGCTCGGCCCGGAACTCCCGTGCCACGTCTGGACGTTCAGGAACGACGACCGCCGGGGCGAACGCGGGAGGAGCGGTCGGGGCCGGAGGCGGGGTCGGCATCGGGGGCAGGGTCGGCGCCGGAGGCGGAGTTGGCGCCGAAGGCGAGGTCCGCGCCGGGGGCGGGGTCGGTGCCGGGGGCGGGGTCGGCATCGGCTTTCGCGCCGGCGTCGGAGTCGGCGCCGGCGTGGGAGTCGGCGTCGCCGTCGGAGTGGGCGTCGGAGTCGCCGTCGGAGCGGGAGTCGGAGTCGCCGTCGGAGTGGGCGTCGGAGTCGCCGTCGGCGATGTCTTCTTGGGCTTCGGCTTCGACCTTCGCTTCGGCTTGGCTGCGGGCGGCGGCGTCCGAGCCGGGGCCGGCGTCGGCGAGGGCGACGGCGTCGCCACAGCCCCCACCTCCTGCTCCGCAAGGGCGCGCGGCAGCGGGAAGTCCGGGGCCGAGGCGTCGGCCGGGGCGGCCGCGGTGGCCTCCGGACGCGCCGGTGTGCGCGGCGGCTCCCAGGCCTCGCCGCCCGCGGGGCGGGCGAACGGGCGGGGCTCGGGGGCCGGGGGGTCGGCCTGCCGCGTCAGCCACACCGCCGGTTCCGTCGCCGCGCGGACCGACGCCTGGGCGTGGAGGGAGGCGAAGGACGGGCGCGCGCCGGTGCGCCAGATCGTCGTGCAGGCGCGGAGGTAGTCCGGGGTCGCGCGGCCGGCCCGCCGGCCGGGGGGCGGGACGACGCGGCCGTACAGCGTGGTGCCCTCGGGCAGGTCGAGGAGCTCGGGGCGCTCCTCCAGCACCCGCCACGTCCCCGCGTCCGCGACGAGGTCCGCCACCACGGTCGTGGTACCGGGCCGCCGCTCCTTGAACGTGTCGGACAGCCAGTGCCAGGGCAGCGCGGTGTACCGCAGCGTCGACGCCGTCGTGCGGGCGAGCGCGAGGTGCGGCAGGTTCTGCCGCTGGTCCAGGTGGAGTTGTCCCGCGAGGTACACCGCGAGCCGTCCCGCGCCGCCCGCCGCGGCGCGCAGCCGGGTCAGCACCGCCTGCGGGTCGACCGGGTCCGCGAGTTCGACGACCGTCGCGACCCGGGTGTCCGCCAGCGCCGCCGGCGGCACCGCCGCGAACGCCTGGAGCACCGCCGTCGCGTCGACGAGCCTCCCCCGACCCGCCGGCGCGGCCGCGAGCAGCACCGCCGTGCCCTCGCCCTGTTCCTCGATCACTGCATCCGCCACACGTGCACCGTAGCGCCCGCCACCCCCTCGACATCGCTTCCTGAAGTCGTCCGCGTGGCCGAATACCGGTGAGCCGTTGACATATGCCGAAAGCACCACCGGATCGAGTGTTGCCAAACGGCTTACGGCAGGTCCCGCCCTGTGCGAAAGTCTTAGCCGGTCCCCTCTCCCGGACTTGGCCGCCCGTGCCGCCTGTATCGGAGTTCGTCATGCCGTCCCATCTGTCCGCGGACCCCTCCGCGCAGCACCCGGAACCCGGCACGGTGGACGCGCTGATCTCGCAGACGCGCCGCCTGCGGGGCGACATGGACGCGGTGCGCCGGGATGCCGTGGTGGACGAGGACGACCCGCAGGGCCGCTGGCAGCGCGCGCTGTGCGAGCTGGCGATGCATCACCTCGACGGTCTCGGCGCCCATCTGGGCCAGCTGAAGGCCGGTGTGCCGGACGAACTCCCGCCGCCCTCCGCGCCCGTCCCCGGGCCGCGCACGGGCTCCCTGCTCAGCCGGGTCGGCAGCGCCGAGTGGAACCTGCTCACGGACGAGGTCAGTTGGTCCGACGAGCTGTACGAGATCTTCGGCCGGACGCCCGCGAACGGGCCGATGACCCTCGACGAGCTGCCCTCCGTCGTCCTCGCCGACGACCAGACTCTGCTCCAGGGCATGGTGACGGGCTGTCTGATCGACGGCCGGCCGATCGACGGCGAGTTCCGCATCGTCCACCGCGACGGCCTGGTCCGCACCGTGCACATGATGGGCGAGCCGGTCCTCGACCCCGACGGCTGTACGGCCGCCATGTGGGCGGTCTTACGGGACGTCAGCGAACTGCGGCGCAGCGAAAGAACGTTGTGGGAGAGCCGTGACTCGTTCCAGCGGCGGCGACACATCGAGCGCACCGAGCGCCGCGTCGCCGTCGAACTCCAGGAGGCGGTCCTGCCGCCGTGGCGCGGTTCACTGAGCTTCGCGCACGAGGGTCCGGCCCCGCTGGACGTGGCCGCCCACTATCTCCCGTCCGCGACGACCGGGCTGATCGGCGGGGACTGGTACGACGCACTGGCCCTGCCGAACGGCGAGGCGCTTCTGACGGTCGGCGACCTCACCGGACACGGCGTCGCCGCCACCTCGTCGATGGCCATGATCCTCGGCGCGCTGCGCGGCATGGCGATCGCCGGGATCGGGGCCGGCGACCTGATGAGCCACCTCAACCGGCTCCTGGAGACGTCCGTGCAGCCGGCCCTGGGCAGCGCGATCTGCGCCCGCTACAACCCGGTGGACCAGATGCTGACCTGGGCGCAGGCCGGACACCCCGCCCCTCTGCTGTTCCGCGGAGGGACGGGGCGGGCGCTCGGGCGGCCCGAGGGGGTGCTCCTCGGGGCGACGCCGCGCGGGACGTACGAGGAGGCCACGGTACGGCTGCTCCCCGGCGACCTGCTGCTGCTGCACACGGACGGTCTGACGCGTGGCAGCACGGACGACGACTCGGGTACGCGCCGCCTGCTGGGGCTCGCGCCACGGCTGGCCGGGGCGCGGGACGCGCAGGACTGCGTACGGACGGTGGTGGAGGAGTTCGGCGAGTCCTCGCGCGAGGACGACGCCTGTGTGATGGCGGTGCGAGTGGGGCACTGAGGGCCCTGCCCGCACGGGGGCGTCGGAGCCCCGTTCCGTGTGCGGTCTCGTGCGGTTCCCCTCCCCTGTCAGATCCGCCTGCTGCCGGGCTTGCGACCCGAGGGGTCGTTCGGCAGCGCCATCTGGATCTCCTCGCGGAGGTCCTCGATCTTCGAGTAGCCCGCGTACTGGCCGGTGAGCCGGTACATCTCGCGCAGCCGGTCCCATGTCCGGTGCGAGGAGGTCTCACCCATCGACACGAGCGCCAACCGGGCGTAGCGGTCGGCCTGTTCGGGGTCGTCCGCGATGAAGCAGGCGGACGCCAGGGAGATGTAGTCGAACAGCATGGACCGCTGCCGCCCGCCCTCGCGCAGTTCCAGCGCCAGCTTGGCGTGCCGCTGCGCGGGGACGGCCGCGGCCGGGTCGTGGTCGGCGAGGGTGCGGTAGGCGAGCGCCTGCATGCCGTGCAGGTCGGCCTCGTCGAACAGCTGCATCCAACTCGGCGGCGGCACATCGCCCTTGTCGGAGACGAAGAGCTCCTCGGCCTCGCCGAGGGTGCGCCGCATGGCCTGGCCGCGGCCCATCGAGGCCTGTGCCCACGCCTCGATGGTGTGCAGCATGGCCTGCGTACGGGGCAGGACTTCCTCCCCCGAGCCGGACTTGGCCAGTTGCATCAGGTCCAGCGCGTCGTCCGGCCGGCCCAGGTGGACCATCTGGCGGGCGGCCCGGGAGAGCGCCTCGCCGGCCCGGGGCCGGTCGCCGCCCTCGCGGGCCGCGTGCGCGGCGATGACGAAGTACTTCTGTGCGGTGGGTTCGAGGCCGACGTCGTGCGACATCCAGCCGGCGAGGACCGCGAGGTTGGCGGCGACGCCCCAGAGGCGGCGCTGCAGGTGATCGGGGTGGCGATAGGCGAGCATGCCGCCCACCTCGTTGAGCTGGCCCACCACCGCCTTGCGCTGCAGCCCGCCACCGCGGGCCGCGTCCCAGGCGCGGAAGACCTCCACGGAGCGCTCCAGTGCGTCCATCTCCTGCGACCCGATGGGGGCGGCCTCGTAGCGGTCGAACCCAGCGGGGTCGGCGTGCAGGGGATCGGTGGAGCGGGGGGCGTCCTTGGTGAGTGCGGGGTCGGCGTGGAGCCAGTCGTGCATGGCGCTGCTGAGTACGGAGCCGGCGGCGAGCGCGGCGCCCGCGCCCACCAGGCCGCGTCGGTTGAGCATGAGGTCCATTCCCGTGAATTCGGTGAGGACCGCCGCCGTACGGTCGGGCGCCCAGGGCAGCCCGTCAGGGTTTTCGGTGCTCCTGACGTTCCGCCGTCGTCCGGCGCGCCCGTGTCGTACGAACCCGAGGTCCTCGATGGTCACGACACGGCCGAGACGCTCGGTGAACAGGGCCGCCAGCACCCGCGGTACGGGATCGCGCGGGATCTCCCCCAGGTCGATCCAGCGCCGGACCCGGGAGGTGTCGGTCGCCAGCTGGGGGTGGCCCATGGCCGCCGCCTGCCGGTTCACGAGCCTCGCGAGCTCGCCCTTGGACCAGCCGGCGAGGCCGAAGAGGTCCGCCAGGCGAGTGTTGGTGTGTCCTGTCACGTCTAAGCCCCCAGGTTCTCGGCTGAGTTGACAGTAGCCCGGTGGCATAGGGCTGGCGACTATTCGCCATGGTTCGCCAGGGCACGCCCGATGTTCCGCCAGGGGCGCGCCGGTGTCAGGTAGGAACGCGCCACCCCGCCCCGGCAACCGGCCCTCATTCCCCAGGGTGCGGACCGGAGGCCGGGCGGGGCGACGCACGCGACTGTCGGCACACGAAGGGATCTGTCTCGCCCATGTACACAGCATCGTCCTCCGTGTCCGCCCCGCCCCGGCTGCACCGTTCCGTCCCCGCCGGCAGCGGACCGTATCTCGCTCCCGTACAGGCGGGCCGGGCCCGGCGGCGGCCGGGGACCACGGCGCCGCAGCAGCTCAGCGGGAGAATCGACCTGTCGGGCCCGCAGGGCGCCCAGGTGCGGATGGCGATCGCCTCCGTCCACCGGATCTGCCCCGAGTTCAACCCCGTCCAGGTGCTGCGCCGCAGCGGCCGTTCCGTGCTCATCGTCGGAACCACCGGACGCACCACGGCCGTCGCCAAGTGTTTACTGGACCACTCGCCGGCCTGGACCGAGCGGTTCCGTCACGAAATAGCTTCTTATCGCGCGTTCGTCCGGCACCGCCCCCCGGTGCGTGCGCCGCGGCTGATCGCGGCCGATCCGGAGAACTGCGTACTGGTGATCGAGCGGATGCCGGGCCGGGCAGCGGCCCTGAGCCGGCACCCCGTGGAGGCCCCGCCGCGCGCCGACGTGCGGGCGGTACTGGGAGCGGTCGCCCGGCTGAACGCCTGGCGTCCGCCCGCCGGGACCTTCGACGCTCCGCTCGACTACGGGTCCCGGATCAGCCGCTACCACGAGCTGGGGCTGTTCACCGACCGCGACCGCGACGACCTGCAGAAGCTGCTGCACGGTCTGGCGCACGCGGGCGGCCGGCAGGGCATGGGGCAGTTCTGTCACGGTGACGCGCTGCTGTCCAACATCCTGCTGTCGCCGACCGGGCCGGTGCTCGTCGACTGGGAGCACGCGGGCTGGTACCTGCCCGGCTACGACCTGGCGACGCTGTGGACGGTCCTCGGCGACGCACCGGTGGCACGGCGGCAGATCAGTCAGCTGGCGCAGCAGGCGGGCCCGGCTTCCCGGGACGCGTTCCTGGTGAACCTGATGATCGTGCTGACCCGGGAGATCCGCACGTACGAGACGGCGGTGCAGCGGACCATCCGCGAGGCCCCGCCGGCGGGTTCGACCCCGGTGCCGTCCGGGGCGCTGTCGCCGGGTGAGGAGCAGCGGCTGCTGTTGCGGCGGCTGCACGACGACTGCGCGCTGGCCCGGCGGGCCGTGCGCGCCGCGGTGGGCACGCGCTAGCGAGACGGGCGGGCCCTCCGCCGACGAGGGGGAAGTGCGCTGCGCGCCCGGTGCCGACACACCGGGGGCGCGGCGCACTGTCGTGTGCGGGGTCCGGACCGGGCGCAGCGGCTCGGCATTGGTCCACTCCACTGACGCACCGCAGGCCCGCGCACCGCCGTCGCGAAACTCCGCCGCGACCGCTCTGACAAGCCAAATCGCCACTGTTCGGACGTGATTGACGGATCCTCGGGAAGCCGCTACCCCTGTACGGGTCCGGCACCGCACGCCCCACCGTCCCCCCTCGTCCCCGGAGGCTGCTTTGCCCAGTACGGCGTTACGCAGACGTGTCCACCGAGCGGCGGGGGCCCTGGCGTCCGCCGCCCTGCTGTTGCCGCTCCTGTCGTCCGGTCCGGCCGCCACGGCCGGGGAGCCGCCCTCCCCGAGCGCGCTGCAGCGCGACTTCGCGGCGGCGGCCGAGCGGTACGGAGTGCCGGAGCGCGTGCTCCTGGCCGTGTCGTACCTGCAGTCGCGCTGGGACGGGCACGGCGGCGCGCCGAGCGTGTCCGGCGGCTACGGGCCCATGCACCTGACGGACCTGCGCACGGCACTGGCCGGTGCACAGCACCACTCGGACGCCGCCGAGGACGCGCGCGGCGACGCCTCGCGTCCGGTGCGCGTGGCGGCGGAGCGGGCACTGCCCGAGCCGGCCGAGCTGCCAGCGCGGCTGCGCACCCTGGAGCGGGCGGCGGCGCTGACCGGCCGGTCGGCCGAGGAGCTGCGGACCGGCGCCGCGGCGAACATCGAGGGCGGTGCGGCGCTGCTGGCGGCGGCCCAGCGGGAGTCGGGCCGGCCGGCGAGCGGCGATCCGGCGGACTGGTACGGCGCGGTGGCGCGCTTCTCCGGCGCGGACGACACGGCGACGGCGACCGCGTACGCGAACGACGTGTTCAACGTGATCCGCACGGGCGAGCGCCGGACCACCGACAGCGGCCAGACGGTCGAGCTCGCTCCGGCGCCGGACGTGGCCGCGGACCCGGCGCAGGCCGCGGCACTGGGGCTGCGCACGGCCGACCGGGGGCTCTCGGAGTGCCCGCCGACGGTGGCCTGCGAGTGGATCCCGGCGCCGTACGAGGAGTTCGGCGACGGGGACTACGGCAACCACGACAAGGGGAACCGCCCGGTCTCCCAGGAGATCGACTACATCGTGGTGCACGACACCGAGGCGACCTGGGACGTCACGCTGAAGCTGGTGCAGGACCCTACGTACGTGTCGTGGCAGTACTCGCTGCGTTCCTCGGACGGGCACATCGCGCAGCACCTGCCGCTGAAGGACGTCGGCTGGCACGCGGGCAACTGGTTCGTCAACGCCAAGTCGGTGGGCCTGGAGCACGAGGGCTTCCTGACGGCCCCGGACTCCTGGTACACGGAGGCGATGTACCGGACCTCTGCGCGTCTGGTCCGCTACCTCGCCGCGCGGTACGGCATCCCGGTGGACCGGCAGCACATCCTCGGGCACGACACCGTGCCGGGGACGACGACCGCCACGATCCGCGGCATGCACACGGACCCGGGGCCGTACTGGGACTGGGCGCACTACTTCACGCTGCTGGGCCGGCCGCTCACGCCGAGCGCGGGACCGGACGCGGGCGTGGTCACGATCCGGCCGGAGTACGCGGCGCACCAGCCGGTGTACACGGGCTGCGTGAAGGCCGGGGAGGCGTGCGCCCCGCACGGCAGCGGGGCGGTGCGGCTGCACACCGCGCCGGACGCCACGGCGCCGCTGGTGAAGGACATCGGTCTGCGGCCGGGCGGCCAGGACTCGACGACCGGGGTCAACGACACGGGGGCGCGGGCCTCCACGGGTCAGCAGTACGCCGTGGCGGAGCGCCGGGGCGCCTGGACGGCGATCTGGTACCTCGGCCAGAAGGCGTGGTTCCACAACCCGAGGAAGGAGCCGACCGCGGTGAACGCGCGCGGGCTGCTGCTGACGCCGCGTGAGGGCCTGGCGGAGGTGCCGGTGTACGGCAGGGCGTATCCGGAGGCGTCCGCGTACCCGGCGGGCGTACCGGTGCAGGCGGTGTCGCCGCTGCCGTACAAGCTGCTCGCGGGGCAGCGGTACGTGGTGGGCGACCGGACCCCCGGGGAGTACTACTTCGCTCCGACGTTCGACACCACGGGACATCGTGTGGTGCGGGGTCAGGAGGAGTACTACGAGATCCAGTTCGGTCACCGGGTGGCCTTCGTGAGCGCCGCTGACGTGCGGGTATTCCCGGGCTGACGGAGTGCTCGCCAGGGGGTGGGGGGGGGGTGATGAAACCCCACACCCAAAAACAAGTGAAAAAATAGAAAAGCAGGGGGAAAGTCGGGCAGTGGGCGGGGGCAATCAGGTAGGCAA
>NZ_JBICVX010000011.1:133993-307947 GCF_043199435.1 Streptomyces sp. NPDC048604
CCGGTGGTGCACTTCGTGGCCGCGTATCACGTGGGGTTTTCCCCGGGCTCTGTGTGGGGCGCCCGGGGGGTGGGGTGTCTCCCCCCCCCCCGACCCCCTTTTGCCGTTCATATGACTATTACGGCGTTCGCGTAGGCGTCGGGGCGAGGGGCAATGCTGGTCCGGAAGATCGACTCCTACACCGAAAGGCCCCGCTGGCCATGGCACAGCCCTTCGTTCTGCCGGACTTCTACGTCCCGTATCCGGCACGGCTCAACCCCCATCTGGAGCAGGCCCGCAGCCACACCAGGGAGTGGGCCCGCGCCATGGGGATGCTGGAGGGGTCCGGCATCTGGGAGGAGAGCGACCTCGAGGCGCACGACTACGCGCTGCTGTGCTCCTACACCCACCCCGACTGCGACGCGGAGGCGCTGTCCCTCGTCACGGACTGGTACGTCTGGGTGTTCTTCTTCGACGACCACTTCCTGGAGATCTTCAAGCGCACCCCGGACCGGCCCGGCAGCAAGGCCTATCTGGACCGGCTGCCGCTGTTCATGCCCATGGACCCGGCCGCCGGAATGCCCGAGCCGACGAACCCGGTGGAGGCCGGCCTCGCCGACCTGTGGCGGCGCACGGTCCCGGCGATGTCGGAGTCCTGGCGGGAGCGCTTCGCCGAGGCCACCGAGGCCCTGCTCCACGAGTCCCTCTGGGAGCTCGACAACATCGACGAGGGCCGGATCGCCAACCCCGTCGAGTACATCGAGATGCGCCGCAAGGTCGGCGGCGCCCCCTGGTCGGCCGGCCTGGTGGAGTACGCGGCGGGCGCCGAGGTGCCCGCCGAGGTCGCCCTCTCCCGGCCGCTGCGGGTGCTGCGGGACGCCTTCTCCGACGCGGTGCACCTGCGCAACGACCTGTTCTCGTACCAGCGCGAGGTCGAGGACGAGGGCGAGAACAGCAACGGCGTCCTGGTGCTGGAGAAGTTCCTCGGCTGCTCCACCCAGGAGGCCGCCGAGGCGGTCAACGACCTGCTCACCTCGCGGCTCCAGCAGTTCGAGAACACCGCGCTGACCGAGGTCCCCGCGCTCTGCCTGGAGAAGGGGCTCTCCCCCGAGGACTGCGCGGCGGTCGCCGCGTACGCGAAGGGGCTGCAGGACTGGCAGTCCGGCGGCCACGAGTGGCACATGCGCTCCAGCCGCTACATGAACGAGGGCCTGGACACCGGGCCTTCGCGGTTCGACGGCGTGCTCGGCACCTCCGCGCTCGACATCCGCACGCTGTTCGGCCGCCCGGCGGCCGCCCGGCTCCGCGCGCACACCCACGTCCCGCACCAGCACGTCGGAGCCTCGCTGCTGCCGGAGTTCGACCTGCCGTACCCGCTGACGCTGAGCCCGCACCACCAGGAGGCGAAGCGGCTGTCCGTGGACTGGGCGGAGCGGTTCGGGCTGCTCGACGACCTCTGGGACCGGGAGATGTGCGAGGGCTTCGACTTCGCGCTGTGCTCGGCCGGGCTCGACCCGGACGCCACGCTGGAGGAGTTGGAGCTCAGCGCCGAGTGGCTGACCTGGGGCACGTACGGGGACGACTACTACCCGGCGGTGTTCGGCCGGGCGATGAACCTGGCGGGCGGCAAGGAGTTCACCGAACGGCTCAAGTCCTGCATGCCGTTGGAGGATCCGGCGGCCGGACTCGCGCTCGCCGTCGCCCCGTTGGAGCGCTCCCTGGCCGACCTGTGGGCGCGCACCGCGGGCCCGATGAGCGCCTGGGGCCGGACTCAGCTGCGCACCGCCCTCGTCGCGATGCTCGACAGCTGGATGTGGGAGCTGCACAACATGGCGCAGCACCGGGTGCCCGACCCGGTGGACTACGTCGAGATGCGCCGCACCACCTTCGGCTCCGAGCTGACGATGCTGCTGAGCCGGCTGCGGCACGCGGACGAGCTGCCCGAGGAGCTGTACCGCACGGGCACCGTACGCGCCCTGGAGAACTCCGTCGCCGACTACGGGACGCTCATCAACGACCTGTTCTCGTACCAGAAGGAGATCGAGGTCGAGGGCGAGGTGCACAACGGGGTCCTCGTGCTGCAGAAGTTCTTCGACTGCGACTACCCGACGGGGGTGTCGATGGTCGACGACCTGATGCGCGGCCGGCTGCGCCAGTACGAGCACCTGAAGAAGCGCGAAGTGCCCATGCTCTACGAGGACTTCGGCCTGGACTCCAAGGGCCGGGCGGCCTTCGAGGCCTATTTGCGGGAGCTGGAGGACTGGCTGGCCGGTGTCCTCAACTGGCACCGGTCCGTGCGCCGTTACGGAGCGGAGGACTTCCGGACGGGCAGCGGGACGCCGCTGCTCCGCCAGGGTCCGACGGGCATCGGCACGTCGGCCGCGCGGTTCGCCTCGCTGGTCGCCTCGCAGGGATGACGCGGAAGGCCGCCCCCGGGGAGCCGGGGGCGGCCTTCGTCGCTCAAAGGTCAGCCGCGGCCGCGGAGCTGGTCGAGCTCGCGGCGTTCCCGCTTGGTGGGGCGGCCCGCACCGCGGTCGCGCACGGCGGCGAGCGCCACGTGCTCGCGCGGGGGCGGCGGCGGGCTGTTGTCGACGTACGCCTCGGCGGCCACCGGCGGGCCGACCCGCTTGGTGAGCAGCTGCTTCACCTCGACGATCCGCTCCCGGCCGGCGTGGAAGAGCCGTACCTCGTCGCCCGGCTTGACCGGCTGGGCCGGCTTGGCGCGGTCGCCGTTCACCTTGACGTGCCCGGCCCGGCAGGCCGCGGCGGCCTGGGAGCGGGTCTTGGTCAGACGGACCGCCCAGATCCAGCTGTCGACGCGTGCGCTCATCGGCCCCCGCCCTCCCGTCAGCCCGCCTGGAACAGCTCGGCCGGCAGCGGCTTCAGCAGCGCGTACAGGTCGTCCGTGATCGGACGGTCCCAACTCGCGATGGTGACAAGGACGTTGTCGCTGCGGTCGAACTGCACGCAGGAGATCCGGCTCTCGGAGAGCTTCAGCCGGCGCACGATCAGCAGGTTGTCGCCCTGCATCACCGGCATGTCCTCGGTGTCCAGAACCTCGACCGGCTCGTCGTTCTCGAGCGCCGCCAGCAGCTGCGCGACCTCGAAGGGGATCTGTCCGTCGGCCAGCTCACGGGCCGGGGAGCCCTCGGGCAGATTGCCGATGATCATCGCGGGGCCGCGGCCGCCGAACAGGTCGTAGCGCAGGAACACGCCCTGGCAGGAGCCGTCGGGGGCGGGCAGCAGACCGGCGCCGAGGTTGCCGGGCCAGTCCCCCGGGTCCATGGCCAGGACGTCGAAGTCCGGGCCCGCGGGTGTGGCGGCGCTACGGCGGCGGAGGAAGGACATAGGGCCATGGTACGTGTCCCCCGCCGCTCCGCGACGCGCCGGGGCCGGGGGCGCCGCGCCCCCGGCGACACTCTCGGCCGGGCGCGCCGCAGCCGCTCCGAGGCGATCACGGATCGTTAAATTGACGCACGCTCCGTCAACACGGTGCCGACCGGCTCCGTCAAACGGTGCCGACCGATCAGCTGTCCGATCCTTCGACGGGATGAGCCCACGCGTGACGTTCCTCCGGTCCCGGGCCGCCGCCCGGGTCACCCGCGCGGTCGCGGCGCTCGCCGCCTGCGCCGCCGCCCTGACCGCGCTGCCCGACGCCCCCGCGGCGCGGGCCGCCCCCTCCCCCGGCTTCTCCGCGGGGCCGGCCCGCGCGGCGCTGTGGCGGCTGCTGCCCCGGCATGCGGCGCAGTTCGCGCTGGAGCCGGTCGCCCGCCCGGCGTCCGGTGACTGGTTCGCCGTCTCCGGGGGCGCCGGGCGGGTGCACGTGCGGGGCACCAGCCCGGCCGTGCTGCTCAGCGGCGTGAACTGGTACCTCAAGCACTCCGCCGGCGTCGAGCTGGGCTGGCCCGGCAGCAGCGCCGCCGCGCTGCCCGCCGTGCTGCCCGCGCCCAAGGAGCCGGTGCGGCGGGCCGCCTCGGTGCCGCACCGGTTCGCGCTCAACGACACCGACGACGGCTACTCGGGCGCGTACCGGGACTGGGCCGCGTTCGAGCGGCAGATCGACCTGCTGGCCCTGAACGGCGTGAACGAGGTGTTCGTGCAGATGGGCGCGGAGGCGGCGTACCACTCCGCGCTGCGCGAGTTCGGTTACTCCCGGGCCGAGCTGCGGGCCTGGATCCCCGGACCGGCGCACCAGCCGTGGTGGCTGATGCAGAACATGTCCGGCTTCGGCGGTCCGCTGACCGAGCGGCTGGTCGCGAAGCGGGCGGCGCTGGGGCGGCGGATCGTGGCGCGGCTGCGGCTGCTGGGGATGACGCCGGTGCTGCCCGGGTACATCGGAACGGTGCCTCCGGGCTTCGCCGGCCGCGGTCCGGGCGCCCGTGTGGTGCCGCAGGGGAACTGGATCGGCTTCGCGCGACCGGACTGGCTGGACCCGCGCAGCCCTGCGTTCCCGAAGGTCGCCGCGGCGTTCTACCGGCATCAGGCGCGGCTGCTCGGCACGTCCACGATGTACAAGATGGATCTGCTGCACGAGGGCGGCACCGCGGGCGACGTGCCCGTGCCGGAGGCCGCCCGCGCCGTGATGGACGCCCTGCAGACGGCCCGGCCCGGTGCGACATGGGTGCTGCTCGGCTGGCAGCGCAATCCGCGGACCGAGGTCCTGGACGCGGTGGACAAGTCCCGGCTCCTCGTGGTGGACAGCCTGTCCGACCGGTACGACGGGCTCGACCGCGAGACGGCCTGGCACGGCGTGCCGTACGCCTTCGGCACCATCCCGAACTTCGGCGGGCACACCGCCCTCGGCGCGAACACCGCCGTGTGGACGCGCCGTTTCGACGCCTGGCGGACCGAGCCCGGCAGCATGCTGCGCGGCATCGCCTACCTGCCCGAGGCGACCGGCCGCGACCCGCTCGCCTTCGCGCTGTTCACCGAACTCGCCTGGCGCACCGGGCCGATCGACCAGGCCGCCTGGTTCGCCGGGTACGCGGCCCGGCGGTACGGCGCGCCCGACCCGCATGCCGCACGTGCCTGGGAGTGGCTGCGGCGCGGCCCGTACAGCACCCGGCCCGGGCGCTGGAGCGAGCCGCACGACGGCCTGTTCGCGGCGCGGCCGAGCCTGACCGTCCGGTCGGCCGCGTCCTGGAGCCCGAAGGAGCTCCGCTACGACCCGGCCACCGTGCGGCAGGCGCTGGCGGAGCTGTTGCGGGTCGCCCCCGCGCTGCGGCGCACGGACGCGTACCGCTACGACCTGGTGGACGTGGCCCGGCAGGCGCTGGCGAACCGGAGCCGGACGCTGCTGCCGGAGCTCAGGGCCGCGTACGAGGCGGGGGACGCGGCCGCGTTCCGCGAGCGCGCGGCGGAGTGGCGCGGTCATCTCGCGCTGCTCGACGAACTGCTCGCCACGGACCGGCGGTTCCTGCTCGGCCCCTGGCTGGAGCAGGCGCGTTCCTGGGGGCGGACGGACGCCGAGCGGGCGGCCCTGGAGTTCGACGCCCGGTCGATCCTGACCACCTGGGGTCCGCGGGCGGGCAGCGAGGCCGGGCTGCACGACTACGCGAACCGCGAGTGGTCGGGCCTGGTGGCGGACTTCTACGCACCGCGCTGGGAGCTTTACCTGGACGGCCTGGAGGAGTCCCTGGCCACCGGCCGGCCGGCCGCGCCGGTCGACTGGTTCGCCTGGGAGAACGCCTGGAACCTGAAGCGGGACGCCCACCGGCTCCAGCCGGTCGGCGATCCGGCGGTAATGGCCACGCGGGTCCGCGACGCGCTGGCGGGAACCGCGTGACACGGCCCGGCCGGTACGGGGGGCTCCCAGTACCGGCCGGGCCGTCTCTACAACTCCCCCGGCCTCAGGTCAGATCGAACTCGCCGTCCCGGGCGTTGAGCACGAACGCCCGCCACTCCGCGGGAGTGAAGATCAGCGAGGGGGCCTCGGGGCGGCCGCCGTTGCGCATCGCGATGAAGCCCTCCACGAAGGCGATCTGCACATCGCCCGCCCCGTGGCTGCCCGAGCGCCAGTCGGCGTTGCTCAGGTCGAGTTCGGGCTTCTCCCAGCCGGTGAAGGTGTGCTGGGCAAAGGCCTGCTGGGCAGTGGTGCTCTCGGCCACGTCCGTGCTCCTCCCGCGTCCCACAACGTCGTCCGGGCCTCAGGGTAGCGACCGGCACCGGGTGTCGACAGACCTCAGGAGCCGGGCCGTTCGGACCCCACCAGCCACATGGAGAAGAACTGCGCGCCGCCTCCGTACGCGTGGCCCAGCGCCCGCCGTGCGCCCGGCACCTGGTGCTCGCCGGCCTGCCCGCGGACCTGCAGCGCCGCCTCCGCGAAGCGGATCATGCCGGACGCGCCGATCGGGTTGGTGGACAGCACCCCGCCGGACGGGTTGACCGGCAGGTCGCCGTCGAGTTCGGTGACCCCGGCCTCGGTGAGCTTCCAGCCCTCGCCCTCCTCGGCGAAGCCCAGGTTCTCCAGCCACATCGGCTCGTACCAGGAGAACGGCACGTACATCTCGACGGCGTCGATCTGCCGGCGCGGGTCGGTGATCCCGGCCTGCCGGTAGACGTCGGCGGCGCAGTCCTTGCCGGCCTGCGGGGAGACGAAGTCCTTGCCGGCGAACAGCGTCGGCTCGCTGCGCATCGCGCCGCCGTGCACCCAGGCCGGCGGCCGGGGCGAACGGGCCGCGCCCGCACGGTCGGTGAGGATCATCGCGCAGGCGCCGTCGGAGGAGGGGCAGGTCTCGGAGTACCGGATGGGGTCCCAGAGCATCGGGGACGCCTGGACCTTCTCCAGGGTGACGTCGTGCTCGTGGAGGTGCGCGTACGGGTTCTTCAGCGCGTTGCGGCGGTCCTTGTAGGCGACGAGCGAGCCGACGGTGTCGGGCGCGCCGGTGCGCCGCATGTACGCGCGGACGTGCGGGGCGAAGAAGCCGCCGGCGCCGGCGAGCAGCGGCTGCTGGAAGGGGACGGGCAGGGACAGTCCCCACATGGCGTTGGACTCGGACTGCTTCTCGAAGGCGAGGGTGAGGACGGTGCCGTGGACCCGGGCGGCCACGAGGTTGGCGGCGACGAGGGCGGTGGAGCCGCCGACCGAGCCGGCCGTGTGCACGCGGAGCATGGGCTTGCCGACCGCGCCGAGGGCGTCGGCGAGGTACAGCTCCGGCATCATGACGCCCTCGAAGAAGTCCGGGGCTTTGCCGATGACGACGGCGTCGACGTCCGCCCAGGTCAACTCGGCGTCGTCCAGGGCCCTTTGGGCGGCCTCGCGGACGAGTCCGGCGATGGACACGTCGTGGCGGGCGGCGACGTGCTTGGTCTGGCCGATCCCGACGACGGCCACCGGTTCCTTACCGGACATGCGGCTCTCCTTCCAGGACGGCCACCAGGTTCTGCTGCAGGCAGGGGCCGGAGGTGGCGTGGGCGAGGGCCCGGTCGGACTCCCCGCGGTGGATGCCGGCGGCGGCCTCGCCGAGCCGGATCAGCCCGGCGGCCATGACGGGGTTGGCGGCGAGCGCGCCGCCGGAGGGGTTGATGCGGACGGTGTCGTCGAGCCGCAGCGCCTTGCGGAGCACCACCTCCTGGGACGTGAAGGGGGCGTGCAGTTCGGCGGTGTCCACGGGCGGTCCGTCGAACAGGCCGGCGCGTTCGGCGGCGAGGCGGGTGGACGGCGAGTCGGTGAGGTCGCGGACGCCGAGCGAGTGGGCCTCGATGCGGTGGTCCAGGCCCCGGATCCAGGCGGGCCGTTCGCACAGGTCGCGGGCCCGGTCGCCGGCGGCGAGGATCACGGCGGCCGCGCCGTCGCCGATGGGCGGGCAGTCGCCGCGGTGCAGCGGCCCGACGAGACGCTCGCCCTGCGGGCGGGCGCCGCGGACCTGGGCGTGCGGGTTGCCGGCGGCCGCGTCGCGGCTGCGGGCGGCGATGCCGGCGAGGGCGGGTTCGTCGGTCTCGCCGGCGTCGATGAGCGCCTGGGCCTGGAGGGCGGCGAGGGCGACGGAGTCGGGCCAGAGCGGGGCGACGTAGTACGGGTCGAGCTGGCGGGTGAGGACGTCGCGCACGGCGCCGGGCGAGGACTTGCCGTAGGAGTAGACGAGCGCGGTGTCGGCCTCGCCGGTGAGCAGCTTCACCCAGGCCTCGTACAGCGCCCAGGCGCCGTCCGTCTCGACGTGGGACTCGGAGATCGGCGGCCAGGCGCCGACGCCGTCGAGGGCCATGGTGAAGGAGAAGGCTCGGCCGGCGAGGTAGTCGGAGGAGCCGGAGCAGGTGAAGCCGATGTCGGAGGTCTGCAGGCCGGTCCGGCGCAGCACGTCGTGCAGGACGGGCATCAGCAGCTCGACCTCGGAGAGGTCGTCGCTGCGGCGCAGGCAGTCGCTCTGGGCGAAGGCGACGATCGCGACGTCCCGGCTCGGGTCTCGGCTCACAGCAGCTCCTTGTACGTGTCGTAGTCGGCGTCCGGTTCGCCGGTGGGTCGGTAGTGGTCGGGGTAGCGGCCGTCCTCGCTCCACACGGGCTCGACCCGCAGCCCCATCCGGACCTGGTCGTAAGGGATGCCACCGATCCGGCCGTGCAGGGCGAGGCCGGCGCCGTCGAGGGCGATGTGGGCGTAGACGTAGGGGACCTCGATGTCGAGGTTCTTCGCCTTGATGTTGACGATGCAGAAGGTGGTGACGGTGCCGCGGGGGCCGACCTCGACCGGCTCGGTGGTGGCGACGCCGCAGGTGGGGCAGGCGCCCCGGGGCGGCACGTACACCTTGGCGCAGGAGGGGCAGCGCTCGCCGACGGTGCGGCGCTCGGCGAGGGCGTGCAGATAGGCGGTCTGCGCGCGGCCGGGGCTGTACGTGTAGTCGAGGCGGGCGGCGGCGACGATGCCGGTGACGGGCTCGTCGAACCGCCCGTCGTGCGCCCGGGGTGCGGGCACGCTGCCGGCGGCGCCCTCGTCGTCGTGGGCCTCGAAGCAGGCGATGTCGGTGATCGCGCCGGTGCGTTCGGCGGCCCACCGGATGCGTACGCGCATGCCGGTGCGGACGTGCTCCGGGCCGGGCGCGTCGAGGGCGTGCAGCAGCGCGGTGTCCGCTCCGTCGAGCCGTACGAGCGCCCAGGCGAAGGGGGTGTCGAGGGGCTGGCCCGGGCGGGGCTCGGGGTTCCAGGCCCAGGTGGTGACGGTGCCGGTGGGCTCGACCTCGACGAGTTCGCGCAGTTCGGCGGCGGTGACGGGGTCGTACTCGACGGGCGGCACGAGCACCTGGTCCCCTTCGGTGCGCACCCCGAGCACGGTCCGCTCGCGCAGCCCGGTGAGGAACGCGGCCTGAACCGGCCCGAGGGACCGGGTGAAGGGGAACTCGACGACGAGGGGGGCGCGGAGGGGGGCGGGAGTGGTGGTCATGGGGCTCCTTGTCGGGGGCGGCTGGGCATGGGAGGGGGTCCGGATCAGCCGGGTCACTCCCGCCGGTACACCGGCGGCCGCTTCTCCGCGAACGCCCGCGCGCCCTCCTTCGCGTCCGCCGTGTCGAAGATCGGCCAGCCGCGCTTCAACTCCGCGGCCAGGCCCTCCGTCTCCGTCATCTCCGCCGTCTCGTAGACGGACGCCTTGACCGCCTCCACCGCCAGCGGCCCGCACGCGTTGATGAGCTCCGCGAGTTCCAGCGCGCGGTCCAGGGCGGTGCCGTCGGGGACGACCTGGCCGACGAGGCCGATCCGGGCGGCCTCCTCCGCCGTGTACGGGCGGCCCGTCAGCAGCATCTCCAGCGCGTGCGTGCGCGGGATCTGCCGGGGCAGCCGCACCGTCGAGCCGCCGATCGGGAACAGTCCCCGCCGCACCTCGAACAGACCGAACGTGGCGGACGCGCCGGCCACCCGGATGTCGGTGCCCTGGAGGATCTCGGTGCCGCCGGCCACGCAGTACCCCTCCACCGCCGCGATCACCGGCTTGCGGGGCCGATGGTGCCGGAGCATCGCCTTCCAGTGCAGATCGGGGTCGGCTTTCAGCCGCTCGCGGTACCCGTCCCCCGCCATGCCCTGGCCGGCCAGCGCCTTCAGGTCCATCCCGGCGCAGAAGTCGCCGCCCGCGCCGGTGAGCACGACGGAGCGGACGCCGTCGTCCGCGTCGGCCTCGAGCCAGCCGTCGTAGAGGCCGACGAGCAGCGGCAACGAGAGCGCGTTCTTGGCCTCGGGCCTGTTGAGCGTGAGGATCAGCGTGGCGCCTTCGCGCCGTACGGATAGGTGCTCGGTCCCGGTCATGGGCGTCTCCCGTCTCCAGTTCTGGAACAGGTTGCAGTAGCTCGGGGCCCAGTTCAATAGTTTCCTGACACCCAGTCAGATTCTTCTGCGCGACCCCTTCCGCCTTCCGCGCTTCGGCGCTCTAATGACCGCCACGTCCGTACGGGACGTACGGGCCCAGCGGCCGGCGACGTCAGGAGGACGAACGGTGGAGTACAACCTTGCCGACCTGTTCGAGTCGGTCGTCGACGTGGTCCCGGACCGCGAGGCGCTCGTGTACGTGGACCACCCCGGAAGCGGCGCGGAGAGCCGGCTCACGTACGCCGAACTCGACACGGCGGCCAACCGTCTGGCCCACCACCTGATCGACTCCGGGCTCCGCCCCGGCGAACACCTCGGCCTGCACCTCTACAACGGCATCGAGTACCTGCAGACCGTTCTGGCCTGCCTCAAGGCCCGGCTGGTGCCGGTCAACGTGAACTACCGGTACGTCGAGGAGGAGCTGGTCTACCTCTACCGGGACGCCGACCTCGCCGCGCTGGTCTTCGACGCGGAGTTCACCGCCCGGGTCGCCGCCGCCCTGCCGCAGACGGAGAAGCTGCGGCACCTCGTCCGGGTGGGGACCCCGGACGACGGCGCGCCCGCGCCCGACTGCGTTCCGTTCACCGAGGCCGAGGCGGCCGGTTCGCCGGAGCGCGGCTTCCCGGCCCGCTCCGCGGGCGATCTGTTCATCATCTACACCGGCGGCACCACGGGTATGCCCAAGGGCGTGATGTGGCGGCAGGAGGACCTGTTCTTCGCCGGCCTGTTCGGCGGCGAGCCGACCGGCGAGCCGGTGAAGCGGCCGGAGGAACTGGCCGAGCGGGTCGCCGCCCGCGGCGCGGGTCTGACCTTCTTCCCCGCGCCCCCGCTGATGCACGGCACGTCCACGCTCACCGCGTTCATCGCCTTCAACTACGGGCAGCGGGTGGCGATCCACCGCAAGTACGTGCCCGAGGAAGTGCTGCGCACCATCGAGAAGGAGAAGGTCACCAGCATCTCGCTGGTCGGCGACGCGATGCTGCGGCCGCTGATCGACGCGCTGCGCGGCCCGCTCGCCGGAACGGACCTGTCGTCGCTGTTCAGCATCTCCTCGTCCGGCGCGATCATGTCGGAGACCGTCCGCGCCGAGCTGCACGCCCTGGTCCCGAACGCGCTGATCCTCAACAACTTCGGTTCGTCCGAATCCGGTTCGAACGGCAAGGCCACGGACGACTCCGGCCCGGCGACCGGCTTCCGCCTGGAGGTCAACGAGCGGACGAAGGTCGTGGACCCGGTCACGTACGAGGAGATGCCGGTCGGCGAGCCGGGCCGGCTCGCCCAGCGCGGCCACGTGCCGCTCGGCTACTACAACGACGCGAGGAAGACGGCCGAGACCTTCTTCCAGAAGGACGGGGAGCGCTGGGTGCTGCTCGGCGACATGGCCACCGTCGACGACCAGGGCATCGTGACCGTGCTCGGCCGCGGCTCGCAGTGCATCAACACCGGCGGCGAGAAGGTCTATCCGGAGGAGGTCGAGCAGGCGCTCAAGTCCCATCCGGACGTGTACGACGCTCTGGTCGCCGGGGTCCCGGACCCGAAGTGGGGCCACCATGTGGCGGCCGTGGTCCAGCTGCGCGAGGGCGCGCCAAGCCTGGACCTGGACACGGTCCAGGAGCACTGCCGGACCCGGCTCGCCGGGTACAAGATCCCACGGCAGCTGGTCCTCGCCGACCGGATCCAGCGCTCGCCCAGCGGCAAGGCGGACTACCGCTGGGCCCGGTCGGTGGCCACCGAGGCGGACGGCTCGCCAAGCCCCTCCTAGATCCCGAACTCCCGGAGGGCCGCCAGGAATTCGTCCGGGCGATCCTGGTGGATCAGGTGTCCGCACTCGATGGTGACGAGCCGGCTGTCCGGGATGCTCCCGGCGAGCAGGGCGACCCGGTCCTGCGGGATGTGGCTGTCCTCGCCGCCCGCGACGACGAGGGTCGGCGCCTTGACGGAGCCGAGGCCCTCGCGCCAGGCCGGGTCGGGGTCGTTCTTCTGCGCGTCGGTCGCCGTGACGACCGCCCAGTCGAGCGGAAGCTCGCCGTCCGGGCGCTCCGCGGGGGCGTACGGCGTGTCCGGCGGGACGAGGACCGGGGCGTCCTCGATGACCAGCCGGCCGATCAGCTCCGGCTCGGCGGAGGCGAGCAGGTACGCGGCCACCCCGCCCATGGAGTGGGCGACGACGTCGGCGCCGGCGAGGCCGAGTCCGGTGAGGAAGCCGCGCAGCTGGTCGCGGTAGACGTCGAAGCCGTACCGCCCGGTGTGGTCGCTCAGCCCGTGGCCGGCGAGGTCCACGGCGTACACGCGGCGGTCGGCGGCCAGCTCCCGCGCGATCGTCGCCCATTGTGCGGCGCTGCCGCCCCGGCCGTGCACGAGGACGACCGGGCGGGCGGCCTCGTCGCCCCAGGTCCGGTACGCGAGCCGGACGCCCTCGACGGTGAGGGTGCGCACGGCGGGGTCGAGGAAGGCGGCGACCGGCCGGCGGAAGTCGCCGGCGTCGTCGACCCAGGGGAAGTGCCCGGCGCCGGGCTGCACGACGAGTTCGGCGTGCGGGAAGAGCTCCGCGGCCTCGGCGGCGCGGGCGGGCGTCGGCCCGCCGTCGTACGCGCCCGCGAGGACGAGGACGGGCGCGGTGACGGCGGCGAGGGCCGCCCGCGTGGTCTCCGGGCGGAACGCGCCGTCCGCGTAGAAGGCCTCCGCGGCCTCCCAGTTGAAGCGCCCCGCGGCGTCGTGGGCCCGGGCGGCGTCGTTCCACCGCCCGTACGCCAGCGGGGCCGCGGCCGCGTAGGCGTCCGCGCGGGTGGACTCGGGACCGAGCGCGTCGAGGGCGGCACGGGTCTCGGCGTACCAGGGTTGGTCGCCGAAGACCGCGGTGGCCTCGTCCCACTCCTCGTCGCCGACGGTGATCCCGACCGCCCGGAGTCCGGGGGTGACCAGGACCAGGGAGGAGATCCGCCCGGGGTGGGCGGCGGCGTAGAGGGTGGCGAGGTTTCCGCCCGCGGAGTGGGCCAGCAGGTCCATCCGCTCCAGTCCGAGGTGGACGCGGAGCGCCTCGACGTCGGCGACCTGCCGGTCGCAGCGGTAGGTGGACGGGTCGGCGGGCTCGGCGCTGTCGCCGGTCCCGCGCGGGTGGAGCACGATCAGGGTGCGGTGGGCGGCCAGGCCGCCGAGGTCGCCGAGGTAGTCGGCGTGTCGCATGGGGCCGCCGGGCAGACAGACGAGGGGGTCCCCCTCCCCTTGCGTGCGGTAGGCGAGCTCGGTTCCGTCGTACGTGGTGAACTGCGGCATGGCGCGATCCTCATCGCCGCCCGGGGACCCCGCAAGGGAATTGAGCGGCGGGGCGGGGCCGCGCAGCTGCCGCGATACGGTGGACGTCCTGCTCCGACCGCTAAGGAACCGCCCGACCGTGCCCCAGTCCCCCGACTCGTCCGCCCTGCGCGGCGACTGCGCCTCCTGCTTCGGCCTGTGCTGTGTCGCCCTGCCCTTCGCGAAGTCCGCGGACTTCGCGATGAACAAGCCGTCGGGCGAGCCGTGCCGCAACCTCCGGGACGACTTCCGCTGCGGGATCCACGAGAAGCTGCGGCCGAGCGGCTTCTCCGGCTGCACGGTCTACGACTGCTTCGGCGCCGGCCAGCAGGTCTCGCAGGTGACGTTCGGCGGGGTGTCCTGGCGTGAGGCGCCGCAGACGGCCCGGCAGATGTACGAGGTGTTCCCGGTGATGCGCCAGCTGCACGAGCTGCTGCGCTATCTCACCGAGGCCCTGGAACGGGAGGCCGCCCGCTCCGTGCACCGTGAGCTGCGCGGCGCGCTGGCCCGTGTGGAGGAGCTGACGGCGGGCGCCGCGGACGACCTGGAGCGGCTGGACGTCGCCGCCGTGCGCGCCGAGGTGAACCCGCTGCTCCTGAAGACCAGCGCGCTGGTCCGGGCGCGGGCGGGCGGCAAGCCGAAGAGCCGCCGCGGGGCGGACCTGCTCGGGGCCCGGCTGCGCGGGGCGAAACTGCGCGGCGCGGATTTCCGCGGGGCGCTGCTGATCGCCGCGGACCTGTCGGGCGCCGACCTGTCGCTGTCGGACATGATCGGCGCGGACCTGCGGGACGCCGACCTGTCGGGCGCGGATCTGACCGGTGCGCTGTTCCTGACCCAGCCCCAGCTGAACGCGGCCCGCGGCGACGCCGCCACGAAGATCCCGGCCGGCCTGGAGCGGCCCGCGCACTGGGCGGCGTAGAGGGCCTCCCCCAAGGAAATGGGGTCGCCTCGCCGACCATGATTCAGGTTGGCTTGGCGGCATGACCGAACTGCGTACCGACCGCCTCAGGCTCCGCCGATGGCGGGACTCCGACCTCGAACCGTGGGCGGCGATGAACGCCGATCCCGAGGTCCGGGAGCACTTGGGCGACTTGCTCACGCGTGAGCAGAGCGATGCCTCGGTGGCACGCTTCCGGAGCGAATTCGACGAGCGGGGCTACGGATGGTGGGCCGTCGAAGTACTGGCCACGCGCGAGTTCATCGGCTTCGCCGGCCTGGACCCGGTAGATGACGGTATGCCGTTCACGGGTGTGGAGGTCGGCTGGCGTCTCGCCCGCTCGGCCTGGGGCCACGGCTATGCCACCGAGGCTGCCCTGGCCGGCCTGGCCTTCGGCTTCGAAACCCTCGGACTTCCCGAAATCCTTGCGGTGACGACGGCCACCAACCTGCGTTCCCAAGCGGTGATGCGCCGGATCGGGATGATCCGTGACCCCGCCGACGACTTCGACGACCCCAACGTGCCCGATGGGCCGCTGCGTCGGAATGTCCTCTACCGGATCTCCGCCGGATACGGCTGGTAATTGCAGCAACCCGGTGCGTGTGCAACGGGCTTGACGAAGCATCAACTTACCCGTCGTTCAGGTCACGATTACATCACGACATCGACCATGCGGCCTCGATCACCGTCGACCTCGGACGCCAACTCATCTTGTTTTCATGCAAGTTGACACTCCATCAAATCATGCAGATTCGGTGAGCACGCACCCCTCAAGTAGCCGTTCCCGATTGCCCGGATTCTTCGCGTCTTTGTTCTGGCAAACTTTCGCTCCGTTTCCCGATCAAGGAAGAGGTGCGGCATGGCCGGACGACGAAGACTCAGAAAGCCCCAACGCCCCCGAGCTCGCAGGCTGATACTCGCCACGGCCGCCATCGTGGCTCTGGCGGTCGTGGGTAGCGTCGCGCACGAGCTGACACAGGTTGCGGACGGAAACATTCCGCAGCCGCTCGCCCAGCAGGCGCCGGCCTCCGTCACGGAGCCGGCGAAGGGGCCGGAGCGGGAGAAGGCGCCCGAGCCGCTCGACGAGGTTCCCAAGGGCGAGCCGAAGCGCGGCCTCGTGTACAAGGGGCTGGAAGCCGCGCCGGAGGGCGACCGGTGCGCGGGCGTGTACCGCACGTCGGACGGTCTCTGCACGCACGGCCCCGACGTCGCGCCCAAGGGCGTCGACATCACGAAGGACACCCCGCCCGCCGTCAGGACCACGGTCAAGGCCGAGGAACCTGCCGAGGCAGGGTCCGGTCAATCGTCCGGCGGTCACGGGAGGCCCGCCGGGCAGCAGTCCGGAATCGCGCAGCCTGCGCTCGACGCCACCGCCAGGATCCCCGCCCAGGCACCTTCCGCCGGTGCCCGGACCAAGGCACCACAGCAGGCGGCCGCCGGACCGGCCGGGCAGACTGTCCAGTGCGACACCGACGGCAGCAGCGGCAACCGGGTCCAGGTCGTGTACGTGCACGCCCCCGGCAAGGACCGGTACGCGGAGTACTTCGCGTCGTTCCGCAAATGGGCCGCCGACGCCGACCTCATCTACTCCGAGAGCGCCAAGGACACCGGCGGCGTCCGGCACATCCGCTACGTCACGGCCGCCGATTGCACGCCGACCGTGCTCAACATCGAACTCCCGGCCTCCGCGCTCGCGGAGTTCAGCGCCACCAACCGCGCACTGGCCGCCAAGGGGCTCGACCGCCGCGACCGCAAGTACATGATCTTCGCGGACACCCAGGTCTACTGCGGCATCGGCACCTTCAACGGGGACGAGCGCCCGGGCCAGAGCAACCTGTCCAACTTCGGTCCCTCCTACGGTCGCACGGACACGGGCTGCTGGGGCGGCCACACCGCCGCGCATGAACTCGGCCACAACCTGGGCGCGGTGAACAACAGCGCCCCCAACACCAGCCGCGGGGCGCACTGCACGGACGAGTTCGACGTGATGTGCTACTCGGACAGCCCGTACTACCCCCGGATGCGCAACGTGTGCACGGGCGGCGACTACGAGAACCGGCTGGACTGCAATCACGACGACTACTTCCACACCAGCCCCCGGCCGGGCAGCTATCTGGCCACCCACTGGAACATCGCCGACAACCAGTTCCTCATGCGCAGCGGGGGCGGCACGACGCCGAACCCCCGGCCGACGCCGACCCCGACCCCCACACCGACACCGACACCGACCACCGGTGGGGGTACCGGGCCCGCCGTCACCGTCGGACAGCTCGCCGCGGACTCCGCCGTCGCCCACTGGCAGCCGGTGACGGGCGCGGTCTGGTACCAGGTGTACCTAGACAGCCGGCCGATCGGCTGGGTGCAGACGCCCAACGCCCGCCTCTACAGCCTCAAGCCCGCCACGTCCTACACCGTCGCCGTCTCGGTCCGTGACGCGTCCGGGCGGGACAGCGGCCCCGGCAGGGCGACGTCGTTCCGGACCCCGGACAGCGGTGACGGCGGCGGCACGACGCCCACGCCGGGCACCCGCCAGCTGCTTCTCAACGGCGCGACGGGTACGGCCGCGGAGATCTGGGGCGGCCGCAGCGCGGACAACACCGTCCTCGTCGGCTCGCCGCGCAACGGATACGCCCAGCAGCAGTGGTACATCGACGCCACGGGCAACGGGTACAGCCGTATCCGCTCGGCCGTGTCCGGCAAGTGCCTGCAGGCGGGCGGCGCCGCGAGCGCCGGCATGTGGGTGGCGCAGCAGCCCTGCCGCGACACGGCCGCCCAACGATGGCGTGTGACCGGCAGCGGCGGCCGGGTGACCGTGGCCGCAGGCGACACCCGCTATGTCCTCGGCGTCAGCGACCGTCCCTACTACGGTTCCTGGCTCATCGAGCTGCAGTACGCCGCAGGGACGCCGGCCCAGGTGTGGACGGTCCAGAAGACCGGCTCCTGAATCCGGTGAACGCGACGGTCGGCGGGCCCTCGCCCGCCGGCCGTCCCCCCTGCCTCTGCCTGCCTCCCACCCCCTGGAGCACCTCGCCATGCGCCACACGCTCTGCTCGGCCGTCGTCACCGCCCTGGCCGGGGCGGTCCTGTCCCTGAATGCCTTCTCCGGTACCGCCCATGCCCATGGCGGCGCCCTGGACGTGGAGATCACCGGTCACGACTTCGGACGGGTACGGACCACCGTCGTCTGGGACGACGACAACGACCCGGTCGACGGCCGGCTCGCCGCGACGGTGAACGCGGTCAGTGCCGACGGACGGACCGTCGGGCCCTGGAAACTGGTGCGCGCCGGGGCGAATGCCATCGGCTGGACCACGGCCGAGGCGCTGCCGCCCGGACGCTGGAAGATCACCGTGGAGGCGGGCTACCCGGCGCTCGGCCGGGACCAGGAGGAGCTCACGGTCTCCCCCGGTACTCCGGCGTCGCCATCGGTCTTCACGCCGACGCCCGGCACCCCGACGGCCACCATGCCGAAGGCCGCCCTGCCGACCACCGCGCCCGAGAGTACTGCTCCCGATGCCCGGCCCGAAGCCGACACCGGCACCAAGCTCTGGCCCTGGGCGACCGCCGCCGTCGCCGCTCTCGTGGCCGCGACCGGAACCGCGGCCGTCCTGCGCGCGCGACGCCGGCGTACCGCGCGCCGGTAGCCGAGTGATCCCCCAGCGGCCGCCGTGCTGGAGCAGCCGGGAGAACTCGTGGGCCGGTCGGCCCGGCGGCGAATCCGCGCAGGCCCCTTGCCAGGACGGGGGAATCTTGGATTACTGGTTTCCGACAGCAACGACCGAATGATCGGTCGTCCGCTTTGGGGTGGACGGGAGCGCGGCGCATGACGGAACTGCTGGACGAGGGCGAGCGGCTGGACCGGGAGCGGCTGGAGGCCCTCCAGCTGGAGCGGCTGCGGGCGACCCTGCGACACGCCTACGAGAACGTCGCCTTCTACCGGCAGTCCTTCGACGCGGCCGGGCTGCGCCCCGAGGACTGCCGCACCCTGGCCGACCTCGCCCGCTTCCCGTTCACCGCCAAGACCGATCTGCGCGACCATTACCCCTTCGGCATGTTCGCGGTAGACCAGTCCGAGGTGCGCCGGATCCACGCGTCCAGCGGCACCACCGGCCGCCCCACCGTCGTCGGCTACACCGAGCGCGACCTCGACACCTGGGCGGACGTGGTGGCCCGGTCCATCCGCGCGGCCGGCGGCCGGCCCGGCCACAAGATCCATGTGGCGTACGGCTACGGCCTGTTCACCGGCGGGCTCGGCGCGCACTACGGCGCGGAGCGGCTGGGCTGCACGGTCATCCCGGCCTCGGGCGGCATGACGGCGCGTCAGGTCCAGCTGATCCAGGACTTCCGGCCCGAGGTCATCATGGTGACCCCCTCGTACATGCTGACACTGCTCGACGAGTTCGAGCGGCAGGGCGTCGATCCGCGCGGCACCTCGCTGAAGGTGGGCATCTTCGGGGCCGAGCCGTGGACGGAGGAGATGCGCCGGGAGATCGAGGAGCGGTTCGCGATCGACGCGGTGGACATATACGGGCTCTCGGAGGTGATGGGCCCCGGGGTGGCGCAGGAGTGCGTGGAGACCAAGGACGGTCTGCACGTGTGGGAGGACCACTTCTACCCCGAGATCGTCGACCCGTTCACCGGCGAGGTGCTGCCGGACGGCGAGGAGGGCGAGCTGGTGTTCACCTCGCTGACCAAGGAGGCCATGCCGGTGATCCGGTACCGCACCCGGGACCTGACCCGGCTGCTGCCCGGCACGGCGCGGGTGTTCCGGCGGATGGAGAAGGTCACCGGGCGCAGCGACGACATGGTGATCCTGCGCGGGGTGAACCTGTTCCCCACGCAGATCGAGGAGATCGTGCTGCGCACGCCGGGCGTCGCCCCGCACTTCCAGCTGAAGCTGACCCGCGAGGGCCGGCTCGACGCGCTGACGGTACGGGCCGAGGCGCGTACGGGCGCGACGCCCGAGCAGCGCGCGGAGGCGGAGCGGGCGATCGCGGCGGCGGTGAAGGACGGGATCGGGGTGTCGGTGGCGGTGGAGGTCGTCGCGCCGGAGACGCTGGAGCGCTCGGTCGGCAAGATCAAGCGGATCGTGGACCTGCGGGACGGGAGCTGAGGACCCTCCGGTCCGGGACCGGCCCGGTCACTCCCGGTCACACCCGCATCACGTGCCGAGGAACGCCGTGGCTCTGGGCCCGCTCGACCTGTGGGCGGGCGGGCCGCTGCGTAGCCTGGAGACAGGAGGTGGTTTTCATGCTGGCGGAGGCACCCATCGCGGCAATCATCCCGGTCAACGACCTCGCCCGGGCGAAGCGCTTCTACACGGAGACGCTCGGTCTCGCCCTCACGCGGGAGACGCCCGAGGACACCAGGCTCGAGTCCGGTGGAACGGTGATAGGTCTGTACGAGACGCCCTACGGCGGCCAGGCCGCACACACCCTGGCGAGCTGGAAGGTCGCCGACCTCGACGCGGAGATGAAGGACCTGCGGTCCAAGGGCGTGGAGTTCGAGGAGTACGACCTTCCCGGCCTGAAGACGGTCGACGGCGTCGTCGAGACGGAGACCCTGCGCGGCGCCTGGTTCAAGGACAGCGAGGGCAACATCCTCTGCTTGACCGAGGAGCGCTCCGGCTGACGGGCGCGCGGCGGTCCGGTCAGGGCAGGCGGCGCAGCGGCTCGCCGCCGAGGAAGGCGAGAATGTCCTCGACCGCCTGCCCGTAGTACGTCCGGTAGCTGTCCCGCGAGACGTAGCCGAGGTGCGGCGTGGCCAGCAGCCGGGGCGCGGTGCGCACCGGGTGGTCGGCGGGCAGCGGCTCGACGTCGTGGACGTCGACGCCCGCGCCGGCGATGCGCCCGGCGTGGAGCGCGGCGAGCAGGGCGTCCTGGTCGACGATGGCGGCGCGGGAGGTGTTGACGAGGTACGCGGTCGGCTTCATCAGCCCCAGTTCGGGGGCCCCGATCAGGCCGCGGCTGCGGTCGCCGAGGGCGAGGTGGATCGTGACGAAGTCACTCTCGGCGAGGAGTTCCTCCTTGGACGCGGCCAGCCGCACGCCGGCCTCCTCGGTCCGCTCCTTGGTGAGGTTCGGGCTCCAGGCCGTGACGTCCATGCCGAAGGCGAGCCCGACCGCGGCGACCCGGCTGCCGATCCGGCCGAGGCCGAGGACGCCCAGGCGGCTGCCGTTCAGGTCGGCGCCGACGGTGCTCTGCCAGGGGCCGCCCCGGCGCAGCGCGTCGTTCTCGGCGACGACGCCCCGGGCGAGGCCGAGGAGCAGCGCCCAGGTGAGTTCGACGGTCGAGGTGGAGTTGCTGGCGGTGCCGCAGACGGTGACCCCGTGGGCCTCGGCGGCGGCGTAGTCGATCACGGTGTTGCGCATGCCCGTGGCGACGAGGAGCTTCAGCCGGGGCAGCCGGGCGAACAGGGAGGCGGGGAAGCGGACGCGTTCGCGCAGGGTGACGACGATGTCGAAGTCGGCGAGCGTGGCGGCCAGTTCGTCCTCGCTCGCGTGGTGCTCGGTGAACGCGACCGGCTCCACCCGTCCGGCCAGCGGCGACCAGTCGGCGGAGGCGGTCGCCACGCCCTGGTAGTCGTCGAGGATGGCGCAGCGCAGGGTGGTCATGGCGGTCTCTCCCTGGTCGGTGGGGCGGCGGCCCGCGGGTGCGCGCCGCCTCCCCATGATCGCCGACGGCCCCCGGCGGGCGGGTTCAGGGGGTGCCGAAGCGGTCGCGGAGCTCCCGCTTGAGGATCTTCCCGCTGGCGTTGCGCGGCAGTTCGTCCACGAACAGCACCCGCTTGGGGGCCTTGAAGTGGGCCAGCCGTTCGCGTGCGTGATCGACGAGTTCGGCCTCGGTGACCTCGCCCCGGGCGACGACCACCGCCGTGACGGCCTCGATCCACTTCTCGTCGGGCAGCCCGACGACGGCGGCCTCGGCGACGGCCGGGTGCGTGTAGAGGACGTCCTCGACCTGCCGGGAGGCGACGAGCACCCCGCCGGAGTTGATGACGTCCTTCACCCGGTCGACCACGGTGTAGTAGCCGTCCGCGTCGCGGACCGCGAGGTCCCCGGAGCGGAACCAGCCGCCGCGGAACGCCTCCTTGGTCTCGGCCGGCTTCTGCCAGTAGCCCTCGCACAACTGCGGTGAGCGGTAGACCACTTCGCCGGGCGTGCCGTCGGGCACGTCCGCGCCGTGCTCGTCGACGACCCGCGCCTCGACATGGCGGACGGGCCGGCCGCAGGAGTCCATCCGGCCCTCGTGCTCGTCGGGTCCGAGGACGGTGGCGAGCGGGCCGATCTCGCTCTGGCCGAAGCAGTTGTAGAAGCCGAGTCCGGGCAGCCGTTCGCGCAGCCGCTCCAGGACCGGGACGGGCATGATCGACGCCCCGTAGTACGCCTTGCGCAGGGCGCCGAGGTCGCGGCTCGCGAAGTCGGGGTGGTTGGCCAGGCCGATCCAGACGGTGGGCGGGGCGAAGACGCTGTCCGCGCGGCCGGCCTCGATCAGGTCGAACAGGACGGCCGGGTCGGGCCCGTCCACGAGGGTGTTCTCCGCGCCGACCGCGAGGTAGGGCAGCAGGAAGACGTGCATCTGCGCCGAGTGGTACAGCGGCAGCGCGTGCACGGGGCGGTCGTCCTCGTGCAGGTCGAGGGCCTCGACGGCGCTGGCGTACTCGTGGACGAGCGCCCGGTGGGTCATCATCGCGCCCTTGGGCAGGGCGGTGGTGCCCGAGGTGTACAGGAGCTGCACGATGTCGCGGGCGTCGCGGTCGGTGTCGTACGTCTCGGGGCGGGCCAGCTCGGCGAGCAGCGAGTCCGGGGCGTCGCGCAGCGCCTTGACGGCGGGGCCCTCGGGGACGCGCTCCGCGAGCGCGGGGTCGGTGAGCACCAGCGAACTCCCGGACTGCTCCAGGATGTACGCGAGGTCCTCGCCGGTCAGGTTGTGGTTGACCGGCACGTGGATGAGGCCGGCCCGGGAACAGGCCAGGAAGGCGATCAGATAGGCGTCGGAGTTGTGGCCGTAGGTCGCCACCCGGGCGTACTCGTCGAGGCCCCACCGCTCCCGCAGCACGGCGGCCGCGGTGGTGACGGCCGCGTCCAGCTCGGCGTAGGTCCAGGTCCGGTCGGCGTAGCGGAGGGCGGTCCGGTCGGGGACGCGCTGGGCGCTCGTGCGCAGGACACCGTCGACGGCGCGGCTGAGGAGTCGTTCCATGCCGGGATCCTCGGCGGGGCCGGGCGGCGGGTCAAGTACCGGAGCGCGTACGGAAGCTCGTGGCCTCGGATACCGAACGGGATGTTGACAAGGCAAGCGCTCTCCTGACTGCATGGTCCAACCGCGTTGCACCATCCGTCCGTTGGGAGGAACGTTGCACCTGCGCACCCGTCTGAAACACCTGCTCCTGCTCGGCGCCGCCCTGGCCACGGTCACCGCCACGCTGCCCGCGGCAGCCGCCGCGGAATCGGGCGATCCGGGAGACCGGCGGCACCGGCCGTCCGACCGCGGTCTGTCGGCCGTGATCCGGTACACCGAGTACGGCGTCCCGCACATCATGGCGAAGGACTACGCGAACCTGGGCTTCGGCACCGGCTGGGCGCAGGCCGCGGACCAGGTCTGCACGCTGGCCGACGGCTTCGTGACCGTCAACGGCGAACGCGCGCGGTACTTCGGCGCGGACGGCGCGCCCGACGGGTCCCTGTCGTCCGCCGCCCGGAACCTCTCCAGCGACCTGTACTTCCGCGGCGTCCGCGACGCGGGGACCGTCGAGGACCTGCTGCGCACCCCCGCGCCCGCCGGCCCCAGCCGGCAGCTGAAGGAGCTGATGCGGGGCTGGGCGGCCGGCTACAACGCCTGGCTGAAGCAGAACCGCGTCACCGACCCGGCCTGCAAGGACGCCGCCTGGGTCCGCCCGGTCACCGCGCTGGACGTGGCGCGGCGCGGCTTCGCCGTCTCGGTGCTCGGCGGCCAGGGCCGCGCCGTGGACGGCATCACGGCCGCGCAGCCGCCCGCCGCCGGGGCGCCGGCCGCGACGGCGCCCGAGCCGGGCCGGGCCGCCGACGCCGCCCGCGCGCTGTTCGCCGCGGACGGCGCCGACATGGGATCCAACGCGGTCGCGTTCAGCGGCGGCACGACGGCGAACGGCCGGGGCCTGCTGCTCGGCAACCCGCACTATCCGTGGCACGGCGGCCGCCGCTTCTGGCAGTCCCAGCAGACCATCCCCGGCGAACTGAACGTCTCCGGCGCGTCGCTGCTCGGCACCACCGTCGTCAACATCGGCTTCAACGACAAGGTGGCGTGGAGCCACACCGTCGCCACCGGCGTCACGCTCAATCTGCACCAGCTGGCCCTCGATCCGGCCGACCCCACCGTCTACCTGGTCGACGGGAAGCCGGAGCGGATGACCCGGCGCACGGTGACCGTCCCGGTCAAGGACGGTGCGCCCGTCACCCGGACGCAGTGGTGGACCCGGTACGGACCGGTCGTCACCGGCCTCGGTTCGGCGCTGCCGCTGCCCTGGACGGCCACGACCGCGTACGCGCTGAACGACCCCAACGCCGCCAACCTGCGCGGCTCCGACACCGCGCTCGGCTTCGCCAAGGCGCGGTCCACGCAGGACGTGCTCGGCACGCTCCGGCGCGTGCAGGGCCTGCCGTGGGTGAACACGATCGCCGCGGACGCCTCCGGTCACACCCTGTTCGCCCAGGCTCAGGTGCTCCCGCGGATCACCGACGAGCTGGCGCAGCGCTGCTCCACACCGCTCGGCCGGGCGACCTACCCCGCCTCCGGCGTCGCCGTGCTCGACGGCTCGCGCGCCGACTGTGCGCTCGGCTCCGACCCGGACGCGGTGCAGCCGGGCGTCTTCGGCGCGTCGAAGCTGCCGGTGCTGCGGGACGCGCCGTACGCGGAGAACTCCAACGACAGCGCCTGGCTGACCAACGCGGACCGGCCGCTGACCGGCTACGAGCGGGTCTTCGGGACGATCGGCACACCGCGTTCGCTGCGCACCCGGGGCGGCGTCGAGGACGTGGCGGCGATGGCGGCGCGAGGCGGGCTCACGGTCGCCGACCTGCAGCGGCAGCAGTTCGCCAACCGGGCGCCGGCCGGCGACCTTGCGGCCGAGGAGGCGGCGCGGGCCTGCCCGGCCGTGCTGCCGGACGATCCGGAGGCCTGCCGGGCGCTCGCCGGCTGGGACCGGACGGTGGACTCGGACAGCCGCGGCGCGCTGCTGTTCGACCGGTTCTGGCGGAAGTTCACCGGAACGGCGAAGCCGGCCGACCAGTGGAAGGTGCCGTTCTCCGCGACGGACCCGGTCCGCACCCCGCACACGCTCAACACGGACTCGCCCGCCTTCGCCAAGGCGCTGACCGACGCCGTCGCCGAGCTGCGCTCGGCCGGCATCCCGCTCGACGCGCCGCTGGGCGCGCACCAGTTCGTGGTGCGGAACGGGACGCGGATCCCGGTGAGCGGCGGCACGGAGGCGCTCGGCGTCTGGAACAAGACCGAGCCGGTGTGGAACGCGGCCGGCGGCGGGTACACGGAGGTGGCGCACGGCACGAGCCATGTCCAGGCGGTGGGCTGGGACGGCGGGCGGTGCCCGGTGACCCGGACGCTGCTGACGTACGCGCAGTCCTCGAACCCGAACTCGCCGCACTACAGCGACCAGACGCAGCTGTACTCCGGGGAGCGCTGGGTGACCTCCCGCTTCTGCGAGAAGGACATCCTGCGCTCCCCCGCGCTCAAGGTCGTCCGCGTCCGCGACTGAACAGCCGCGTCAGGGACTGAACAGCGGGATCAGGGACTGAACGAGAGGAAGACGAAGCCGGCGAAGATCGCGAGATGGACGCCGCCCTGGAGCAGGGTGGCCCGTCCGGGTACGACGGTGAGGGCGCTGACCACGGCCGTGAGCACCAGCAGCACCATGTGGACGGCGCCCAGACCGAGCACCAGGGGCCCGGAGAGCCACACCGAGGCGAGCGCGATCGCCGGAATCGTCAGGCCGATGCTGGCGATCGCGGAGCCGTAGGCCAGGTTGAGGCTGGTCTGCATCCGGTCGCGGCGGGCGGCGCGCACGGCGGCGAGCGTCTCGGGCAGCAGCACCATGAGGGCGATCACGACGCCGACGACGGCCTTGGGCAGTCCGGCGGACTCCACCGCGTCCTCGATGGTGGGCGAGACCAGCTTGGCCAGTCCGACCACCGCGACCAGGGCGAGCAGGAGCAGCCCGAGGCTCCACCAGGACTCGGCCCGGGTGGGCGGATCGGCGTGCTCGTCGTCGGACTCGGGGTCGCCGCCGAGGCGTCTGACGGGCAGGAAGTAGTCGCGGTGCCGGACGGTCTGGACGGCGACGAACAGCCCGTACACAAAGAGCGAGGCCACGGCGGAGAAGGCCAGCTGGGCGTCGGAGAACTCCGGGCCCGGGTGGCTGGTGGTGAAGGTGGGCATGACGAGGGTCATCGTGGCCAGGGTGCAGACCGTGGCGAGCGCGCCGCCGGAGCCCTCGGCGTTGAAGACGGCGACGCGGTTGCGCAGCGCCGCGACGAGCAGCGACAGACCGACGATCCCGTTGCAGGTGATCATCACGGCCGCGAAGACGGTGTCGCGGGCGTAGGTGGTGGCCTTGTCGCCGCCTCCCACCATCAAGGTGACGATGAGTCCGACCTCGATGACCGTGACCGCGACCGCCAGCACGAGCGAGCCGTAGGGCTCGCCGACGCGGTGGGCGATGACCTCGGCGTGATGGACGGCGGCGAGCACCGCGCCGAGCAGGCACACCCCGATCACGGCGACGGCGAATCCTGCCAGATCCTGGCCCCATCCGACGCCGAGGGCGACACCGGCGACGACCGGCGCCCACGTGCTCCACTGTCGGGTCAGGCCCGCCACACTCGAACTCATGATCACCATACTGCCACAAAGGGGATGAACCCCTCGGTCAGCCCCTGCCGTCGAGCCTTCCGGTGGCCTCCCCGAACACCCAGCGTTCGTTGCCGTCGATGAAGTCGCGCGGGAAGCCGAGCCGGAACTCCGTTGCCTCCTCCAGGCGTTCGACGGTCTCCGGGGGCAGGGTCACGTCGAGCGCGCCGAGGTTGTCCTTCAGCTGCTCGGCCGAGCGGACGCCGACGATCGGAACCACCGCCCGCGAGCGGGCCCGGGTCCAGGCGAGCGCGACCTGCGAGGGCGTCACCCCCAGCTCGTCGGCGGCCTGCTGGACGGCGCGGGCGACGGCGTGGTCCCGCTCGCCCAGCGAGTCCGCCGCGAGCCGGGCGCTCGGGCCGGGGCCGCCCGGCCGGGTGTACTTGCCGGAGAGGATGCCGCCGGCCAGCGGGCTCCACGCGGCGACGGTCATCCCGAACGCCTCGGCCATCGGCAGCAGCTCGCGCTCGATGTCCCGCCGGAGCAGGCTGTACGGGACCTGCAGCCCCGCGAAAGGCTGCCAGCCGCGCCATTCGGCGAGCGTGTTGGCCCGGCTCACCACCCAGGCGGGCGCGTCGGAGATACCGACGTACAGGATCTTCCCGGCGCGCACGGCGTCGTCGAGGGCGCGCATGGTCTCCTCGACGGGGGTGTGCCGGTCCCACATGTGGACCCAGTACACGTCGAGGTAGTCGGTGCGCAGCCGGCGCAGGCTGGTCTCCAGGGACAGCCTGAGGTTCTTGCGGTGGTTGCCTCCGGCGTTGGCGTCGGCGTCGTCGCGGGTGACGGAGTACTTGGTGGCGAGGACGAACCGGTCGCGCCGGCCGTCGAGCAGCTCCCCGAGGATCTGCTCGCTCTCGCCGCCGCGATAGTTGACGGCGGTGTCGACGACGTTGCCGCCGGCGTCGTCGTAGAGGTCGAGGATGCGTCGGCACTCCTCGGGCGGCACGCCCCCGCCGCCCTGCTCGCCGAAGCTCGTGGCGCCCAGCATCACTTCGGAGATCCGCAGTCCGGTGGGGCCGAAGAGTCGGTAGCGCATGAGGTGAACTCCTCTTCTGCATCGGGACGTTCGACTCTACGGGACCGGTTCGGCCCCGGCTCGGCCGTCCACAGGGCCCGCCCGCACCGCACCGCCGCCCGCCGGGCGGCCGAGCCCGACCGGCGGCATCATCGGAAGGGCACCCGGCCGTGCCCGGGGGCGGAACGAAGGAGTGCCGCATGCGCATCCTCATGGTGGGGGCGGGAGGAGTGGGCACGGCGATCACCAGGATCGCCGCCCGCCGCTCGTTCTTCGCGCACATGGTCGTCGCCGACTACGACCGGACGCGGGCCGAGGCGGCCGTCGCCGGCCTCGGCGGCGACGCGCACCGGTTCACCGCGATCCGGCTCGACGCCTCGGACACCGCCGGAGTACGGGCGGCCCTGGCCGAGCACCGCTGCGACGTCCTGCTCAACGCCACCGATCCACGCTTCGTGATGCCCCTGTTCGAAGCGGCGCTCGCCGAGCGGGCCCACTACCTCGACATGGCGATGTCCCTGTCCCGGCCGCATCCGTCCCGCCCGTACGAGGAGTGCGGCGTGAAGCTGGGGGACGAGCAGTTCGCCCGTTCGGCCGAGTGGGAGGCGGCGGACCGGCTCGCGCTCGTCGGCATGGGCGTGGAGCCGGGCCTCTCGGACGTCTTCGCCCGGTACGCCGCCGACGCCCTCTTCGACGAGATCGAGGAGATCGGCGTCCGCGACGGCGCGAACCTGGTGGTCGACGGGTACGCCTTCGCCCCGACCTTCAGCATCTGGACGACGATCGAGGAATGCCTGAACCCGCCCGTCGTCTACGAGGAGGACCGCAGCTGGTTCACCACGGCGCCCTTCAGCGAGCCCGAGGTCTTCGACTTCCCCGAGGGCATCGGTCCGGTGGAGTGCGTGAACGTCGAGCACGAGGAAGTGCTGCTGGTTCCCCGATGGGTGAAGGCCCGGCGGGTCACCTTCAAGTACGGGCTCGGCGACGAGTTCATCGGCGTCCTGCGCACCCTGCACAAGCTGGGGCTCGACCGCACGGATCCGGTGGAGGTCTCCGGGCCCTCGGGACAGGTCGCCGTGTCACCGCGGAACGTCGTCGCCGCATGCCTGCCCGACCCGGCGGGCCTCGGCGACCGGATGCACGGCAAGACGTGCGCGGGCACCTGGGTCAAGGGCACCAAGGACGGACGGCCCCGCGAGGTGTACCTCTACCAGGTGGTCGACAACCAGTGGTCGATGCGGGAGTACGGCTCGCAGGCCGTCGTGTGGCAGACCGCGATGAACCCGGTGGCCGCATTGGAACTGGTCGCGTCCGGGGCCTGGCAGGGACGGGGCGTCCTCGGGCCCGAGGCGCTGCCGCCGGGCCCCTTCCTCGACCTGCTTCCGGAGTACGGGGCGCCGTGGGGCATGCGCGAGCAGTGACGCCGTGACCCGGAAGGCCCGTCTGCGCATGCACGTCCGATCGAGCGTTCCTACGATGAGAGCCAGATGTCTCGCTGTGTCTTTCCGGCCCGACGGGAACGAGGGAGCATGACCGCCGAGGATGCCGCGCCCACCGGGCGCCCCGTGGAGCTGAAGCACAACGCGATCGGATTCCTCGACGCCCTGGTCATCGGGCTCAACTCCACCTCCCCCGCCTACTCCCTCGCGGCCGTCATCGGTCCCATCGTGGCGCTCGTGGGAATCTACGCGCCGGGCGTGATGCTGGCGTCCTTCGTGCCGATGCTGCTGATCGCCTCGTCCTTCTACTACCTGAACAGGGTCGACCAGGACTGTGGCACGACCTTCTCCTGGGTCACCCGCGCCATGGGCCCCTGGGCCGGCTGGCTCGGCGGGTGGGCCATCGCCATGACCGGCGTGCTGGTCGTCGGCTCGCTGGCCGACGTGGCCGTCTCCTTCGCGCTGCTCGCCTTCGGCCTCGACAGCTGGGTGGACAACACCTTCGTGCGCCAACTGCTCACGGTGGTGCTCATCGTGGTGATGACCGCCGTGTGCGTCATCGGCACCGAGCTGTCGGCCCACGTGCAGAACGTGCTCATCCTGGCGCAGGTCGCCTGTCTGCTCGTCTTCGTGTCCGTGGCGCTGTACAGCGCCTACAACGGGACGAGCAAGTACGACGCGGTCGATCCGGCCTTCAGCTGGCTGAACCCCTTCGGGGCCGGCGGCGCGGCGCTGACCGGCGGGCTGCTCCTCGGCGTGTTCGCGTACTGGGGGTGGGAATCCGCCGTCAACCTGACCGAGGAGGTCAAGGACTCCGCGACCGCCCCGGGCAGGGCAGGGCTCTGGTCCACCGTCATCCTCCTGGTCAGCTACGTGTCCGTGGCCTTCGCGGTGGTGGCCTACGCGGGCCCGGCGTTCCTCGCCGACAACGCCGACGAGGAGGAGTTCATCTTCGCCCAGCTCGCCACGGACGTGATGGGCGGCTGGGACTGGGTGCTGCTGCTGGCGGTCTCCACGTCCGCCATCGCCTCCACCCAGACCACGATCATCCCCGCGTCACGGACCGCGCTGTCCATGGCCCGGCGCGGTGCGCTGCCCAAGCACTACGCCCACATCAGCCCGCGCTTCCGCACCCCGGACGTCAGCACGTGGTGGGTCGCCGCCATCGCCATCGCCTGGTACCTCGTGGTGAGCCAGATCAGCTCCAACGCACTCTTCGACTCGCTGACCGCGCTGTCGCTGCTGATCGCCTTCTACTACGCGCTCACCGGCGTGGCCTGCGTCGTCTACTACCGCCGTCATCTTCTGGAGAGCGTGCACAACTTCCTGATGATCGGCGTCGGGCCGCTGGTCGGCGCCGGCCTGCTCACCTGGCTGCTGGTGCGGTCAGTCATGGACATGTCCGACCCGGAGAACTCGTACAGCGGGACCTCGTGGTTCGGCCTCGGTCCGCCGCTCGTCATCGGCATCGGCATCGCGCTCACCGGCGTCCTGGCCATGATCGCGCGACGCCTGTGGGCGCCGGCGTACTGGCAGGAGCGCCCCGGTGTGGCCGACCCCGAACTGGTCCACGGCCACGGCAAGGGGGCCTGAGATGACGGTGGTCCTGGGCTACGACGAGTCCCCCGGCGCCGCCCGCGCCCTGCGCATCGCGATCGAGGTGGCCGCGGCGTTCGACGAGCGGCTCGTCCTGGTCTTCGGCGCCGCGGTCCCCGGCCCCACGGGCGAGGAGTACGCGTCCCACCACGAGGCCATCCGGGAGGTCGGCCGTACCGCTCTGGAGCACGCCGTCATGGAGGCGGACCGGGCGGGCGTGCCGAGCGTCGTGGAGGTGCTCGACGAGAAGCCCGCCCAGGCCCTGATCGACGCGGCGCGGCGGCACGCCGCACGCGTCATCGTGGTCGGCAGCTGGGGCGAGAGCCCGATGCGCGGCGCGCTCCTCGGCTCCACGCCGCACAAACTCCTGCACCTGTCCCGCGTACCGGTGCTCTGCGTCCCGCCCGAGGAGTGAAAGCGCCGCCTCCCCGTCCCGGCGCGGTCTAGAGCGGGCGGTCGTGGCCCTCCCAGTACGGGTCGCGCAGTCGGCGCTTGTAGAGCTTGCCGTTGGGGTCGCGGGGCATGGCCGCGGTGAAGTCGACGCTCCTGGGGCG
The DNA here is from genome assembly GCF_043199435.1 of Streptomyces sp. NPDC048604. Lineage (NCBI taxonomy): Bacteria > Bacillati > Actinomycetota > Actinomycetes > Kitasatosporales > Streptomycetaceae > Streptomyces > Streptomyces sp. NPDC048604. Next base: position 164,992 of record NZ_JBICVX010000011.1, read on the forward strand.
CTTGTAGCCGGCCAGCCGCTCCTCGCAGTGGGCCAGGACGGCGGCGGCGAGCGCGGGCGACGGCTCGTGGCCCTCGGCGGGCTCGACGACGGCCTTGACCTCCTCGCCCCAGTCGGCGTGCGGGATGCCGAAGGCGGCGGCGTCCGCGACGGCCGGGTGGCTGAGCAGCGCGGCCTCGATCTCGGCGGGGTAGATGTTGACCCCGCCCGAGATGATCATGTCGATCTTGCGGTCGCGCAGGAAGAGATAGCCGTCCTCGTCGAGGACGCCGAGGTCGCCGACGGTGAAGTAGTCGCCGATGCGGTTCTTCGCGGTCTTCGCCTCGTCCTTGTGGTAGGCGAAGCCGCCGGTGGTCATCTTCATGTAGACGGTGCCGAGTTCGCCGGGGCCGAGCCGCTTCCCGTCGTCGTCGAAGACCGCCAGCTCGCTGATCGGCCATGCCTTGCCGACGGTGCCGGGCTTCTTCAGCCAGTCCTCGGCGGTGGCGAACGCGCCGCCGCCCTCGCTGGCCGCGTAGTACTCCTCGACGCAGTGGCCCCACCAGGCGATCATCGCCCGTTTGACGTGGTCGGGGCAGGGCGCGGCGCCGTGGATGGCGTGCCGCATCGACGACACGTCGTACCGGTCCCGTACGTCTTCCGGCAGGGACAGCAGCCGGTGGAACTGGGTGGGGACCATGTGGGTGTGCGTGCAGGCGTGCGCGTCGATGAGCCGCAGCATCTCCTCGGGGGTCCATTTGTCCATCAGGACCAGCGGATGCCCGATGTGCAGGGACGCGGCGGCGAACTGCAGCACGGCCGTGTGGTACAGCGGCGAGCAGACCAGGTGGACGTTGCCGTCGAAGGGGCGGATGCCGAAGATGCCGAGGAAGCCGCCGAGATAGGTCTCCTCGGGGACTTTGCCGGGCAGCGGGCGGCGGATGCCGCGGGGCCGGCCGGTGGTGCCGGAGGTGTAGTTCATGACCCAGCCGAGGGTGCGGTCGTCGGGCACGGACTCCGGCTGCCCGTCGAGGAGTTCGGCGTACGGGCGGAAGCCGGGGACGGTGCCCACGGCGTAGCGGTGGGTCGCGGGCAGCCCGGCCTCGTCGGCGGCGGCCCCGGCCGCCGTGCCGAACCGCTCGTGGGCGAGCAGCGCCTTCGCCCCGGAGTCGGCGACGATCCAGGCGATCTCGGGGCCGACGAGGTGGTGGTTGACCGGGACGAGGTAGAAGCCGGCCTGGGCGGCGGCGAGGTAGGCGGTCAGGAACTCCACGCCGTTGGGCAGGACGACGGCGAAGACGTCGCCGCGCTCCAGTCCGGCCGCGCGCAGTCCGTGGACGAGGCGGTTGGCGTCGGCGTGCAGCCGTCCGGCGGACCACTCCTGGCCGCCGGGTGCGATGAGGACCGTACGGGCGGGGTCGGCGGACGCCTGCGCCCAGAAGCCGTTGGGTACGTCGCTCACTGTCCGTCCCTTCCCGCGATGCGGTTGATGCGGTCGACGGCCTGTTCGAAGCCGCGGGTGAGCTCGTCGAAGATCTGCCGGACGCTGCGCTCGGAGTTCATCCGGCCGACGATCTGGCCGACGGGCGTGCCGAGCAGCGGCGTGACCTCGTACTTCTGGATCCGGGAGACGGCCTCGGCGACGAGCAGGCCCTGCAGCGGCATCGGCAGCGGGCCGGGGCCGGCCGGGTCGTCCCAGGCGTCGGTCCACTCGGTGCGCAGCTGACGGGCGGGCTTGCCGGTCAGGGCGCGGGAGCGGACGGTGTCGCCGGAGCCGGCGGCGAGGAGTTTGGCGGTCAGGGCGCGCGAGTGCAGTTCGGCCTCGGCCGCGGTGAGCCAGATCGAGCCGAGCCAGACGCCCTGGGCTCCGAGGGCGAGCCCGGCGGCGATCTGCTCGCCGCTGCCGATGCCGCCGGCGGCGAGCACCGGCAGCGGGGCGACGGCCTCGACGACCTCGGGGGTGAGCACCATGGAGGCGATCTCGCCGGTGTGGCCGCCGGCCTCGTAGCCCTGCGCGACGACGACGTCGATGCCGGCGTCGGCGTGGTGGCGGGCGTGCCGGGCGCTGCCGGCGAGCGCGGCCACGAGCACGCCGTGGTCGTGGGCGCGGGCGACGACGTCGGGGGGCGGGGAGCCGAGGGCGTTGGCGAGGAGTTTGATGGGGTAGTCGAAGGCGACGTCGAGCTGGCTGCGGGCGACCTGCTCCATCCAGCCGGTGATCCGCCAGCCGGACGCCTCGCCCTCCGCGAGCTCGGGCACTCCGTGCTTGGCGAGGGTCTCGCGGACGAACTCCCGGTGTCCCTCGGGGATCATGGCCTCGACGTCGGCCTCGGAGACGCCCTCGACCTTCTTGGCGGGCATGACGACGTCCAGGCCGTAGGGCAGTCCGTCGGTGTGCTCCTGCATCCAGTCGAGGTCGCGGGCGAGGTCGTCCGGGGCGGTGTAGCGGACCGCGCCGAGGACGCCGAATCCGCCGGCTCTGGTGATGGCGGCGGCCACCGCGGGGAAGGGCGTGAAGCCGAAGATGGCGTGCTCGATCCCCAGTGTGCGACTCAGCTCCGTCTTCATGGGCGGCAGGATGCCGCAGCAGGACGTCCGAGGGAAGAGGTTTTCTGATGCAGCGTCAGATTCTTTGCGGCACCGCCTGCTTCCCTGACGCGCCGCACCCCCGGTAAGAAAGTTTCAGACGTTGCGGGTATGGGCGAAGGATTCTTTCAGAGGCGTGGGAGGGTAGGGATGACGAAGGAACCGGCGGGCCGGGGAATCGGCCGTCGCGCGTTCGGCGGCGGACTCCTCGCTCTGGGAGGTGCGGTGATGGTCGGCTCGATCCCGGGGGCCGCCGCGGTCCCCGGGCCGCAGGACGACGGCGCGCCCGGGGCGACCGGGGGCCGGCGCACCGTGCTGCGGCACGGCTCCGCCGAGCGGGCCGGGCTGCTGCCCGCCTACCTCGACCGGCTGGTCGCCGACGCCGAGGCGTTCCTCGGCCCCTCCCCCAAGCACCCCTGGTACGCGGGCGCGGTCCTGCTCGCCGGGCGCGGCGGAACCGTGGCACTGCACCGGCCGATCGGCAGCGCGGTGCGATACGCGGCGTACGACGAGACGACCGACTCCGGGGTGGAAGTGCCGCCCGGGGAACGGATCGCGATGGCCGAGGACACCGTCTTCGACCTGGCGTCCGTCTCCAAGCTGTTCACCGCGATCCTGGCGGTGCAGCAGCTGGAGTGCGGCGCCCTGGAGCTGGAGGAGCGGGTCGCCGCGTACCTGCCGGAGTTCGCGGGCGGCGGCAAGCAGGACGTCACGGTCCGTCAGCTGCTCACGCACACCTCGGGCTTCCGCGCCTGGATCCCGCTCTACAAGGAGCCCACCCGGGAGGGGAAGCTGCGGCTGCTGTGGAACGAGGCCCTGGCGAGCCCGCCGGGCACGAAGTACCTCTACTCGGACCTCAATCTGATCTCGCTCCAGCTCGTCCTGGAGCAGATCACCGATCGCACTCTGGATGCACTGCTCCACGACGAGATCACCGCTCCGCTCGGGATGCACCGCACGCGGTTCAACCCGCCGGCCTCCTGGCGGCCGAAGATCGCCGCCACCGAGGACGCCCGGCCGCCCTGGTCGGGACTGGACCGCGGAATGGTCCACGGAGAGGTCCACGACGAGAACGCGTACAGCCTCGGCGGCGTCGCCGGGCACGCCGGCGTCTTCTCCTGCGCCTGGGACCTGGCCGTCCTCGCCCGCACCCTGCTCAACGGCGGGGCGTACGGCAGCGCCCGGATCCTCTCCGAGGAGTCCGTCGCGCTGATGTTCACCGACTTCAACACCGCCTTCCCCGGCGACGAGCACGGCCTCGGCTTCGAGCTGAACCAGCACTGGTACATGGGCGCCCTGGCCACCCCGCGCTCCGCCGGGCACACCGGCTTCACCGGCACCAGCCTCGTCGTCGACCCCACCACCGACGCCTTCCTGATCGTGCTCGGCAACTCCGTGCACCCCGTCCGCACCTGGCGCTCCGGCTCCGCGCCGCGCGTCGCCACCGCCAACGCGCTCGCCCGCGCCGTCCCGGTGCGCCCGGCGCGCGGCGGCACGGCCTGGTACTCCGGCATGGCGAGCGCCGTCGCCGCCACGCTGACCCTGCCCGCACTCGCCGGCGCGGCGCGGCTCGACTTCGGCCTGTGGTGGGACACCGAACCGGCCACCGACCACGCCCGCCTGGAGGCTTCCGCCGACGGCGGCGCGAGCTGGACGGCGGTGCCGTTCACCACCGTCCGGCCGGACGAGGAGCCGCAGCAGCATCCGTCGGGTGCGGTCGGCGGCTGGTCGGGGCGGGTCTGGCACCGCGCCACGGCCGACCTGGCGGCCTGGGCCGACGCGCCCGTGCGGCTGCGCTGGCGGTATGCCACCGACCAGCGGTACGTGGGGCGCGGGGTGTACGTGGAACGGCCGCGCGTCGTCGACGCCGAGGGCCGGCCGCTGTTCGACGACGCCCGGCCGGCCGACGCGGCCCGCATCGAGGCGGCGGGCTGGGAGGCGTCCGCCGACTGAGGGCGTCCGGCGCTACGCGCCCGGCTCCGCGGCGGCGCGCAGCGCGGCCAGTACGGGGGCGATCAGCGGATGGTCCTCGGAGCCGCGGCGCACGGCGGCGAAGACCCGCCGGGTCGGCGCGACGCCGTCCACGGGGCGGACGACGGCCCCGGCGAGGTCGGTGCCGCGCAGCGCGGAGCGCGGTACGAGCGCGACGCCCGCGTCCGCGGCGGCCAGCGCCACGACGGCGCGGAAGTCGTCCGAGGTGTGGTCGAACCGCGGCTCGAAGCCGGCGTACTCGCAGGCCAGGACGGTCACGTCGTGGCAGGGGTTGCCGGCGGACTGGCCGATCCAGTGGTCCTTGGCCAGATCGGCGAGCGCCACCCGCTCACCGTCCGCGAGCCGGTGGCCGAGCGGCAGGACCGCGTCGAACGGCTCCGCGTACAGCGGCAGCCGGGTGAGCCGGGCGTCGTCCTCGCCGGGCGCGCCCCGGTACTCGACGGCGACGGCCACGTCGACCTGCCGGTCCAGGACCATCAGCAGGCTGGCGTCGCCCTCGGCGTCCCGGACGCGGACCCGGATGCCGGGCGAGGTCCGGGCCAGTTCGCCGATCGCCGGGGCGACGACCAGGCCGATCCCGGTGGCGAAGGCCGCGACCGTGACCGTGCCGGCCTCGCCGGAGCCGTACGCGGCGAGCTCGGACTCGGCCCGCTCCAGCTGGGCGAGCACGGCGTTGGCGTGCCGCAGCAGGATCTCGCCGGCCGGGGTGAGCCGGGCGCCGCGCGCGCTGCGCTCGACGAGCCGGTGCCCGGTCTCCTGCTCCAGGGCGGCGAGCTGCTGGGAGACGGCGGAGGGGGTGAGGTACAGCGCGGCGGCCGCCGCCGTGACGGTGCGGTGGTCGGCCACCGCCCGGAGAATGTGCAGCCGCCGCGCTTCGATCATGCTCCTAGTGTCGCAGCTCCGGAGGCCGTCCCGCTTCGGCCGGAATCCCGGCCAGCAGGTCCGGCAGTTCGCGCATGTCGTCGAAGACGACGGTGCCCGGGCCTTCGAGTCGTCCGGCGGGCGTCGGGCCTCCGGCGTAGCCGAAGGCCCGCATCCCCGCGGCCCGTGCGGCCGCGACGCCGGGCCCGCTGTCCTCGACCACCGCGCACGCCGCCGGGTCGACGCCCATCCGGCGGGCGGCGTACAGGAAGAGATCGGGCGCGGGCTTGCCACGGGGCACCTCGCTCGCGCTGTAGATCCGGCCGGCGAAGTGGTCGTACAGCCCGGTGCGGCCCAGGGTGTGGCGCATCTTCTCGTGGGAACCGCTGGAGGCGACGCAGGTCGGCAGGGTGAGGGCGGCGAGCGCCTCGGGCAGTCCGTCCACCGGGTCGATGCCGAGATCGACCGCGTCCCGGTGGCGCTCCATGAGCCGGCTCCACCAGAGTCCGGCCGTCTGCGCGCCGAGCCGCTCGGTGAGCTGCTCGACGATCGACTCCTTCGAGCGCCCGATGAAGCGTTCGACCACCTCGTCGGCGGTGAGCGGCCAGCCCAGCTCCGCCCCGAGCGCGATCTGCAGGCGTACGGCGAGGCGTTCGGTGTCGACCAGGACACCGTCGCAGTCGAAGATCACGAGTTCTATCGGCTTGATCATTCCCGCAGGGTAGGCGCCGGGGCGCGGGGTGATCACGGCTGGTCGGCGGTCAGTGGTGAGAGCGGCCGCTCGAAGAACGTCTCCAGGACCACCGTGGCCTGCGTTCCGCTGACCCCGTCGATGGCGTAGATCCGGCGCAGCACGTCCTGCAGTTGCTCGGTGGTCGCGGTTCTGACCTTCACCAGGACCGAGGCGCTGCCGGCGATGACGTGCGCCTCCAGGATCTCGGGCAGCGCGGCGAAGTCCTGCGCCGAATCACCCATCCAGGACGTCGAGTCGACCATGACGTAGGCGAGGACGGCGCTGCCCACGGCGGCAGGGTCCACGTCGACCGTGGTACGCCGGATGACGCCGCGCTCGCGCAGCTTCCGCACCCGCTCGTGGGCGGCGCCGGCGGACAGGCCGACGGCCTGACCGAGCGCCGCGTAGGGCTGGGCGGCGTCCTGCTGAAGCCGGGCCAGCAGTGCGCGATCGATGTGATCCACAACTCTCCATTCGGAATTGACTGGCCTGAACAGTATCTCATCTTGAAGTATGTACCTGAGGCCGATTCTCATTCGGCACACGACGGTTTCGTGAGGAGTGGACTCCATGAGCGGTGAGCGCCCGGGCCTGTACGAGATGCTGGACGACCGGTTCCGTACCGGACGATGCATGAACGGAGACGACGCGCTGGAAGTCCTGTTCACCGGCTGCCGTTGGGCCGAGGGGCCGGTCTACCTGCCCGCCTGGCGGCAGGTGGTCTGGAGCGACATCCCCAACGACCGAATGCTGCGGTGGGACGAGGAGACCGGTGCGGTCGGTGTCTTCCGCCGCTCCGCCGGACACACCAACGGCAACACCCTCGACCGCGAGGGCCGGCTGATCACCTGTGAGCAGGGCAACCGCCGGGTGACCCGGACCGAACACGACGGTACCGTCACCGTGCTGGCCGACCGCTGGCGGGGCAAGCGCCTGAACAGCCCGAACGACGCGGCCGTGAAGTCCGACGGCTCCATCTGGTTCTCCGACCCGGACTTCGGCATCACCAGCGACTACGAGGGCCACCGCGCCGAGAGCGAGATCGGCGCGAACAACGTCTACCGCATCGACCCGGCCACGGGCGAAGTGCGGCTGGTCGCCGACTGCTTCGGCGCGCCGAACGGGCTGGTCTTCTCGGCCGACGAGCGGCAGCTGTTCGTCTCCGACACCCGAGCGGGCTTCATCCGGGTCTTCGACGTACGCGACGACGGCACTCTGTCCCAGGGCAAGGTCTTCGCCGAGGCCGGGGCACGCGAGAAGGCCCGCTTCGACAACCTCCGGTTCGACGACGGCGGCCGGCTCTGGGCCGCCGCGATGGACGACGGCGTTCACTGCTACGACCCGGACGGCACCCTGATCGGCCGCCTCAACGTCCCCGAGACGGTCGCCAACATCTCCTGGGGCGGCGCCAAGCGCAACCGCCTCTTCATCACCGCCGAGACCAGCCTGTACTCGGTGGTCATGGGCGTCACCGGCACGCACCCGACCGGTCCGGGGCGACGCCGCTGGCTCTAGCAGATCCCGGTGGCGAAGCCGACCCGTCCCTATCCACCGATGGAACCGTCGGCCTGCCTACGGCCGGATCCCGTCGCAGGCGATGTGCAGGTGCCGCGGTCCGCGCAGCACCGCGTTCTGCCGGTACGGGGGCGGGTCCTCGACGAGCCGGGGGTTCTCCAGTCTCCGGGCCAGCTCCGACAGGGCGAGCTGGGCCTCAAGCCGGGCGAGCGGCGCGCCGAAGCAGCTGTGGATGCCGCTGCCCAGGCCGAGGTGCTGGATGTCCCGGCGGTCCGGGTCGAAGCGGTCCGGGTCCTCGAACCGCTCGGGGTCGCGGTTGCCGGACGCCAGGACCAGCCAGAGGGAGGCGTCCTTGGGGATGGTGACGCCGCGGACCTCGATGTCGGCGAGCGTGACACGCTGCGGCAGCAGCTGCACCGGCGGCTCGAAGCGCAGCAGTTCCTCGACGAGCGGCACGGCCAGCCGCGGTTCGGCGCGCAGCCGCTGGAGGACGTCGGGGTTGCGCAGCAGGGTCAGCATGCCGTTGGTGATGAGGTTGACCGTGGTCTCGTGCCCCGCGATCAGCAACAGCGCGGCGGTGCTGAGCAGTTCCATCGTGGTCATCGGGCCGTCCTCGCCCTTGGCCGTCGCCAGCTGGGAGAGCATGTCGTCCCCGGGGTTCTTGCGGCGCTCCTCGATCAGGCCGGCCAGGTACATGCCCAACTGCATCCGGGCCTCGCTCGCGCCCTTGCCCCGCTCGGCGGGGTCGGCGTCCGGGTCGGGGTCCAGGCTGGCGGCGAGGGTGTCCGCCCAGGTGTGGAAGCGCGCCTCGTCCTCGCGCGGCACCCCGAGCAGCCTGCAGATCACCGTCACAGGGAAGGGGTACGAGACCTGTTCCACCAGGTCGATCCGGCCCGGGTCGGCGATGCCGTCGATGAGGCCGGCGACGATGTCGTCGAGTTCCGGGCGCATGCCGTCGACGCGGTGCGGCGAGTGCGGCGGGCCGAAGTGCCGGTTGGTCATGCGGCGCAGCCGGTCGTGCTCCGGCGGGTCGAGCTTGAGGAAGCTCGGCGGCAGGGCACCCTCCTCCGTGGCGGTCTCGGCCAGCGGGTCGGCGGCGTTCGAGGCCACGTTGCGGGAGTCGGAGCTGATCCGGGGATCGTGGAGCAGGCTGCGGATCTCGTAGTACGTGCTGATCACGTACGGTCCGTCGGCCTCGTGGTGGACCGGCGTCCGGCGCAGCTCTTCGTAGATCGGGTACGGATCGGCCCGGTTGGCGTAGTCCAGGATCTGGTGCAGCAGGGATGGCGTCATGGCTGGTCCTCGAGGCCGGGCGGGTCAGTGCGCGGGGGTGAACGTCATCCGGCGGTCGGCCGGCGAGTATCCGCTGAGGGTCACGGTCGGTCCGTGGGTGGGCACCGACGGGTCGGGGAAGTCGGCGTCGACGGGCCGCTGTCCGTCCGCGCGCCGGTCGACCGTGGCGAACGCCGGCGGGAACGGCGCGGTGGTCTCGATCAGCTCCTGGTAGAACGGCAGCCACCGGCCGTGGTCGAAGGTGACGGCGCCGATGACGCGCCCCTGGTACCCGTAGACGCCGACGAACCGGCGGCTGTCCAGCGAGCCCTGCGCGATGAGGATCTCCGTCGCCATCGACGGCACTCCGACCGACTTGATGTTGACGCCGAACTGGGAGGACCAGAAGGCCGGGACCTCCATGTGCGGTACGCGGTCGGTGCTCGCGCTGAGCATGTTGTGCGCCGCGATCCCGGCCTGGGCGACCGCGTTGCCCCAGTGCTCCAGGGACAGGAACTGGTAGCCGAACAGGGGGTGCGGGCAGCGGGCGACGTCGCCCGCCGCGTAGATGTCGTCGGTGACGATGCCGCGGATGTCGAAGGCGCGGCAGCCGGCGTCGCAGGCGATGCCGCGGGGGCCGGCCCCGAGTCCGGAGCCGGCGAGCCACTCGGTGTTGCGGAGGGCGCCGAGCGAGACGACGACCACGTCGGCGTCCACGGTGGAGCCGTCGGACAGGTGTGCGGCGCGCACCCGCCCCGAGGCGTCGCCCTCCAGCGCGGTCACCATGACCCCGCACCGCAGGTCGACGCCGTGCTCGCGCTGGAGGCCGGCGGCCACCGCGCCGACCACCCCGCCGAGCGCGCCGACCAGGGGCGCCGCGCCGCGTTCGGCGACGGTGACGGGGATGCCGCGTTCGCGGCAGGCGGAGGCGATCTCCGAGCCGGTGAACCCGGCCCCGATGACGAGGACCCGCTTGGGTCCCTCGGCGAGCTGCCGGGCGAGCGCGGCGCCGTGGTCGCGGGTCCGCAGCACGAAGACGCCGTCGAGTTCCGCCTCGTCCTCGCGCGGCCACGGGCGCGCCCGGACCCCGGTGGCGATCAGCAGCCGGTCGTACGGCACCTCGTCGCCGTCGGCGAGCCGCACCCGCCGGGCGGCCATGTCCAGGCCGGTGGCCGGAACCCCGAGCCGCCAGGTCGCGTCGACGGACCGGAGCCTGGGCAGTGCGGTGCGGTCGGCGGCCGCCCGGCCCAGCAGCACCTGCTTGGACAGCGGGGGCCGGTCGTACGGTTCCCAGGGCTCGTCGCCGATCATGGTCAGCGAGCCCTCGAAGCCCTTGGCGCGCAGGGTCTCGGCGGCCCGCAGCCCGGCCAGCGAGGCGCCGACGACGACGATGCGGCCCTCGCGTTTCAGCTGGTCCAGGGTTCCGTCACCGAGCACCGGGCACCGCCTCGGCCGGTTCGTCCACGGCGTCGACGAGGATGGCCTGGACGGGGCAGGCCGCGGCGGCCTGGGCCAGTCTCCCGCGCTGTGCCTCGTCGGCGTCCGGGTCGTACAGCAGCCCCTCGTCGCCGTGCATGGCGAAGATCTCGGGGGCGAGGAACGCGCACTGCGCATACCCCTGACAGCGGTTCAGATCGACGGCAATCCTTACCACGGCGGTCCTCTCCAATGGCCCGGTCAACCCCCTCCGACCACTCTCGGCGGCCAGGCGGATCGCGGCGACGAGGAGCGGACCGTTCGAGTGAGCGCGGCGACCGCATCAGGCCGAGGCGGCGGGCAGGGACGGGGCGGGACGCCGGCCCCGCAGGATGTTCAGGCTGAGGACCAGCACCCAGGCCGGAAAGACCAGTTCGGACCAGGGCAGGTCCGCTCCCGCCACGAGCAGCGTCAGGCCCGCCAGATAGCCGAGGACGACGAGCGGGCGCGGGAGGACGCCGAGGCGGCGGCCGATGGTCGAGGTCGTGATGACGAACACCGCCGCCATCCGCATGGCGTACGTGGTGAGCAGGGCGTACGTGAAGGGGCGGCCGAAGGACGCGCCCTGGCCGCTCCCGTCGAGCACGGTCCAGGCCGCCGCGGCGGCGCCGAACAGGGTCGCGACGAAGACCAGGCCGCTGCCCAGGAACACGGTGGAGACGAACTTGTCCTCGGCCTCGCCCGCCTGCTGACGCATGGCCCCCATGAACCACAGGAAGGCGATGCCGGCGAAGGGGACCAGTTCCAGCGCCGTCCGCACGGCGGTGCGCCGGCCGGCGTCGGCGGTGACGTCGTCACCGCCGGCGCCGCCGGGCAGGGCGATGCGTACCAGGACGATCGCCGTGCCCATGAGGACCGCGAACACGACCCCGGCCAGCCCGGCGGCCCAGGGCGTCGCCAGACGCTCGTGCTTCCGCTGCATGGTCTCCCGCCTTCTGCCTGCACTCCTTCGTACAGACACCGGCGATCGCGCGGCTCACGCCACCGGGATCACCCGGGAGGAAGACCTGGGTGCGCCATACAGCTCAGGGCGCGGTCGGACAGGACCTAGCCCTGCAGGGCCGCCCGCGCGTCGACGAAGGCGTCCACGGCGCGGTTGACGTCCTCGGTCGAGTGCGCCGCCGAGAGCTGGACGCGGATGCGGGCCTGGTCCTGCGGAACCACCGGGTACGAGAAGCCGATCACGTACACGCCGCGCTCCAGGAGCAGCTCGGCCATGCGTCCGGCCACGGCCGCGTCCCCGATCATCACGGGGGCGATGGCGTGGTCGCCGGGGAGGACGTCGAAGCCCTCGTCGGTCATCCGGGAGCGGAAGAGCGCGGTGTTGGCGTTCAGCCGCTCGCGCAGGTCTCCGGCGGACTCCAGGAGGTCGAGGACCTTGAGGGAGGCGGCGGCGATCACCGGGGCGAGGGTGTTGGAGAACAGGTACGGGCGGGAGCGCTGGCGCAGCAGGGCGACGATCTCGGCGCGGGCGGCGACGTAGCCGCCGGAGGCGCCGCCGAGGGCCTTGCCCAGGGTGCCGGTGATGATGTCGACGCGGTCCATCACGCCGTGCAGCTCGGGGGTGCCGCGGCCGCCGGGGCCGACGAAGCCGACGGCGTGCGAGTCGTCGACCATGACCATGGCGTCGTAGCGCTCGGCCAGGTCGCAGATCTCGTCGAGCGGGGCGACGTAGCCGTCCATGGAGAACACGCCGTCGGTGACGATCAGCTTGCGCCGGGCGCCGCCCTCCGTGGCCTCCTTGAGCTGCTGCTCCAGGTCGGCCATGTCGCGGTTGGCGTAGCGGAAGCGGCGGGCCTTGGACAGGCGGATGCCGTCGATGATCGAGGCGTGGTTGAGGGCGTCGGAGATGACCGCGTCCTCGGGGCCGAGGAGGGTCTCGAACACGCCGCCGTTGGCGTCGAAGCAGGAGGAGTAGAGGATCGTGTCCTCCTGGCCGAGGAAGTTCGAGATCCGGGCCTCGAGCTCCTTGTGCACCTCCTGGGTGCCGCAGATGAAGCGGACGGACGCCATGCCGTAGCCCCAGCGGTCCAGGGCGTCGTGCGCGGCGGAGACGACCTCGGGGTGGTCGGCGAGGCCGAGGTAGTTGTTGGCGCAGAAGTTCAGCACCTCGCCGGGGCGGCCTCCGGCCGTGACGGCGACGGTCGCGGACTGGGGGGTGCCGATGACGCGCTCGGGCTTGTGGAGGCCGGCCTGGACGATCTCGTCGAGGGTGGTGCGCAGGTCGTCGCGTACAGAGTCGAACATGTTCAGGCTCCCGTGGTCCAGTCGAGAATGATCTTGCCGCCCTTGCCGGACGCGGCGTCGTCGAAGGCCGCCTCGAAGTCGGTGTGGTGGTACCGGCCGGTGATCACCGGGGCGAGGTCGAGACCGCCCTCCAGGAGCACCGACATCGCGTACCAGGTCTCGAACATCTCGCGGCCGTAGATGCCCTTGATGGTGATCATCGAGGTGACGATCTTCGCCCAGTCGACGGCGAAGTCCTCGGCGGGCAGGCCGAGCATGGCGATCTTTCCGCCGTTGGTCATGTTGGCGACCATGTCGCGCATCGCGCGCGGGTTGCCGGACATCTCCAGGCCGACGTCGAAGCCCTCCTTGAGACCCAGGATCCGCTGGCCCTCCGCGATGGACTGCTCGGCGACGTTGAGGGCGAGCGAGACGCCGGCCTTGCGGGCCAGGTCGAGCCGCTCCTCGCTGACGTCGGTGATCACGACATGCCGGGCGCCGGCGTGCTTGGCGACGGCGGCGGCCATGATGCCGATCGGGCCCGCGCCGGTGACCAGCACGTCCTCGCCGACCAGCGGGAAGGACAGGGCCGTGTGCACGGCGTTGCCGAAGGGGTCGAAGATCGCGGCGACGTCGAGGTCGACGGGGACCCGGTGCACCCACACGTTGGCCGCGGGCAGCACGACGTACTCGGCGAACGCGCCGTCCCGGCCGACGCCGAGGCCGACGGTGGCGCGGCAGAGGTGGCGGCGGCCGGCCAGACAGTTGCGGCACTTGCCGCAGACGAGGTGGCCCTCGCCGGAGACCCGGTCGCCGACGTTGATGTCGACGACGTCCTTGCCGGTCTCGACGACCTCGCCGACGAACTCGTGGCCGAGGGTGAGCGGCGTGGCGATGGTCTTCTGCGCCCAGCCGTCCCAGGAGCGGATGTGGAGGTCGGTGCCGCAGATGCCGGTCCGCAGGACCTTGATCAGTACGTCACCCGGGCCGGCCTCCGGCTCCGGCACGTCCGTGAGCCAGAGTCCCGGCTCCGCCTTCAGCTTGACCAGCGCCTTCAATGCAATGGCTCCCGACGTGCGTGTTCCTGTGACCCAGAGGGTCAGGGCAGGGCTGTGCGCCCAAGATCCCTGGAAGAAATCTTCCTTACGTCGGGCTCGCGGTCCATCGAGGTTTTCTTAAGCGCGGCCGAAGCTGGGCTTCACGCCCCAGGCCGGAGGGCCCGGGGCGTCAACCGGACGGGCGCGTCCATCAGCGTCCGAGCACCGCCATCGCGGCGTTGTGTCCGGGGACCCCGCTGACCCCGCCGCCGCGCACCGCGCCCGCACCGCACAGCAGCACGTTGGCCCGGTCGGTCTCGACGCCCCAGCGGCCGCTGGTCTCCGTGGCGTACGGGAACGACAGATCGCGGTGGAAGATGTGGCCGCCGGGCAGCCGCAGATCGCGCTCCAGGTCGAGCGGGGTCTTCGCCTCGATGCACGGCCGGCCGTCGGCGTCCCGGGCGAGCACGTCGGCGATCGGCTCGTCCAGGCAGGCGTCGAGCTGGGCGAGGGTCGCGGCGAGCAGCCGCTCCCGGGCGCCGTCGTTGTCGGCGGCGAACAGCCGGGCGGGGGTGTGCAGTCCGAACAGGGTGAGGGTCTGGTAGCCCTGCTCGGCGAGTTCGGGCCCGAGGATCGACGGGTCGGTCAGGGAGTGGCAGTAGATCTCGGAGGGCGGGGCGCTGGGCAGCCGCCCGGACGCCGCCTCCCGGTACGCGGTGGCCAGCTGCCCGTACCCCTCGGCGATGTGGAAGGTGCCGGAGAACGCCTCGCGCGGGTCGACGGACGTGTCGCGGAGCCGGGGCAGCCGGGTGAGCAGCATGTTGACCTTGAGCTGTGCGCCCTCGGCGGGCTCCGGGGCCGGGTCGCCGAGCAGCGCGGCGAGCGCCTGCGGGGAGGCGTTGACAAGTACGTGCTCTGCCGCGGCGACGCCCTCCCCGTCGGCGGTGCGGAAGGTGACCTCGGCCTGGGCGCCGTCGGTCTCGATGCGGACCGCCTCGTGGCCGGTGAGGATCTCCGCGCCGGCCGCGCGGGCGGCCGCCGCCAGGGAGTCGGTGAGCGCGCCCATGCCGCCCACGGGGACGTCCCAGTCGCCGGTTCCGTTGCCGATCACGTGGTAGAGGAAGCAGCGGTTCTGCAGCAGCGAGGCGTCGTGGGCGTCGGCGAAGGTGCCGATCAGGGCATCGGTGAGGACGATGCCGCGGACGAGGTCGTCGTCGAAGTTCTTCTCCACGGCGACACCGATGGGCTCTTCGAACAGCATCCGCCAGGTCGCCTCGTCGTCCAGCCGGGCCCGCAGGTCCGCGCGCCGGGGCAGCGGTTCGGTGAGGGTCGGGAAGATCCGGCGGGCGGCGTGCGCGGTCGCCCCGTAGAAACGCTCCCAGGCCTCGTACGCCCGGTCGGAGCCGGTGAGCGCGGCGAACGAGGCGCGGGTGCGCTCGGGGTCGGCCACGAACAGCCCGCCGTCGCCCTTGGGCGTGTACGAGGAAACGGTCCGCTTGCGCACCGCGAACTGCAGCCCGAGGTCGTCCACGATCTTCTTCGGCAGCAGGGAGACCAGGTACGAGTACCTCGACAGCCGGGCGTCCACCCCGGTGAACGGCCGGGTGGAGATCGCCGCTCCCCCGGTGTTCCCGAGCCGTTCGAGCACGAGCACGCTGCGCCCGGCCCGGGCCAGATAGGCGGCGGCCACCAGTCCGTTGTGTCCTGCGCCGACGATGACGGCGTCGTACGAGTGCTGTGAAGGCTTCCCAGGTGCAGTCATGTCTCTTGCTAGCACGCGGAGATCGCGGGCGGTACCCCTCGTGCGGGCAGGGCGGAAGCCTTCCGTCCGCCGCCGGCCCGCGGGCGCCGGCCCGGGGGTCAGCCCGCCGCGGCGCCCTGCTGCCGGAGGGCGGCGACACGGCGGTACAGGTCGACCGCCTCGGCGTGCCGGCCGAGCTGCTCCAGGCAGTGGGCCTCGTCGTTGCGGCTGGCCAGCGCGTCGGGGTGGGCCTGGCCGAGGACCCGGTCGCGGGCCTCGGCGACCTGGCGGTAGGCGCCGAGCGCGTCCGCCCAGTGCCCCAGCCAGCCGAGGCCGACGGCGACCTCGCGCCGCGAGACCAGGGTGTCGGGATGGTCGGGGCCGAGCACCCGCTCGCGCAGGGCGCACACGTCGCGGGACTCCTGCAGGGCCTCCTCCCAGCGGGCGAGCCGGCCCAGGTTGACGCCCAGTCCGTGCCGGGCGCGCAGGGTCTCGGGATGCGCCGGGCCGTGCACCCGGCTGCGGGCGCCGACCAGTTCCCGGTACAGCTCGAGCGCCTCGGCGCTGCGCCCGAGCCGGCCCAGGCAGATGCCGACCTCGTACCGCGCGGCGAGGGTCTCGGCGTGGTCGGCGCCGAAGACGGCGGTGCGGGCCGCGGCGACCTCGCGGTACGTGTGCAGGGCGTCGGCCCAGCGGCCGAGCCGGCCGAGGGTGTACGCGACCTCGTACTTGGTGACCAGCGTGTCGGGGTGTGTCGCGCCCAGCAGCCGGGTCCGCGCGTCGGCGACGTCCTGGGCGGTCCGCCACGACTCCTCGAGGCGGCCGAGGCGGCCCAGGTTGAACGCCAGGTTGTGGCGGCAGCGCAGGGTGTCGGGGTGGTCGGGGCCCACGGTCCGCTCGCGGGCGGCGAGCACGGAGGCGTACACCTGGTGGGCCTCGGCGTGCCGGCCGAGGCGGCCGAGGACGTACGCGGTCTCCTGGCGGGCGGCCAGGGTGTCGGGGTGGTCGGCGCCGAGCGTCCGCTCCCGGCCGTCGGCGACCCGGGCGAACTCGTGGAGCGCGTCGCCGGCGCGGTCGGTCCGGCTCAGGGTGAAGCCCACCTCGTACCGGCTGGTGAGGGTGTCCGGGTGGTCGGGGCCGAGGGCCCGCTCGCGGTCCTCGGCGACGGCCCGGTGCACCTCGCCGGCCTCCTCCCAGCGGCCGAGCCGGCCGAGGCTGAGCCCGGCGTTGTGCCGGCTGGCGAGCACGGACAGCAACTCGGGCGACGGGGTGGGACGTTCGACGCGCGCGGCGCCGGGGAGCTGGACCGGCGGGGGCATGCCGATCGAGGTCCACTCGCCGGTCAGGCCGTCGGAGGGGTCGTACGGGGTGGCGCGCGGTACGGCGAGGGAACCCCCGGCGGCCTTGTGGCCCGTGGTCATGCCACGGGTCCAGCCGGGCAGCTGGGACGGGGTGGGGACGCGCGGGTCGGCGCCGGCCGTGGGGGTCGCACCGGCGACTGGGGGGCGTGCGGCGGTGTGGCCCGAGGCGGCATGCCCTGAGGTGGTGTGGCCCGACGTGGTCTGGCTCCCGGTCGTCCCCGACCGCTCCGCCGCGATCCGGCGGCGCAGTTCGGCCGCGTCGTCGGGGCGACCCTCGGGCGTCTTGTGGAGCAGTTCGAGAACGATCCGCTCCAGGAAGTCGGGCAGTTCGGAGCGGTGTTCGCGCAGCGGTACGGGCAGGGTGTCGCGGTGGCCGACGAGGACGGCCCAGGCGTCGTCGAGGTCGAACGGCGGGGCGCCGGTGGCGATCTCGTACAGGACGCAGCCGAGCGAGTACAGGTCGCTGCGGTGGTCGACCTCGGTGCCGCTGATCTGCTCGGGCGACATGTAGTGCGGGGTGCCCATGGCGATGCCGGTGCCGGTGAGGCGCGAGGTGAAGCCGATGTCCGCGCCGAGGCGGGCGATGCCGAAGTCGCAGATCTTCACCGCGCCGTCGGTGAGCCGCATGATGTTCGCCGGCTTGAGGTCGCGGTGCACGATGCCCTGGCGGTGGGTGTAGGCGAGGGCGTCGGCGACCTGCTCGGCGATGTCGACGACGTCGGGGACGGGCAGCGGGGCCTGCTTGTTCGCCTCCAGGAGCTGGCTGAGGTTGCGCCCCTCCAGGAGCTCCATGACGAGGTAGAGCACCCCGTCCGACTCGCCGAAGTCGTGGACGACGGTGACCCCGCGGTGCTGGAGGGAGGCGGCGACCCGCGCCTCGCGGCGGAAGCGCTCGCGCAGCACCTTGACGAAGTTGTCGTCGCTGCGGCCGTGCTGGGGGCCCAGCGGCTTGAGGCACTTGACGGCCACGCTGCGGCCCAGGGACTCGTCGAGGGCACGCCACACCTCGCCCATGCCCCCGCGCCCGATCAGTTCGAGCAGCCGGTACCGGCCCTGGATCAGCCTGGTTTCCGCCATCGCGTGCTGTCGCCCCCGTCGCTTCCCTGCCGCGCCCTCCCCGGCGCGTCCAGTATGGCTGCCGCCCTCCGCAGTTTGAACGGGGCGGTCGGTGTGGCGGGCCCCGGTCGCGGCATCGCGTTCAACCTGTGACCACGGGGCGACCTCGGCAGGCCCCCTCTGCGGCTTCCGTGCCGCGGCGGCTCGTAGGGTCGGAGGCATGACAAGCACCTTCAGCGAAGCGTTCCTGTGCGAGGCCGAGCGGCATGCCGCGTGGGGCGCCGCGCAGCTCGAAGCCCTCACGGCCTTCCTGCCCGACGCGCCGTGGACCGCCGACCTGCCGTCCTGCCGCTACCGGCAGGGCGGAACGGAGCTGCGGGTCGCGGTGCTGGGCACGTACGACACGGACGAGCGGTCCTGGATGTGGGGTTGGGCCAATCCCGGCCTCGTCGGCACCGAGGTGGTCGCCCTCACCACGGCCGTCCAGCGGTACGGGCAGGCCCACGGCATCCCCGAACTGACCGCGGAGGTCCTCGACCTGAGCGGATTCGCGGATCCCCGGCGCGCGGCCGAGATGCTCGCCTTCACGGCGATGGGCGTGGCGGAGGCGCCCGGCTACCTGGGGCAGTCGGCGGGGCCGGAGACCCGGGTCTACTTCCTGCCGGACGATCCGCAGGTCCCGCGCGCGCCTCTGGAGCCGGTCACCCTGCCGCGGGTCCTGCTCACCGGCGCCGGTCTGATCGGGCACTCGGCCCGGCACGTGGTCGGCGGCTACTTCGACCACCACGGCGTGCCGCACCGCGTTGAGGCGGACCGGATCGTGGCCGAGCTGCCGGACGGCAACGCGGCGGAGATCACCTTCGACGCCCTCGGCCGGATCGCGGGCGTACAGGTCAAGGTTCTCGGCTGAGAGGCGGACCGGCTCGGCGCGCGGTACCGGGTTCGTCCTGTTCACCGGCGACCGAGATCGCCCCGGCCGTGCGCGAGGCGGTGGCGGAGGAACGAGGCTGACGGTCAGCCGATCCTGACCACCCTGGCCCAGTCCGGCGGAGCCGTGGGCTCGTACACCTCGGAGTCCTCCAGCTCCTCCGCGTCGACCGGCCTCGGGAACAGGCCCACCACCGTCCGGCAGGGCGGTGGGGCCGCCGGCCAGGGTGTCTGACCGTCCGTCAGGACGACCAGGACGTCCGGCCCGGGGCGGGCCCGCAGCGCCGCGGTGAAACCCTTCCGCAGGTTCGTGCCGCCCCCGCCCAGCAGCGGAATACCCTCGGCCCGGCACAGCGGGTGCACGATCCGGGCGGCCGCGTCGCACGGCAGCACGCTGATCAGATCGCGCCGGCCGCCCACGGCCCGGGAGATCGCCGCGACCTCCAGGAGCGCACTGCCCAGTTCGGCGTCGCTGACCGACCCCGAGGTGTCGATGATCACCGACACCCGGGGCGGCCGGCTCCGCAGGCTCGGCAGCACGACGCCCGGCAGCGCCGCGGCGCGGCGCGCGGGCCTGCCGTACGTGTAGTCCGTCCCCGCCCCGGCGCCGGAGGCCGCCGACCGCAGCGCGGCGCCCAGCAACTGCCGCCAGGCCTGCGGCGGATGGAACGCCTCCTCGGCCCAGCGCTTCCAGCCCTTCGACACGCGACCCGGCCGGCCGGTGATGGCCTGCGTCACCCGGTAGCGCACCTCGTCCTGCTCCTGCGCACCGAGCCCGTCGGCGCCGTCGGGGCCGAGGTCCCACTCCCGCTCCAGACCGTCCGCGCCGCTGCCGCAGTCGAGCCAGGCCGCGAACCGGTCCAGCCACGGACCGAGCCGGAACCCACGGAGGTAGTCCTCCATCAACTCCCCCTCGCCGAGCCCCAGCAGGCCGGGCACGACCGCACCCTCGGGCCGCGCGAGCCCGTCGCCGTACACGTCGTCGTTGATCTCGCAGTCCGCGGCGATGTTCATCCGCAGCCGGTCCCCCGCGCCCGTCAGCCCGCGCTCGCGGGCCACCCGGTCGCTGCGGCCGTGGTGGTCGCGGAGCAGGTGCGAGACCTCGTGCACCCAGACGCCCGCGAGATCCTCGACGGGCGTACGGGCGACGAACCCCGGCGAGACGTAGCAGCGCCAGTACCGGTCGACGGCCATGGTCGGCACCCTGCGCGACTCCACCACGGTCAGGGCGAACAGAGCGGTGGCCAGGTAGGGCCGTACGCGGACGGCGTGCAGCCGGGCGGCGAAGAGCTTCTCCCGGTCGAGGGAGGAGACTTCGCCGGGCGTCGTCGTGACCTCCCCATACATCGCCTCTCCCATCATCGAACCCGCGTTCATCGGCTCTCCCGTCGTCGACTCCCCGTTCATCGGCCGCCCTGCGCCGAACCGGCGGTCGCGGCGACCCGCGCCACCGAGCGGTCCGCGCGGCGGGACAGCGACACCGCGCCGGCGAGCCGCTCGATCGCCTCCGGAACGTCCCACTCCTCCTCCCGCAGTGAGGCGAGCGTGGTCGCCGGGACGACGACGAGATCGGGCGCTCCGGTCTCCAGGGCCCGCACCAGTACGGCCCAGGCGGCGTCCCAGCGGGCCTTGTCGGGCCGGGCCCGGACCGCCTCGACCACGCCCTCCAGGGTGGCCTGACGCCGGTCGCCGCGCTCGGGGAGGTCCGCGTTCCCGGGGTCGGCGAGCAGGAGTTCGGGGTCGGGGAGGTCCATCCGGTCAAGGCAGGCGAGCATCTCGAGACCGGGACCGTCCCCGACCGTGCCGCGCACGAGCAGCGAGAGCACGTCGCGGGAGGAGCCCGCGGCGGTCGCGAAGGCGATGAGCCGCAGGGTCATGTCCCAGCTGCGCGGCGACGGCCAGGCGCCGCCGCGGCGCGTCTCGGTGGTGGGCAGCCGGTGGACGAGGGCGGGCCGGGCGGTGAGCAGTCCGCAGACCGCGCGGCGGGCGAAGTCCACGGCGTCCGGGAGCCGATCGGGGTCGAGCCGGGGCAGGGTGGCACGCGGCCAGGTCCCGCCGAGGCCGCGGACGACGACCTCCTGGTCGTGGGTCCACTGCAGGTGGACGAACCGGTTGGCGAGGGGCGCGCTCAGATCCCAGCCGTCGGCGGCGGAGGAGGGCGGGTTGGCGGCGGCCACGATCCGTACGCCGGGCGGCAGTTGGAGCGAGCCGATACGGCGCTCCAGCACGAGCCGGAGCAGCGCGGCCTGCACGGCCGGGGTGGCGGTGGACAGTTCGTCCAGGAACAGCAGCCCGCGCCCGGCCCGAACGAGCCGCACGGCCCAGTCCGGCGGCGCCAGCGGCACGCCCTGCACGGCGGGGTCGTCGCCGAGTACGGGCAGCCCGGAGAAGTCGGACGGCTCGTGGACGCTGGCGATCACGGTGGTCAGCGGCAGGTCCAGTGCCTCGGCGAGCTGGGTGAGCGCCGAGGTCTTCCCGATCCCCGGCTCGCCCCAGAGCAGTACGGGCAGGTCGGCCGCCACGGCGAGGGTGAGCGCTTCGAGCTGGGCGTCGGGGCGCGGCTCGGTGGTGGTGTCCTGGAGCAGGGACAACAGGCGGTCGGCGACGTCGAGTTGGGAGACGGGACGGGCAAGTACAAAAGCAGTCATAAGGGATCACCTGAGGGTGTGAGAAGGAAACGAGGTCACAGGGACCGAGGCCGCGCCGGGGAGATGCCGGGAACGCCCGGTACGCCCGGGGTCAGCTGCGGTGGGCGAGTCGCGGGCGGGTGCCGCGTTGTTCTGAGGGACTCTTCGGATGGCGTCGGGCCGGGCGGACGGGTCGGGTGAATCCGGGGGCGATCGGACGCTCGATCAGGCCGGCGCGGTAGAGGCCGTACGTGACGCGTCGCCGCGCCGCGGTCTCCAGCGCGTCGCGGAGCGCGCCGGCGCGCAGGACGGCCTCGGGTCCGAGGAGGCCCTCGACCACGGCGAGGGCCCCGGCGGTGTCGCCGTGGTCCAGCCGCTCGCGGACCCCGCTGAGGCCCTCGGGGTGCCGGTGGGCCTCGTCGATGGCCCGCAGGCAGGGCAGCGGGGTGCCGGACAGCGCGGCGAGGAGTTCCTCGCGCCGCAGTTCGGCGGGGTCGTGGTCCAGCGGCGCGAGGACCCCGGCGACCAGCGCGATCCGGTGCCGGGCGCCCCGGCAGTCCACGATGCGGGGCTCGCCGTCCCGGTCCGGGGACCGGGAGCCGCCGGCGGAGCCCGCGTACTCCGGTACGAGCGCGGCGGCGACCAGCGGGTGCAGCCGGCCGGCCTCGATCGCCCCGGTGCGCAGCAGCTCCACGTCGGGCGGCACCCAGGTCGCGGCGTCGGGCAGCACGGGCAGCGCCCCGTCCCGGGACGCCTCCGAACCCCCTACGACGAGCCGTCGGCTCCCGACGCGCACGGCGACGGGCCCGTCGGGCCGGCCCTCCGCCCGCAGCAGGATCGCGGCCTCGTCCGCCCACCGGTCGACGGCGCAGCGTCGCAGTTCCTGCGGAACCGCGTCCGCCGCGCCGCCCGTCCCGGAGCGGGTCCGCAGTTCGCCGGTCCGGCGCGCGTCCCACAGGTGTCGGTGCAGGTCGAGCCGGAAGCGCCGGCTGGGCCGGGGATGCGGATGGCGTGCGGTGTGCGCGTCGTCGCGGGTGCCGTCCCACAGGGCGAGGACGATCCGCTGGCCGGCGTCCGCCCAGGCGGGCGCGGTCCGCACCACGAGCCACAAGGGCCGCGGCCCGGAGCCGCCGCGCTCCGGCACGTCGTACCGGGCGAGCGGCACGGTGAGTCCGGGGCGCAGCAGTCCGTCGGGCGCGATCCTGGGCATGTGCCAGCGCAGCAGATCGGGCGCCAAGTGCCGTAGGTCGTCGCGGAGTCGGGCCTTCAGCTCATGCCCGTGGACGCGTGCCGCGGCCTTGAGGTCGACGTCGACGTCGAACCCGGCGGCAGCGCAGGCGCCCGCCCAGTCGCCGACGTCGCGGCGTGCGGTGGCGGTCTCGATCATGGAGGTCGGCACGGCGTATTCGCGTACGCGCGACCAGAAGGAAAATCGGGAGTTCCCGTTCGCGTGGTGAGTGTTCATCAGCACTCACCGGTTGCGGACAGGACCCCCAATCCGGAGAGGAGGTAAGTCGTCATCGGAGCGATCATAACCACACATCCGTTCCCCCGTCCCGGGGATTCCCACCGGGGCGTAAGGTCGCCCCGCCGGGCCTTCCGGCCCTTCCGGCCTTTTCCCGCCCGGTCCGAGAGCGAGTCGACGACAGATGACGGCACCCGCACGCCCCTTGCTCCCCCTGCGCCCGGCCCTCGCGGTGCTGGCCCTGCTCGCCGTCGTCTCCTGTGCGGGCCCCGACCGCCGGGACGACGCGCAGGGCGGCGGCCCGAGTCCCAGCGCTCCCCCGTGCAAGGTCAGCCACAAGACCGAGCCGATCACCGCGCGTTTCCCGTCCTTCGGCGCGCTGCGCTCGACGTCGTGGTGCGGGTACGCGCTCGGGGGCGGCCACCAGGGCCGGGACCTCGCCCCGGGGCCGACCGACGTCCGGCTCGTCGGTCTGCTGGAGGCCGTGGACGCCGAATCCGTACGGGCGACCGTGGACGACCCCACTCTGCACTTCACGCCCTCGGCGCCGCCCACCGACCTGCCGGCGGAGATCGCGGCCCTGCTGCCGGCGGGCGCCGACTGGCGGGTCAGCAAGCAGGTCGACGCCCGCCTCACGCGGGAGTTCTACCCCGGGACCTTCTTCCACGACAGGCGAAGCGGCCTGGTCCTCTTCGACTGCGTCAACCCTCCGCACGCGAGCGATCTGCCCTCCGCGGCACCCGGCCACTGACGCCCGACGGGAGCTGGCCGGCGAGGATGGCGGCGAGCGCGAGGGCGAAGCCGACGAGCTGGACCGGGCCGAGCGTCTGGCCGAGGAGGACGGCCCCGAGGACGGCCGCGACCAGCGGGGAGAGCAGCACGAGGACGGCGACCGAGGTGACGGGCAGGGTGGTCAGGCCGCGGAACCACAGGACGAAGGCCAGCAGACCGCCGATGAGGCCCAGCCAGAGGTAGCCGAGGACGGCGGGCGCGTCGACCGGGGGCGGCGGGCCTTCGCCGAGCAGCGTGACCGGGAGCAGGAACAGCCCCCCGGCCGTGAGCTGCCAGCCGGCGAACGCCGCCGGTCCCGTGCCGGCGGGGCGGCCCCAGCGCCGGGTGAGCGTCACCCCGAGCGCCATGGACGCCGCGCTGCCGAACCCCGCCGCCACCCCTGCCGCGTCGAAGGCGGCGGCCGGCCCGAGCACGACCAGGCCGACGCCGGCCATGCCGGCCACTCCCCAGCCGAGCCGCCACGGCGTCGGCCGCTCGCCCAGCACGACGGCCGCCAGCAGGGCCACCGCGAGCGGCTGGGCGGCGGCCAGGGTCGCGGCGACGCCGCCCGGCAGGCGTTCGGCCGCCACGGTGAGCAGCGGGAAGGTCAGGCCGATGTTCAGCACGCCGAGCGCGGCGGCCCTCCCCCACCACACGGCGCCGCGCGGCAGCGTGCGGCCGATGGCCAGGGCCAACAGCCCGGCGGGCAGCGCCCGGAGCAGCGCGGCGAACAACGGGTGTCCCGGCGGCAGGAGTTCGGTGGTGACGACGTAGAACGTGCCCCAGGAGGCGGGGGCGAGGGCGGTCAGGAGGGTCGCGCGGCCGACCGCCGCGGAGACCGGCCGTTCAGCGGAACTGGTCATGCCCGCAGTCTTGTTCGGGGCCGATCGATGAGTCCAACACATGTTTGTCAGCTGATCCATCATGATTCACGATGGATCGATGGAGCTGCAGCAGTTGCGGTACGTCGTCGCCGTCGCCGAGACGAACAGTTTCACCCGCGCCGCCGAGCGCTGTCTGGTCGTCCAGTCCGCACTGAGTCACCAGATCGCCCGCCTGGAACGGGAGTTGGGGGCGCGTCTCTTCGAGCGCACCAGCCGCAGGGTGCGGCTGACTCCGGCCGGCGCGGCGTTCCTGCCGGCCGCCCGGCAGGCCCTGGAGGCCGCGGAGCGGGCGGTGGCCGAGGTCGCCGCGGCCGTCGGCGAGGTGCGCGGCCGGCTCGTGGTGGGGCTCATCCCGACGGTCGCCGCGGTCGACATCCCCGGCGCCCTCCGGGCGTTCCGCGCGCGGCACCCGCAGGTGCGCGTGGGTCTGCGGGTGGGGGCCAGCGAAGAGCTGGCCGAACAGGTCCGGGAGGGCACGGTGGACGTGGCGTTCCTCGGCCTGCCGGTCACGGCCCGCCCGCAGGGCGTCGTCGCCCGCGCGCTCGTCCGCGACCGGCTGGTGGCCGTGGTGGCCCCCGGCCATCCGCTGGCCGGGGAACCGGAGGTCGATCTGCGCCGGCTGTCCTCGGAGGTGTTCGTGGACCTGCCGGCCGGACCGGCCGGACGGCTCCAGTCGGATCAGGCGTTCGCCGCCGCGGGGCTGCGGCGGAACGTCGCCTTCGAGGTGACCACGGCGGACTCCCTGATGGCCCGGCTCGTCGCGGAGGGCCTCGCGATCGCGCTCCTCCCCTCCCGGTACGCGCCCCGGCTCGCCGGCGTCACCACGGTCGGCGTCGCCGACGCGCCGGAGCGCGTGGAGTACGCGGTGTGGAGCCGCGACGGCCGCACACCGGCGGCAACGGCCTTCCTCACCACCGTCGGCGTCGGCACCGCGACCGAGGACGCCTGACGGAGACGGCGCGGGGCGCCGGACCCCGACTCTCAACGGTCCGGGGCGCGAGGTAAGAGTAGAGACATGGCTACGTACGAGACGATGTCGTTCCACCTGGAGACCGAGCGGCTGATCCTGCGGCCGTGGGCCGAGTCGGACGCCGCCGAGTTCAGCGCCCTTCTCGCCGAACGCGGCGACGGAACACCCCCGGTCGAACGCATCCAAAAGTCCATCGGGGAGCTGCTCGCCGCGACGGAGACCACGGGGTTCGCCCTGCTGCCCATCCAGCGCCGCGAGGAAGGCGACTTCATAGGCTACGCCGGGCTGATCATCGGCCGCTCCTCCGTGGAGGAGCCCGAGATCGCCTACGAGTTGTTCCAACGCGCGCACGGGCACGGCTACGCGACAGAGGCCGCCCGCGCAGTGCTCGACGCCGCCGCCGCAACCGGGCGGAAGCGGCTCTGGGCAACCGTCGCCACGTGGAACACGCCGTCCTTCCGCGTCCTTGAGAAGCTCGAATTCGAGCGCGATCACGTGACGACGGAAGACAGCGGCGAAGTCGTGTGGCTCACCCGCTCGTTGCCGTGACACGGCCCGCGGCCAGCGGCGGCACGCTCAGCGGCGG
Organism: Streptomyces sp. NPDC048604; assembly: GCF_043199435.1. Lineage (NCBI taxonomy): Bacteria > Bacillati > Actinomycetota > Actinomycetes > Kitasatosporales > Streptomycetaceae > Streptomyces > Streptomyces sp. NPDC048604. The sequence continues at coordinate 191,056 of NZ_JBICVX010000011.1, forward strand.
ACGCGGGGCATGCCGAGGCCGATCCAGGAGATGATCTCGCGCTGGATCTCGTTGTTGCCGCCGCCGAAGGTGAAGATCACTGCCGAGCGGTAGCCGCGTTCGAGTTCGCCGTGGAGGACGGTGCCGGCCGAGCCCTCCTTCAGGGCGCCGGCCGCGCCGACGACCTCCATGAGCCAGGCGTAGGCGTCGCGGCGGGCCTCGGAGCCGTAGACCTTGACCGCGGAGGCGTCCTGCGGGGTGAGGGTGCCGTCCTTGACCGCGCCGACCATCTGCCAGTTGAGGAGCTTCATCGCGTCGAGCCGGGCATGGGTGCGGGCGAGGCGGCCGCGTACCCAGGGCAGGTCGATGACGCGGGAGCCGTCGGCGAGCTTGGTGTCGGCGGCCCAGCGCTGGACGTCGTGCAGCGCGCGGATCGCCATCGTGCCGTGCGCGGCGAGCGTGACCCGTTCGTGGTTGAGCTGGTTGGTGATCAGCCGCCAGCCCTTGTTCTCCTCGCCGACCCGGCGCGAGACGGGGACCCGGATGTTCTCGTAGTAGCTGGCCGTGGTGTCGTGCGAGGCGAGGGTGTTGATCAGGGTGCACGAGTAGCCGGGGTCGGAGGTCGGGACGAGGAGCATGGTGATGCCCTTGTGCGGGGGCGCGTCCGGATCGGTGCGGACCGCCAGCCACACCCAGTCCGCCGTGTCGCCGTTCGTCGTCCAGATCTTCTGGCCGTCGACGACGTACTCGTCGCCGTCGCGCACCGCCCGCGTTCGCAGCGCCGCCAGGTCCGTGCCCGCGTCCGGCTCGCTGTAGCCGATGGCGAAGTCGATCTCGCCGGAGAGGATCCGCGGCAGGAAGTACGCCTTCTGCTCGTCCGTGCCGAATTGCATGATCGTCGGCCCGACCGTGTTGAGCGCCATCAGCGGCAGCGGGACGCCGGCCTGCGCGGCCTCGTCGAAGAAGATGAACTGTTCCATCGGCGACAGACCCCGGCCGCCGTACTCCTCGGGCCAGCCGACCCCCAGCCAGCCGTCGCCGCCGAGCCGGCGGATCGTCTCGCGGTAGAACCGCTTCTGGGCGGCGGGGTCCGCGTACCGCGCGTGGACGTCGTCGGGGACGAGGGCGGCGAAGTACGTGCGCAGCTCCGCGCGCAACCGGTTCTGGGCGGGCGTGTACTCGAGGTGCATGCGGGCCTCCGTGGCGGCGTCCGGCATCCGGCGTACGGCAGGACGGCCGCCACGGTAGAACGTGTTTCACAATTGCGGAAGCCCCGTGCGGGGGTGAGAGCACGGGGTGGGGGGTGCAGGGCGCGGGGTGCGCTCGCTCGTGTACGAGTGCGGGGCGTCGCGGTCGCGGGTCGCCTCGGCGGGCCCCGACGCCCCGCGGAAGATCAGGGCAGGAGCTCGTCCAGACAGGCCCGGCCCTTCTCGGCCATGCGGCGCTCGGCCCAGGCAAGATTCTTCGGCGTGATGTCCCGGCCGGAGGCGAGGACCACGTCCTCGGCACTGAATTCGCCCTCCGACCCGGCGTGGAGCAGGTGGTCGGGCGTCGGACCCGGTCCGAGCGTCGTCTTTTCGGACTCAGCGTTCATGCCGCCTCCTCGTTCGTCCGCTTGCAGCCATTCTCACGGCGGCCTCCGGGTCCCGCATCCGGTGCGGGATCGACGGGCCCGGCGGGCGTCCTCGCGGTGCCGGAGCCGGGCCGCCCGAGCCCCGGCCGGCGTGGCGGCGACGGCGTGTCGGTCCGCCGTCGACGCCGTGTCGACGGCCGGGACGAGGGTGGGCGCAGACACGGCCTCACACCTCAGGAGTACACCCACGACCCCGTTTCCGCCCCTCCGCTCACCACACGCATGGGTCGGGTCACGTTCGGTAGTCACGCCCCGGCCGGTTGCCGTCCGCCGTGGCGCGGATGCGCTTGGTGCGGCCGTGGACGGCGAGGAGTTCGAGCACGGTGGCGTTCGAGGACGTCTCGGCCGCCTTGCGCTGGAGCCAGTCGGAGGAGTTCAGGAGGGCGTCGGGACGCCAGGCCCGGCCGAGTTCCATGGCGCGGAAGAGCGCCCACTCCTCCAGTCGCCGGGTGAGGAAGGGGTGGCGGCCGCCCGTCGCCGCGGTCATCTCCTCGGCCCACGGGACGAAGGCCGGGTGCCGGTGGAGGTCGGCGGCGCGGCGGTCGACGTGGCGGACGACCGCGGACTGGGCCATCGCGCGGTCGGGATCGCCCAGGACCGTCCTCACCAGGGCGAACTCGTCGGCGTCCGCGACCTGTTGCAGGTCGTCCAGGTACTCCGCGAAGCGGGCGTGCTCGGCGGGTTCGGCGGGTTCGCCGAGCTCTTCTGGTTCGCCTCGCGCCTCGTCGATCCGCACGGTCGTGCCTTCCCCTCCGCCGTCGCCGTCACCGGTCCCCTTCCGGGACCGTACGCCCTCCGGCCTGCGGAGGGGGAACGGTTTTCACCAGGCCGGCCGCCTCGCGGGCGGTCAGCGCGGCGCCCTCCGCGTGGAGTACGGCGTACCGGTCCTCCGTCAGCGACCTGCGGGCGACGGACTCCGCGCGGGCGCGGATCGCGGCCTCCGTCGCGGCCGTGACCGGGCGGAACGCCACCTCGTCGGGGTCGCCGCCGAGCGCGTCGTACGCGCCGAGGAGCCGGGCGGCGTCCTCGGCCCGCCCCTCGGACGCGAACGCCCAGGCGGCGGTGGGGAACTGCCCGATGACGAGGTGGGGGGCGACCAGGTACGCCAGGGTCTCCAACTGTTCCATCGCGCGGGCGAGTTCGGCGGCGGCCGAGGCGGTGCGTCCGTCCAGGCAGTCGAACCAGCCGCGCAGACCGCTCCCCATGCCGGTGAACAGGTCGGGCGTGTCGCTGGTGAACCGCCCTTCCATCAGGGCGAGTTGTCTCCGGGCCAGGTGCGTACGGCCGGTCTCCCCGAAGTGCTGGATCAGCAACAGGGACGCGATGCCGACCGGCTGGCCGCCGAGCCGCTCGGACTCGGCGGCGGCGTCGCCCAGGGCCCGTTCCGCGGCCTCCCGGGCTGCCGGGTCGTCGCCCGCCGTACGCAGCCGCACCCCGGCGAGTCGCGCCTTGAAGACCGGCACCTGCGACCAGGCGCCCAGGTCCACGGCGGCGGCCATCGCCCGCTCGTAGGACGCGGCGGCCTCGGCGAGGCGGCCGGCGCGCTCGTACGCCTCGCCGCGGGCGGAGAGGGACTCCGCGATGCCCCAGGAGTCGCGCGCGGCCTCGAACAGGGCCAGGGCGCGGTCGGCGTCCGCGCCCCTGCCGCCGAGCAGCTTGGCGCGCATGAGGAGCGCCGAGCCGAGGTCCCAGTCCGCGGCGGGGCCGCCGTCGCGCCCCTCCTCGCAGGCGTCGACCAGGGCGTTCAGGGACTCGCCCAGGGTCGTGTACTCGCCGAGCATGAGGCGGGCGAAGTACCACATCAGGCCGGGCTGCCGGCGGTTCTGCGGCAGCCCGGGGCGGTACGCGTCGACCACCGCGGCCAGGCGCGTACGGGCCTCCGGGTCCTCGAACGCGCCCGCGCCGTCGCCGCCCTGTGCCGCGACGAGCAGCATCCGCACGCCGCGCCGGGCCTCCCACAACTGCTCCTCGGCCCACGGCGGCGACGCGTCGGTCGGACGCCCCGTGAGCGGGGGCACGGGGCGGACCGGCGGGAGGAACGGGTCGGGGCCGAGCGCGGCGACGGCGGTGCCCCACGTGCGGGCGTCGTCCTGGTGCTCGCGCAGCTGCCAGAACCAGCTCAGCGAGAGGACCAGGCACAGCCCGTCCTGCTCCGCGCCGCGCGCGACGGCGGTCCGCAGCGCGGCGCGCAGGTTCCCGTGCTCGGCCTCCAGCCGCGCCAGTCCCCGCCCCTGCCCGGGCCCGCGCAGCTCGGGGTCGGTGGCGCGCGCGAGTTCCCGGTAGTGCACGAGATGCCGCTCCTCGACCGCTCCCCGCTCCCCCGCCTCGTCGAGCCGCTCGGCCCCGTACTCGGCCACGGTCTCCAGAAGCCGGTACCGCATGCCGCCGGCGACGGGGTCGGGCGCGGCGACCACAAGCGACTTGTCGACGAGTGCACCGAGGAGCTCGAGGGTGGCATCCGTGGCTGACGCGGTCGTGCAGACGGCTTCCGCCGCCGCCAGGTCGCAGCCGCCGGAGAAGACCGACAGGCGGCGCAGAACCCGGCGCTCGGGGTCGGTCAGGATGTCCCACGACCAGTCGACGACCGCGCGCAGGGTCTGCTGGCGGGGCAGGACCGTGCGGGCACCCGTGGTCAGGAGACGGAACCGGTCGTCCAGTCGGTCGGCGATCTGGCGCGGGGTCAGCAGGCGCAACCGGGCCGCGGCCAGTTCGATGGCCAGCGGGAGGCCGTCCAGGCGGCGGCAGATCTCCGCGGCCGCCTCGGGGTCCTCGTCCACCGCGAAGCCGGGGCGCGCCGACGCGCCGCGCTCGGCGAACAGCCGGAGCGCCGTCGCCTCCGGCAGCGGCTCCACCGGCCGTACCGCCTCCCCCGGGACGCCCAGGGGTTCGCGGCTCGTGGCCAGGATCGTCACGCCGGGGCAGTGGGTCAGGAGCGTCTCCGCCAGCGCGGCCGCCGCGTCCACCAGGTGCTCGCAGTTGTCCAGGAGCAGGAGGATCCGCTGTCGGCCGCAGTGTTCCACCAGGCGGGTCAGCGCGTCGCGCCCGGCCGCCTCCGGCGCGCCGGAGGCGGCCCACAGGTGGGTCTCGCGCGCGCCGAGCGCGGTCAGGACCGCGGCGGGAACCGCGGCGCCGTCCCGTACCGCCGCCAGTTCGACCAGCCGTACGCCGTCCGGCCACGCCGCTCCCGCGCGGTCGGCCGCCTCCAGGGACAGCCGGGTCTTTCCCACTCCCCCGGCGCCCGTCAGCGTCACCAGACGGCGTGTCGTCAACTCCCGGGCGAGAATGTCGAGTTCGGCCCCCCGACCCACGAAGGTCGTCAGTCTCGACGGGAGTCCCGCCGCGCGTCCCGGTGGCGACGCCGTCGGGCGCAGCAACTCCGCGTGCATCGCCCGCAGTTCCGGGCCGGGGTCGGTGCCGAGCCGGTCCGCGAGGACGGTGCGGACCGCCTCGTACGCCGCCAGCGCCTCCGCCGGCCGGCCCGCGGCCCGCAGCGCGCGCAGGCGCAGGACGTGCAGGGGCTCGTCCAGCGGATGCTCCGCCGTGAGCGCCGCCAGCGGGGCGAGCGCCTGCGCCGCACGGCCGAGGGCCACGTCGGCGGCCAGCCGGTCGCGCCGCGCCTCGACGTGCCGGCGCTCGGCGCGTACGGCGCGAGGGTCGCCGCCACGGTCCGGCAGGTCCGCCAGCGCGGGGCCGCGCCACAGCCCCAGCGCCTCGTCCAGCAGCGTCGCGGCACGGCCCGGCTCGCCGGCCCGCAGGGCGGCCGCGCCCTCCTCGGCGAGCCGCTCGAAGCGGTACAGGTCGACGTCGTCGCGCTCCACCGCGAGCCGGTACCCGCCGGGGACGGAGAGCACCGCGTCGCGGCCCAGCAGCCGCCGCGCCCGTCCGACCAGGGCCTGCACCGCAGGCGTCCGCTCGGCCGCCGGCGTGTCGTCCTCGCCCCAGACGTCGGCCACCAGCCCCGCCACGTCGACGACCCGCCCGCCCGCCGCCGCCAGTGCGGCGACCAGCGCACGGAGCCGGCCGCCGCCGAGCGGCAGCTCGGCCCCGTCCGGTCCGAGCGCGCGGGTGGGGCCGAGGATGCGGTACGAGGGATTCACCGCCCCATTGTCCCCGGCAGGCCTGCGTGTCCCGGGCAGGCCCCGCACTCCCCACCCCGACCCCGCGCCCCCATGCACCCCCCGTGCCCCGCCGTGCACCCCCGTTGCGTCCGTTCGGAGCAATCCGGTCACGGTCCGGGGCGGACAGGGTGCGCATCGCCATGGCGTTCCCGGGCCGCCGGTTCGACAATGAGTGGGATGACCGAACACGACCGGCGTCCGTCTGCCGGCTCGCCCCCGCGCCCGGCGCCGGACGGGCCGCTCAACGGCGAGATCGGCCCCACCGAGCGGCTCGCGATGAACCGCACGGGCAGTTTCGACTGGGATCTCACGGCCGGGACCATCGACGTCGACGAGGCCGGCCTGCTGGTGTTCGGCCTGGATCCGGCGACGTTCGACTCCCGGCCCGCCTCCGTGGTGACCGCGCTCGACACCGACGAGCGGGCCCGCCTGGAGGGGATCATCCGCGAGGCGATCATCAGCGGCAGCACGTCCTACAGCGCGCATTTCCGCACCGAGCGCAGCGACGGCACCCACCAGTGGACGCATGTCCAGGCGCGTATCCTGCGCGACGCGCAGGGCATGGCGCACCGGATCGTCGGCATCGTGCGGGACGCTACCGCCGAGGTCACCCACTCCGCGTTCGTACTGGAGCTCGAGAAGCGACGCGAGGTGCAGACCAGCATCGTCGAGCGCACCACCCACGCGCTGTCCCGCGCCGTGACCGTCGACGACGTGACGGCCGCGCTGACCGGCCCCGGCGGGCTGGCCCGGCTCGGCGCGGACGGCCTGGCGCTCGGCCTGGTGGAGAACGGCGTGCTGAACATCATCGCGCTGAGCGGAGAGTCCCTGGAGGTCCTGAACGACTTCCGCAGCCGCCGGCTCGACCGCGGGCTGCCGCTGGCGGAGACCGTGCTGAGCGGGCGGCCCCGGTTCGTCACCTCCCTGCCCTCCCTGGGGCGGGACTTCCCGCAGCTGGCCCCGTATCTGGAGCGGCTGCGGTTCCGCGCCGCCGCGTATCTGCCGCTCGTCGCACAGGCGCGCTCGCTCGGCGGGATGGCGCTCTTCTACCGGGGGCGCACGGCGTTCAACGCGGACGAGCGCAACCTCAGTCTCGGCCTGGCCGCGATCGTCGCCCAGTCGCTGCAGCGGGCGCTGCTCTTCGACGAGGAGCGGGAACTGGCCACTGGCCTGCAGGAGACCATGCTGCCGCGCCGGATCCCGGCGATCACGGGCGGCGAGATCGCGGTCCGCTACCACGCGGCGTGGAGCGGACGGCAGGTCGGCGGCGACTGGTACGACGTGATCTCGCTGCCGCGCGGGCGGGTCGGCGTGGTCGTCGGCGACGTGCAAGGGCACGACACGCACGCCGCCGCCATCATGGGCCAGCTGAGGATCGCGCTGCGGGCGTACGCGGGCGAGGGCCACGCCCCGGCGACGGTACTGGCCCGGGCCTCCCGGTTTCTCGCCGAGCTGGACACGAACCGCTTCGCCACCTGCACGTACGCGCAGGTCGACCTGGCCACCGGGACGGTGCGGGCGGTGCGGGCCGGGCACCTGGGCCCGCTGATCCGGCACACCGACGGCCGGGTGGGCCGGCCGAAGCTGCGCGGCGGGCTGCCGCTCGGGCTCGCGTCGGTGTTCGGCGAGGAGGAGTTCCCGGAGACCCGGCTCGACCTGGTGCCGGGCGAGACGCTGGTGCTGTACACGGACGGGCTGGTCGAGCAGCCGGGCTCGGACATCGAGTCGGGCATGGAGGCGCTGTCGGCGGCGGTCAGCAGCGGTCCGCCGCAGGCGGAGGCGCTCGCCGACCATCTGTCGGAGCAGCTGTGGGAGCGGTGGGGCCCGGGCGACGACGTGGCGCTGCTGGTGCTGCGCCGCAGCCCGGACCCGGGCACGCCGCGTGCGCCGCGGATCCACCAGTACATCCACCAGGCCGATCCGCAGGGTCTTTCGGACGCGCGGGCGGCGGTGGGGCAGGCGCTGCGCGACTGGGACATGGGCGATCTCGCCGACGACGCCGCCCTGCTCACCGGCGAGATGCTGGTGAACGTGCTCCTGCACACGGAGGGCGGCGCGGTGCTGACTCTGGAAGTGATGCCGGAGCCGGTGCGCCGGGTCCGGCTGACGGTGCAGGACCGTTCCAGCGCCTGGCCCCGGCGGCGTACTCCGGGCGAGGCGGCGACCTCGGGGCGGGGGCTGCTGCTGCTCGACGCGCTGTCGGACCGGTGGGGCGTGGAGCCGCGCGGCGAGGGCAAGGCGGTGTGGTGCGAGTTCGGCCCGTCGGCGGGCTCGGGGGCCGGGGCGGCGGTCGGTACGGGCGCCGGCGCGACGTGACGTGAGGGCCCCGGGCGCGGCGCCTCGCGTCCCACGGACCGCTCGAACGAAAGGACCCCTCATGGACCCGGTGGCCGCGCTGAACCGGATCGCGTACCTGCTGGAGCGGGCGCAGGAACCCACGTACCGCGTACGGGCGTTCCGCACCGCGCAGGCCGTGGTGGAGGCGATGGAACCGGGCGAGGCGGAACGCCGGGCAGCCACAGGGACGTTGGAGAAGGTCAAGGGGCTCGGGCCGAAGACGGCGGCGGTGGTGCGGGAGGCGCTGGCGGGGCAGGTGCCGGAGTATCTGGCCAGGCTCGAACAGCAGTTGGCGGACTCGTTCGACGTGGCGGAGTCGACGGTCGGCGGCGAGACGCTACGGGCGGCGCTGCGCGGCGACTGCCATCTGCACTCGGACTGGTCCGACGGCGGTGCGTCGATCGAGCTGATGGGACGTACGGCGGTGAAGCTGGGCCATGACTGGGCGGTGCTGACCGACCACTCGCCGCGGCTGACGGTGGCGCGCGGGCTGTCGGCGGAGCGGCTGCGCGAGCAGCTCGACGTGGTGGCGGAACTCAACGAGAACTGGGCGCCGTTCCGGCTGCTGACCGGGATCGAGTGCGACATCCTGCCGGACGGCGAGCTGGACCAGGAGCCCGAGCTGCTGGACCGGCTGGACGTGGTGGTCGGCTCGGTGCACTCGAAGCTGCGGATGGAGGCGCCGGCGATGACCCGGCGGATGGTGAAGGCGGTGCGCAACCCGCTGCTCGACGTGTTGGGGCACTGCACGGGACGGCTGGTGACGGGGCAGGGGCGGCCGGAGTCGGAGTTCGACGCGGAGGAGATCTTCGCGGCCTGCGCGGAGTCGGGAGCCGCGGTGGAGATCAACAGCCGCCCGGAGCGGCTCGACCCGCCGCGCCGGCTGCTGAGGCAGGCCGTCGCGGCGGGCGTGTGGTTCGCCGTGGACACCGACGCCCACGCGCCCGGTCAGCTGGAGTGGCAGATCCTCGGGTGCGCGCGGGCGGAGGAGTGCGGGGTGCCGGCGGAGCGCGTGATCAACACCTGGTCGGCGGACCAGGTCCTGGAGTGGACGCGGACGCGGGAGGCGCCGGCGGGCGTCTGAGGACCCGCGGACCGGCAGGCACCTGAAGGAACCGCGGACCGGCAGGCACCCGAGGGGGACCCGCGGACCGGCGGGCGTCTGAGGACCCGCGGACCGGCCGGCCGTCGCCGGGTCAGTCGCGCGACCGGCGCTGCCACACCGTCGTCATGTTGCAGAACTCCTTGATCCCGTGGCCGGAGAGCTCCCTCCCGTACCCGGAGCGCTTGACGCCGCCGAAGGGGAGCGCGGGGTGGGAGGCGGTCATGCCGTTGACGAAGACACCGCCGGCCTGGAGGTCCCGCACGAAGCGGTCGACCTCGGCGGAGTCGCGGGTCCAGACGTTCGAACTCAGCCCGAACGGCGAGTCGTTGGCGACCGCCACGGCCTCGTCGAGGTCGGCGACGCGGTACAGCGTGGCGACCGGGCCGAAGGCCTCCTCGCGGTGGATCCGCATCTCGGGCGTGATCCCGGCGAGCACGGTCGGCCGGTAGTACCAGCCCGCCCGCAGGTCTTCCGGCCGGCCCCCACCGCACAGCACCTGCGCACCCTTGGCCACCGCGTCGTCGACGAGTTCCTCGAGGTCGCGGCGGCCCTGTTCGGTGGCGAGCGGGCCGACGTCGGTGCCGTCGGCGAGCGGGTCGCCGACGACGAGCGCCGCCATGCGGCCGCTGAAGTCCTCGGCGAAGGAGTCGTAGGCGTCGGCGTGGACGATGAACCGCTTGGCGGCGATGCAGGACTGGCCGTTGTTCTGGACGCGGGCGGTGACGGCGGTGGCCGCGGCGCGCCGCAGGTCGGCCGACGCCATGACGACGTACGGGTCGGAGCCGCCGAGTTCCAGGACGGTCTTCTTCACCTCGTCGCCCGCGATGGCGGCCACCGACCGTCCGGCGGGCTCGCTGCCGGTGAGCGTCGCCGCGGCGACGCGCGGGTCGCGGAGCACCCGCTCCACCTCGCCGGAGCCGATCAGCAGGGTCTGGAAGCAGCCCTCGGGGAAGCCCGAGCGGTGGAACAGTTCGCCCAGGTAGAGGGCGGTCTGGGGAACGTTCGAGGCGTGCTTGAGCAGTCCCGTGTTGCCGGCCATCAGCGCCGGCGCGGCAAAGCGGATGACCTGCCAGAGCGGGAAGTTCCACGGCATGACGGCGAGGACGGGCCCGAGGGGCCGGTACACGACACGGGCGGAGTCGGCGCCGGAGTCCTGGACGTCGGCGTCGGCGGGCCGCTCGTCGGCGAGCAGCCGCTCGGCGTGGTCGGCGTACCAGCGCATGGCCTTGGCGCACTTCGCGGCCTCGGCCCGGGCGGCGACGAGCGTCTTGCCCATCTCGACGGTCATCGTGCGGGCGATGTCGTCACGGTCCTCGTCGAGCAGGTCGGCGGCGCGGCGCATGAGGCGGGCGCGCTCGTCGAAGGGGGCGGCGCGGTAGGTCAGGAACGTCGCGTGGGCGGCCGCGATCCGCCGTTCCACCTCCTCGGGCGGGTGCGGCTGGTACGTCCGCACGGTCTCGCCCGTGGCGGGGTTCACGGTGGCGATGGGCATGGCGTCTCCTCTGCCGACTCGACGCTCCGACCCTCCCCCGGTCGCGGGGCGGCCGCAATCGGGAGAGGGCCGATGGAACGCGCGAGGCCCGTCAGGCCGACGTGAACCGCTCGCTCGCCGCGCCGCGCAGCCGCCCGGCGGGGAGCCTGCGCCCGTACGCGAGGAGCAGCAGGTCCTGCGCCGAGCCGTGCAGGGCGCCGCCGGTGCCGTACGACCAGTCGAGGTCGTCGGCCTCCAGCCGTACGCCGTCGAGCTCGGCCCCGAAGAACCGCAGGCCGCTGGGGCGGACCGCGTCCAGCAGCACGCGCAGCCGGTCCGCGGGGACCCGGCGCCCGTGGCCGAGGGCGACGGCGATGTCGAGGCCGTGCACGACGTCGTGGCCGAGGGCCCCGGCGAGTCCGCCCACGGGCGGCTTCCAGGGGTGGTCGGCGTTGTCCCGGAGGAACGCGGCGAGCCGGGCGGTGGAGTGGGCGGCGGCGTCGCGGCGGGCGACGCGGTCGGTCATCCGGTGCAGGCTGCCGCGGGCCCGGGCGAGCTCGACGAGCGTCGCGGGGAGCGAGAGCCGGAAGCCCATGGACATGTGGGCGGCCACCTCGCGGACCCGCCAGCCGGCGCAGAGGCTCGGGGCCTGCCACTGGGCTTCGTCCAGGCCGTCGAGGAGGTCGGCCAGCTCGCGGCGCTCGGCGGCGATCATGGCCCGGAGGGCGGTGGCGGACGGGGTGGGAGCGGGCGGGACGGGAGCGGACGGGGCGGGGGCCGGGACATCACTCATGGGATCAGCGTGCGGGCGGAGGGCTCCATAAGTCCAAGAACTGCATGTGCTCGCACCTAGAATCACCGGTTATGGAACTGCGACGTCTCCAGTACTTCGTCACGGTGGTCGAGGAGGGCGGCTTCACGCGGGCCGCCGCCCGGCTGCACCTGTCCCAGCCGGGGCTGAGCGCGCAGATCCGGCAGCTGGAACGGGACCTCGGGCAGCCACTGCTCGACCGGTCCGGGCGGACGGTGACACCGACGGAGGTCGGGCGGGCGGTGCTCCCGTACGCGCGAGCCGCCCTGGCGGCCGTGGCGGGGGCGCGGCAGGCGGTGGACGAGTACACCGGGCTGCTGCGGGGCCGGGTCACTCTCGGGATCGTGTCGGGCGTGGCCGGTCACGCCTTCGAACTGCCCGCGCTGCTCGCGGAGTTCAGGGACGCCCACCCAGGGGTGGAGGTCTCGCTGACGGAGGACTCGTCGGAGCGGATGCGGGCGGCCCTGCTGTCCGGGGAGCTCGATCTGGCGCTGCTCGGCACGGCGGACGCGGAACCGCCGCCGGGGCTCGCGTATCGGGTGGTCGTCGACGAGCCCCTGGTGGCCGCGGTCAGGGACGGCGATCCGCTGGCGGGGCGGGACGAGGTGGCCCTGGCGGAGCTGGCGGACCGCGCGCTGATCTGTCTGCCGCGCGGTACGGGCGTCCGCACGGTGCTCGAACGGGCCTGTGCACAGGCGGGCTTCGCGCCGCGGGTGGCGTTCGAGGCGGCGGCTCCGCAGCTGGTTCAGCAGCTCGCGGTGCGCGGCCTGGGCGTGGCGGTGCTGCCGTGGGGCGGGGAGCCGGCGCCGGCGGGGCTGCGCGTCCTGCCCCTGGTCCGCCCGGCGCTGCGCGGCCGTATCGCCCTGGCCCACCGGGACGGCGGGCCGGCGGGCCCGGCGGCCCGCGCGTTCCTGGCCCGCCTGCGGGCCGAACTGCCCGACGCCCGGCCGGGCGTCGACGCCTGAGGGACCTTCGCGGGAGGGTCGTTGCGCGGGCCGGTGCCCGCGGCGGACGATGGGCGCGGAAACCCGCGGAGCCCCGCGGGGCGACTGGCGGGAGTGGGCCGTGGATCCGTTGGAGGACTGGCTGGAGTACATGCAGCCCCGGCTGGCCGGGCTGGTGGACTTCGAACTGCCGGCGGGCGCAGTGACGCTGATGGACCGCTCACCGGCGGCGCTGGCCCGCCTGGAGGCGGAGCTGCTGGCCAGGACCGCCCCCGGGACGGATTTCCTGGAGCGGGTCGCCGGATTCCTCGGCGAGTCCCTGCTGTCGGCGGCGGGCGGGAGCTGGACCTGGGACGAGCGGCGGGGTCTGCCGGTCGTGACGCCGGACCCGGAGCTGGGCCTGCCGCCGGTCTGCCCGGCGGAGCTGGTCGAAGAGGCCCGACTGCGCCGTGACGGCGACGAGTTCGGCCGCGGTCTGCGGGAACTGGAGCGGGCGGTCGCCGAGAAGCAGGCCGCCGTACCCGGATGGACGCCGGTCAAGCAGCCGACCCCGGGCCTCGATGAGGACCCGACGGCCACCTTCGACTGGCCGTATCTGGACGCGTGGCTGGCGGAGCGCGCGGCAGGCCTGCCGGCCTGGCTCGCCACGTACGCGGAGCGGCCGGAGCTCTGGGACTTCAGCCAGGGGTCGTTGGACGAACTCGAGGCGGCGGCGCGCCAACGGGTGGCCGGACCGGACGAGTTGGCGGCGCACCACGAGTTCGCCGAGGGGGCCTCGTGGTACCTCGGCGAGGTGCTGCGGCCGGCGATGCGCGCGCAGTGGTGCTACGTCCCCGGTGAGCCCGACGGGGACAACATGTTCGTCGGGCGTCCCTTCCTGGACCAGCTGATCCCTGACGGGACGGTGGCCGTGCCGTTCCTGCTGATCCAGGTCGCGCTCGCCGACCGCGGTCCGGGTGTGCTTCGTCACGCCTACGATCGGCTCACTTGATCCTGTCTCCCAGTGGGCATGTGGCAATAGGTTGGTCATCGCCGTTGCCTGCAGGGGGAGTTGGTCGTGAACGGACGCCGTCGGGTCCGAACGTTATTGGTCGCGGTGACGCTGGCGGCGCTGTGCGGGCCGCTCGGCTTGGCGGTCCCGGGAGTGGCCGCGCCGAAGCCGGTGCCGCTGCCCAGCTTCGACGGGCCCGCGCCGGATCCGGAGACCCTGCCGGGCGGGTCGCGTCCGGGCCCGTTCGGCCCGAAGCAGACGTACGAGTACCTGAACCCCGCCGAGTGGCTGCGTGGCCGCGCGGAGCCGAAGGCCCACGAAGTGGCGGCGGCGCTGCTCGACAAGAGGGCCAAGACTTCGGGGTTCTGGCAGCACGCCCTGAAAGCGCGGCAGGACTACCTGCGGAAAAAGGCCAAGGATCTGAACAAGTACCGCAAGAATCCCGTGGGCAAGCCGCCGATCGAGGCGCCCTGGAACAAGTGGCTCGGGCCGTACGTTTCGAATCAGGGCAACGACTACCAGGGCAAGGCCTTCGTCCAACACATCGTGGAGCGGCTCAAGCTCGGTGCGAACCACGGCTGGCAGACGGAGCTGCACGTCCCTGAGGTGAACCGCTACTACGACTTGGCCAACGTGGAACTCGGCCTGTACTACGAGCTCAAGTCCGGCAAGGGCATCGACGCGAAGGAACTGGCGCGCGACAAGGCGTTCATCGAGGCCGAGCGGGGGAAGGACAACCCCCGGCGGCTGGTGTACATCTTCGCCGTACCGCCGACCAAAGAGGCCAAGAGGCTGCTCGAGGAGGCCGGCATCGACTATGTCGTGGTGCCGGCCCAGAAGAAGGTGATCAACCCGGGCGGTCCGCCGCACGATCCGAACGACCAGAAGTTCAAGCCCCGTAAGGACGACGGCGGGCCCGACGGCAACGGGCCCGACGGCGGCGGCACCCCCAACGGCGGGCCGCAGGCCGGCGGTCCCCAGGGCGGCGCCTCCGCCGACGACACCCTGCGCGCGCCCGACCAGTATCAGGCTCCGGCCGCGGCGCCGGCGGAGATCGGCGACTCCGGGGACACCCGGGAGGAGGCCGCCGAACTGCGCGATATCGACCGGCAACTCGCCGCGGAATCCGGCCACCCTGAGCTGGCCGAGGACCTGGGCGGCGTCGACTTCTCGACGCTGGAGCTGCGTTACGTCTCCGACACCTACCACAAGGGCTCCGGCGTGCAGTACGCGTTCAAGGCCGATGCCCTGCCGGCCGACGAGGAGTCCTTCGGCGGCCGGAAGGCGGCGCAGCTCGCCTCGGACTCGTTCTTCGTCTGGCTGGAGCTGCCGCCGTCCGCGTTCACCGTCAACCTCAACCCGGACGAGCCCGAGCGGATCATCGACGAGAAGTTCGGCAGGACCGACGCCGGGCGGGTGCTGCTGGAGGCCGACCTGGCGATGAAGAAGTCGGTGGCGAAGTTCATCCACCCGAACAAGCCGGGCGGCCAGAAGTTCTGGGACTCGCTGCGCGGCGAGACCAAGTGCGTCTCCATGCGGCAGTGGATCGTGCCCGGCACGGCCACCGTCCGCGAGACCGGCGACGAGCTGTACATCCTGGACGCACCGCTGCAGGTGAAGATGGAGTCGGAGGTCATCAAGACCCCGGGCGTCGGCGGCAACACAGGCTGCGGACAGCAGGACGAGGCCAGCACCCAGCACAACACGGCGCTGTACCGCTCGACGATCCTGCCGCAGGTCCAGAACGCGGTGAACACCGCGCCCGAGTACGCCGATCTGCGCCGGGTCTACGCCAGCCGGGTCGCCGCCGAATGGTTCCGCAAGCGCAGCACCACCAAGCACACCGCGTACTCGGACCTCATCGGCAAGGGCGACATCAGCCGCTGGGCCTCCAACGAGAAGTGGACTCCCCGTGACGTCTTCGACCGTTACGTCCAGTCGTACAAGAACGGCGAGTTCAAGGTGAAGCGCACCACCACCAAGGGCAACATCATCTATACGAACACCTACGTCTACGGCGGGGTGGACTTCACCCGGATCAACCAGAACCGGCTGAGCGCCGCCAAGTTCGCCAAGGACCACCCCGCGCTCAGTGCCACGGCGCGCAACGCGCTGGACGCGCCGAGCGGCGAGGGGTCCGACGTGTGGCTCGGCGGTCAGACCACGGCCGTACCCACGGACGAGGCCTTCGCCAGCCCCGAACCGGCGACGTCGAAACCGCTGTTCTACGTCCTGGGGGCGGTGCCGCTCGCGGCCTGGCTCGTGACGGGCGGAGCGCTGTGGTGGCGCCGCAGGACCGACTCGGCGACGGGGGCCGGCCTGTGACCACGACGAGCGTGCACACGCCACTGGCGCCGCCGGCCGCTCCGAAGCCTCCGGGCGCCGTGTTCGCGGCGAGCTACCTGTTCGCCGGGGTGGCCGCGCTGGCGCTGGTCTCCGCGGTCGGCACCCTGTTCGCCGTCCCCGAGTTCCGCCACCTGCGCAGCGAGGAGGCCGCCGACAGCACGGCAGGGGACCTGGCCGCGTACGGTCTGATCGCGTTCGCCGTGTTCACGATCGTGTTCGGCGGCCTGTGTCTGCTGCTGGCCCTGCTCGACGGGCGGGGACGGCAGGGGGCCCGAGTGACGACCTGGGTCGTCGGCGGGGTGGCCGTCATCTTCAACATCGCACTGCTGGCGGCCGGCTTCTACGACTCCGTGCCCTGGTACGGCGACCTGACCCGGCTCGTGTCCGCCGGGATGCTGCTCCTGACGCTCGCCTCGGTCACGCTGCTGGCGCTGCCGGCTTCCCACGGGTACTTCCGGGCCGCGATATCGGCCCGGCAGAGCGTGCGTCCCGCTTTCGCGCCGCCCCCGACTCCCCCGCCCTTCGGCCTCCAGCCGCAGCCCCCCGCCAACGTGCCCCCGCCTCCGGCGAACATGCCCCCGCCTCCCGGCTATCCGCCGCTCCCGCCCGGCACCCCGCCCCCACCGCCCTACCTCCCGCACCCCCAGGTCGCCGCACGCCGGCCGGTCACCGTCACCATGGCCATGGCCGTCCTGGTGGGCGTCGCGACCGTCACCCTCGTGGCCGCCGTCATGGAGATCCGCACGTACCAGGCCATCCTGGGCTGGTACGACGACTACAAGCGGACCATGGAGAAGCAGACCGCCCCGTACGGCATCGACGTGGCCTTCCCCGAGCTCCCGGACACCACCGCGGGGCCGACCGTCCTCGTGGTCGTGGCCCTGGCGGCGGTCGCGGCGCTCCTGATCGGCCTGGCGATCGCGATCCGGCTGCCCCGCCCACGAGCGCGCGTCATGGCACTCGTCGCCACCGCGCTGTTCGCCGCGCTGGCCACGGGCCGCGGCCTGCTGACGGCGACCACGCAGGCCACCATGAGCCGGATCGGGGAGCAGTCGCAGCGGCTGAAGGAGAGCATGGGCGGGGGGCAGTACAAGGACGCGTTCCCCAGCATCACCGAGATCTACCCCGCATGGTCGTACCAGGCCGCCTACCTGACGACGGCTCTCGCGGTCCTCGGGTACGTCACGGTCTTCGTGCTGCTGCTCCTGCGCCGTTCGAACGTCTGGTTCGACCCGATGGCAGGACAGCGCGCGCACCCGTACGTCCCGCCGCCGCAGTACCCCGGACCGGGATACGGGCCGTATCCCGGTCAGTGACCACGCACCCGCTCAGAGGGGCGGGAGCCTTCTGTGGAGGAGGCAGAACACGTTGCCCTCCGGGTCGGCCAGGACGTGCCAGTTCTCGTTGCCGGTCTGGCCGACGTCGGCGGGCGTGGCGCCGAGGGCGAGGAGGCGCTGCAGTTCGGCGTCCTGGTCGCGATCGGTGGGGTTGACGTCGATGTGCAGGGGGAGCTTGCCGGGGCGGGGGTCGGTGCTGGGGCTGAGGACGAGGGTGGGCTGCGGACCGCCGAACCCGGCGTCGGGCGGGCCGATCTCGATGCTTCCGTCGTCCTCCCGGCCCAGTTCGACGTAGCCCAGGACCTCGCTCCAGAACGCGGCGAGCCGTTCGGGGTCGGCACAGTCGAGGATCAGTTCACTGATGCGGCATGCCATGGCCGGAAGTGTAGGCGCCGCGCCCCCGGTTGTTCGTCGTCCAGGCCAGCGCGCCCGCCAGGTGGGCACGGAAGGCGGGATGTGCGTACGACTCCGCCGTGTGGCCCAGTGCCGTGAAGAGGAAGCGGCCGCCCATGTTCTCGTGGCACCAGGCCAGGGGGTGGTCCGCGCCGTGGCCGCCGCCCTCGTACGTGGACTCGTCGGCGCGCAGGAGGACGTGGACGTCGGGGCGGCGGGGGTGGGTGGTGAAGTCGTACCACTCGTCCGTCCAGTGCCATTTCCGCGGCAGGGGTTCCGTCGCTAGGTGCCGCCCGTCCTCCACGTGGACGATTCCGGCCTGGAGCGGGGGGTGGCCGGCGAAGCGGGTGCCCAACAGGGCGCCGTAGAAAGGCCAGTCGGGCTCGGCGTTGGCGGCCGCGTGGACGGCGAGGAGGCCGCCGCCCGCCCGTACGTAGGACTCCAGGGCGGCGCGGGAGGGGTCCGTGAGGACCTCGCCGGTGGTCGAGAGGAGGACGACCGTGGCGCAGCGGTCCAGGCGGTCGGTGGTGAGCGCCTCCGGGTCCTCCGTCGTCTCGGCCCCGAGGCCCAGTCCGGACGCCAGCTCGCAGAGCGCGGCCGCGCCGGCCGGGATGGAGTCGTGGCGGTATCCCGCGGTGCGGGTGTAGACGAGGACACCGTCTGTCGTCGGCACGCCGTGGACTTCCTTTCAGCAGAAAGTGGTGACAGCAAGCGCTTTCCCCGTGAACCTAGTCAGCGATACTCGCGTGCCGCAAGCCTCCTCCGTCCGCAACACTGCGCCGATGACCGTCCCCTCCCGCTCGCGCACCGCCCTCGCCCACGTCGCCGCCCGGTCCTCCGGCACGCCGCTCGATCCCTCGCTCCGCGTGACCCTCAACTTCCATCCGCATTTCCTCGACCGGCTCGCCCAGGACGGCGTCTATCGCTCGCAGTTCGTGACCGGAACCAGCAACGGCGGGCTCACCGCACGGCCGGGCGGGGACCGGTGGCGCTGGGAGAGCCGGATCTTCGGAGGGGCGTACGACGGGGCCCCGGCGCACGAGCGTCCCGTGTACGGCGCGCTGAACCACCGCCGCCGCCCCTTCGGGGCCGCCCCGCGGTTCGGCTCGGCGCATCTGCGACTGTCCGCCGACGCCCTCCCCCGCGGGACCTTCTGCTACCCGGACAGCTGGCTGGAGCCCGCCCACTTCGGCGTGGCCGGCCGCATGGCGCTGGTCGCGCTCGCCGACGCGGACGACGCCGACCCGCTCGACGACTACATCGAGGCGCAGATCCACGGCCCGGTCGAACTCGCCCGCCACGTGGAGGCCCTGGTCCTGGACCCGAGCCACCGCGGCACCGAGGTCGAGGCCGCGGCCCGGCGGCTTCCCTGCCCCGTCGAATGGCACGGCGGTTTCCGGCTCACCGTCGAGGAACTCCGCCGGCACCCGGACTACCGGGGCCCGCGCTACGTGGAACTGGGCGCCGCGCTCGCGGTCGACGGGGTCCTGGACGCACGCATCGTGCAGGAGGCGGCCGAGTCCGGACGGTACGACCGGCAGGACGTGAAGAAGGTCTGGCACTGCCTGGCCCGCTTCGGGGCACCGGAGCGCCACCGGGCCGGCGAGGCGTGACGTTTCGGAGTCCCGCCCCCGGCTCCTCCGCCAGGAGGCCGAAACGCTGTCCGCTGAACCGGTCGGCCCGGCGCGGCGATGAGTCCGGGGGCACCGGCGGGTCTATCTCTTGACGGGTAACCGACACGGAGCAGCCGACTCATCGGGAGTACGTCATGGGCCTCATCCGCATCGAGATGTTCGCGACCCTCGATCTCGTCGCGCAGGCGCCAGGAGGCCCCGACGAGGATCCGGCAGGGTTCCCGTTCGGCGGCTGGCAGGCGCCTCTGCTGGACGAGGTCGCCGGGGCGCAGATCGCCGCCGCGTACGAAGGGACGGACGCGCTCCTTCTCGGCCGACGGACGTACGACATCTTCGCCTCCTACTGGCCGCACCAGGAAGGAGGCCAGGACAACGAGATCGCCAGGCTCTTCAACAGCATCCCGAAGTACGTGGCGTCTCGCGGTACGCCCGAACTCTCGTGGGCCGGGTCCACGCAGCTCGGCCCGGACCTGGCCGGCGCGGTGCGCGAGATCCGTGACCGGCACGAGAACGTGAAGGTCGTCGGGAGCCTGAACCTCGTGCAGACCCTCCTGCGCGAGAAGCTCTTCGACCGGCTCGACCTCTGGCTGCACCCGATCACGCTCGGCGTCGGGAAGAGGGTGTTCGACGACGGCACGGTGCCCACCAACGTCACGCTGCTCGCACCCCCGGTGGCAAGTCCGCAGGGCACCGTGTACCTGCGCTACGGGCTCGCCGAGGGCACCCCCGCCACGGGTGACATGAGCGCACCCGATCGCGGTGTCTCCTCCACCGACACCTGACATGCCCCCGTTCGGTTAACATACATACATGCATGTACGTAAAGAGCAGACGTCCGCCGACGGGGCCGGCTCCGCGCCCCGTCGCTCCGGACAGGCCGAGCGCAGGGCCCAGAGCCGTGCCGCGTTGCTGGAGTCCGCCGCCCGCGGCCTGTCCCGGTACGGCTACGGGAACCTCGTACTGGAGCAGGTGGCCCGCTCCGCCGGGTACACCCGGGGCGCCCTCTACCACCAGTTCAAGGACAAGCAGGAGTTGACCCTGGCCGCTCTCGAGTGGGTGCTGGCCACCTGGGAGGAGGAGGTGGGCGTCCTCGTCGAGCGTGAACCGGAGCCCGTCGCGGCTCTGTTGGCCATGGCGCGCGGCCATGCCGTCTTCTGCCGGCGCGACATCGCCCGCATGGCGATGGCGCTGCGGCTGGAGCTCGGCGGACAGGACCACCCCGTGGGACGCGCCGTGGAGGAGGCGTACGCCGCGCTGGTCGCCGACTGCCGCCGGCTCGTCGAGGCCGGGCGCGCGACGGGGGCGATCCCGCCCGGCCCGCCGGCCGACACGCTCGCACTCGCCTTCGTCGGCGCCCTCGAAGGAACAGTCGCCGCGCTGGTGGGCCGGGCGCCGGAGGACGAACTGCTCGCCGAGCGCGCCGCCGTCGGCGTGCTCGGGCTCCACCCCGACAGCGCCGACCGTACGGAGAACCGCTCATGAGGATCGCCCCGACCGCATACCGGTCGCGCCCGTGGCGCGCGCACGAGGTCGCCCCGGACTTCCGCGTCGAGGACGTGTGGGCCCTGCCCACCCCCGGAGGCCCGGACGACTTTCCCCTGCTGGTGGACTGGTTCACCCGGGACGACGGCCCCAACCCCTTCTCCGGCATCGCCGGCCTGCTGTTCGCGTTGCGCATGCGGCTGGGCCGCGTCCTGGGTCTGGACCGGAGCGGAGAGGGTCTCGGCTCGCGGGTGCCGTCGCTCCGTACGCGCCTGCCGCGGAGTCTGCGCGAGAGCCCCCACGGTCCCGACATGCCTTCGCTGCCCTTCACCTCCGTCTACCTGACCGAGACGGAGTGGGCCGCCGAGAGCGCCAACCGCACCGTGCACACGGTGCTGCACCTCGGCTGGGTCCCCGACGGAAGCGGCGGCCATCGCGGCGAGATGACCGTCCTCGTGAAGCCGAACGGCCTGCTCGGCCGCGTCTACATGGCGACTGTCGCCCCCTTCCGCCTCCTGATCGTGTATCCCGCGCTGATGCGCATGATCCGGCGGGAATGGCGGGCGGGCGGTGCCGTCGCTGAGAACGTCACGCCGGCGTCGGGGACGACGTCGAATCCTACGGTCCGTCAACTGCACGACATCCCCGCCGAGATACGTACGCTCGCCCCCGTCGGGTCCGGGTACGCCGACCTCTTCACCCTCACCGCGCCCGGAGCCTCGCAGAGCACGCCGGAGCAGTGGGCTCGCGCGCTGTTCGAGGAAGTCGCGGGTCTCCAGGGCCAGTTCGTCTGGCGAGTGCTGCTGGGGCTCCGGCTGCGCCGGAGTCCGTCATCGGACGTCGTGGCCGGATGGCGGGTCGTGGAGCGTCGCGACGGGTCGATCCGGCTCGAGGCCCGGTCCTGGATGCTGACCGGAAGTCTCGTGGTCGGCGTGGACGGTGACCGGGTGTCCCTGGCGACGGCCGTGCGGTACGACCGTCCGGTCGCGGCCCGCATCTGGGCGCCGCTGGCCGCGGTGCACCGTCGGCTCGCCCCCGACCTTCTGCGCGACGCGTACCGACTGCTGCACCCGGTGCCGCCCCGCTGAAGCCCCCCGGAGAGGGTACGCCGGGGCACGCGAGCCATTGTCGTAACGGATACAGGTCTGTATCTTCTGGCACGCCGTGCCCCTCGCCCCCGCCCTCTGGAGCGCCCATGAGCACCGTGCCCGCCGCACTCGCCGCCGCCGTCGGCCCCCTTCCGGAGGGGGTCACGCTGCCGCTGCCTCCGACGTTCGAGAGCGTCGAGGCGGAACGGACGTACCGCAAGGAGCAACTGGCCGCCGGTTTCCGGCTGTTCGGGCGGTTCGGGTTCTCCGAGGGGGTCGCGGGGCACATCACGGTGCGCGACCTGGGGAACCCCGACGCCTTCTGGGTCAATCCCTTCGGGATGGCCTTCGGCCAGATCAAGGCCTCGGACCTGATCCTCGTCGACCACGAGGGCAACGTCCTGGAGGGCCGCCGGCCGGTGAACCGGGCCGCGTTCGTCATCCACTCCCAGGTGCACGCCGCCCGGCCGGACGCGGTAGCCGCCGCGCACTCGCACTCCCTGCACGGCAAGGCGTTCTCCAGCCTCGGCATACCGCTGGACCCGATCACCCAGGACGCCTGCGCGTTCTTCGAGGACCACGGGATCTACGACGACTACCGCGGTGTCGTCAACGAGCGGGACGAGGGCGCGCGGGTCGCCAAGGCGCTCGGCCCGTACAAGGCGGTCATCCTCAAGAACCACGGGCTGCTGACGGTCGGTCACTCCGTAGCCGAGGCCGTCTGGTGGTTCGTCACCATGGAGCGTTCCTGCCAGGCCCAGTTGCTGGCGATGGCCGCCGGTACGCCGCAGCTCATCGACCGGGAGACGGCGCTGGTGACCCGGGGCCAGCTCGGCGGCCACCTCGCGGGCTGGTTCCAGGCGCAGCCGCTGTGGGATCAGATCACGGCGTCCGATCCGGATCTGTTCGACTGACGCCGGCGGCCGGGACGGTCAGGGCGGCGAGCAGCGGGGGCAGGAAGTCCTTCTCCAGTGCGCCCGGCGGGAGTTCGTCCGGCTCGACGTAGCTCTGCGCCAGGCCGCCCTCGCGCAGCGCCACCAGGAGCCGGGCGAACCGGTCGGCGTCCACGGTGAGTTCGCGGCCGGCCCGGCGCAGTACGGACGTCAGGCCGCGGGCGAGCTCTGCCCGCAGCCGGGCGTCGTGCCGGGCCAGCACCCACGCGGCCTGCCGGTCCCGGATCGCGTACAGCGTGAACTCCGTGGTGACCAGGTACCAGTCCCGCTCGTCCGGCTCGATCCGGGCGGCGAGCGCGGCGAGCCCCTCCAGCGTGAAGTCCGCGGGCTCCAGCTCGTCCACGGCCTGTGCGAGGCGGGAGACGATGCGTTCGCTGTGCTCGTCGAACAGCGCGAGGAACAGCTCGTCCTTGCTGCTGAAGTTCGAGTAGAAGGCGCCGCGGGTGTAGCCGGCGCCCTCGCAGATCTGCTCGATGGAGGAGGCGTGGTAGCCCTGCTCGGCGAAGGTCTCGAGCGCCGCCTTCAGCAGCGCGGCACGGGTGCGGGGCCGCCGCCCCGTGATCCCCTTCGGCACCGTGTCCTCCTCCTGTCCGGCGCCCGTCCCCGCCGGCGCGGCGGCCCACGATACCGGTGACGCCGGACGGCTCTCCCGGGCACGGTCCGGACCCTGCGGATAAAATTCACGCATGGGAGAGCGGCCGTTCGTGCCCGTCGCGCCCGAGCTGGTCCTCGAGATCGACGGGGACGCGACTGTGATGAGTCCCAGCCGGGAGTACCGCATCGGGCGCGACCCCACCAGCGACATCGTGCTGGCCGACGCCCGGGCGTCGTGGCACCACGCACTGCTGCGTGCGGAGGGCGACCACTGGACGCTGCGGGACGAGGACAGCACGAACGGCACGTACGCGGCCGGCCGCCGCGTCCGCACGGCCAGCGACGTCGGGCCCGGGACGGTGATCCGCTTCGGGCATCCGGACGACGGCCCCCGCGCGATCCTCTCCGGCCACCGGCCCGCCCCGCCCCCGCCGCCGACGCCGGAGACCCCCCGGACGGAGCAACCCGAACCGCCGGCGGCCGAGCCGTACGCGCCGGAGCCGTCCGCGCCCACCCCGCCGGTGTCCCCCGAGCCGTACGAGCCGACTCCCCCGGCCCTGCAGCCGTACGCCGCCGAACCCGCGGAAGCCCCAGCCCCAGCCCCCGCCCCGGCCCCCGCCGGCGCCGTCCCGCCCCGGCCGTCCTCCGTCTCGCATCCCGCCGCGACCGGGACCTTCCGGCAGCCGACCTCCATCCGGCCGCTGCCGACCCGCACCGTGCGGATCGGGCGCGGGCCCGACAACGACCTCGTGGTCGACGACCTCGTCGTCTCCCGCCGCCACGCCGAACTGCGCGCGCACCCCGACGGCACGTATTGGATCTACGACGTCGGCAGCCACAACGGCACATACCTCAACGGCCGTCCCGTCGTCCGTGCCCGCGTCACGCCCGCCGACATCGTCGGCATCGGGCACTCCGCGTTCTGTCTGATCGGCGACAAACTCGTCGAGTTCACCGACACCGGCGAGGTCTCGCTGGACGTGCAGGACCTGGCCGTCACCGTCGACCAGGGCCGCAAGACACTCCTCGACGACGTGTCCTTCCCGGTCGGGCAGAAGACCCTGCTGGCCGTCGTGGGCCCGAGCGGCGCGGGCAAGTCGACCCTGCTCAACGCGCTGACCGGCCAGCGGCCCGCCGACCGCGGGACCGTCCTGTACGACGGCCGCGACCTGTACCGCGACTACGCGGAGCTGCGCCAGCGCATCGGGCTCGTCCCGCAGGACGACATCCTCCACGTGCAGCTGACCGTGCGCCGGGCCCTCGGGTACGCCGCCGAGCTGCGCTTCCCCGAGGACACCGGGCGCGACGAGCGGCGCGCCCGGGTCGACGAGGTGATCACCGAACTGGGCCTGGAGCAGCGCGCCGACCAGCACATCCACAGTCTGTCGGGCGGGCAGCGCAAGCGGGTCAGCGTGGCGCTGGAACTGCTGACGAAGCCGTCGCTGCTGTTCCTGGACGAGCCGACGTCGGGCCTCGATCCGGGCATGGACCGGTCCGTGATGCACATGCTGCGCGGGCTCGCGGACGACGGCCGCACGGTCATCGTCGTGACGCACAGCGTGCTCAGCCTCGACGTCTGCGACCGGCTGCTCGTGCTCGCCCCCGGCGGCCGGATCGCGTACTACGGGCCGCCCGGCGACAGCCTCGAATTCTTCGGGTTCGACGAGTGGCCGGAGGCCTTCGAGTCGTTCGAGACCGACCGTGACCGCGACTGGGCCGGCCAGTACCGGACCTCACACCTCCACCAGCAGTACGTCACGGACGCGATGGAACGTCCCCAGCTCCCCGAGGGCGCCCAGGGCGCCGCGGCGCCGCCCGCCCCTCCGCCGAAGGCGCAGAGCTGGGGCGCGCAGCTGCGGACCCTGGTCCGCCGGTACGCGGCCGCGCTCAGCGCCGACCGGACCTTCCTGATCGTGATGGTGGCGCTGCCGTTCATCATGGGCGCGATGGCGCGGGCGCTGTCGGAGGGCAGCCTGGGGCCCGAGTCGACGATGAACGTCCTGCTCATCCTGTGTGTGGGCGGCACTTTCACGGGCGCGGCGAACGCGGTGCGGGAGCTGGTGAAGGAGCGGACCATCTACCGCCGGGAGAGAGCCGTCGGCCTGTCTCGTTCCGCGTATCTGATGTCGAAGGTGGTCGTCCTCGGCACGGTGACCGTGGTGCAGGCGGTGGTCCTGACGCTGGTCGCCCTGGTCGGGGTGCCGCTGAACGTGCCGGACGGCAAGGGCGTGCTGATGCCGCCGCTTCTGGAGCTGACGCTGGCCGTGGCGCTGCTGTCGTTCACCGCCATGGTGCTGGGCCTGTTCGTCTCCGCCCTGGTCCGCAAGGAGGAGGTGACCATGCCGCTGCTCGTCCTGATCGCCATCGTGCAGGTGGTGTTCTGCGGCGGGCTGCTGACCGTGCACGGCACGGCGGTGGTGGAGCAGATGGCGTGGCTGGTGCCGTCGCGGTGGGCGTTCGCGGCGATGGGCGCGACCATCGACATCGAGAAGGTCGCGCCGAACGAGAAGACCACGGATCCGCTGATGGACCACACCGCCGCCGCATGGCTGTTCGACATGGGGATGCTGGTGGTCCTCTGCGTCGTCCTCGGTTTCGCGGTGGCCCGGCTGCTGCGGCGGCACGAACCGGTGATCATGCGAAAGTAGGCCGCCCATGGGCTATCCCGACGCCCCCGCCCCGTCCTCCACCGCCCTGCCGCCGGTCCTCCCGGACTTCCGGCCGACGCATGTGGTGCCCCGCGACGGGCTGCCCGCCTGGGAGGCGCCCGATCCGTCGCTGCCGACGGATCCGCTGGACGCGTTCCTGCCGGTGCAGCTGCTCGACCGGGTCGGCGACTGGGCGCAGGTCCTCTGCTCCAACGGCTGGTCGGCCTGGGTCGACGGGCGGCTGCTCGTCGGGGTGCCGCAGGACCCGCCGGAGGCCGGTCAGACGCCGGCGAGGACGGCGGACCCGCGGCCGCTGATCGCCCGTGCCGAGGACTCGCTGGGGCGGTTCCGGCGGGCGGCGGAGGAGCTCGCGGCGGGACGCTCGGACGGGGAGACGTTCCGGCGGCGGACGCGGGGGCTGCGGGTGGGGATGGTCGTGGACGGCGAGTCGCTGTGGCTGTTCGACGCGGAGCACGAACGCTGGGTGTACTGCGACGGCGCGGCGCTCGCGACGTACGCGACGTCCGGCCGCCCGGCCGCCGCCGAGGCCGCCGAGTCCGAGGCGGCGCCGGGCCCGGGCGGCACCCAGGTCGCCCAGCCGCCACCCGGCCCGGCCGGCACACCACCGGCGCCCCCGGCACCGGCGGCCCCGTCCGCCCCGGAGCCCACCCAGGTCGTACCGACGGCACAGCCGGCCGCCCCGGAGCCCACCCAGGTCGTACCCACGGCGCAGCCGGCCGCCCCGGAGCCCACTCAGGTCGTCACCCCGACCGCGCCACCGACCGGGCCACCCCCCGGGCACGAGCCGACCCGAGTCGTGCCGTCGCCGGAGCCGGACGCCGGGGCCGACGCCACTCACGTCGTCCCCCGGCCCGACGAGCCCGGCGCGGCGCCCGAGCCGACGCGGGTCGTGGACTTCGGGGACGAGCAGGACGAGAGGCACGAGCGGGACGAGCGGGACGAGGACGAGTCGGGCCGCGGGGGCGGTGAGCGCTGATGGCGGGGGCGACGCGGGACGCGGATCTGCCCGCCGGGCGGGACACCGGGCTGCTCGGCAAGAAGATCGCGGGGTACCTGGTCCAGGGCGAGATCGGGCGCGGCGGGATGGCGGTCGTCTACCGGGCGCGGGACCTGCGCCTGGACCGTACCGTCGCGCTGAAGCTACTCGCGCCGGAGCTGGCCCGCAACGACACGTTCCGCAAGCGCTTCGCGCACGAGTCGAAGGTGGCGGCCGCGCTCGACCATCCGCACATCGTGCCGGTCTTCGAGGCGGGCGAGACGGAGGGCGTGCTGTACATCGCGATGCGGTACGTCCCCGGGCAGGACCTGCGCGCCGTCCTGGACCGTGAGGGTCCGCTGCCGCCGGAGAAGGCGGCGCGGATCGCGGTGCAGGTGGCGTCCGCGCTGGACGCTGCGCACGCGCACGACCTGGTCCACCGGGACGTGAAGCCGGGCAACATCCTGGTGGCGGAGGGCACCGACAGCGACCATCCGGAGCATGTGTACCTCGCGGACTTCGGGCTGACGAAGAAGTCCCTGTCGCTGACCGGGATCACGACGGTGGGGCAGTTCGTGGGCACCCTGGACTACGTGGCGCCGGAGCAGATCGCGGGCCGGCCGGTGGACGGCCGGTGCGACGTGTACAGCCTGGGCTGTGTGGTGTTCGAGACCCTGACCGGCGCGCCGCCGTTCCGCCGTGACGACGACATGGCGCTGCTCTGGGCGCACCAGTACGACCCGCCGCCCCCGCTGTCGGGCGAGCGGCCGGACCTGGCCGCCGCGGCGGACGAGGTGATGGCGAAGGCGCTGGCCAAGTCTCCGGAGGAGCGGTACGGGACCTGTCTGGAGTTCGTGTTCGCGCTGCGCGCGGCCCTGTCGGGCGGGAAGTCGTCCGCGAAGGGGCGGCGGGAGCGCAGCAGTACGCCGCAGCGCCCGCAGCCGCCGCGCGAACCGCCGCGCTGGGCGCGGCCGGTGTTCCGCGGCGACGTGGAGTGGCCGGGCGTGCAGGAGGGTTAGGGCCTGGTCGGCGGGTGCTCGGGGCTCTCCTGCGGTACCTCGCCGTGGCGTTTCACGCGCAGGGCGAGGAGGCCGCCCAGGAAGCCGGCGATCAGGCCCCAGCCGAGCGCGAGGCCGGCCATGGCCCAGACGTGCGGGTCGAGGACGACCTCGCCGCCGAAGCCCTCGATGTCGCCGATGCCGAGGACGGACAGGCCGAAGCGGGCGAAGACGTGGGTGAGCGGGGCGACGGCCAGCATCGTCAGGGCGAAGGCGAGGCCGCAGTGCAGGGCGTGCTGCCAGAGCCGGATGCCGGCGGGCGAGCGGGTCGCCATGAGGAAGGCGGCGCCGAGCAGCAGAACGGCGGCGATCGGGATCAGCCACCAGGCGCGGGAGTCCTGCGCGGCGAGGGCGGAGACGTCCAGGGTGGTGGTCTGCCGGCCGCGCAGGACCTCGTCGAGGACCTGCGGCATGGGCAGGCCGAAGGGGCCCTCGACCTTGCCGTCCCAGGCGCCGCCGATGCCGGTGCCGAGGGCCAGCCAGCTGACGTTGGGCAGGCCGAGCAGGATGACGGCGAAGGTCTCGGCGGCGTGGCCGCGGGTCGCGGCGACGACGAGCCCGGCGACGAGGCCGATGACGACGTACGCGAGGACGAGCAGCAGCATCGCGGAGGCGGCGGGGCGGACGGCCGCGTGGTAGCGGACGGCGCGGGCGGGCAGCGGCGCGCTCCGCGCGACCAGCAGGGCCACGAGCAGCACGCCGAGGATCCAGAGCAGTCCGTAGCCGAGGGTGGGGCCGTACTCGGTGCGGAAGCCCACGGTGGGGTTCGTGGCCTCCAGGAGCTCGCCGAAGATCTCGGTGACGGGGTCCTCGCCGGCCGGGGCCTGGATGGGGAAGTCGTGGCGGGCGAAGGCGGACACGACGGCGAGCGCGGCGAGCCAGAGCACGGTGGTGCGGGCGACGCGGGCGAGCAGTTCGCCGCCGCCGGCGACGGCGTGGTGGCGCAGCGGGCGGAGGAAGAGGAAGCCCGTGACCAGCGCGCCGACGAGGGTGACGCTGAGCGGCATGGCGGTGAGTTCGGCGTTGGTGCCCGCGAGGGCGCCGGCCTGGCCGGACAGGTCGATCCGGCCGCCCGCGGCCATGACGACGACGGCCGCGGCGACGCTGGGGAAGCCGCCGTCCGGGAGGTCGCCGGCGCCGGCGGCCCACAGGCCGAGCGTGGCGACGACGGCCATGGCGAGGAATCCCGCGAGGACGGCGAGGAGCGCGTCGAGCCAGCCGCGGACGTGGTGCCCGGTGCCGGCCGGCGCGCCGCGCGCCGTGGGGAGCTGACTGCTCACCCTGCCCACGCTAGGCGGGTCGTGGCCCGGCCGCCCGCCGGGGCGGTGGGGCACAGGGCCGTACGGGTCGGGGTCCGACCCGGGCGGCCGGACCCCGCTTGCGGGCCCCGGGGCGGGGGCGCACAGTGAGCGCGGATCGGAAGAAAGGGAGAAACGTGACTTCCCAACCGCCGTCCGGCCGCCCCACGGGTCCGCCGTCGGGTCCCCTCTCGGGCCCCTCCTCCCGCCCCGGGCAGGCCGGTCCGCCGCCGCCCTCCGGGCCGCCCTCCGGCGGCGGCCAGGGGGGCGGTCGAGGCGGTTCGGGCGGCTTCCGTGGAGGCGGAGGCGGGCGCGGCGGCGGCGAGGGCCCCTGGTGGCGCTCCGTCCCGAAGATCGCCGCGATCACCGCGGCGATCGTCGCCGCGGTGATCCTGGCCGTGGTCCTCACCCGGTCCGACGACGGCGGGGACCAGGCCGGCGGCGGCAGCGGCGAGGTCTTCCTGCAGTCCGCCTCGTCCGCGGGCCCGGACCCGTTCACGAAGTCCACAGCCCGTACCGGCGCCGCGCAGTCACCCGCGCCGCTGCCCAGCCCGACCGGGCAGACCGGCACGAACGTGACGCGCACGGTGGACGGTTCGGCGGAGGGTCTGTACGGCGGCACGAAGAACGTGGCGAGCTGCAACGTCGAGCAGCAGGTGCGCTTCCTGGCCGCCGAGCCGGACAAGAACCGGGCGTTCGCCTCGGTCCTCGGCATCTCCGAGTCCGCCGTGCCGGGGTATCTGCGCGGGCTGACGCCGCTGCAGCTGCGGGTGGACACGCGGGTCACCAACCACGGCTTCAAGGACGGCGGCCCGACCACGTACCAGGCGGTGCTCCAGGCCGGCACCGCGGTCATGGTCGACGACCGCGGGGTGCCGCGGGTGCGCTGCGCCTGCGGCAATCCGCTGACCCCGCCGGTACCGCAGAAGACCGCGCCGAAGACGACGGGCACGGCGTGGCCGGGCTACCGGACGGCGGACGTGATCGTCGTCGCCCCCTCCGTGACGGTCGTGAACATCTTCGTGATCTACGACCCGGACGACGACGCGTGGTTCACCCGCAAGCCGGGCCACCACGGCCGCACCGACCGGCCGACCACCGCGCCGACCGCGCCCCCGTCGCCGTCCGCCTCGGACACCGGCTCGCCCACCACCTCGCCGCCCTCGCCCAAGCCGTGCGTGACGGTCACCGACCCCGCGCAGTCGCTGAGCCCGGGCGAGTCGCCCTGCCCGTCGACGCTGACGCCGCCCACCTCCGCCTCGCCGGACACGGCCTCGCCCGACACGGACACCCCGAGCCCGCCCAGCGAGCCGGCGCCCGTCTCGCCCGACGACGGCACGACGACCGACCAGTCGGCGGGCGTGGAGTCCCCGCAGACCGACGACACGGGCCTGTCCTCCCCGGACGCCCCGGGCTCGCCGGACGGCCCGGGTCCGGCCCAGGGCCCCGACGCACCGTTCACCGTCCCGACGTTCTGATTCGCGATCAGACTCGGCCACCTGTGGACTATGTTGAGGGGATGACTACCGGGACGGCGTTGCGCCACACACGGATTGGTGACCCGGTGCTCTTCTGAGCGCCGGACGGGCCAGTGCGGGCCCGCTGCTCGATCGAGGATCTTGTGCTGCTGCGCGGGCTCCGCCTCCGTCGTGTTGATCAGAGGCTCGACAGATCAACCACGACAGGAGAATTCATGCCCACCAAGACGTTGCAGATTCCCACCGCGGACGGCCAGGCCGATGGGTTCGCCGCATTCCCGGACCGTGGCGAGCAGCACCCGGGGGTGCTGATGTACGCGGACGGCTTCGGCATCCGGCCCGTGCTGCGGGAGATGGCCCGCGAACTGGCCGGGCACGGGTACTACGTGCTCGTCCCCAACCTCTTCTACCGACACGGCCCGGCACCGGTGATCGAGCTTCCCGAGCACATCGGAGAAGAGGTCCGGCCCGCGATCTTCGCCCAGCTGATGCCCTTGATCGAGGCGCACACCGCCGACCGCGTCCTGAGCGACGCCGACGCCTACGTCAGGTTCCTCACCGCCCAGCCCGAGGTCGGCGCCGGCCCGGTCGCGGTGACCGGCTACTGCATAGGCGGCCTCTTGGCGATGCGCACCGCTGCGGCCCACCCTGGCCGGGTTGCTGCCGTCGCTGCATTCCACGGCCCTGTGGGCGCCGATGGGCCCGGCCTGTTCTCCAAGCTGACCGCCCAGGTCCACCTCGGCCACGCCGAAGGCGACATGACACCCAAGTCCTTCGGCGAGCTCAACCAGGCGCTGGATGCGGCGGGTGTCAGCTACACCTCCGAGATCTACCCCGGCACGATCCACGGCTTCACCATGTCCGACACCGACTCCTTCAGCGCCTCCGGACTGAAGCGCCACTGGGACAACCTGCTCCCTCTCTTGGACCGCACCCTGGGCAACAGCTTCTGACCCGGGCGCCCGCGCCCGGGGGTGGGCGTCCGGGGGTGGACGTCCGGGGGTGGACGTCCGAAAGTCGGATGACCGGCCCGGGGCGTCTGTGTACGGTCGTACGGGTGGAACCTCTCACCGAACAACAGATCCGCGCCTCCTTCGTGAACTGCACCAAGGGCGAGGCGTCACGCCTCCGGCTTCCGCTGGACTTCGCGGAACTCCCCTGGCAGGAGCTGGACTTCCTCGGCTGGGTCGACCCCGGCGCGCCGCTGCGCGCGCACGTCGTGGTGCCCGGTGAGGACGGCCGTCCGCTGGGGGTGACGCTGCGGGTGCCGGCGGTGCGCCGGACCAGCGCGGTCAAGTCGAGCGTCTGCCAGATCTGCCTGACCGGGCACGCCTCCTCGGGCGTCACCCTGCTCGCCGCTCCGCTGGCGGGGGCGAAGGGCCGCGAGGGCAACACGGTCGGCATCTACTTCTGCGCCGACCTCGCCTGTTCGCTGTACGTGCGCGGCAAGCGGCAGCCGAAGCTGCGCGCGGGCCGGCCGGAGGAGACCCTGACGGCCGAGGGTAAGGCCGCCCGCGCCATGGACAACCTGCGGGCCTTCGTCGCCAGGGTCGGTGTCTGAGCGAGCCGGGGCGGCTCAGCGGAAGGCCGCCTCGCCGGTCAGCGCCTTGCCGACGACCAGGGAGTGGACCTCGCTGGTGCCCTCGTAGGTGAGCACCGACTCGAGGTTGTTGGCGTGCCGCATCACCGGGTACTCCAGCGTGATCCCGTTCGCGCCCAGGACGGTGCGGCACTGCCGGGCGATCTCGATGGCCTCCCGGACGTTGTTGAGCTTGCCGACGCTGACCTGCTCGGGGGTCAGCGCGCCGGCGTCCTTGAGCCGGCCCAGGTGCAGGGCGAGCAGCATGCCCTTGCCGAGTTCCAGGGACAAGTCCGCGAGCTTCTGCTGGGTCAGCTGGTACGAGGCGAGGGAGCGGTCGAAGACGACGCGGTCGGCGGCGTAGGCGAGCGCCGTCTCCAGGCAGTCCCGGGCCGCGCCGAGCGCGCCGAAGACGATGCCGAACCGGGCCTCGTTGAGGCAGCCGAGCGGCCCGGACAGGCCGCGCGCGCCGGGCAGCATCGCGTCGGCGGGCAGCCGTACGCCGTCCAGGACCAGTTCGCTGGTGACGCTGGCCCGCAGCGAAAGCTTGCGCCTGATCTCGGGGGCGCTGAAGCCGGGTGTCCCGGCCGGCACCAGGAAGCCCCGTACTCCTTCCTCGGTGCGGGCCCAGACGACGGCCACGTCGGCGACGGAGCCGTTCGTGATCCACATCTTGGCGCCGTCGAGGATCCAGTCCCCGCCGTCCCGCCTGGCGCGGGTGCGCATCGCGCCCGGGTCGGAGCCCGCGTCGGGCTCGGTCAGGCCGAAGCAGCCGATCGTCTCCCCCGCCGCCATCCCCGGCAGCCACTGCCGCTTCTGCTCCTCGGAGCCGTACTTCCAGATCGCGTACATGGCGAGCGAGCCCTGCACGGAGACGAGGCTGCGCAGGCCGGAGTCGACGGCCTCCAGTTCCAGGCAGGCCAGGCCGTACGCGACGGCGTTGGTGCCGGCGCAGCCGTAGCCGTCCAGGTGCATGCCGAGGACGCCGAGTCCGCCGAGGGTGCGGGCCAGTTCGCGGGCCGGGATCTCGCCGCGCTCGAACCAGTCGGCGACGTGCGGGCGCAGTTCGCGGTCGGCCAGGGTCCGCACGGTGCGGCGGATCTCGCGCTCCTCGTCGGTGAGCAGGCCGTCGAGGGCGAGCAGGTCGAAGGGGTGGACGGGCGACGCGTTCATGTACCGGCCTCCAGGCTGTGGGCGCACCGCCGGGCCCGTACGGCGGGACCGGCCGACGGCAGATTAACCGCTGATCAGATTTTGGATCCAGTATTGGATTTTCCCGGCCGGGCTGCGTACGGTCGCCGCGTCGCGAGGCACCGAGCGAAGGAGCGTGGGCGGGATGGCGGACGAGCAGCGGGGTGCGGACGAACGGCGGAGCACGGACGAACAGCGGGGTACTGATACGGGCGCGCTGTCCGGGATCGTCGTCGCCGACTTCGGCCGGGTGCTCGCCGGCCCGTACATGACGATGCTGCTGGCCGACCTCGGAGCCGACGTGATCAAGATCGAGCGGCCGGGGACGGGTGACGACACCCGCGCCTGGGGCCCGCCCTTCGCGGACGGCGAGGCCACGTACTTCCTCGGAGTGAACCGCAACAAGCGCTCGGTCGCCCTGGACCTGGCCGACCCGCGCGGCCGGGAGGCGGCGCGGGCGATCGTGGCCCGGGCCGACGTACTGGTGGAGAACTTCCGCCCGGGCACGATGGAGAAGCTGGGCCTCGGGTACGAGGAGCTGAGCGCGCTCCACCCGGCTCTCGTGTACTGCTCGGTGACCGGCTTCGGTACGGACGGCGGGGCGCACCTGCCCGGCTACGACCTGCTGGTGCAGGCCATGGGCGGGCTGATGAGCGTCACCGGCGAGCCGGACGGGCGGGGCACCAAGGCCGGCGTGGCGCTGGTGGACGTGATCACCGGGCTGCACGCGGGGATGGGCGTCCTGGCCGCGCTGCGGCACCGCGAGCGCACCGGCCGGGGCCAGAAGGTGGAGGTCTCGCTGCTCGGTTCGCTGCTGTCCGCGCTGACGAACCAGGCGTCGGCGTACGTCGGGGCGGGCGTGGTGCCGCGGGCGATGGGCAACCGTCACCCGAGCATCGCCCCGTACGAGGTCTTCGACGCGGCCGACCGGCCGCTGGTGCTCGCGGTCGGCAACGATCGCCAGTTCCGGGTGCTCTGCGCCCGCCTCGGCCTGCCGGGGCTCGCCGACGACCCGCGCTTCACGACCAACTCGGCCCGGGTCGCCCACCGGGAGGAACTGGTCGCCGCGCTGTCCGGGCCGCTGGCCGGGCGGACCGCGGACGCCTGGTTCGAGGAGCTGACCGCGGCCGGGGTGCCGTGCGGTCCGATCAACGATCTCGCCGCCGCCTTCGGCCTGGCCGACCGGATCGGGCTCGGCGCGCGGGTCCCGGTGGCCGAGGGCGCGGCGGCGGACACGGTGGCCAACCCGATCGGGTTGCGCGGCACGCCCGCCGCGTACCGCAGCGCGCCGCCCGCGCTCGGCGAGCACACCGAGGCGGTGCTGGCGGAGCTGGGCCTGGAGACGGGCGGAGAGCCCGCGGCGTAGGAAGATGGGCCGGTCACGACGGCGAGGAGAGGCGGAGGCGATGAGCAGCGCGGTGCAGAGGCGGCGGCCGCCGACCGCCCAGCAGTTCGTGCTGGAGGAGCTGCGGCGCGCCATCACCGGCGGGGAGCTGCGCCCCGGCGAGCCGATCCGGCAGGACGCCCTGGCCGCGCGGCTCGACGTCAGCCGGGTGCCGCTGCGCGAGGCGCTGAAGATCCTGGAGGGCGAGGGTCTCGTCGTCCACCACGCGCACCGCGGCTACTTCGTGGCCGAGCTGTCCCTGGCGGACCTGGAGGAGGTCTACCGCATCCGGGAGCTCCTGGAGGGCGAGGCGGTCCGGCAGGCCGTCGCCCGCTCGGGTCCCGGGCTCGTGGACGCCCTGGCGGAGGCGCAGGAGGCGGTGGAGCGGGCCGGCGAGGCCGGGGACGTCGCGGAGATGGCCGCGGCGAACCGGCGGTTCCACTTCATCGTGATCGAGGCCTCGGGCCTCCCCCGCCTGGTCCGTCTGATCCGCACCCTCTGGGACGCCACCGACGCGTACCGCTCCTTGTACTACGCCGCCCGCCCCAACCGGGACCGGGTGCGCGACGAGCACCGCGCGGTGGTGGCCGCGCTGCGCGCCGGCGACGCCGAGGAGGCGGTACGGCTCCTCGACCTGCACCGCGCGCACGCGGTGGCGGCGCTGCGCGAGGTTCTCGACCTGCGCTGACTCAAAAACCGGATGTCCGACGGGGCACCCGCTCCCTAGGCTCGCCCGTATGGACACCGACACGCTCCCTACGGAGCTGCTCAACGTCGTCGACGTGGAGGCGACCTGCTGGGACGGGCAGCCGCCGCCCGGTGCGGTGAGCGAGATCATCGAGATCGGGCTCACGGTCGTGGACCTGGCGGCCGGCCGGCGTCTGGGCCGGCACCGCATCCTGGTCCGGCCGGCGCGGTCCCGGGTGAGCCCGTTCTGCACGGAGCTCACCGGCCTCACGCAGGAGGAGGTCGACGGCGGCGTGCCGTTCGCCGACGCCTGCCGACTGCTCGCGGCCGAGCACGGCGCCGGCGTGCGCCCGTGGGCCAGTTGGGGCGACTACGACCGCAACCAGTTCACCCGGCAGTGCGCCGCGGCCGGGGTCCGGTACCCGTTCGGCCGGGTGCACACCAACGCCAAGGCCGTGTTCACGCAGACGTACGGGCTGCGCAAGCGCCCCGGAATGGCGCGTGCGCTGTCCGTGGCGGGCCTCCCGCTGGAGGGCCGGCATCACCGTGGCGAGGACGACGCCTGGAACATCGCAGCGCTGGTCCTCGACGTGGCCCGGCGCGGGGGCTGGCCGTCCGGGTGACACGCCGACATGACCGTCCGGGTGACACGGCGGCATGACCGAGACAGGGCGGTCCGGTCGGCGTCCACCTGCCGGCCGCCGTCGGTCCTCGGCAGGGTGAGCCCCAGGGCCGGACCGACGGCGGCGGCGATGAGCTGTGTCGCGCCCGCGCGGAGGGGCGTCCACAGCGTTCGTTCTCCCGGGTGACGGCGTGACGGGGTGACGGGATGACGGCTAGGCGAGGATCTTCGCCTTGGCGGCCTGGAACTCCTCCTCGGTGATCTGGCCGCTGTTCTTCAGCTCGCCGAGCCGGGTCAGTTCGTCCGTGGTGGAGCGGCCGCTGCCGGCGGCGTCCTGCACGTAGCTGCGGAAGGCCTGCTCGCTCTTCCGTGCCGCGCTCAGCTCCCGGTTGCCCATGCCCTTGCCACGGGCGATGAGGTACACGAAGACGCCGAGGAACGGCAGCAGCACCACGAACACCATCCATCCCGCCTTGCCCCAGCCGCTGAGGTCGTCGTCGCGGAAGATGTCGGTGATGATCCGGAAGAGCAGCATGAACCACAGGATCCACAGGAAGATCCAGAACGTGGTCCAGAAGACTTCGAGCAGCGGGTAGTCCGCCGCGAGGGTGACTGCGTTCATGGTCGGCTCTCCTGTTCGTGGCACCGGAAGACCGGCGTTCGGGTACCGGAAGACCGGTGATTCCTTCCACTGAAGCCCCACCTCGAGTTGATCACCACTCGGAGTCACGCCGGGCGCGCTGAGGGCTGCGATCCGGGAACGATGCGCCCCGACCCCTAGGGACCGACCGGACGGTATGTCATTCTTCGCTTCGACGACGGTCCGACCGACACCGGTGGAGGAACGCGATGCTGCATGCCGTACGGGACCGGTCCGTCGACGCGGAGGCGGAGGCGGCCCTGCACCGGGCCGCGCGGGTCCTGTCGGGCGGGCTGCACGGACTCGCCGAGCGGCTGGTGGGCGCCCTGGCGGCGCGGCACCCGGCCTTCCGGACGGCGCTCGCCGCGGACCCGTCGGGCGTGCGCGACGAGGTACGGGCCACACTGCAGCACCACGTCGGCTCGCTCCTCGGGCCCCGGCCGTCCGGCGCGGAGGCGCGGCGCTGCGCCGAGCGGGTGGGCGCGTCATGGGCGGCGCGGGGACTGCCGAGGGAGGCGGTGCTGCAGGCGTTCCGGCTCGGCGGGGGTCTGGTGTGGCAGGAGCTGGTGGACGAGACGGCCCGCCGCCGGCCGGACGACGTACGCCTGCTCGTCCATGTCGCCGCCGACGTCTGGAACTTCGTGGACGAGCACTGCACCCTCGTCGCCGAGGCCCATCGCGCCGCCGCGGCCCGCACGGACGGGCGGCGCGAGGAGCTGCTGCGCCGGATGACGGCGGCACTGCTCGACGGCACGACGCGGATCGCCGATCTGCCGGAGGTCGCGGCCGCGCTCGGGCTGCCGGTGGAAGGGGCGTACGCGGTCGTCGCGGCGACCGGGGCGCCGGACGTGCGGGCGCTGGCCCGCACGGTGCCGGCGGACGGGCCGCGGATCGTCTGGCACGCGGACGGGGACACGGTGTTCGGGCTCGTGCCGGTCGGGGACGGCACGCTGCGCGCGCTGGCGAGGACGCTGACGGTTCCGCCCGGAGCGGCGGTCGGGATCGGCTCGCCGGTGGAGACCCTGGCCGCCGCCGGCGACGCCCGCCGGCTCGCGGAGGTGGCGCTGCGCGCCTGCCCGCCGGGCGGCGGCACGGTGCTGCTCGACGAGCATCTGCCGGCCGCGCTCCTCGCGTCGTCGCCGGCGCTGGGCGCCATGCTCGCGGAGCGGGTGCTCGGCCCGGTGCTGCGTCTGGAGCCCGCCGACCGGGATCTGCTGATCGGCACGCTGAGCGCCTGGCTGGACTGCGACGGCAGTGCCCAGCGCGCCGCGCACCGGCTGTACTGCCACCGGAACACCGTCCTGAACCGGCTGCGCCGTCTGGAGCAGCTCACCGGGCGCTCGCTGACGCGGCCGGCGGACGTGGTCGAGCTGTCGCTGGCGCTGACGGCCCGCTGCCGGCTGGGACTGTGAGGGGAGCTTCGCCCCCGCATACCGGTCGCTGACGGGGTATTCGTAGCTCTATGAGCGATATGTCTGCGAGTACGGCCCCGCACGGCCCGGTCGTGGCCGCCGTCGACGGCTCCGAGCACAGCCGGCGGGCCCTGGAGTGGGCACTCGGCGCGGCCCACCGGCTCGGCGCGGACCTGCGCGTCGTCCATGTGAGCCCCGCGGACCTCCAGGTGGGCCTGGCCCGCATCCACTCGCTGGGCCAGGACCCGGAGATCACCGACCCGGTGCTCGACGGGGCGCGCCGGCATGTGGAGGAGTACGCCGGGGGCGCGGTGCGCGCCGCGTACGAGACGCTGGACGGCTCCGTCAGCGACGCGCTGCTCGCGGAGGCCCGCCGCGCGCGGATGCTGGTGCTCGGCTCGCGCGGGCACGGCGGCTTCGCCAGCCTGCTGCTCGGTTCGACCAGCCGTTCGCTGACGTCCGTCGCGCCGTGCCCGGTGGTCGTGGTGCCGCACGAGGCGAGGGCCGCGGCCCTCGCGGACCGGCCGGAGGCGGGACGGGTGGTGCTGGGGCTGCATCCGGAGGAGACCGCGGACGAGGTCCTCGACTTCGCGTTCCAGGAGGCGCAGCGGCGCGGTGTCGCGCTGGAGGCGGTGACGGCGTACCCGGTGCCGGTGTCCCCGATGCTGATGGTCGGGCCGCCGGCGCCGGTGATGCCGCTGACGGAACTGCCGGACCCGGAGCGGCCGGAGCTCGCCGACGAGGCGAAGGAGCATCAGGCCACCCGGCTGGGGCCGTTCGGCGAGCGGTATCGCGACGTGCAGGTCACGCAGGTCGTCTCGCCGGTGGACGCGGCGGGCCGGCTGGTGGAGGACTCGCGGACCGCCGGGCTCCTGGTCGTCGGGCGGCACCACCGCCGGCTGCGCCCGGGCGCGCTGCTGATGGGCTCGGTGGCGAACGCGGTGCTGCTGCACGCGGAGTGCCCGGTCGCGGTGGTGCCTGGCGGCGCGGAGTCGTAGGCACGCGCGGGGGCGGCTGCGTGCGGGAGGGCGGCCCCTGTCAGGCTGTCGGCCGTACGGCGCACGGAACCGCCGCGGCGTACGACCGCACCGACCCGCCCCGCGAGGAGCCCCATGACCCCGGCCGAGCAGGCCCCGCAGCCCCACCGCAACCTCCAGGCGCCCGCCGCGCAGGCCTCGCTCGGCGCGGGCGTGATCGTCACCGACGCGGAGGGCCGGGTGCTGCTCGGGCTGCATCCGACAGGCGTGTGGGAGCTGCCCGGCGGAAAGGTGGATCCCGGCGAGTCGATCGAGACGGCGGCGGCCCGCGAACTGGCCGAGGAGACCACGCTGGTGGCCGACCCCGCCGACGTCGAGGTGGTCGCGATCCTGCTCGACACCCCGCCCGGCGCCTCGCTGACCCGGCTGACCGCCGTGGCCGTCGTCCGGGTCCATCGGGGCACGCCGGCGGTGGCGGAGCCGGACAAGATCGACCGCTGGGAGTGGTTCTCCCCCGACGCCCTGCCGGCCCCGCTGTTCGTCCCGTCGGGCCACGCCCTCAAGAGCTGGTGCCCTGAACTGCCGCTGGAGCAGGGGCCGTTCCGACGGTACGCGGTCCGGCGCGACGCCTGACGGCCGGAGGCGGCGGCCGCGCACCCCGGACGGCCGCCGCTGCCGCCGCCGCTGCCGCCGCCGCTGCTGAACCCTCGCGAAGTCCACACGTTCGCACAGGTTTCAACGCAGCCCGACTGGCATAGACCCGTGGAGATTGTTCATTCGGACGCAAGCAACCGGCCATGCGACTGCCCCAGCCTTCCGTGGTCGGCGTCCGTGTGACGTCCGGCGACGCCGTCCCCGACCAGGACGGCCTTTCCACGAGGAGGGGCAACAAGCATGGACCGCAGAAGCTTTCTCGGTCTCGCGGCCGGCAGTACGGCCGCGGCCGGCGCGTTCGCACTGCTGCCGGTGAGCGTGCAGCGCGCGCTGGCGGCCGAGGCGCCGACCGGCGGGCTCGAGATGATCGAGCACGTGGTGATCCTCATGCAGGAGAACCGTTCGTTCGACCACTATTTCGGCTCGCTGCGCGGGGTGCGCGGCTTCAACGACCCGGCCGCGATCTCCGTGCCCGGCGGGCGCTCGGTGTTTCACCAGCCGGCCACGGTCACCACGAACCTGAAGACGGGCCACCCGGACGGTTATGTGCTGCCCTACGCCGTCGAGGACCAGCACATGGCCGGCACCCCGCACGGCTGGTCGGACGGGCACACCGCCTGGAACAAGGGGAAGCACGACAAGTGGGTGCCCGCCAAGGGCACCAACACCATGTCCGGCTACCGCCGCGACCAACTGGCCTTCCACTACGCGCTGACCGAGGCGTTCACCGTCTGCGACGCGTACCACTGCTCGGAGATGGGGCCGACCAACCCCAACCGGAACTACCTGTTCTCCGGGAAGATCGGCTACGAGCCGGGCACCACGACCTGGGCCACCGGCAACGCCCCGTACGGCAACGCGGCCCACACCGGCTACACGTGGACGACGTACGCCGAGCGCCTGGAGAGCGCGGGCATCGGCTGGCGGGTCTACCAGGAGTGGGACAACTTCACCGACAACCCGCTCGAGTACTTCAAGACCTTCGTCGACGTCGCGAAGAAGGCCCTCGCCTTCAGCGGCCACTCGAAGGTCGAGGCGTTCTACAACGCGGTGCTGGCCGCCACTCCCTCGGGGCGCACGGACCTCCTCGCCAAGCTGGAGCAGGGCGTGGGCACGCTGACGCCGGCCGAACGCAGTCTGTACGACCGGGCGTTGCGCCGCGAGCCCAGCGGCGGCCTCGCCCAGGCGTTCCGTGCCGACGTGGCCGCCGGGAAGCTGCCGAAGGTGACCTGGCTGGTCGCCAACACCGCGGAGTGCGAGCACTCGACGAACGGCCCCTCGCAGGGCTCGGTGCTCATCGCGAAGCTGCTGGACGCGCTCGCGGCGCACCCGGACGTGTGGAACAAGACGGTCTTCCTGCTCAACTACGACGAGAACGACGGCTTCTTCGACCACATGCCGCCGCCCTCGCCGCCGGTGGTCGGCGACGGGAGCGACGGCATCAGCACCGTGCCGAACACCGGCGAGATCGTGACCGGCGCCCCGATCGGCCAGGGTTCGCGGGTGCCGCTGGTCGTCGTCTCGCCGTGGAGCCGCGGCGGCAACGTCTGCTCCGAGGTCTTCGACCACACCTCCGTGCTGCGGTTCCTGGAGCGCTGGACCGGTGTGGCCGAGCCGAACATCTCGCCCTGGCGGCGGGCCGTCTGCGGCGATCTGATGAGCGCCTTCGACTTCGGCACGGCGCAGCCGGCGTTCCCGTCGCTGCCGACGCCGGTCGCGGTCGAGGGCCCGCGCGGCACGTACCGCACTCCCCCGTCGACGCAGAAGTTCCCCGCCCACGAGCCGGGGGTGCGGCCCACGAGGGCGCTGCCGTACGAGCTGGCCGCGAACGGCCGCGCCACGAGCGGCGGCTTCGTCATCGACTTCGTCAACAGCGGTACGGCGGGCGCGTACTTCGGCGTGTACGCCAACCGGTTCCGCACCGACGGGCCGTGGCGTTACACCGTGGAGGCGGGCAAGACGCTCTCCGACACCTGGGTGGCGGGCACGCCGACGGGCGCGTACGACCTCACGGCGTACGGCCCCAACGGCTTCCTGCGCCGTTTCGCGGGCAACCGCACCACCGCCACCTCCCCGGGCAACGCCAACCCCGAGGTGACGCTCCGTCATGACGCCGCCGCAGAGCGGGTGGTGCTGGTCCTGACCAACACCGGCGCGGCGTCCTGCAAGGTGACGGTCAGCTCCGGCAACAGCGCGGTGGCCGCGCGCAGCCACACGCTCGCGCCCGGGGCGCGGGTCGAGGAGGCGTACCCGGTCGCGGCCACCGGGCACTGGTACGACCTGACCGCCACGGCCGACACGGCCGACGGCTTCCTGCGCCGCTTCGCCGGGCACATGGAGACAGGCCGGCCGGGCATCAGCGACCCGGCCATGGGCTCCGGGCCGCTGCCCTGCACGGTCGCCTTCGTCGACAGCCAGGAGGTCAGCGGCGAGAACGGCGCCGGGACCAACGCGGTGGACGGCAGTCCCTCCACGATCTGGCACTCCAAGTGGACCGGCACGGCCGCGCCGCTGCCCCACGAGATCCAGCTCGACCTGGGCTTCTCCCGTACGGTCACGGGCCTGCGCTACGTGCCGCGCGCCGACGCCCCGAACGGGCGGATCGGCTCGTGGGAGCTGTATCTGAGCGCCGACGGCCGGAACTGGGGCGCCAGGGCGGCGGCCGGGGTGTTCGCGGACGACGCGACGCCGAAGGACGTCCGCGTCGCGCCGTCCCAGGCCCGGTACGTGCGGCTGGTCGCGCTGACCGAGGCGGGCGGCCGCGGCCCGTGGACGTCGGCGGCGGAGGTCGTGCCGCTCGGCTGGTGACCCCGTGCCGTTCGTGTCCCGGAGGCGGCGGGCCGCCTCCGGGACACGGGCGGTCAGGCGACGCCGGGGATGCCCCGCGCCCGGAACGCGGCGCGGACCGCGTCCGCCGCGCCCGTGCCGTACATCTTCTGCGCCGTCGCGACCGTGGTGTTCGCGGCGGCGGAGAAGCTGGTGTCGGGCGCGAAGCCGAACTGGGCGTTGACGATGATCCGGTCGGCGACGCGCGGGCCGAGGGCGGTGCGCACGTCGAGCAGCGCGCGGGACCAGATCTCGCCGTCCGCGTGGACCTCGCCGACCCGGTCCGCGTACGTCTTGTCCGAGTCGATCCGGCGCAGGCAGTGCGGGGCGTCGCTGTACGGGACGGAGTCCCAGTCGGCGACGCAGGCGACGTCGGCCTTCAGCGGCCAGCCGTACCGGGCGGCGGCGTGCTCGCCGACCGCGACGGCGAGGTAGTCGCCGAACGCCTCGCCGATGGAGCCGGCCTCCACGGAGCTGCCGAAGCCGGGCACCTGGGCGTGATGCACGGCGTGCCCGTACTCGTGCATGACGACCTCGGCGTCCTCGGCGTCGTCGACGCCGCCCTTGCCGAAGCGGATCTCGGCCTTCTTGTCGGTGAAGAAGGAGTTGTCCGAGCCCCACTGGTTGATGCGGACCGGCTGCACCCGGTCGTTGGCGCCGGGCAGCTCGCTGCCGAAGCCGAGGCCCTGCAGGTACTCCTGCGCCTCGTTGACCCAGAAGTACGCCATGACCTGCTCGAACTGGTCGTCGTGCCGGTCGTACGAAGCGGCGTCGGAGAGCCGCGCGGAGGCGCCGGTGTCGGAGCGGACGGAGGCCCAGCGGCCGGAGAGCCCGCCGCTGCCGTCCAGGTTGCGCAGCGCGACCGTGGCGTAGGCGGTGGCGGGGACCGCGGAGGCGGCGTCCTTGCCGTCGGTGAGGGTCTGGTCGCCCGAGGACTGGACCGGGTTGACCATGAAGACCCGGGCCATGGGGCCCGGCGCGGCCGGGGCGGTCCCCGTGGCGGAGGCCGAGCCGGCGGTGACGATCAGGGCCACGGTGGCGGTGGCCGCGGCGAGCAGACCGCGGGGTGTGCGGTGAGCCATGTACTTCCTCCCGTTGCGGATGGCGTGGAAGCGGTAGGGGGTGGTGTGGTGCGGGCGTGATCTGCGGTGCGGGCGTGATCTTCGCGCAACCACCCCTGTTTTGGCCAGGTACATGGCAGGACCGGGCTCGGGTCGGCCTCGGGTGGGCCTCGGGCCGGCCTCCGGATTCCCTGCCCCGACAGGGCCTGCCGGGTGTGACGCATGCGACGTCCGACCGGGGGATCTTGACGCTTCCCTGACGCACCTCGCCGGGCCGGCCGCCGGGCCGCTGCCTAGGCTGACCGGGATCGGCACGTGCCGGCCGAAACCTTCCCATCCCGTCGCCCCAGGAGTACCCCCATGGCCGCCACGACCCCGACACGTGCGAGCAGACTGCGCGCGTGGATGCTGGAGGGGCTGTCCGACATGGGCAAGGGCCGCCCCGCCGGGCCGCCCGCCGAGCCGACGCCGCAGGTCGGCCACAAGGGCCAGCCCTGGTACCGGGTCATGTGCCTGACGGGCGTCGACTACTTCTCGACCCTCGGCTACCAGCCGGGCATCGCCGCCCTGGCGGCCGGAATCCTCTCCCCCATCGCGACCATCGTGCTGGTGATCGTGACGCTGGCCGGCGCGCTGCCGGTCTACCGCCGGGTCGCGGAGGAGAGCCCGCACGGCGAGGGCTCGATCGCGATGCTGTCGAAGCTGCTCTCCAAGTGGAAGGGCAAGTTCTTCGTCCTGACCCTGCTGGGCTTCGCCGCGACCGACTTCCTGATCACCATCACCCTGTCGGCGGCGGACGCGA
Source organism: Streptomyces sp. NPDC048604 (assembly GCF_043199435.1). Classification (NCBI taxonomy): domain Bacteria; kingdom Bacillati; phylum Actinomycetota; class Actinomycetes; order Kitasatosporales; family Streptomycetaceae; genus Streptomyces; species Streptomyces sp. NPDC048604. Next base: position 235,586 of record NZ_JBICVX010000011.1, read on the forward strand.
CCAAGCACATGGTCGAGAACCCGCACCTCGAGGAGGTCCTGCACGGCAAAGAGGTCCTCATCACGATGATCCTCATCGCCCTGCTCGGCGCAGTGTTCCTCAAGGGCTTCCTGGAGGCCATCGGCGTCGCCGTGGCCCTCGTCGCCGTCTATCTGAGCCTCAACGCGATCGTCGTGGCCGTCAGCCTGTGGCACGTCGTCACCGAGGGGCACGTCGTCACCGACTGGACGGCCGCCCTGACGGCCGAGCACGGGAACGCCTTCGCCATGATCGGCGTCGCCCTGATCGTCTTCCCCAAGCTGGCGCTCGGCCTGTCCGGCTTCGAGACCGGCGTGGCGGTGATGCCGCACGTCAAGGGCGACCCGGGCGACACGGAGGAGCGGCCCGCCGGCCGGATCCGGGGCGCGAAGAAACTGCTGACCACCTCCGCGCTGATCATGAGCGTCTTCCTGATCAGCACCAGCTTCGTCACCACCGTCCTCATCCCGCACGAGGAGTTCGAGCCCGGCGGCGAGGCCAACGGCCGCGCGCTCGCCTATCTGGCGCACGAGTACCTCGGCAACACCTTCGGCAGCGTCTACGACATCGCGACCATCGCGATCCTGTGGTTCGCGGGCGCGTCGGCGATGGCCGGACTGCTGAACCTGATGCCGCGGTACCTGCCCAAGTACGGCATGGCCCCGCACTGGGCCCGTGCCGTGCGTCCGATGGTCATCGTGTTCACCCTCGTCGGCTTCCTGGTGACGTGGATCTTCAACGCGGACGTGGACGCCCAGGGCGGCGCGTACGCGACCGGTGTCCTGGTGCTGATCTGCTCGGCCGCCATCGCCGTGACCATCGCCGCGCACCGGGCCGGCCAGCGCGGCTGGACCATCGCCTTCGGCGTCATCTCGGCGGTCTTCGTCTACACCACGGTCGTGAACGTCATCGAGCGTCCGGACGGCGTGAAGATCGGCGCCTGCTTCATCGCCGGCATCATCCTCATCTCGTTCGTCTCCCGGCTCTTCCGCTCCTTCGAGCTGCGGGTCACCCATGTCGAGCTCGACGATCTGGCGGAGCGCTTCATCCGCGACATCTCCCACCGCACCCCGCGCTTCATCGCGAACGAGCCCGACAACCGCGACGTCGCCGAGTACCGCGAGAAGATCGAGCAGATCCGCACGGACAACGACCTGCCCCAGACCGAGGACTTCGTGTTCATCGAGGTCACCGTCACGGACCCGTCCGAGTTCGAGGCCGCCGTCACGGTGAAGGGCGAGGTCATGCACGGCCGCTACCGCGTCCTGACGCTGGAGAGCTCCTCCGTGCCCAATGCGCTCGCGGCCCTGCTCCTGCACGCCCGCGACATCACCGGGGTCCGCCCGCACGTCTACTTCGAGTGGACGGAGGGCGACCCGATCGCCAACCTGACCCGCTTCTTCCTGTTCGGCCGGGGCGAGGTCGCGCCGGTCACCCGCGAGATCATCCGCAATGCCGAGCCGTTCCGCTCGAAGCGGCCCCGGGTCCACGTCGGCTGAGCCCCTTGGGCCGGCCCGAGGGGCCGGCCCAAGCCGTCGATGTGGGGTCAAGCCGGTGAGACGTGTGACACCCGTGGGGGTATCGCGTTCAGCGGTGAAGATCTTGTAGAATGTTAAACGGAAGTCCCGGTGCCGGGTATCCCCCGTGTTCGGCACCGGGACTTCTTCGTGTCCGCGGCCGGTCAGCCCGCGTGCCGCGCCATCCAGGCCTCGACCTCGTCCGACGTGCGCGGCAGCCCGGACGACAGGTTCTCGTGGCCGTCCTCCGTCACCAGCACGTCGTCCTCGATACGGACGCCGATGCCCCGCCACTCCTCCGGCACCGTCAGGTCGTCCGGCTGGAAGTACAGGCCCGGCTCGACCGTGAGCACCATGCCCGGCGCGAGGACCCCGTCGACGTACTCCTCCGTGCGCGCCTGCGCGCAGTCGTGGACGTCCAGGCCCAGCATGTGGCCGGTGCCGGCCATCGTGAACCGGCGCTGCAACCCCAGCTCGTACGCCCGCTCCGCGGGGCCCTCGACGAATCCCCACTCGACCAGCCGCGCCGCCAGGGACCGCTGGGCCGCCTCGTGGAAGTCGCGGTACGCGGCACCGGGCTTGACCGCCGCCATGCCGGCCTCCTGGGCCTCGTACACCGCGTCGTACACCTTGCGCTGGACCTCGGTGAACGTGCCGCCGACCGGCAGGGTGCGGGTGACGTCGGCGGTGTACAGGGTGCGGGTCTCGACGCCCGCGTCGAGCAGCAGCAGGTCGCCGGGGCGGACCGGGCCGTCGTTGTCGGTCCAGTGCATGATCGTCGCGTGCTCGCCGGAGGCGCAGATCGAGCCGTAGCCGACAGAGTTGCCCTCGACGCGCGCCCGGCGGAAGAACGTGCCCTCGATCCACCGCTCGGACGTCTCGACCGCCCGGGACAGCTCGGCGACGCAGTCGGTGAAGCCGCGCACGGTCGAGTCGACGGCCTTGCGGAGCTCCCCGACCTCCCAGTCGTCCTTGATCAGACGGAGCTCGCTCAGCGCCTCCTCCAGCTCGAAGTCCCGCTCCTCGTCCGTGCTGACCGCCGCCTCCAGGACGGGGTCGACGCCGCGCAGGATCCGGGTCGGCGCGGCCGGGGAGGCGGCGGCCAGGTCGGCGGCCGCGGTGCGGACGTCCCGACAGGGCAGGCCGAGCACCCGCTCCGCCTCGGCGAGGGAGGGGCGCCGGCCCATCCACAGCTCGGCGGTGTAGCCGATCCAGAACTCGTTGCCGTCCCTGCTGTCGCGCGGCAGCTGGTAGCAGTACGCGTCGTGGCCGCCGTCCGCGCGGGGTTCGAGGACGAGCGCGCCGTCGCGGGCCTGGTCGCCGGTCATGTGGACGTAGGCCGAGTGCGGCCGGAACGGGTAGGTGTCGTCGTTGGAGCGGGCCTTGAGGTTGCCCGAGGGGATCACCAGCCGCTCGTCGGGGAACCGCGCGGAGAGCGCCGCGCGGCGGCGGGCCGCGTACGGCGCCTGCTCGTCCGGCTGGAGGTCGTGCCGTTCGGTGTCCGCCCAGCCCGTCCGCATGAGGGCGGACAGTTCGTCGGAGATCTCAGAGTAGAGGCCGTTCTTCCGACGCTTCGCCACGTCGTGCACCTTCTTCCGCATCGTGCGAGTGGGTTCGCCGGGACGGTACTGCGGTACGGCCTGCCGCGGGGGCCGAAGAGTGCCACTGACACCGATCGGCCATGCCCGTCGTCTGCGGAGCGTCGATAATGCGGGCATGGCGATGCGGCGTGCGGGCAACGAGCGGCTGGGCGAGGCCCTGCGGCTCCTGGGGGTCGGCCCCGGGGCGGTGCGGGTGTACCTGGCATTGCTGGAGCAGGCGCCCGCGCCGCTGGGGGCGGTGGGCGCGGCGGCCGGCCTGGAGGGCCCGGAGCTGACGGCGGCGTACCGCGAGCTGGCGGACGCCGGGCTGGCCAGTGCGGCCGAGGAGGGCGGGGAGGTCGTGGCCCCGGTGCCGCCGGCCGCGGGCCTGGAGATCCTGGCCCGGCACCGGGCGGCCGAGCTGGAGGAGTCCCGCATCGCGGTGGGCGGCGCGTTCGAGTCGTTCCGGCGGCAGCGACTCGCCGCGTACAACGACGACCTCGTCGAGGTGGTGACCGGCGAGGCGATAGGCCCGCGGATGCGGCACGCGTGGGCGAGCGCCCGTGAGCAGATCCGGCAGCTCGAATCGCCCCCGTACTTCCCCCAGCCGGGCGCGACCGACGACGCGCTGGCCACGCTGGCGCGCGGGGTGACGCAGCGGGTCGTCTACTCGCGGGCCTCGCTGGAGGAGCCGGGCCGTCTGGAGGAGACCGTCGAGCCGTGCATCGAGGCCGGCGAGCAGGCGCGGGTGCTGCCGTCGGTGCCGGTGAAGCTGCTGATCATCGACGAGGCGTACGCGCTGGTGTCGCTGTCGATCCGGGAGGCGGACGTGCTCAACACGATGCTCGTCGTACAGCCCTGCGGGCTGTTCTCGGCGCTGGTGGCCCTGTTCGAGCAGACCTGGCAGAACGCGCTCCCCTTCCACGGCGGCACGCCCCGGCCCTCCGGCGCCCCCGCCGGCCTGTCGCCCGCCGACCGCCGTCTGCTGCGGCTGCTCGCGGGCGGGGCGAGCGACGAGGTCGTCGCCCGTGAACTGGGCGTGAGCCGGCGGACGTTCTTCCGCCGGCTCCAGATCCTGATGGCCCGTCTGGGCGCGGCCAACCGCTTCCAACTGGCGCTGCAGGCGCAGCGCAAGGGGTGGCTGTGAGGCGGGTCAGGCCGCACGGCTCCTGGCCCGCAGGCCCAGGGCGGTGCTGAGCAGGCCGAAGACCATCGCGACGACGCCGCCGCCGAGGCCGTTGCCGGTGCCGAGACCGCCCTCCGCCGTGACCACGACGAGGCCGCCGACGAGGAAGCCGAGCGGTCCGGCGATCAGGGCGACGAGGACGCCGTGGCGGCCGGCCCAGCTCGCGTCTCCGCTGCGGCCGCTTCGGCCGCCTCGGCCGCCTCGGCCGGCGAACCAGGCGAGGACGGCGCCGGCGAGCCCGAGCACGGCGGCGAGCGAGGCCCCGATCCGCCCGGCGCTCATGGTGTAGACGTCGGCGGCGAGCTGGAGGGTGCTGACGGACATGGGGTGCTCCTTGAAGTCGGTACGGCGCGACGACATCGATCGTGTCCCCGCCGCCCCTCCCCCGTCGTCCGGCAGCCGCAGACACTTCGCGCTACCGCGGACGCCGCAGGCAGCAGGTCCGTACTGCACGCGCGGTAGCCGGGCGCTCGTCCGTGGGACGGACTCGCCGGACGGGTGCACGCGGTTAGGGTGCGCGCATGAGCACATGGAAGGCCCGGATTCCCGCTGCCGTCGTCGACTGGGCGATCGCCGTCGGCGTGGCCGGGGCCCTGCTGATCACCGGGCTGTCCGGCGGGCACGCCGCGACCGTCCCCGACCTGCTCGGCTACGCGCTGCTCGCGGCCGGCGGGCTCGCGCTGATCGCCCGCCGCCGCGCGCCGCTGGCCGTCCTGGCGGTGACGGGGCTGTGCGGAGTGGGGTATCAGGCCGCCGGGTTCGACGTGCCCGCCGTCGCGTACCTGTTCGCGGTGTACGCGGCCGTACGCGCCGGGCACCGCACGGTCACCGTGATCGGGAGCGTGGCCATGCTGGCCGCGCTGCCCGTCGCCGCCCTGGCGTCGGGGCTGCACGACACGGGCGAGGCGTTCGCGCAGGCGCGCGGGGCGCTGGAGATCGCCTGGCTGGTCGCGGCCGGCGCGGCGGGTGAGGCGCTGCGGCAGGCCGAGCAGCGGGCGGACGAGGCGGAGCGCACCCGCGAGGAGACCGCGCGCCGCCGCGCCGACGAGGAACGGCTGCATATCGCGCGGGAGTTGCACGACGCGCTCACCCACCAGATCTCCATCGTCAAGGTGCAGGCCGAGGTCGCGGTGCATGTGGGCCGCAAGCGCGGCGAGGAGGTGCCGGAGGCGCTGCTCGCGATTCAGGAGGCGGCGCGGGAGGCCGCGCGGGAGCTGCGTGCGACCCTGGAGGCGTTGCGGGACGACGACACCGCGCCGCCGCGCGGGCTCGACGACGTGCCCCAACTGGTGGAGCGGGCACGGACGTTCGGTGTGGAGGCGACGCTGACGATCGACGGGCGGCCGCAGGACGTGCCGGCGGCGGTGGACCGTACGGTCTACCGGATCGTCCAGGAGTCGCTGACGAACATCGCCCGGCACGCCGGGGCCGGCACGGCGTCGGTGCGCATCGACTGTCGGCCGGACGCGCTCGCGGTCCGGGTGGACGACGACGGCCGGGCGACGCCGGACGATCCGCCGGTGCCGGGCGTCGGTCTGCTGGGGATGCGGGAGCGCGTCACCGCGCTCGGCGGCCGGCTGCGGGCGGAGCCGCGCCACGGGGGCGGCTTCTCCGTGCAGGCGGAGCTCCCGGTGGAGCAGGCGTCGTGATCCGGGTCCTGCTGGTGGACGACCAGCGGCTGCTGCGCAGCGGGTTCCGGGCGCTGCTCGACCTGGAGGACGACATCGAGGTGGTGGCGGAGGCCTCGGACGGGGCGGAGGGCGTGGCGCTCGCCCGGGAGCACCGGCCGGACGTGGCGCTGATCGACGTGCGGATGCCGGTCATGGACGGCATCGAGGCGACACGGCGCATCGCCGCGGACCCGGACCTGGCGGGGACGCACGTCGTGATCCTCACCAACTACGGCTTCGACGAGTACGTCTTCGACGCGCTGCGGGCGGGTGCGGCCGGGTTCCTCGTCAAGGACGTGGTGCCCGAGGACTTCCTGCACGCGGTACGGGTCGCGGCGCGCGGCGACGCACTGCTCGCGCCCTCGATCACCCGGCGGCTGATCCACCGGTACATGACGGAGCCGCCGTCACGTCCCGCGGCCGTGCCCCGCACGCTGGCGGAGCTGACGGCGCGGGAGCGCGAGGCGGTCGCGCTGGTCGCGCGGGGCCTGTCGAACGACGAGATCGCCGCGCGGATGGTGATCAGCCCACTGACCGCGAAGACGCATGTCAACCGGGCCATGACGAAGGTGGACGCCCGGGACCGCGCCCAACTCGTCATCCTGGCCTACGAGTCGGGACTCGTGGCACCGGGCGACCGCTGAGCGCGGCGGTCCCGTTCACCCGCCGCGCCCTCCGCCCGTGAAAGTCCCTTGCCCAGGGCCTGTCGTTTGGATCAGGCCGGGATGCGGGTCCCTGCGCCGCCGACCCTGATCCGCCGGTCGCCCGCCCGCAGTTCCACCGTCAGGACGCCGGGGCGTCCCATGTCCTCCCCTTGGTGAAGGGTGAGGACCGTCGCCTCGGGCACGAGTCCGAGCTCACGGGCGTACGCGCCGAAGGCGGCGGCCGCTGCCCCGGTCGCCGGGTCCTCGACCACACCGCCCACCGGGAACGGGTCGCGGACGTGGAAGACCTCCGCAGAGGCGCGCCAGACCAACTGCAGCGTCGTCAGGTCGAGCCGGTGCATGAGGGCCTCCAGGCGGGCGAAGTCGTACGCCAGGTGGGCCAGGCGCTCTCGGCTCGCGGCGGCAACGATCAGATGGCGGGCGCCCGCGAAGGCGATGCGGGGAGGCAGGGCGGGATCGAGGTCGCCGGCCGGCCAGTCGAGCGCGGCGAGTGCCTCTGCCAGGTCCTCGTCCGCGACCTCCTCGATGTGCGGCTCGACACTCGTGAGTGTGGCCCGCAGCGCCCCGCCCTCGCGCGTCACGGTGACCGGCACGGTCCCGGCCTGCGTGGTGAATACCAGGTCGCCGGGGCCGATGCGCTCGCCGAGGGCCACGGCCGTCGCGACGGTGGCGTGACCGCAGAAGGGCACTTCCGCCTTGGGGCTGAAGTAGCGGATGGTGTACGCGCGCCCGGCGTCCGACGCGCCGGAGCCCGCTCCCTCGGACGGTGCTGTCAGGAACGCGCTCTCGCTGTAGCCGACTTCGGCGGCGATCGCCAGCATCTCCTCGTCGCTGAGGCCCGTGGCGTCGAGAACGATTCCGGCGGGATTGCCTCCCTCGGGATCGTCGGAGAAGGCGGTGTAACGCAGGACGTCGGGGGTTTCCCGTTGGGAGTTCATGCCGGGGCAACGGCGGGGATCCCCGGGTTGGTTCCCCAGATCGATCTGCTCCCGCCCTCGACGATGCTCACCGCGGACAGGTCCTAGTTCGACTGGCCGATCGGGCGGACCACCAGGGTGTTCACGTCCACGCCGCGCGGCTGGGAGATGGCCCAGACGACGGTGTCCACCAGTTGCTCGGCGGAGATCATCACGCCCGCGGCGTCGGCGCCGCCGGGGCGGGGGTCCCAGAACGGGGTCCGGACGCGGCCCGGGGCGATGAGCGTCGTGCCGATGCCGTAACCGGTCACGAGCATGCGGACGTTCTCCGCGAGGCCGGTCACCGCGAACTTGGTCATCGAGTACAGGTTGCCGGGGGTGTTCTTGAAGCCCGCGACGCTGCCGACCAGCACGACCCGGCCCTGCGACTCCTTCAGGGCAGGGAGCGCCGCCCGCACCAGGAGGGCGGGGCCCAGGACGTTGGTCAGCACCATCCCCCGCCACTCCTCGGGGTCGCCGGTCTCGACCGTGCCGTTGGTCGCGTACCCGGCGTTGGCGATCGCGTAGTCCAGCCGCCCGAAGACGCGTACGGTCTCCTCGACCGCCGACGACACCTGCTCCCAGTCCGCCGCGTCGCCCTCGAACGTCAGCAGCCGGTCGCCGGCGCCCGCCTCCGCGGCGGCCTCGGCCAGCAGGGCCAGCTTCTTCGCACTGCGCCCGGTCGCCGCGACGCGGTGACCGAGGTCCAGCAGGCGGCGCACGGTCTCCGCCCCGATCCCGCTCGACCCGCCGGTGATGAAGGTGACGGGCGCTTCGGTGCTGTCGATGGACACGTTCCCGTTGGACATGGTCTCCCCGTAGGCCGGTGGTGGTGAGTGGGTGAGTGCGACGCCGTCGCTCTGTGAGTGCGACGCCGTCGCTGCCTCGACGCTAGATCGTTTCGGGGCCCCGCGTCCACGCCGTGAGATCGTGGAGGGGTGAGCATCGAAGTCCGTCCGGCGACCGTGTTCGAGGACGTACGTGCCGTCATCGGGCCGAAATCGGCCGGGGCGAACGTCTGCTGGTGTCTGAGCTACCGGATCCCGTCCAGGCTCAACAACGAGCTGCGGGGCCCCGCGCGGGGCGAGTACGTCGCCGAGCTGTGCCGCGCGGCGACCGCGCCGGGGGTGATCGCCTACGACGGGGACGAGCCGGTCGGTTGGGCGGCCGTGGCCCCGCGGGCGGAGACGGGCTTCGCGCGGAACAGGAAGATCCCGCACGTGGACGACCTTCCGGTCTGGTCGCTGTGGTGCATCCGCGTCCGGCCCGGCCACCGCAAGCAGGGCATCTCGCACGCCCTGATCGCGGGCGCGGTCGAGTTCGCGCGCAGCCACGGCGCGCCGGTGGTCGAGGCGTACCCGCTCGACAACGGCTCTGCCAAGGTGGACCTGACGATGGCGTACCCGGGGCTCCGCAAGAACTTCGAGCGCGCCGGCTTCACCCACGCCGCCGACACCACGTCGGTGCTGGCGGGCCATCCCCGGATCCTGATGCGCCTCGACCTGCGTGCGAAGGACTGATTTCGGCCAGGACCGAACCGACACGTTTCGGAGCGTGACCATGAGGAAGATCATCGCCCAGCTGTTCATCTCCGTCGACGGCGTCGTGGAGGACCCGCACCTGTGGCACTTCCCGTACTTCAACGACGAGATGGGCGCCGCGGTCGACGCCGTCCTGGGCCGCGTGGACACGCTGATCATCGGCCGTAGGACGTACGACAGTTTCGCCGGCGCGTGGCCGGAGCGGGAGGCCGCGGGCGGGGAGGACGCGCCGTTCGCCAAGCTCCTGGGCGACGCGCGCAAGATCGTGGTCTCGCGGCAGCAGCTGCGCTTCACCTGGCGCAACTCCGAGCTGCTTCGGGGCGACCTCGTCGACGCGGCGCGGGCCCTGAAGGACGAGCCGGGCGAGAGCCGCATCGCGATCAGTGGTTCGGTCTCCGTCGTCCGCGCGCTGCTCGCCGCGGGGGTGCTGGACGAGCTGAACCTGTTGGTCCACCCCGTGGTGGTCGGCAAGGGGCTGCGCCTCTTCGAGGAGTCGGAGCAGCCGGTCCCTCTGCGGCTCGTCTCGTCCGAAACCTTCGAGACCGGCGTGCTCAATCTCGTGTACGCGCCCGCCTCCGCCCCGGACGACGCCGGCTACGAGGACGCCAAGCGCCATCTGCCGCAGGAGCAGGAGCAGGAGCAGGTGGAGAAGCGGGAGCAGGCGTAGTCGTAGGAGGACTCGGATGTCCTGAACACATGCGTTCGAAAGCGGCCATCCGCGCGTTGAACCCTGCGCCGACCCATCACCACCTGTCGACCCGAACGGGGTTCCGCGTGCCACCGTCCCACTCCCGCGTCCACTCGCTGATCACCGCCCACCTCGACGGCAGCCCCGAGGTCCCCGCGTCCCAAGTGACGTACCGCGCCGCCGTGATCGACCGCGAGCGCCGCGTCCTGCACGTACGCGACGGGGCCGCCGGCCGGCCCGTCGTGCCGGGCGGTCCCGTCGCGGCCGCCGACGCGACGCCGTTGGCCTCCGCCCTGCGCGCGCTGCAGGCGCGAACGGGGCTTGAGCCGGGCAGCCTCAGCCTGACGGACGTGTACCGGGACGAGCCGGTCGACGTCGCCGTCGACCCCACGACGGGGGCGGAGGTCCACTTCGTCCTCTGCCTGGCGACCGGTGTGCCCGCGGAGGCGGCCGAGGGCGCGGTCTGGCTGCCGTACGACGAGGTCGCGTCCCCGACGCTGCGCGCGCTGCTCGAGCGCGACGATCCGGACGGCCGGGTCGTACCGGTCAACACCTCGGCCCTGATCCACGACGGCCACGGTCGCTACCTGCTGCAGCTGCGGGACGCGAACAAGCCCTGGATCTGGGAGCCGGGCGCGTGGGGGCTGCTCGGCGGCGGGCGCGAGCCGCAGGACGCCTCGCTGCTGGACACGATGCACCGCGAACTGCTGGAGGAGGCCGAGCTCGACATCCCGGACCTGGTGCCGTACGCGGTGGAGGACGTCGTCGGCGTCGACGGCGTCCGCCTGGCCGTCCAGGTCTACGCCGGGCGCTGGAACGGCGATGCGGCGTCGCTGCCGCTGACCGAGGGCGTGATGCTCGCCTGGGTCCGGCCCGAGAAGTTCCCGGACATGACGATGCCTCGGTCGACGCGGGAGCTGCTGCTCGAGCACGCGCGGAACACCCCGGCAACGCCCGCGCCCGTCCGACGTGTTCCGCACATCGTGGGCGCGCATCTGTACCTGGAGCGCGAGGACGGGGCGGTGCTGCTCGGCCTGCGTCACCCCGACTCCGCCTACGCGGGCGGCCGGTGGCACTTCCCGGCGGGCCACTGCGAGCAGGAGTCGGCCACGGCGTGCCTGGTCCGGGAGGCGTACGAGGAGGCGGGGCTCGTGATCGACCCGGACGACGTGGAGCTGGTCCACACGGTCCATCTGCGCCACGCGCCGGGCACCACCCCGCGCATCCAGCTCGTCTTCCGCGCGCGCCGCTGGGAGGGCGTCCCGGAGCTGCGCGAGCCCGACAAGTGCGTGGCGTGGCAGTGGTGGGACCCCGAGGCCCTGCCGGAGGCGATCGTCCCGTACGCCCGGGCAGCCGTCGAGGGCGTCCGCTCGGGGCGCGCGTACAGCGAGTCCGGCTGGTCCCGGTGACCGGCGCGACCCGTCACACCGAGCCCGTCGACGTCCATCTGATCGCGATCCGCACCGAGTCCGGGGGCCGCCCCGAGGTCCTGCTGTCCCGGCGCGCCGGGGACGTCTACGCGGCAGGCCTGTGGCATCTGCCGTCCGGCCACCTCGACGGACCGCACGAGGACGTCGTCACCGCGCTCGTACGGGAGACCCTGGAGGAGACGGGCCTCGTGGTTGACCCCGGCGCGGTGCACGCCGCCGTGACGGTGCATCACCGTTCCCCCTCCGGCTCCGCGAGGGTCGGCTTCTTCTTCGAGGTCCGCCACTGGACGGGCGTCCCGAGCGTCAGGGAGCCGGCCGTCTGCGACGCGATGCGGTGGTTCCCGCTCGGCGGACTGCCGGAGCCGATGGTCGCGTACTGCCGGGCCGGCCTGGACGCGTACCGGGCCGGGGCGCGGTTCGCGCTCCACTTCCAGGAGCCCGCCGACCCCGTCGCGTACAGCCCCGCGGCCGACCGGCTCCGGCTCGTCCCCTCAGCCGTGCCGCATCAGGCGCTGGGCGAGGCGGAGGGCGAAGGCGGGGAAGGGGGGCTGGGCCAGGCGGAGGGTGTCCGGGAAGAGGGGCTTGGTCAGCACCGGCTTGAGGTGCGAGAAGCTGCGCCATGAGTACTCGCCGTGGTACGCGACCATGCCGCTGGCGCCGACGCCTCCGAACGGCAGCCCAGCGGCCGCGACATGGACGAGGCCCGCGTCGTGGACGACCGCTCCGGAGGACGTGCTCCGCTCGAACAGGCGGCGGGTGTCGGACGAGGACGTGAAGACGTACAGGGCGAGCGGCTTGTCCCAGCTGTTGACGACCCGCACCGCCTCCTGCGCCGAGGCGACGGGGACGATCGGCAGGACGGGGCCGAAGATCTCCTCCCGCAGCAGGGGGTGGGCCGCGTCCGGGCCGACGACGGGACCGTCGGCGGGGGCGGGGACGGTGACGACCGTGGGCGCGAGGTAGCGCTCCGCGCGGTCGTGCGTGCCGCCGGCGGCCACGTCGGAGGCGTCGACCGAGTCGAGCAGGCCGACCAGGCGGTCGAAGTGGCGCTCGCTGACGATGCGTCCGTAGTCCCGGGTCGCGCGCGGGTCCGGGCCCCACAGCTCCTCGATCGCGGTGCGGAGCGCCGCCGCGAGCGCCGGCACCCGGTCGGGCGTGGTCATCACGTAGTCCGGGGCGACGCAGGTCTGTCCCGCGTTGGTGAACTTCGCCCAGGCCAGCCGGCGCGCGGCCGCGTGCAGCCGGGCGTCGTCGTCGAACCAGACCGGGGACTTCCCGCCCAGCTCCAGGGTCACCGGCGTCAGGTGCTCGGCCGCGGCCCGCATGACGACGCGGCCGATGGAGCCGCTGCCGGTGAACACGATGTGGTCGAACTTCTGCGCCAGCAGCTCCGTGGTCTCCTCGACGCCGCCCTCCACGACGCGGACCTCGCCGTCGGGGAAGTACGCCGGTACGAGCCGCGCGACCAGCGACGAGGTCGCGGGCGCCAGCTCGCTCGGCTTGAGCACCGCGGTGTTGCCCGCGGCCAGCACGCCGACCAGCGGGTTCAGCAGGAGCTGCAGGGGATAGTTCCAGGGGGCGATCACCAGGACCACGCCGAGCGGCTCGGGCACCAGCCGGGCCTTCGCCGGCAGCAGGACCGCCGGGACCGGGCCGCGCTTCGGCCGCGCCCACCGGCGCAGGTGCCGCAGGGTGTGGCGGATCTCGGCGAGGGTCACGCTGATCTCGGTGAGCTGGGCCTCCGCCGGGCCCTTGTGCAGGTCGCTCCAGAGGGCGTCCTCGAAGGCCGTCTCGTTCTCGGTGAGCATCGCGCTCAGGGCGCGCAGGAGGCGGGCGCGGTCGCCCGTCGGGCGGGTCGCGCCGGAGTCGAAGCGCGCGCGGGCGGCGGCCACGGTCTCGGGGATCCCGGGGGCAGTCCGGGATCCGGGTGCGTGCGTCGTCATGGTCGTCGTCGTCATCGTCGCTCCACTCAAACGAAACGAAAGCTTTTCGTTTAGCATAGAGGGAGGTGCGGCGAACCTTCCACGCCCCGGACACGAGAGAATTCCGGCATGAAGACGACCGAGGCCGGCACTTCGCACCCCCCGCACAAGGGGAGGCGCAAGGACCCCCGGGTGGACGCCGCCCTGATCGACGCGGCGATCGAGGTCCTGAACGAGTCCGGCTACGCGGGGTTCACCACCACGGCGGTCGCCCGCCGCGCCGGCGCCTCGACCGCGTCCCTCTACCGCAGATGGCCCTCGAAGCAGGCGCTCGCCGGGGCCGTCGCCCGGCACATCACGCTGGACGAGTTCGGCGGCATCGACACCGGCGCCCTCGAAGGGGACGTACGGGAGTTCCTCGCCCGCAAGCAGCGGCTCCTGGACGGCGAGGCGGGGCCCGCGCTGCTGTCTCTGATGGGCCAGGCGGCGCACGACGCCGACCTGCGGCAGATCCTCCACGACGACGTGTACCTGGCCGTGCGCGAGCGACTGGAGCTGCTGATCGCCGGGGCCGTACGCCGCCGGGAGCTGGCCGGGCCGCTCCCGGCCGCCCGGCTCGACGTCCTCGCCCTGGTCCTGATCGGCACCGCCCTGGCCCGCTCGGCCTTCCTCGGCCCGCCCGGCCCCGCGCCCACGGCGCAGGCGGCCGAGGTCACGGAGACCGAGCTCCGGCTCCTTCTGGCCGCCCTGCACGGCCCCCTCGGGCACGGCGCGGACGGCTAGCCCGGCTACGGATCGGGGCTGCGGCGCGCGTCAGTACCGCAGCACTCCGGCCACGCGCCCCTGCTCCGCCAGCGAGCCGTCGGGCACGAAGTGGACCTCCGTACCGGCCTCCAGGGCCTTCTCGACGATCTCGTCGACCATGTCGTCCCGCGCTCCGGCGCTGCCCGAATCCGCGGGCTCCAGGTGACCGCCGTCCTCGCGCACGACGGTCCGGTAGCCCTCCTCGACGGCGAGCAGCCGGACCCGGGACTCCTTCACGGCCTGCCAGGCCTCGTCGATGCCGCCCACGAACTCGTGCCGTCCCTGCGCCGCGTTCAGCTCGGCGAGGACGGTGGACGTCGCCGCCGCCAGGCGCGCCGTGCGCTGCGGCTCGACGGCCTCCCAGACCGCCGAGGCCGGGCCCGCGGCGAGGCCGCCCTGCGGGATGGCCATCGCGTCCGGTCCGAAGGAGCCCAACTCGTCCATGAGGGAGAGCGCCGCGGCGGAGCCGAGCATGTACAGCGGGCGCGGCTCGGCGGCCAGGACCGCCCGCAGCTTGTCGTGCGCCTCGCGCAGGAACTGCTTGGTGGCCTCGTCCTGGAAGGTGCTGGGCAGGTCGCCGATCTGCTCCTTGCGCTCGGCGTCCGGGTCCTCGAGGCTCCGGGTGAGCGGGAAGCCGTCCCCGTCGGCCTCGGCGGCGTGCTCGGGGTCGCCGCTCCACAGCGAGACCCGGTCGGCCGCCACGGTGAGCGCCCAGTAGGGCTGCTCCGCCGCCTGGGCGGCGACGAGGTTGCGGGTGAGGAAGGTGTCGGCGAGGACCACGCGCTCCGGCACCTCGCGGGCGACCGACCAGACGTGGTGCTCGCCCTCGGCCGCGTAGACGACGAGGCCGTCCTCGGCGTGGACGAGGTCGACCTCGTCCACGGCCCGGCGCAGTTGGTCGAGCACGGCCAGTCGCCGTTCCCGGGGCACGTCGGGGTCGTTCCCGACGGCTTTCTCGGCCTCGGCGACGAGGTTCCGCAGCCTTACCGGGTCCTGGGCGTTCTCCGGTTCGCGGCGGTGCGTCGGCATCACGAGGGAGACGGCCGGGTACGGGCGGGGCTGCCGCAGCTCGGTGAGGACGTCACTGCTGAGCACGGGGTCCATGAACCGATCCTTCCTACCGGAGACCGGACAGGCCTCGACGACCCGCCCAAATGGCCATCCTGTCCTGATATGTCGCACCCCGCGAGTCGATGTCCTCGGCGTCCTCGGGGACTCGGGGTCCTCGGGCTCACTCGACGGGCCAGGTGTGCGCCGGGGCGTTCAGATGCATGTAGTCGATGTACTGCCGGGTCATCCGGCGCAGCGCCTCGTGCCGGTTCACGTGGTGGATGTCGTGGGCGTGGTGGAACATCTCCGACTGCCACACCGCGCCGTTGCGCCCGGTGACGCAGCGCTGCTCGATGATCCCGAGCAGCGGCTCGCGCCAGGCCGCGTCCATGCCGAGGCGCTCCAGGCCGCGGTCCGCCATCGGCAGCAGCCGGCGCAGCACCAGCTCCGTCACCGGGACCTCGCCGGTGCCGGGCCAGTACAGGTGGGCGTCGATGCCGTGCCGGGCGGCGGCGTGCAGGTTGTCCTCGGCGGCCGAGAACGACATCCGGGTCCAGACGGGCCGGTCCTCCTCGACCAGCGCGCGGACGAGCCCGTAGTACAGCGCGCCGTTCGACAGCACGTCGGCCACGGTGGGGCCGGCGGGCAGCACCCGGTTCTCCACGCGCAGGTGCGGGACGCCGTCGACGACGGCGTAGACGGGGCGGTTCCAGCGGTAGACCGTGCCGTTGTGCAGGGTGAGTTCGGCCAGTCCGGGGATCCCGCCGCTGTCGAGGGTCTCCTGCGGGTTCTCCTCGTCGCACAGCGGCAGCAGGGCGGGGAAGTAGCGGGCGTTCTCCTCGAAGAGGTCGAAGACGCTGGTGATCCACCGCTCGCCGAACCACACCCGGGGGCGCACGCCCTGCACCTTCATCTCCTCGGGCCGGGTGTCGGTGGCCTGCTCGAACAGCGGGATGCGCGTCTCGCGCCAGAGTTCCTTGGCGAACAGGAACGGCGAGTTCGCCGCCAGCGCGACCTGGACGCCGGCGATGGCCTGGGCCGCGTTCCAGTAGTCCGCGAACTCGTCCGGGGACACCTGGAGATGGAACTGCGTGCTGGTGCAGGCCGCCTCCGGGGTGATCGTCTCCGCGTAGGTGCGCAGCCGCTCCACGCCGTCCACCGAGATCAGCAGGTCCTCTCCGCGCGCGGAGAAGATCTGCTCGTTGAGCAGCTTGTAGCGGGGGTTCTCGGAGAGCGCGTCGGGGCCCACGTCGGAGAGGTCGAGGGTGGGCAGGATCCCGATCATGACGAGATGGGCGCCGACCGCCGCGGCCTTGGCCTCGGCGTGGTTGAGGGCGTTGCGGATCTCCTGCTCCCAGGCGTCCGGACCGCCGGCCGTGAGCCGCCGCGGCTCGATGTTGATCTCCAGGTTGAACCGGCCCAGCTCGCTCGCCCAGGCGGGATCCGCGATCTCCTGGAGAACGTCCGTGCTGCGCATGACCGGTTCGCCCTCGCCGTCCACGAGGTTCAGCTCGATCTCGAGGCCGACCTGGGGCCGCTCGAAGTCGAACCGCGCCTCCCGCAGCATCTGCGCGAGCACGTCCAGGCACGCGTGCATCTTGTCCCGGAACTGGCGGCGGTCGTCACGGGTGAACACCAGCGCCGGAACGTCCCGTCCCATGCGACCTCCCGAGTCACCTCGGCACGAAGCTCCCCTTCAGCGTCCCACTTCCCACGCGCCGCCGCCTGCGGTGGACCGACGGCCGGGCCGGCCGGGAGAATCCCCGCTTGGGAGCGCTCTCAGCGCGTGGCGGATACAGATATCCTGGAGCCGCACCGCACGTCGCCCCGCCGCACGTCCCCCGCACCGCAGGTCCACCGCACCGCACGTCCCACCCCGCCCAGCCGACGCAGCCGAGGAGCTTCCGCCTTGCCCGAGCAGACCACGGGGCTTCGCCCCACGCTCGAAGCCGTCGCCGCGCGCGCAGGGGTGTCCCGCGCCACGGCCTCCCGGGTCGTCAACGGCGGCGCGGGCGTCCGCGCCCCGCTGGTGGAGAAGGTGCGCAGGGCCGTCGAGGAGCTCGGCTACGTCCCCAACCACGCGGCCCGCACCCTGGTCACCCGGCGCAACGGCGCGGTGGCCGTGATCATCGCGGAGCCCGAGTTCCGGATCTTCTCGGACCCGTTCTTCGAACAGCAGGTACGGGGCATCAGCCGGGAACTGACGGCGCACGACTCCCAGTTGGTGCTGCTGTGGGTGGAGGGCCCCGGGGACCACGAGCGGATCGCCCGCTACCTGGGCGGGGGGCATGTCGACGGGGCGCTCGCGTTCTCGCTGCACAGCGACGACCGGCTGTCGGCGCTGATCGTCCGCAGCGGCGTCCCGACGGTGTTCGGGGGCCGCCCGGCGGGCTCGGACCTGGCCGTGCCGTTCGTGGACTGCGACAACCGGGGAGGGGCGCGGGAGGCGGTGCGGCACCTGGTGTCCCTGGGGCGCGAGCGGATCGCGCACATCGCGGGTCCGCGCGACCAGACCTCCGCGCTCGACCGGATCGCGGGCTACCGAGACGTGCTGGTCGACGCCGATCCGGCGCTGCTGTGCCAGGGCGACTTCACGCGGGAGAGCGGGGCGCGGGCGATGGCCGAGCTGCTGGACCGGTGGCCGGACCTCGACGCCGTCTTCGCCGCCAACGACCTGATGGCCGCGGGTGCGCTCCGTACGCTGCGCGAGCGCGGTGTCCGGGTGCCGGAGGACGTCGCGGTGGTCGGCTTCGACGACATGGAGCTGGTGGTGCGGGACACCGATCCGGCGCTGACCACGGTGCGGCAGGACATCGAGGGCATGGGCCGGATCATGGTGAAGCTGCTGATGCGGCTTCTCGACGGGGCCGGTGAGGCGGCGTCGGCGTCGGTGATCACGCAGACGAGTCTCGTGCGGCGGGCGTCGGCCTGAGACGGAGGCGGCGGGCGGGGAGCCGAAGCTCCGCGCCCGCCGCGTTCGACCGGGTGGCCGCTCAGCTGTACGGGATGACCACGACGGCGGTGTCCGTGCCCGTCTGCAGCCGGGAGTCGGCGTTGCCGATCGCGCTCCAGACCTCGAGCCGCACCGTCCCGCCGCGCAGGTCGCCGAGGGCGCCGGTGGCGGACTTCAGGCCGCGCGCCTGGCTGTACTCCTCCCAGCCGGCGACCGGGTCGGTGGCGAAGTAGTGGTACGTCTCCGTCCGGTCGAAGGAGCCGTCTCCGGTGAGGTCGTAGCTGATCCGGACCTGCTGGCCGAGGCCGACCGCCGGGCCGGCGTCCACCGGGAGACGGAACGCCGTCGTCCCGCCCGCGCCGAACGTGCCGTTGACGCCGCGGACCTCGTAGACGAGCGGCTTGTAGACGGTGCCGTCGTGGTTGGCGCCGCCCGCCGACGGGATCGTGTCGCTGCCGGGCGTGCCGCCGGTGGCCGTGGTGAGGACGCCGCCGGAGCGGAGCCGGAACGTGTTGCCGGTGGAGGGCTCGGGGTCGGGGTCCGGATCGGTGACCGTCCCGCTGCCGGTGGCGGTGGAACGGGCGGGCACGCTGAGGGCCTTGCCGTCGGAGAAGGTCACGGTGCGGGCGGTGGAGCCGTGGTTGTGGGCGACATAGGTGCGGGTGCCGTTCTTCACGAAGACCGCGGAGGTCGGAAGGTCGCCGGTCACCGTGGTGTCGGGAGCGCCGAGGGCGTTCAGGGTGGTGATCCAGTGATAGGTGTGCGCCTTGGACTCGCCCGCCTCCGGGGTGTAGCCGGCGTGGCCCGCGTCCCACTTCGCCTTCGCGGCCGCCGGATCGGCGAGCGACTCGAACTCCCAGAGGATGTCGCGCCATTCCACGGCCGGTCCGCCGTTCTCCCGCTGCATCTCGGCGAGGTTGCGCCGGATCGCGGCCCCGTGACCGCCGAGGGGAAGTGAACCGCCGGTGACCGGGAGGACGTTGATGCCGTGGATCTCCTCGGGGTTGGCGGTCCACCAGGTGGCGTAGGCGGCGCCGCTGCCCCAGACCATGCCGACGGTGTCGTGGCCGAACGAGGCCGGGAAGACCTGCTGGTCGGCGTCGAACCAGTACTGGGCGATCGCCTCGCCCTCGGTGGCGAGCAGATAGCTGCCGAGGTCGCGCAGGGAGGTGTCTCCGGTGGCCGAGCCCCACAGCACGAGCGCGGCGCTGAGGTTGGTGGACTCCGACGAGGACTCCTGGTTGTTGCCGGCGGCGAAGCCCTGGTGGCCGCTGGCCCAGCTGTGCCCGGCGTAGACGTCGAAGCCGCGCAGGAACGGGTAGGAGCCGTCGGTGCGGCTGGGGTTGGCGGTGTCGCGGATCAGGGTCTTCACCATGCCACCCCAGGCGGAGTCGGCGGCCCAGCCGGCGTCGTACTGGGCGACGATCGCGGCGGCGTAGACGTAGTAGCCGTAGTGGAAGTGGTGGTCGTTGAGCTCGGTGTCGCTGCCGTACGAGGCGGGATAGCCGGTGAGGGTCTTCCAGGTACGGTCGTAGGAGAACTCGTTCGCTCCCCCCGCGGTGAACCAGTCCTGCAGGCGGCCCTTCAAGAGCGTGAGGAGCCGGTCGCGGGTCGCGGTCTCGCCGATCTGGTCGGCGAGCGGCACCAGTTGGGCGAGCCGGCCGAGCGCCTTGCCGGTCCAGTACGTGTCGGTGGCGCCGGAGAACGGGTCGGCGGCGGAGACCACCTCGTTCAGGTGGCCGCGCAGCCGTGCGGCGTCGACGTCCCCGGTCCTGGGCAGGCCCGGCAGGACCGGGGCCGCCTTCTGGACGGTGGTGAACGCCGTGCCTTCGCGGACCTTCATCGTGCCGCGCGGCGAGACGTACGTGTACGGGGTGAGGGCGTCACCGGTGTGCAGCCACTGGTGCCGGTACAGCGCCTGGAGCGTGCCGCGCTCGGCGCCCTCCTTCGCCTCGGTGGTGAGGGTGTAGGTGGCGCGGACGGAGCCGCCGGACGTGCTCCAGTTCACGGTGGATCCGGTGACGAAGCTGAACGCGTACTTCTTGTAGGCGGCGAGCGCGTCGGTGGAGGGCAGCACGGCGACGGAGAAGTAGTCCTTGCCGGCGAGTGCGGCGCTGACGGTGCTGCCGGAGACGTTCCAGTCGGCGCCGGTCGGCGCGAACAGGGCGTAGTGGTGGCCGGCGACGGTGATGCCCAGGACGTTGCCCTGGTCGGCGAAGACGGCAGGGGTGCCCGCGGTGGTGATCTGGGCGTTGCCGCCGGAGCCCTGGGCGTACACGAAGGGGCTGCCGTGGCCGATGGTGGTGCGCAGCGTGCGGGCGCCGTCGGACCAGTAGGGCGTGACGGTCCAGTCGGACCAGGAGTCCGCCTTGGTGTCGGGTGAGTTCAGCCCGGTCAGGCCGATGGTGAGGTCCCGCTTGTGGGCGAACTCGTACTGCCGGCCTTCGCCGACGATCTGGGGCGTCGTCGGGTAGCCGACGTCGAGGCCGCCCGCGGTGGCCTGGTAGGTGAGCGGATGGCCGTACATCGGGGTGGAGTACGGGTTGTCGCCGTAGCGCTGGAAGGCGAGCGAGGACCACCAGTCGTTGGTGGGCACGGGCTTGCCCTGGGCGGCCGGTGTGACCTTGGGCGTCACGGGCGCGCCGGTGTTCGTCGTGGGGCCGGACGTGCCGGCGGGCCGGGTGTCGGAGTAGCTGCCGGCGCCGACGGGGACGGCTGCGGCCGCCGCTGGGGACGCCGCCGGGCCGAGCCCGACGGCGGCCATGGCGGCGGCCAGGGCCAGCGCGGCGGCCGGGCGTGAGTGGGGGATGGACATGGGGAAGCACCTCAAGTCGTCACGACGGGTGAAGTCATCACGGCGGGTGGAGCGGCTCGGGGCCCCTGTGGCGCGGAGCGTGCGGTACGCGGGTGGTACGCGGGTGGTCGGTTCCGCGTCCCGCCTTCGAGAGCGCTCTCAGGACGGCCCGAAACGTATGCCTCCGCCGACAGGGGTGTCAATACGTTGCACACGAGCCCAACCTCGGGCCGAATCCGACCCGTTATGTCTTCGACTCTTGACGGAACATGCCCGTCACCGGCAAGCTCCGGCACTACCTGAGAGCGCTCTCAGAGCTGCTCTCTCCTGCCTCTCCACCCTCAGCAAAGGGAGACTCCTCATGCGCACTGCCCGAGCCGCCAGCAGATCCGCGTTCCGCATGGGGGCACTCGCGCTCGCCGGGTCCCTGCTCGCCGCCTGCGGGGGCTCGTCGGACGGCGGCTCCGACGCCGCGAACGGCAAGGTCACGATCACCGTCGACCTGTTCGGCTCCTTCGGCTACAAGGAGGCCGGGCTCTACGCCGAGTACGAGAAGCTCCACCCGGGCGTCACGATCAAGCAGACCGACACCGAGGACGAGGCCGACTACTGGAAGTCCCTCCAGACCCGGCTCGCCGGCGGCGGCGGGCTCGCCGACGTCCAGGGCATCGAGGTCGGCCGCATCGCCTCCGTCGCCCAGCAGCAGACCGACCGCTTCGTGGACCTGAAGAAGTACGGAGCGGACGCGCTGAAGAACCAGTTCGCCCCGGCCAAGTGGGCGGCCGCCACCGGCAAGGGCGGCGAGGTGCTCGGCCTCGGCACCGACGTCGGCCCGGAGGCCATGTGCTACCGCACCGACCTGCTCGCACAGGCGGGGCTGCCGACCGACCGTACGGAGCTGGCGAAGCGCTGGGCCACCTGGGACGGATACCTGGAGCTCGGCAAGCAGTACAAGGCGAAGGCGCCCGGCAAGAGCGCCTGGCTGGACAGCGTCGGCAGCCTCTACTCGGTCATGATCGGGCAGCAGAAGGAGCGGTACTACAACGCCGCCGGCGACCTGATCTGGGAGACCAACCCGGCGCTGAAGACCGCCTGGGACACCTCGGTCGAGGCGAGCGACGCCGGGCTGAGCGCCAAGCTCGACCAGTGGTCGCCGCAGTGGAACCAGGCGTTCGCGGCCGGCTCGTTCGCCACCATCCCCTGCCCCGCGTGGATGCTCGGCTACATCAAGGGCCAGGCGGGCGAGGCCGGCAAGGGCAAGTGGGACGTCGCGGCGCTGCCCGGCGGCGCCGGCAACTGGGGCGGCTCCTACCTCGCCGTGCCCAAGGCGGCGAAGCACAAGAAGGAGGCGTACGAGCTGATCAAGTGGCTCACCGCGCCCGAGCAGCAGGCGAAGATCTTCACCAAGCAGGGCAACTTCCCGTCGTCCACCGGCGCGATCACCCGGATCTCCGACGCGACGGACCCCTACTTCTCCGGCGCGCCGATCGGCAAAATCTTCGGCACCGCCGCCCAGGCCGCCCCGGTGCAGGTCCTCGGTGTCCACGACCAGAACGTCGCCCAGCAGATCACCAACGCGCTGAGCGAGGTCGAGCGCAAGGGCACCGCGTCCGAGCAGGCGTGGAAGAACGCCAAGAAGGGCGTCGAGAACACCATCGGCTGACCCCGCCTCCCGCCCCGGCACGCTCTCGCCCGGCACCGCCTCTTCCCGAAGGGCCGCACCGTGACCCTCACCGCAACCGCGCGTACGGCGCCGCCGCGCCGGACATCCGCCGTCCGGCGCGCCTGGCGCACGCTCTCCCCGTACGCCTACGTCGCCCCGTTCTTCACCCTCTTCGCCGCATTCGGGCTGTTCCCCCTGGTCTACACGGCCTTCGTGTCGCTGTACCGGGTCGAACTCCAGACACCCGGCGACATGCAGTGGCGCGGGCTCGGCAACTACACCGCGCTGCTGAACGACGAGTTCTTCTGGACCTCGCTGCGCAACACGTTCACCATCGGCGTGCTCTCCACCGTCCCCCAACTGGTCATGGCCCTCGGCCTGGCGCACCTGCTCAACTACAAGCTGCGCGGGCGGACGTTCTTCCGTACGGCGATGCTGCTGCCGTACGCGACCTCGGTGGCCGCCGCCACGCTCGTCTTCGCCCAGCTCTTCGGCCACGACTTCGGCCTGATCAACTACCTGCTCGGGCTCGTCGGCATCGGCCCGGTCGACTGGCAGACCGGCACCCTCGCCTCCCAGGTCGCGGTCTCCAGCATCGTCGTCTGGCGCTGGACCGGGTACAACGCGCTGATCTACCTGGCCGGCATGCAGTCCATCCCGCACGAGCTGTACGAGGCCGCCGAGATGGACGGGGCGTCGCGGTGGCGGCAGTTCTTCCATGTCACCCTGCCGGGGCTGCGGCCCACGATCGTCTTCACGGTCGTCGTCTCGACGATCGGCGCGACCCAACTGTTCGGCGAGCCACTGCTGTTCGAGGGCTCCGCCTCCGGCGGCATCGCGCACCAGTACCAGACGCTCGGCCTCTACATGTACGAACAGGGCTGGGGCTTCTTCCACCTGGGCCGGGCCGCCGCCATCGCCTGGGTGATGTTCCTGCTGATCGTGCTGCTGGTCGGGGTCAACGCCCTGATCGCACGCCGCCGTTCCCGCAAGGAGGCCGGCCGATGACCGTGCTCGCCACTCCGCCGGCCCCGTCCCCGGCGCCCGAACGGCCTCCCGCGCGCGGGCGGTACCGGTCCCGCGCGGGACGCACGATGCGGGGCGGGAAGCTCGCCTACGCGTTCCTGACCGTCGCCGTGCTGGTCTCGGCCTTCCCCTTCTACTGGACGATCGTCGCCGCCAGCCGCTCCAACGCCGATCTGGCCAAGGTGCCGCCGACGCTGCTGCCCGGCCCCCACCTGATGCGCAACTTCGAGGCGGTCGTGGAGGAGGCCGACATCGGCAGGGCGCTCCTCAACTCCCTGATCGTGTCCGGTTCCGTCACGCTGGGCACGGTGCTGTGCTGCACGCTCGCCGGGTTCGCCTTCGCCAAGCTCCGCTTCCGCGGCCGCGGCGCGCTGCTCGCCGTCACCGTCGGGACCATGATGATCCCGCCGCAGCTGGGGGTGATCCCGCTGTTCATGCTGATCGCCGAACTGCAGTGGGTGAACCAGCTCCAGGCCGTCATCCTGCCCGGCCTGGTCTCCGCCTTCGGCGTGTTCTTCATGCGCCAGTACCTGGTGCAGTCGCTGCCGGACGAGCTGATCGAGGCGGCCCGGGTCGACGGCGCGTCCACCGCCCGGATCTTCTGGTCGATCGTCGTGCCGATCGCCCGGCCCGGCATGGCCGTGCTCGGCCTGCTGACCTTCATGGCCGCCTGGAACGACTTCTTCTGGCCCATCATCGCCCTCTCCTCGTCCGAACCGACCGTGCAGGTGGCCCTGCGGCAGCTCGGCGGCGGCTACGTCGACGACCAGTCCGTGGTCATGGCGGGCACGCTGCTCGGCACCCTGCCCGTGCTGCTGGTCTTCGGGCTGCTCGGCCGGCAGATCGTCGGCGGCATCATGCAGGGCGCGGTCAAGGGTTGACCCACGCGCCACCGCTACCGCCTGCGCCCCCTCTGCCCCACGCGCCGCCCTCTGCCCCACGCTCCACTGCTCGCCCCTCCTCCCCCAGTCGTCTCACTCCACGGAGTTCGCACCCCATGACCGCGCTCGACGAGCCCCGCACCGACCCGGCGACCACCCTCCGCTTCCCCGCGGGCTTCCGCTGGGGCACCGCCACGGCCGCGTACCAGATCGAGGGCGCCGCCGCCGAGGACGGCCGCACGCCCTCCATCTGGGACACCTTCAGCCGCACCCCCGGCAAGGTCCGCAACGGCGACACCGGGGACATCGCCGCCGACCACTACCACCGGTCCGACGAGGACGTCGCCCTGATGCGGCGGCTCGGCGTCACCGACTACCGCTTCTCGATCGCCTGGCCCCGGGTCCAGCCCACCGGACGCGGCCCGGCCGTCCGCAAGGGCCTCGACTTCTACCGGCGGCTCGCCGACTCCCTCCTGGAGGCCGGCATCCGCCCCGTGGCGACGCTCTACCACTGGGACCTGCCACAGGAGCTGGAGGACGCGGGCGGCTGGCCGCACCGGGACACCGCGTACCGCTTCGCCGAGTACGCGGCCGTCATGGCGGACGCGCTCGGGGACCGGGTGGCGACCTGGACCACGCTGAACGAGCCGTGGTGCTCCGCCTTCCTCGGCTACGGCAACGGTGTGCACGCCCCGGGCCGCACCAGCGACCTCGCCGCGCTGCGCGCCGCACACCACCTGAACCTGGCGCACGGTCTCGGGGCGCGCGCCCTGCGCGGGGTGCTGCCCGGGGCCGCCGAGGTGTCCCTGACCCTCAACCTCCATGCCGTACGGCCCCTTTCGCAGGCGCCCGGGGACCTGGACGCGGCCCGCCGGATCGACGCCGTCGGCAACCGGATCTTCCTCGACCCCGTCTTCCACGGCCGGCTCCCGCAGGACCTCGTCGAGGACACGGCGTCGGTCACGGACTGGTCCTTCGTGCGGGACGGCGACCTGGCGGCGGCGGCCGCGCCGATCGACTCGCTGGGCATCAACTACTACTCCCCCGCCGTCGTCGCGGCGGGCGTCTCGGAGTCCCCGTCACCGTGGGCGGGCGCCGAGCGGCACGTCCGGTTCCCGCCGGCGCCCGGCCCGCGCACCGCCATGGACTGGCCGGTGGACGCGGACGGGCTGCACGAGCTGCTGCTCCGGCTGCGGGACGAGCTGCCGGGCGTCCCGCTGGTGATCACCGAGAACGGTGCGGCGTACGACGACTACGCGGACCCGTCGGGGAACGTGAAGGACCCGGAGCGGGTGGCCTATCTGCACGCGCACCTGGCGGCGGTGCACCGGGCCCTGGAGGACGGCGCGGACGTGCGGGGCTACTTCCTGTGGTCGCTGCTGGACAACTTCGAGTGGGCGTACGGCTACAGCAAGCGGTTCGGGATCGTCCACGTGGACTTCGCGACGCAGCGCCGGACCCTGAAGGACAGCGCCCGCTGGTACGCGGAGGTGATCTCCCGGGGCGGGCTCGCGGAGGAGTGACGGCCGCCGCTCGCGCGGGGGTTTCCGCCGCAAGCACGAGGAGACTGCCTGATCAAGCCCACCTTGGAGAGGTCAAGGTCACAGCTGATCAGACTGCTGCTCCTTTGTGCGTCTGGCCTAGCATCCGGGCATGACTGTGCTGCCTGACGACGGCCTCTCGCTGGCCGCCGAGTTCCCCGCAGCGACCCATGCCCAGTGGCAACGCCTTGTGGCGGGTGTGCTGAGCCGGTCGGGCAAGGACGTTCCCGAAGCCGAAGCCGAAGACGCGCTGTCCACCGCGCTGGAGGACGGGCTGCGCGCGCGCCCGCTCTACGCGGCCGCCGACGGCGTGCCCGATCCCGGCTTCCCCGGCTTCGCCCCGTTCGTCCGGTCCGGTCGCGCCGAAGGCAGCACCGCGGGCGGCTGGGACGTGCGCCAGCGGCACACGGTGGCCGACCCCGAGGCCGTCCTCACGGACCTGGAGAACGGCGTCACCTCCCTGTGGCTGGCCGTCGGCCCCGGCGGCATCCCCGTGGACGGCCTGGACGGGCTGCTCAAGGACGTCTACCTGGACCTGGCCCCGGTCGTCCTGGACGCCGGTCAGGAGACCGCCGCCGCGGCGGAGGAACTCCTCGCGCTGTACGCCCGCCGGGGTGTGGCGGCCGAGGCGGTGCGCGGCAACCTCGGCGCCGACCCGCTCGGCACGCAGGCGCGCACGGGTTCCGCCTACGACGGTGACGGATACCCGGTCGCCGTCGGTCTCGCCCGGCGCTGCGCGGAGACCTACCCCGGGCTGCGCGCGCTGACCGTGGACGCTCTGCCGTACCACGAGGCCGGCAGCTCGGCCGCCCAGGAACTGGGCTCCTCGCTCGCCACCGGTGTGGCCTATCTGCGGGCGCTCACCGACGGCGGACTGAGCATCGAACAGGCGCTGGGGCAGCTGGAGTTCCGCTACGCGGCCACCGCCGACCAGTTCCTCACCATCGCCAAGCTCCGTGCCGCGCGCCGCCTTTGGGCCCGGGTGGCCGAGGCGTGCGGCACGCCGGCGGCCGGGGCGCAGCTCCAGCACGCGGTGACGTCGCCGGTCATGATGACCGCCCGCGACCCGTGGGTGAACATGCTGCGGACGACCGTCGCCACGCTCGCCGCCGGCGTGGGCGGCGCCGAGTCGGTCACCGTCCACCCCTTCGACCACGCCCTCGGCCTGCCGGACGCCTTCTCGCGCCGGATCGCCCGCAACACCTCCTCGATCCTGATCGAGGAGTCTCATCTGTCCCGGGTGATCGACCCGGCCGGCGGCTCCTGGTACGTGGAGACGCTCACCGACGAACTCGCCCACGCAGCCTGGGAGTTCTTCCAGCGGATCGAGGGTCTCGGCGGGCAGGCCGCCGCGCTCGCCTCGGGTCGCCTGGGTCAGGACCTGGCCGAGACCTGGGAGGCGCGCAGCGGCAAGCTGGCCAAGCGCCGCGAGCCCGTCACCGGCGTCAGCGAGTTCCCGCACCTGGCGGAGAAGCCGGTCGTCCGCGAGCCGGCGCCCGCCGAGCCGGGCGGCGGCCTGCCGCGCGTCCGGCGGGACGAGGCGTACGAGGCGCTGCGCGCCCGCTCCGACGCCCATCTCGCCGCGACCGGCGCCCGACCGCGCGTCTATCTGGCGGCGCTCGGACCCGCCGCCGCGCACACGGCACGCCTCACGTTCGCCGCGAACCTCTTCCAGGCGGGCGGCGTCGAGCCGGTCACCGAGGGGTCCTTCGAGGACAGCGGCGCCACCGAGGTCTGCCTCTGCTCCAGCGACGCCCTGTACGAGGAGCAGGCCGAGTCCGAGGCCGCGGCCCTGCGCGCCGCGGGGGCCCGGCATGTGTCCCTCGCCGGCCGGCCCGGTTCGTACCCGGGCGTCGACGCGTACGTCTTCGCGGGGTGCGACGCGGTCGCCGTGCTCTCCGCCACCCTCGACCGCATGGGAGCGTCCTGATGGGAATCCCCGACTTCACCGGGATCGGCCTCGGCTCCCCGTCCCCCGCCGGCAGCGCCGAGGAGTGGCACGCCGCCGTCAAGCGGGCCTCCGGCGGCGACGACCTGCTCTGGGAGACGCCCGAGGGCATCGCGGTCAAGCCGCTGTACACCGGCGGCGACCTCGCGGACGTCGACTTCCTGGGCACGTACCCGGGCATCGCGCCGTATCTGCGTGGCCCGTACCCGACGATGTACGTCAACCAGCCGTGGACGATCCGCCAGTACGCGGGCTTCTCGACGGCCGAGGAGTCCAACGCGTTCTACCGGCGCAACCTCGCCGCCGGCCAGAAGGGCCTGTCGGTCGCCTTCGACCTGCCGACGCACCGCGGGTACGACAGCGACCATCCGCGGGTCACCGGCGACGTCGGCATGGCGGGCGTGGCGATCGACTCGATCTACGACATGCGCACGCTGTTCGACGGCATCCCGCTGGACCGGATGTCGGTGTCGATGACGATGAACGGCGCGGTGCTGCCCGTCCTCGCCCTGTACATCGTGGCGGCCGAGGAGCAGGGCGTGTCCGCCGACAAGCTGGCGGGGACCATCCAGAACGACATCCTCAAGGAGTTCATGGTCCGCAACACCTACATCTACCCGCCGAAGCCGTCGATGCGGATCATCTCCGACATCTTCGCGTACACCTCGCAGCACATGCCGCGGTACAACTCGATCTCGATCTCCGGCTACCACATCCAGGAAGCGGGTGCGACGGCCGACCTGGAGCTGGCGTACACGCTGGCGGACGGCGTCGAGTACCTCCGGGCGGGCCGCGAAGCCGGCCTGGACGTGGACGCGTTCGCGCCGCGCCTGTCGTTCTTCTGGGCGATCGGCATGAACTTCTTCATGGAGGTCGCCAAGCTGCGCGCGGCCCGGCTCCTCTGGGCCAAGCTGGTCAAGCAGTTCGACCCGAAGAACGCCAAGTCCCTCTCCCTGCGCACCCATTCGCAGACCTCGGGCTGGTCGCTCACGGCCCAGGACGTGTTCAACAACGTCACCCGCACCTGCGTGGAGGCGATGGCCGCCACCCAGGGCCACACCCAGTCGCTGCACACCAACGCCCTCGACGAGGCGCTGGCGCTGCCGACCGACTTCTCGGCGCGGATCGCCCGCAACACGCAGCTGCTGATCCAGCAGGAGTCCGGCACCACCCGGGTCATCGACCCCTGGGGCGGCAGCGCGTACGTGGAACGGCTGACGTACGACCTGGCGCGCCGGGCCTGGCAGCACATCGAGGAGGTCGAGGCGGCCGGCGGCATGGCGCAGGCCATCGACGCGGGCATCCCGAAGCTCCGGGTGGAGGAGGCCGCGGCCCGCACCCAGGCGCGCATCGACTCCGGCCGGCAGCCGGTGATCGGCGTGAACAAGTACCGCGTGGACGGCGACGAGCAGATCGAGGTCCTGAAGGTCGACAACTCCTCGGTGCGCGCCCGGCAGCTCGAGAAGCTGCGCCGGCTGCGGGCGGAGCGCGACGAGCGGGTCTGCCAGGACGCGCTGAACGACCTCACCCGGGCCGCGGGCGGCGAGGGCAACCTACTGGAACTGGCCGTGCGGGCGGCCCGCGCCAAGGCCACCGTGGGCGAGATCTCGGACGCCCTGGAGAAGGTGTACGGCCGGCACGCCGGCCAGATCCGTACGATCTCCGGCGTGTACCGCAACGAAGCAGGCGAGTCCCCGTCCGTGGACGGCACCCGCGCCCTCGTGGACTCCTTCGAGGAGGCCGAGGGCCGGCGTCCGCGCATCCTGGTCGCCAAGATGGGCCAGGACGGCCACGACCGCGGCCAGAAGGTGATCGCGACCGCCTTCGCCGACCTGGGCTTCGACGTCGACGTCGGCCCGCTGTTCCAGACCCCGGCCGAGGTGGCCCGGCAGGCCGTCGAGGCGGACGTGCACATCGTGGGCGTCTCGTCGCTGGCGGCCGGTCACCTCACGCTCGTCCCCGCGCTGCGGGAGGAGCTGGCGGCGGAGGGCCGGGAGGACATCATGGTCGTGGTCGGCGGCGTCATCCCGCCGCAGGACGTGCCCACGCTCCTGGAGATGGGCGCCGCCGCGGTCTTCCCGCCCGGCACGGTCATCCCGGACGCGGCCGCGGACCTGGTGCGCCGGCTGTCGGCCGACCTGGGGCACGAGCTGTAGCCCCATGGCGATCGACATCGACACGTACGAGAAGGGTGTACGGGAGGGGAAGCGCGCCCTCGTGGCGCGCGCCATCACCCTCGTGGAGTCGACCCGCCCCGCGCACCGGGCGCTCGCCCAGGAGTTGCTGACCCGGCTGCTGCCGCACAGCGGCAAGGCACGGCGGATCGGGATCAGCGGCGTGCCCGGGGTGGGCAAGTCGACGTTCATCGACGCCTTCGGCACCATGCTCACCGGTCTGGGGCACCGGGTGGCGGTACTCGCCGTCGACCCGTCGTCGACCCGGACCGGCGGGTCGATCCTGGGCGACAAGACGCGGATGGAGCGGCTGGCCGTGGACCCGGCCGCCTTCGTCCGCCCGTCGCCCAGCGCGGGCACGCTCGGCGGCGTCGCGAAGGCGACCCGCGAGTCGATGGTGGTCATGGAGGCCGCCGGGTACGACGTCGTCCTGGTGGAGACGGTCGGCGTCGGCCAGTCGGAGACGGCCGTGGCGAACATGGTCGACTCGTTCCTGCTGCTCACCCTGGCCCGCACCGGCGATCAGCTGCAGGGCATCAAGAAGGGCGTCCTGGAACTCGCGGACGTCGTCGCGGTCAACAAGGCGGACGGCCCGCACGAGGCCGACGCCCGTGCCGCGGCCCGCGAACTCGCCGGCGCGCTGCGGCTGATGCACGGCCGGGACGCGGTCTGGACGCCGCCGGTCCTCAGCTGCAGCGCCCGCGAGTCGACCGGCCTCGACGAGGTGTGGTCCCGCATCGAGAAGCACCGCTCGCTCCTCGACGCGACCGGCCGGCTCGACGCCCGCCGCCGCGAGCAGCAGGTCGACTGGGCCTGGACGATGGTCCGCGACGAACTGCTCACCCGCCTGCACGCGAACCCCGCAGTACGCGCGCTCACCCCGGAGGTCGAACAGCAGGTCAGGCAGGGCGAGTTGACCGCCACGCTCGCGGCCGAGCGCATCCTCGCCGCCTTCGGCGAGCAGCCCGGTCAGGGGTGAGGGCAGCCCGGTCAGGGGTGAGGGCAGGAGCGTCGGTCAGACGGCGTCGAGGGAGATCTCGGTCGACTTGATCAGCGCGACGACGGAGCTGCCGACGGCGAGGCCGAGGTCTTCGACCGCGTCCTTGGTGATCGCCGCGGTCAGCTCCCCGCCCTCGACGGAGACCTTCACCGAGGCCATGGCGCCGCCCGTCGACACCTCGGTGACGGTGCCCGCGAGCTGGTTGCGGATGGAGATCCCGTCGACCGGGCCGGTGGCGAGGGCGACCTCGGTGGACTTCACGAGGGCCCTGACCCCGGAGCCCTCGGCCAGCCCCAGGTCCCGGACGGCGTCGGCGGTGACGGCGGCCGTGACGTTCTGACCGCCGGCCAGACGGACCCTCACGGTCGCCATCGCTTCGCCCGTGGTGACGGCGGTGACGGTGCCGGGGAGCTGGTTACGGATCGACAGGGTCATGGAGTACGCGCCTCGCAAAGCCGGAATCGAACGGTCGTCACTGCTGTGACCTGAGTCACGGCCGACGCTACCGGAGGGGCTTCACTTCTGCGCGTAGGCACCCAGCGCGCCCACGACATTGAGGAACAGGTACGCGCCGACCACGTAGTAGAAGACCCGCAGGGCGACGCCCTTCGCCTTCCGCCTCTCGTTCACCCGGTCCGCGGTGTGGTCCTCGACGCTCACGACAGTTTCTCTCCCAGGTTCGCGTGGGGACGGAATTTGACACCTCCCCGCCGCGACCACCTAAACTCGAACACGAATCGAAGTCAAATCTTTGAGAGTGGCCCGTGATGAACGCCGGAGCCTGCGGTACCACGAGCCACGTGCGCCTTCAGGGGTTCTCCGACCGGACCGGGCGGCAGCAGAGGGCGAGTTGGAACCGCGTCCTGCGCGACGGGGCAGTGGGATTCCTGATCATGCTCATGCCCGCCCTGCTCCTCGGTTTCTTCCTCTCCTGGGAGATCGGCGTCGCCATCATCGCCGCGACCGCCGGAACGGCCACGCTCTCCTCGCTGGTCTACTCCCTCAAGGGACATGCGTGGGGGTGCTCGGCCAAGAAGGGCATCGTCCTGGCGCTCGGCTGGTGGGCGCGGATCTGAAGCACGCGGCGGCGATGCCTACGGCATTGCGGGGAGCCGGACCGTGACGACGAGACCGCCGGCGGGGCGAGGAGCCAGGTCGAGCGTTCCGTCGTGGGCGCGGACGACGCTCTGCACGATCGCGAGCCCGAGGCCGACGCCCGCGTGCTCGTCGGTGCGTACGCGATCCGTTCCGCGCCGGAAGGGTTCGGT
The DNA here is from genome assembly GCF_043199435.1 of Streptomyces sp. NPDC048604. Lineage (NCBI taxonomy): Bacteria > Bacillati > Actinomycetota > Actinomycetes > Kitasatosporales > Streptomycetaceae > Streptomyces > Streptomyces sp. NPDC048604. The sequence goes on from NZ_JBICVX010000011.1 coordinate 267,861, forward strand.
GAGCGTCGGTACCAGCTCCGGCGGGAGCGCAGGGCCCGTGTTCTCCACCCGCACCACGCTCGCCTCGGGCCGCGTTTCGGTGTGGACCGTCACGGTGCCGCCGGCGGGGAGGTTGTGGACGAGGGCGTTCTGGACGAGGTTCGTGACCATCCGCAGCAGGAGTTCCGCGGAGCCGCTCGTACGGGCCGCTCCGCCGGTGACGTCGAGCGTGATCCCGCGCTGTTCGGCGAGGGGCAGCAGCGTCTCGGCGGCCTCCTCGGCGACGAGGGAGAGGTCGACGCTCTCGCGGGCGAAGCTCCCGCGGTCGCTGCGGCTGAGCAGCAGGAGGGCCTCGGTGAGGCCGATCGCGCGCGTGTTGACGGCCTGCAGGCGCTCGACGAGTTCGCCGCGGTCCCGGGTGGGGTCCTTGCGGGCGACGTCGAGCAGCGCCTGCGAGATGGCCAGCGGGGTGCGCAGTTCGTGGGAGGCGTTCGCGGCGAACCTCTGCTGCTCGGCGACGTGCGACTCCAGCTGGTCGAGCATCGTGTCGAACGCGTCGGCGAGTTCACGGAACTCGTCCCGGCGGCCTTCCAGGCGGATCCGGTGGGACAGCGACCCGTTCCCGGCCGCCCGGGTCGCGGCCGTGATCCGGGTGAGCGGTGCGAGCATCCGGCCGGCGAGGATCCAACCGCCGACGAGGCCGAACACGAGCAGGAAGGCCATCGCCACGGCCGCGGCGGGGGCGAACGTGTGCACCAGGAGGTAGCGGTTGGGCGAGACTCCGAGCAGGCCCTGGGAGTTGTCGGGCACGTAGCGCAGCAGGAACATCCACACCACGGCCAGCAGGAGCGTGCCGGCGACGGCGAGGAAGCCGACGTAGCTGAGGGTGAGTCTCAGACGGACGCTGAGCCCTTGGCGTCTACTCATGCGGACGGCCGGAGCCGGTCGTCGTGGTGTGGGGACCGGCGGCGTCCGGGCCGGCGTCGATGCGGTAGCCGACGCCCGGCACCGTGGCGATGATCCACGGTTCGCCGAGCCGTTTGCGCAACGCGGAGACGGTGATGCGGACGGCGTTGGTGAAGGGGTCGGCGTTCTCGTCCCAGGCCCGTTCCAGCATCTCTTCGGAGCTGACGACACCGCCCTCGGCGGCGACGAGGACGTGGAGCACGGCGAACTGCTTGCGGGTGAGGGCGACGTACCGTCCGTCGCGGAAGACCTCGCGACGGAAGGGGTCGAGGCGCAGACCTGCGAGCTCGCGGACCGGGGGCCGGGCATACGCGCGCCGGCGGTCGAGCGCCCGCAGCCGCATGACGAGCTCCCGCAGCTCGAACGGCTTGGTGAGGTAGTCGTCGGCGCCGAGCTCGAACCCGGACGCCTTGTCGTCGATCCGGTCGGCCGCGGTGAGCATCAGGATCGGGATGCCGCTGCCGGAGGCGACGATCCGCCGGGCGACCTCGTCGCCGGAGGGGCCGGGGATGTCGCGGTCCAGCACCGCGAGGTCGTAGGAGTTGACGCCGAGCAGCGCCAGGGCGGAGTCGCCGTCGCCGGCGATGTCGGCGGCGATCGCCTCCAGCCGGAGGCCGTCACGGACGGCCTCCGCCAGGTAGGGCTCGTCCTCCACGATCAGTACGCGCATGCCCGAAGCCTAGGCAGCCCGGCATATCGCCGGCGTATGGCGGTGACGCCACCAGCGGCGCGACGCCAGCCCGGCCAGTACGGCACCGGCGGCGTTGACCAGAACGTCGTCCACGGAGGACACCCGGTCCAGCCGCAGCACGTACTGTGCCGTCTCGACCAGGACCGAGCAGCCGGCCCCGAGGGCCAGGATCCGCGGCACCGACGCGAGCGCCCCGAACCGTATCGGGGCGAAGAACCCCAGCGCCGCGAAGACCAGCAGGTTGCCGGCGATCCCGAGCGGCCCCATCGTGACCAGGTCCCGCAGCGGCACCAGGCTCACCCGGCCGGGGACGACGCCCGCCCCGGAGCCCGGCATCAAGATCATCCACACGAACGGCACCGTCCCGTGGACCATGCCCACCTCGGCCACCGACCGCCGCCACGCCGACGGGACGCCCGCGGCACGGCGACGGCGCGCCAGCGCCCACACCACCAGGCCGGACAGCGGCAGCGCGACCAACGTCATGAGCACCACACCGTTGAACGTGTCGAAGCAGCCGTGCCACCGCCCGGCCATGCACCGCGGAGCGGACATCAGGAGCGGCCCTCGCACGACGAACGCGGCGCCCGCCACGCAGAGGACCGCGAGGCCGAGGAGCACGATCCTCCGCGTGGGACGGGGCGGTGCCGAAAGGGATGCGTTGTGGTTCACGCCCCCATGGAACCCCGGGGCCGGTTGCACCGGCGTATCCGGTTTTCGATACGCCCGCGATACACGACTGCGGGCCCGTTTTAATCCGCCGCATCGGCCGAATCCCCCTGCTACGGTGCGCCGATGCCATCGATCAAGCAGTTCCAGGTCACCTTCGACTGCGCGGAACCCGCGCGCCTCGCCGACTTCTGGTGCGAGGTGCTGGGGTACGTCGTACCGCCGGTCCCGGAGGGATTCACCACGTGGGAGGACTACCACCGCTCCCTGCCACCCGAGGACCAGGTCGTCTACTTCGCGTGCAGTGACCCCTCGGGGGTGGGCCCGCGCCTGCTCTTCCAGCGCGTTCCCGAAGGGAAGATCGTCAAGAACCGGGTACATCTCGACGTGCGGGCCGGCACCGGACTCGTGGGCGAGGAGCGCCTGGCCACGCTGGAGGCCGAATGCGCACGACTGGTCGCGCTCGGTGCGACGCACGTGCGCACGCTGCTCGCCGACGAGGAGAACGAGTCGTGCATCCATATGCAGGACATCGAGGGCAACGAGTTCTGCCTCGACTGAGGCCCGGCACCGTACGACTCGTCAGACGTCCCGTCAGAAGTCGGGTCAGAACCGGAACACGCCGAGATCCCGCACCGTGTCGGCCAGAGCGCGGATGAGGTCGTTCTCGGCCTCGGTCCGCCAGACCAGGGCGAAGTTCAGGGTTCCCAGGCGCTCCCGCTGGTCCGGCGCGTGCTGACCGCCGAGCAGTGGCGCCACTTCAGCCGGGTCCATGCCCAGCACATGGACAGGGACGCGCCCCTGCTGCTGCCGTGGCTCCTGGACGGCGTCGATGAACCGACGGCCCACAGGCTCCTCGCCCGACTGCCCGCATCCGCGTACACCGCCTGCACCGCCCGGTGGATCCCGGCGTACGCCGCTCTCGACCGCTGGGGTCCGGCCACCGCGACCTGAGCACGACCGACCGAACCACCGACCCCATACCGACCACCTACCAACCCCCTTACCAACCTCCTTACCAACCGAGGAGCTTCCGTGAACGTATCCGCCTCCACCCTCTCCCTGACCGTCGCCGACGTCGACGCCTCCCGTGACTTCCTCTGCACTCACCTCGGCTACACCGTGGCCATGGCCGACGACGGCTTCGCCTCCCTGACCCGCGGGGACGCCGCCGTCGACATCGTCCTGCTCCGCAAGGGCATCGAGGTCCTGCCCGCCGAGCAGCGGGACCGGGAGGCGGGCGGTCTGATCCTCGCGCTCACGGTCACCGATCTCGACGCCGAGGAGGCCCGGCTGCGTGCGGCGGGCGCTCCCATCACCATGCCCCTGCGCGAAGAGCCCTGGGGCGAGCGCCTGTTCCAGATGACCGACCCCAACGGAGTGGTCGTCCAGCTCGTCGAGTGGACCGTCCCCGCCCAGCCCGCCGACAGCAACGACGAAAAGTGAGCAGCCAGATGCAACCGACGTTCGTCCTGGTGCACGGAGCCTTCGCGAACTCCTTCTCCTTCGCACCTCTTCAGGCCGAACTGGGCCTCCTCGGGCACCGTTCGGTCGCCGTCGACCTGCCCGGCCACGGGTTCCAGGCGACGTTCACCCACGCGTATCAGGCGCCGCAGGACTCCGCCGGGCTCGCCGGCGCTCCCGGCTCGATCAAGGGCGTCACGCTCGCCGACAACGTCGCGCACCTGATCGGGATACTCGAACGGGCCAAGCGGAACGGCCCCGTGATCCTCGTCGCCCACAGCCGCGGCGGTGCCACGGTCACGGCCGCGGGCAACGCGCGCCCGGATCTGATCGACCGCATCGTGTACGTCGCGGCCTGGGCCCCGGTCGACCTGGACGTCGGCGACTACTACGCCGAGCCGGAGATGGCCACGGTCGACCCCGGCGCCTTCGCGTCGGCGCTGGCCGGGAACCCTGCCGAGCTCGGCCTGCTCCGCGTCAACTTCCGTACGGCGAACCCGGACGCGCTCGCGGCGTTCAAGGCGGCCTTCTTCGCCGACGGCACCGATGAGCAGTTCCTGACCTTCCTGAACACCTTCCAGCCCGACGAGAACCTGGACGTCGGCGGCTCCGCCGACCGGGCGCAGGCCGCGACCTGGGGTCGCATCCCCAAGACCTACATCCGCCTGGCCGACGACGCGAGCCTGCCGCTCGCCCTGCAGGACCGCCTGATCCGCGAGGGCGACGCGCTGACGCCGGACAACCCGTACGACGTCCACACGCTGGCGGGCAGTCATCTGAAGTGGCTGGTCGACCCCGCGCCGGCAGCCCGCGTCCTGGGCCAACTCGCCACGCTCCCGGGCCTGTCCGCCCAGGAGTGAGCGCCGCTCCCGCCCGCCGTCCCTGACCGTCTCCCCGGGCCCCCCTTACCGCCTCTTCCCGGCCACGCGCAAGGCGTCGGCCGGGAAAACCTGGGCGAAGGATTAGACTGGCGGGCTGTTTGGCGCTGGAACGGAACAACCCGGGCAGACCCGGGCTCCTCCGGCGACCCGGACGTTGCCGGGAACGAGACGCGAGGTCCGATGGCAGCCACACCTGAGCCCGGTGAGGTCACTCTGCTCCCCGACGGGGCCGCGTGGGAGGAGGAGCCCGGCAAGTACGCCCGGTTCTCCGCCGGGCCCGCCGCCCCGGTGCGTACCCTCGTCGACGTCTTCGAGGCGTCCGTACGGGCCTACCCCGACGAGCTCGCGCTGGACGACGGGAGCGGCCGGCTGACCTATCGGGCGCTGGCGGCGGAGGTCGAGCGCCGGCGGCGCGCGCTGGCGGCCGCCGGGGTGGGGCTCGGCGACCGGGTCGGCGTCCGCGTACCGTCCGGGACGAACGAGCTGTACATCGCCATCCTCGCCGTGCTCGCCGCGGGCGCCGCCTATGTGCCGGTCGACGCGGAGGATCCGGACGAGCGGGCCGAGCTGGTCTTCGGCGAGGCCGGCGTGCGCGCCGTCCTCGGCGCCGCGCAGCGGGTCGAAGTCGCCGAGGGCACGACGAGCCGCGCCCCCGCCGCACGGCCCGGACCCGAGCACGACGCCTGGATCATCTTCACGTCCGGCTCCACGGGCAAGCCCAAGGGCGTCGCCGTCAGTCACCGCAGCGCCGCCGCGTTCGTGGACGCCGAGGCCGCGCTGTTCCTCGTCGAGGAGCCGATCGGCCCCGGCGACCGGGTGATGGCGGGGCTCTCCGTCGCCTTCGACGCCTCCTGCGAGGAGATGTGGCTGGCCTGGCGGCACGGCGCCTGCCTCGTGCCGGTCCCCCGGTCCCAGGTGCGCAGCGGCGCCGACCTCGGCCCGTGGCTGGTGGAGCAGGAGATCACCGTGGTCTCCACCGTGCCGACCCTCGCCGCGCTCTGGGAGCCGGAGGCCCTGGACGAGGTCCGGCTGCTGATCTTCGGCGGCGAGGCCTGCCCGCCCGAGCTGACCCAGCGCCTGGTCACCGAGGGCCGCGAGGTCTGGAACACGTACGGCCCCACCGAGGCCACCGTCGTCGCCTGCGCCTCCCTGCTGACCGGCGAGGAGCCGATCCGGATCGGTCTGCCGCTGAACGGCTGGGAACTGGTGGTGGTCGACGAGTCAGGCGAGCCGGTGCCGATGGGCGGCAGCGGCCAGCTGGTGATCGGCGGCGTCGGGCTGGCCCGCTACCTCGACCCCGAGAAGGACGCGGAGAAGTACGCCCCGCTGGCCTCGCTCGGCTGGGAGCGCGCCTACCACAGCGGCGACCTCGTCCGTGCCGAGCCGGAGGGGCTGGTCTTCCTCGGCCGCGGCGACGAGCAGATCAAGCTCGGCGGCCGCCGCATCGAGCTGGGCGAGGTGGACGCCGCGCTGCAGGCGCTGCCCGGCGTCGCCGGCGCGGCCGCCGCCGTCCGCACCGCGCGCAGCGGCAACCAGCTGCTCGTCGGCTATCTCGTCACCCAGGACGGCTGGGACCACGCGGCGGCGGTGGAGCGGCTGCGCGCCGAGCTCCCCGCGGCCCTCGTGCCGCTCCTCGCGCCCGTCGCCGAGCTGCCCACCCGCACGTCGGGCAAGGTGGACCGGGACGCCCTGCCCTGGCCTCTGCCCGACCTGGAGACCACCGGCCCGGCCGAGCAGTTGTACGGCACCGAGGCCTGGCTCGCCGAGCAGTGGAGCGAGACCCTGGGGGTGGCCGTCACCGGCGCCACCGACGACTTCTTCGCGATCGGCGGCAGCAGTCTCGGCGCCGCCCAGCTCACCACCCGGCTGCGCACGCGCTATCCGAGCGCGGCCGTCGTCGACATCTACCAGCAGCCCACCCTGCGCAAGCTGGCCCGGCGCCTGGAGAAGTCCGTCCAGGACGACGGCGCGGTCCGGACCGTCGTACCGGTTCCGCGCCGGGCCGGGCTCGCCCAGACCGTCCTGCTGCTGCCGCTCTTCACGGTCGTCGGGCTGCGCTGGACGGTGGCGCTGGCGGCCCTGGGCAACGTGCTCCACCGGTTCGGGCCCTACCCGTGGGCGCCGACCGCCTCGTGGTGGCTCGTCGCCGCGGGCGCGGCGCTGCTGTTCAGCCCGCCCGGCCGGATCGCGATCGCGGCGGGCGGCGCGCGCCTGCTGCTGCGCGGGGTGAAGGCGGGCCGCCACCCGCGCGGCGGGAGCGTCCACCTGCGGCTGTGGACGGCCGAGCGCCTGGCCGAGTGCGTGGGCGCGACCTCGCTCACCGGATCGTGGCTGGAGCGCTACGCCCGGGCGCTCGGCGCCAAGGTCGGCCCCGAGGTGGATCTCCACTCGCTGCCGCCGGTCACGGGCATGCTCAAGCTCGGCCGCGGCTGCGCCGTGGAGTCCGAGGTGGACCTGTCGGGCTACTGGCTGGACGGCGACCGGCTGGAGATCGGCCCGGTCAAGGTCGGCGCGGGCGCGGTGGTCGGCACCCGCAGCATGCTGTTCCCCGGGGCGCGGGTCGGCAAGCGGGCGGAGGTGGCCCCCGGCTCCGCCGTGGCCGGTCAGATCCCGACCGGACAGCGCTGGGCCGGAGCGCCCGCGGGCAAGCTCGGCAGGGCCAAGCGGAACTGGCCCAAGGAACGGCCGGCGCGCACGGTCCGCTGGCGGGCCGCCTACGGGGCGACCGGCTTCTTCCTCACCTCTCTTCCCGTGCTCGCCGCCCTGCCCGCGCTGCTGGTCGTGAGCCGTTTCGTGCCGGCCGGCACAGGGCTCCCCGAGGCGCTGCGGGGCGCGCTGCTCGCCGTGGTCCCGGGCGCGCTGGCCTACGGTTTCGCGTACGCGGCGCTGGTCCTGGTCTCCGTACGGCTGCTCAGCCTCGGGCTGCGCACGGGCAGCCATCCGACGCACAGCCGGATCGCCTGGCAGGCATGGACCGTCACGCAGCTGATGGACCTGGCGCGGGAGACGCTCTTCCCCCTCTACGCCGGGCTGATCACCCCGGTGTGGCTGCGGCTGCTCGGGATGAAGATCGGCCGGGGCGCGGAGGTGTCGACGGTGCTCGCGCTGCCGAGCCTCACCACGGTCGGCGAGGGCGCGTTCCTCGCCGACGACACCCTGACCGCGCCCTACGAGCTGGGCGGCGGCTGGGTGCGGATCGGGCACTCCGAGATCGGCCGGAGGGCGTTCCTCGGCAACTCCGGCATGACCGCACCGGGCCGTACGGTGCCGGACGACGGCCTGGTCGGGGTGTTGTCCGCGACGCCGAAGAAGGCCAAGAAGGGCAGCTCGTACCTGGGCCTGCCCCCGGTCCGGCTGCCGCGCTCCGCGGCGGACGCCGACCAGAGCAGGACGTACGACCCGCCGGCGCGTCTGCTGTGGGCGCGCGGCCTTGTGGAGCTGTGCCGGCTCGTTCCGGTGTTCTGTTCGGCCGCTCTCGCGGTCCTGGCCGTGGCGGCCCTGTGCGCCCTGGCCACGACGGACGCGCTCGGGACCGGGGGCGCCGCGCTGCTGTCCGGGGCGGTGCTCCTCGCCGCCGGCGCGGCCGCGTGCCTGGTTTCGGTGGCCGCCAAGTGGCTGCTCGTGGGCCGGCACCGGGCGGGCGAGCACCCGCTCTGGTGCGGCTTCGTGTGGCGCAACGAACTGGCCGACACCTTCGTCGAGGTGCTGGCCGTGCCGTGGCTGATCGGGGCCGTTCCTGGCACGCCGCTGCTGACGCTGTGGCTGCGCGGGCTCGGGGCGCGGATCGGCCGGGGCGTGTGGTGCGAGAGTTACTGGCTGCCGGAGACGGACCTGGTCGTCCTGGGCGACGCGGTCAGCGTGAACCGTGGCTGTGTCGTGCAGACCCACCTCTTCCACGACCGGATCTTGAGGACGGATACTGTGGTCCTCCGCGAGGGCGCCACCCTGGGCCCGGGCGGAATCGTCCTGCCCGGCAGTTCGGTCGGGGCCCGCAGCACGCTGGGTCCGGCTTCTCTCGTGATGGCCGGGGAGTCGGTCCCCGCCGACACCCGCTGGCTGGGCAATCCGATCGAGGCGTGGCGGGCCTGACCGGGCGGCACGAGCACGGCACAGCACAGGGCAGGGAGCGGCAGTGAGCGGCGAGCGGACAACGGCAGCGGACCCGTACTTTCCGGACCACGGCGACTCCCGTTACCGCGTGCATCGGTACGAACTCGCTCTGGAGTACCGTCCCGGCCCCAACCGGCTGGCCGGGACGGCCCGGCTCAGCGCCATAGCGGGACGGGCCCCGCTCACCGAGTTCCTGCTGAACCTGGCCGAGTTCAAGGTCGGCCGGATCCTCGTCGACGGCCGGGCGCCGCACTACGCCCACCGCGGCGGCAAGCTCCGCGTCCGGCCGGCGAAGCCGCTGCCCGCGGGCGCCGCGTTCACGGTGGAGGTGCACTACGCGGGCAACCCCAAGCCGGTGCGCAGCCCCTGGGGCGGGCTCGGCTGGGAGGAGCTGACCGACGGCGCGCTGGTGGCCAGCCAGCCCGTCGGCGCACCGTCCTGGTACCCGTGCAACGACCGGCCCGCCGACAAGGCCTCGTACCAGATCTCGGTCAACACGCCGTCCGCGTACACGGTGGTGGCGGGCGGGCGGCTGCTCACCCGGACGACCAAGGCCAGCACGACCACGTGGGTGTACGAGCAGTCCGCGCCCACCTCCAGCTATCTGGTCGGCCTCTCCATCGGCATGCACCAGACGGTGCTGCTCGGGGACCCCGGGCTCGGCGGGGTGCCGCAGAGCGCCCACGTGCCGGCGCATCTCCTGGCGCGCTTCTCGCGCGACTTCGCCCGGCAGCCCGCCATGATGCAGCTGTTCGAGGAACTCTTCGGGCCCTATCCGTTCGGCGAGTACGCGGTGGTCGTCGCCGACGAGGAACTGGACGTCCCGGTGGAGGCCCAGGGTCTCTCGCTCTTCGGCGCCAACCATGTCGACGGGGTGCGCGGTTCCGAGCGTCTCGTCGCGCACGAGCTGGCGCATCAGTGGTTCGGCAACAGCGTGACGATCGCCGACTGGCGGCACATCTGGCTGAACGAGGGCCTGGCCAAGTACGCCGAGTGGCTCTGGTCGGAGCGCTCCGGCGGCCGCACCGCCCACGCGCTGGCCGCCGCCGCGCACCGGATGCTGTCCGCGCTGCCGCAGGACCTGAAGCTCGCCGACCCCGGGCGCAAGCTGATGTTCGACGACCGCCTCTACGAGCGCGGGGGTCTCACCGTGCACGCGGTCCGCTGCGCCTTGGGCGACGCCGCGTTCTTCCGCATGCTGCGGGACTGGGCCTCCGTCCATCGCCACGGCGTGGTGACCACGGCGGGCTTCACCGCCCATGTGTCCCGCTACGCGTCCGAGCCGGTGGACGAGCTGCTCGTGGCGTGGCTGTACCAGCCGTCCCTCCCGCCGCTGCCGTCGCCCCACGGCGCGCCGTCGATACCGGAACGGCCCGCCTACCCGCCGACGAACGGCGGGCCGGCGGGCGGCCGGGTCAGCAGCTGACGGTGCCCCTGCGGAGCGCGTGGCCACTGGTGTTGCTGTCGTCGGCCCAGTAGACGGGCTTGGTGCCGCCGACGCACTCGTCGGCGCCTGCGAGCGCGAAGCCCTCGTTGTTGATGTCGGCCATGCCGCTCGGGCGGTTGTGGACGGCATTCAGCGCGAAGGCGCCCGAGGCGCCGATCTTCATGGTCCGGTGCTGGCCGGCGCAGGTGTTGTCGCAGACCAGCCACAGCCGCGCGGCCTGCGGCTCCCACTGGAGCTCCATCACGCCGGACATGCCACTGGCGATGGTGGCGACACGGGTGGCGGCGCCGCTGTCCTGGAGCACGTACGCGTGGACCGCGGCCGTGCCCTCGACGCCGACGAAGAAGACGCCGCCGGTGTGTGCGGCGTACCGGCTCGGGTCGTAGGCCGTGCCGGTCGACTCGTCCTTGAAGCCCGCGGCGGTGAGGGTGGCCTGAAAGGAGTGGTGACTGGGCGACACGAGGCTCCCGGGCAAGCCCGAACGCCGCCCGGCGGCCGACGGGTCGTCATGTGAACGCGCGCCGAACGACAGGTCGACACGGCCGCCGGTCCGGGCGGACGGGGGCGTCGTGCAGCTTGCCGCGACGCCCCCGCCGCCCGCCCTTTCACAGGACGGGAATCGTCACTTCCCGCTCTCGTGATGCATGGTCAGGCACAGTGCCCAGACGTCGGAGTAGGTGTTCGGCGAGGGTGATCCCCCTGCGTGGATGTCGGCCGTCCAGTACGCCGCCGAGCGGGACCCGTCCGTGACCGGGTTGCCGTCGGAGTCGCTGGGGAAGCTCCCGTTGAGGTGGGTTCCGCCCGAGCCCGCCTTGGTGAAGCCGGTCGTCGTGGTGTTGCCTCCACCGGCGGCGGCGCCCCCGCTGATCAGGATGCCCCGGTCTCCCTTTGCGCCAGGGCGGCGACCTCGCCAGTCGGACTCCTGCCCGTGGTCGTCGGCGCAGCCGACCGTCGCCGTCCGGCCCGTGCCGCCCTCCGTCGGGCCGGCCACGTCGCGGTGGTGGACCCTCGTGCTCATGCCATGGGTGTTGACGCGGTCCCCGCTGCAAATGGCGTACGCGTACGTCGTGTTGTCGGCGTTGCCGTGTCCACCGCCGATCCCGCCGACGGCGGTCCAGGAGTCGGGGCGGGTCTCTCCGTCGGCAGCGGCCCTGCGGCCGAAGTCGTGTGCGGCGTCGTTGTAGGTGGGGAAGCTGGCGATCGGCTTGAGGCTGCCCACGCTGGCGGGCGTGCTGCGGGCGCCGCCGCCGAGCAGGATGGTGCCGGTGGGACAGGTCGCCGTGACGATCTTCGCCGACTGCGGGGCGGTGGGCCCGGCGATCCGGTTCATGACGACCTGGGTGTGCCGGATCCGTGGGGTGGAGAGGCACACCGCGTACGAGGTGGTGGAGAAGGCGGGGCTGGCGTTGCCGCCGCTGCCGCCGAACGCGAGCCAGTGCCTGACGTCGGTGCCGACGACCCCGGTCGGGCCGTCGTACTCGGTGAGGCCGTCGGGGCTGGGAGCCGTGCCCAGCACGTGGTTGCCGTTGCGCGTCGTGTCGGTGCCTATGGTCTGGCTGACGCCGCCTCCGGAGACGAGCCCGTCGGCGCAGTCCGCGCGGGACGAGACACCGGTGAAGGTGGTCGCGGGGCCCGTGGTGGGTCCGGGGGTCGACACGGTGGTGTCCGCGACGTCGGCGTAGGCGATGTGGGGCACGGCCAGGGCGAGCAGGGCGCCCGGGACCAGCACCTTCCCCGGGAGGGAACGGCGCAGGGACTTCTTGTTCATGGTGTTCTGTCTTTCTGGAGGGAGCGCGCGGCTGACGGTGACTCAGACCCCGTCGTCGGCGCAGAGCGCCCAGACGTCGGAATAGGTGTCGGGCGAGTTGCCGCCGCCGGTGTGGGTGAAGGCCGTCCAGGACGATGCCGTGGTGGTCCCGTCGCTCACGGGATTGGCGCTGGAGTCGCTGGGGTAGCTGCCGTTGAGGTGGTCGCCGCCCGATCCCGGCCCGGTGAAGTCGGTGGTGGTCACGTTGCCCCCGCTGATGGCGGCGCCCCCGCTGACCAGCTTCCCGTCGGAGCCGCCGCAGGTGACCGTCGCCTTCAGGCCCGTGCTGCCGGCGGTCGGGCCGCTCACCTCGCTGTGGCGGACCTTCACGGTGGCGCCGCCGACGTTGATGCCGTTGCCGCTGCAGATCGCGTAGGCGAAGGTCTGGTTACCGGCGTTGGCGTTGTTGTCCCACCCGACGGCGCTCCAGGAGTCGGGGTTGGTCGCTCCGTCTGCCGCGGCCTTCCGGCCGTAGTTGTGCGCGCTGTCGTTGAAGGTGGGGAAGCTCGCGATGGCCTTGTAGGAGCCGGTGTTGTCCGGCGTGACCAGTGCGCCGCCGCCGAGCAGGCGGGTGTTGGCGGGGCAGGTCGCCGTCACGAGGCCCACCGTCGACCCGCTGGTCGGCGCGTTGACCTTGTTCATGACGACCTGGGTGTGGTTGATCAGGTTGCTCGTGAAGCACATCGCGTACGGGGTGCTGGAGAAGGAGGAGTTGATCTGGCCTCCGCTTCCGCCCTTCCCGATCCAGTACGTCACGTCGGTGCCGACCACGCCGGTGGAGCCGGTGTACTCGGTGGAGCCGTCGGAACTGGGCTCGGTGCCGAGCACGCGGTTGCCGTTCACCCCGGCGCCGGTGCCGATGGCCTGGTTGATCCCGCCGCCGGAGATCAGGCCGCTGCTGCAGTGGGCGCTGGTCGTGATCGACGAGCCGGTGGTCGTGGGTCCGAGGGTGGCCCCCGGGGTCTTCACGGTGACGCTCACGGTGTTGGCGTACGCCATGCCCGGCGTGGCCACGGCCAGGACCGCGCCGAGGGCCAGTGCCCTTCCCAGGGCGGGCAGGCGCAGCAGTCGTCTTGTCATCGGGTTCCGTCCTTCTGATGGTCGGCACGACGGCGGCTGCGGGACGAAGGACGGTTCGCAGGCAGCGCCGTACGGGGAGGGGAGCTGATCTCGGGCTCGTACGTCGACGGGTCGGTCGGCGCCGGCGTGGGTCCGGCCTGCTCGGTGGTGAGCGCTCGGCATCAGGGCCGGCAAGAGCCCGCGCGATCCCGCAGCGAGGGTCACCCGTGCGTACGCAGACACGGACTGTAGCAGCGCAGAAGGGTCACTTCTACAGCTGATTTCACTGATTCAGCTTGCATACGAGGATCAGGCACTCCGAAGCCCGTGGCCGTCGGGGCGCCGGGACGGTCAGCGCAGCAGGTGGCCGACGAGGTAGCCGAACGCGTTGACGGCCCAGTGCAGGCCCATGGGGGCCAGCAGGCTGTCGCTGCGGCGACGCAGTTCGCAGAGCAGGACGCCGGCCACGCCCGTGAACAGCACCGCCGCCGAGACCGCCAGGGCGGCCCCGACGTCGGAGTGACCGAAGACGCCGGTCAGGGTCGGCTTCGCGGTCGCCAGGTGCAGCGACGGCAGCACGTGCCAGAGGCCGAACAGCAGGCTCGACACCGCCGTCGCCCACACCGCCCCGCGGTCGCGGCGCACCAGGCCGTAGAGCACGCCGCGGAACGCGATCTCCTCCACCAGGACCGTGCCGACAGGGACCAGGACGAGGACGCGCAGCATCACCTCACCGCCGTCCATCCCCGCGTACCGCCGGTCCTCGAACAGCATCCTGGTCGCCGGCAGCAGCGCCCCGGCCAGGTAGACGAGGCCGACCAGGCCGATCAGGGCCAGCGCCCACCGGGCGCCCCGGGCCAGTGTGTCCGGCGCCAGACCGACGTCCGCCCGAGTGCCGCCGGCCCACCGGAGCACCCCGAGCAGTACGCCGCTGACCACGACGGCCGTCACCGCGCCCCACAGGCCCGTCCAGTGGTGCAGGGTCAGGTTGGCGGCGACGAGGACGGCGACCGTGACGCCCACGGCCGTCCACGTACCGATCGGCCCCGGTCGCCGGTCCCGCCAGGAGCCGGCCGCACGGCGGCTCCCTTCCTCGCGCCGCCCGGAGCCCTCGCCCCACGCCATCAGGTGCCTCCCGGCACGGCTCAGCGCCGGTAGGTTCCGGTCAGGGTGCCCGAGGCCAGTTCCCGGCCTTTCAGGGCGCGGTGGACGTCCGCGGCGCCCGGGTGGTTGTGCAGGGGCAGCGGCTCGGTCAGGGCGTGCAGGCTGAAGACGTAGCGGTGCGGGCCGTGGCCCGGCGGGGGCATCGGTCCTCCCCAGCCCACGCGCCCGAAGCCGTTGGGCCAGGGCAGGCCTCCCTGGGGTTTCTGGCCCTCCGTCACCCCGGTGGTGACGGGATCGATGCCGGTCACCAGCCAGTGGAGGAAGGTCGCTCCCGGCGCGTCGGGGTCCTCGCAGAGGAGTACCAGTTCCGTGGCGGCGACGGGTACGCCCGACCAGGTCAGGGGCGGTGAGAGGTTCTCGCCCTCCCCGCTGTACCGACGCGGGATGACCGTTCCGTCGTCGAACGCCGTGCTGCTGAGTTCCATTCCGCTCATGCGCGCCGCCCTACCCGGTCCGGCGCTCCCGGCACCGCTCCGCGGCGCGAACCCCCCGTTCGGTCGAGCCCGTCGTCCGCCGTGCCCCTCGGCAGATGGCGCAGGGCGAGGAGGCCGAGTGCGGCGTGGAGGACGCCCGCGACGGCGGCGGCGGCGTGCAGACCGGTGACGAAGGCGGACTTCGCCTCGCCGATCACCGCGGCCGTGAGACCGGGGATCTTGAGCGTCTCGTCGAGGGTGCCGGCGAGGTCGGGGCCCTGGAGCCGGAAGACCAGGGCGGCGAGCGAGCCGAGGAGCGCTATGCCAAGGGCGTTGCCGATCTCGTTGGCGGTCTCGGCGATCGCGGCGGCCGACCCGGCGCGCTCCGCGGGAACCGCGGCGACGGCGGTGTCGGCGACGACGCTGAAGGAGACGCCGTAGCCGATGCCGGCGACGACGGTGGAGGTCACGTACCAGCCGATGCCGTCGGACAGGTCGGTGGACAGGAGGAGGAACATGCCTGCGGTGATGAGGAAATGGCAGGTGATGAGCGCTGCCCGGGTGCCGATGCGTGCGAGCAGGGCCGGGGTGACGATGCAGGTGACGGTGAGCACGGCCGCGCCGGGGAGCGCGACGAGCGCCGCGTCCAGGACGGTGAGACCGAGGACGGACTGGAGGTAGACGCCGCCGAGATAGGCCGTCGCCGACCATGCGGCCAGCGGCAGCAGCCCGGTGACGGCCGCGATCGTGAACACCCGGTCGCGGAAGAGCGAGAAGTCGATCAGCGGGTGTTCGAGACGGAGCTGCCGCCGGACGAACCATCCCAGGACTGCGACTCCGGTGATCCCGGCAGCCGTCGAGGTCGCGGCCGGCCCCTCCGCGGCAGCGTCCTTGACCGCGTGGACGGTCAGCAGGATGCCCGCGGCGGAGAGCACGACGCTCAGGACGTCGATGCGGCCGGTCCCGGTGGCGCGTACCTCGCGGAGCAGGAGCGGGGCCAGGACGAGGAACAGCACGACGACGGGGACGTTGATCAGGAAGACCGAGCCCCACCAGAAGCTGTTCAGCAGCTGTCCACCGATGATCGGGCCGATGGCGAAGCCCGCGGCGAAGGTCGCCGCGAAGACGCCGATCGCCCTCGCCCGCTGCCGCGGCTCGGTGAACAGTTCGCTCAGTACCGCGAGGGCGGACGGCAGCAGCGTGGCCCCGGCCACGCCCATCAACGCCCGGGCGGCGATCAGCAGTTCCGGACCGGTGGCGAACGCCGCGCCCGCCGAGGCGGCGCCGAACACCGCCGCGCCGGTCATCAGCAGCTTCCGCCGCCCGTACCGGTCGCCGATGTTCCCGAACGCGATGAGCAGGGACCCGACGGCGAATCCGTACACGTCCAGGATCCACAACGCCTGATGGACGGTCGGCGACAGTGCTTCGGAGACCTTGGGCATCGCCAGGAACAGGACCGAGCCGTCCATCGCGACCAGCAGTACGGGGCCGAGCACCACGAGCAGGCCGAGCCATGCCCGCGGACCCGGTGAGGGGGAAACACGCTGTTCGTTCATGCCCCTGACGGTGCGCCACCGTCAGGAGCGGCAGCGATCCCCGCGTCGTGGGTACACCCGGCAGGGACACCCTGGCACCGGCCGCGACGCCTACGCTCGGGGTCATGGTCATGGAACTGGAGAGCCTCGGGGCCTACCTCAAGACCCGCCGCGGCCGGGTCACGCCCGTCGACGTCGGGCTGCGCACGTACGGCACCACCCGCCGCGTGCCGGGGCTGCGCCGCGAAGAGCTCGCCCACCTCGCCGGCGTGAGCGCGGGCTACTACACGCGGCTGGAGCAGGGCCAGGCCGGTACGGCCTCGCGACAGGTTCTCGACGCCCTCGCCGGCGTGCTCCGGCTCGATCCGGCCGAGACGGCCCACCTGCACAACCTCGCCGGGCAGCCCGCCGCACCGCGCCTGGTCCGTCCCCGCCCCGAGAAGCCACACCCCCGCGTACTGGCGCTCCTGGCCTCCCTCGGCGAAACCACACCGGCCGTCGTGCTCGGCCGCCGCGGTGACGTGCTGGCGTGGAACCGCTCCGGGCATGCCCTCGTCGCCGCACACGTCGGCTTCGACGGGCCCGCCGATCCCGCGCGACGGCCGTCCGTCCCCCGGATGTTCTTCCTCGACCCCCTCGCGCGCGACCTGTACCGGAACTGGGCGGAGCTCGCCCGCATCCATGTCGCCTATCTGCGGCTCACCGCCGGCCGGTACCCCACCGACGCCCGGCTGGCCGAACTGATCGGCGAGCTCTCCATGCACAGCCGCGAGTTCGCGATGCTGTGGGCCAAGGGCGACGTCGCGGACTGCACCGTGGGCACCATGCTCCTGCGCCACCCGACCGTGGGGCGGCTCGACGTCGACTACCAGGTGTGGCTCCAGCCCGAGAGTCCCGACCACCGGCTGGAGGTCTACACCCCGAACGACGCCGCCTCGACCGACGCGCTGCGCCTGCTGTCCGCCCGCTGACGCACTCCGGCGTCGGCGACACGTCGGCCGGCCGCGCCGTCAGACGTCCTGGATGCGCCGGAAGGGGCGGTCGGCCTCCAGCGCGAACGCGACCTCCAGCAGGGCCCGTTCGCCGCCGGGGCGGCCGGAGAACATCACGCCGATGGGCAGGCCGTCGTCCGTCGCGTGTGCCGAGGGCAGCGAGAGCGACGGGGTGCCGACGACGTTGTCGACCGGCGTGAACGCCACGTACGCGAGGATCCGCTCGATCAGCGTCGGGTAGGGGACGGTCGGGCTGAGGTGACCGATCGGCGGGGTGGTGTGGGCGAGTACCGGGGAGAGGATGAGGTCGAGCCCGCGGAACGCCGCCGCGTACGCCTCCCTGGTGCGCCTGAGCCTGCGCAGCACGCCCGGAGTGCGCCGCCAGTTCCGCAGGTAGGTCTCCCGCAGCCCCTGGCTGAGGCCGTCCATCCGGCGCCGGTCGAAGCCTGCGCCGAGGGTCCGGCCGCCGGCGGCGACGAGGAACGACAGCATGCCCCAGTAGGTGAGGAAGTCGTCGGTGAAGCGCGGGTCGATGGCCGGTTCCACGGGCTGCACGGTGTGGCCGAGTCGTTCGAGCGCGGTGGCGGTGTCGGTGACGGCGGCCCGGGTGGCGGCGTCGGACCGCACGCCGCTCGGCGAGTCCAGCAGGAGCCCGATGCGCAGCCGCCGCCCGGAGGGGCCTTCGACCAGGCCCAGGCGCGGCAGCTTGGGGTTGCGCCAGTACGTCTCGGCGGCGGCGAGGAATGCGGCGGTGTCCCGCACGGAGCGGCTCACGATGCCGTCCGAGACGATGTCGAGCGGCAGTTGGCGGCCCTGCGCGTTCGGCACGACCCTGCCGCGGGTCGGCTTCAGGCCGACGAGTCCGCAGCAGGCGGCGGGGATCCGGATCGAGCCGCCGCCGTCGTTGGCGTGCGCGATCGGCACCGCGCCGGCGGCGACCAGCGCCGCGCTGCCGCCCGACGAACCACCCGCGGAGTAGCCGGTGTTCCACGGGTTGCGCACGGGTTCGGCGTCCTCGTACTCGGTGGACGGGCTGAACCCGAACTCGGGCAACCGGGTCTTGCCGAGGACCGTGACGCCGCTGCTGAGGAACTGCCGCGCGAACGGCGCGTGCCGCCGCGCCGCTCTTGGGGTGAAGGCCGCGCTGCCGTGGCCGGTGGGCAGTCCGAGGTAGTCGGTGTTGTCCTTGACGAAGGTCGGCACGCCGGCGAAGACACCGCCCGCCCCGGCAGCCCCGGCCGGGGCGTCGACGCGCAGCTGCACCGCGTGGAGCCGCGCCTCGACCGCCCGTACCCGCTCGGCCGCGTCCCGGGCGGCCTCGTCGGCGCCGACCTCGCCCCGCCGGATCGCCGCGGCGAGACCGACGGCGTCGTACTCCCCCAGGGCGTCGTCCCGGAAGGCGTGCACCGTGGTCCGTTCCTCGAAAGTCGTCACCGCTGCCTCAGCCCCCGGCCGTGAAGGTGGTCTTTCCTCCATCATTCCTTACCCGCCAGTAACACGCGAGAGCCCCGAACCGCGCCCGAACGCGACCGAGTGGCAGATGCCGCCACCGGGCCGGCGAACACGCAGGTCAGCGGCGTATCCGGCGGGGCGTCAAGTGGCGCAACAATCCAGCAACACCACCTTCCCTATCGGATGGCTATGGTTCGAGCCATGCCGCCCACCGACCGCATCCGAGAGCACGCCGGCCAAGGCGCCGCGACCACGGTCGCCGCCCACCGCAGCCGGCGCAGGCTGCGCGCCGACCGGGCCAGGCAGCTCGCCGACCTGCTCCGCCGCCAACTCCTCACCGGCGCCTTCCTCGACGGCGCACTCCCCCACGAATCGACCCTCGCCGCCGACTACCGCACCTCCCGCAACACCGTCCGCCAGGCGCTCGACCTGCTGCGCACGGAAGGCCTCGTCGAGCGCCACCCCGGCGTCGGCACCCTGGTCGTGGCCCGGAAGTACCCCCACGGCCTCGACCGCCTGATGGGCCTCGCGGAAACCCTCCGCGAACACGGCCGGGTCACCAACGAGGTCCGCTCCATGGGCCCCGTCCCGGCTCCCGCCCCCGTCGCCGAACGCCTCCGGCTGCCGACCGGCGCCGACGTCCTGTACATCGAACGCCTGCGCCGTCTGAACGGTCTCCCCCTCTCGCTCGACCTCACCTACGTCCCCCTGGACATCGGCGCCGCGCTCCTCGCCGCGGACCTGGAGCACACCGACGTCTTCCGCCTCCTGGAGGCGGCCACCGAACTGCCGCTCGGCCACGCCGAGATCACCCTGGAGGCCGTCGCCGCGGACGCGCACTCCGCCGCCGTGCTGCAAGCCCCCCAGGGCGCGGCCGTCCTGATGCTGGAACGCCTCACGCATCTGTCGGACGGCCGGCCCGTCGACCTCGAGTTCATCCGCTTCCGCGGCGACCGCATCACGATGAGCGGCCTGCTGCACCGCACCGTCTGACACCCCCGAACCGACACCCCTGCAAGAGCTCGACCTTCCCTGGAGACAGCCATGCCCTTGGCGCCCCAGCGGGCCGACGTGCCCGTGACCATCGACGAGTCGAAGTGCATCGACGGCTGCACGCTCTGCGTGGACATGTGCCCGCTCGACTCCCTCGCCATCGACGTCAGCAACGGCAAGGCGTACATGCACGTCGACGAGTGCTGGTACTGCGGCCCTTGCGCGGCCCGCTGCCCCACCGGGGCCGTCACCGTCAACATGCCCTACCTGCTCCGCTGAAAGGCCCGAACTCCCATGAGACACACGGCAGTCACCCTCGCCACAGCCGCTCTGCTGCTCCCTCTGACCGCCTGCGGAGGCACCGCCGAGGAGGGCAGCGGCTCCACGGTCACCGTCACGGTGGGGTACCAGTCCAAGACCATCAACACGGTCACCGCCGGCACCCTCCTGCGCTCCCTCGGCTCCTTCGAGAAGCAGCTGAAGGCCCTTGGCGACGGCAGGACGTACAAGGTCGAGTGGCAGGACTACGCCACCGGCGCCCCCATCACGGCCCAGATGACCGCCGGGAAGATCGACATCGGCTCGATGGGCGACTTCCCGCTGCTCATCAACGCGGCCCGCGGCAAGCAGCTGGGCAGGCCCACGCACCTGGTCTCGGTCACCGGGTACAACCTCAAGGGCGGTCTGAACACGGTCGTCGTCGCGCCGGACTCCCCGCTCGCCTCCCTGAAGGACCTGCGGGGCAAGAAGGTGTCCACGAGCGTCGGCTCCGCCGCCGACGGCACCCTCGTACGGGCACTGCAGCGGGCGGGCATCGACCCGGGCAAGGGCATCGAGAAGCTGAACCAGCAGCCCGCGGTGGGAGCCTCGGCCCTCTCGGCGGGCAGCGCGGACGCGCTGTCGCAGTTCGTCGCCTGGCCGGGTCTGCTCGCCCACCAGGGCAAGGCGAAGGCGCTGTACGACGGAGCCCAGCTGAACCTGCCCACCTTCCACGGCGTCACCGCCCGCGAGGACTTCGCCGAGCAGCGCCCGGCCGTGCTCGAGGCATTCCTGAAGGCCCAGGCCGAGGCGACCGACTACCTGAACGCGCATCCGGTGGCCGCCGCCGAGAAGGTCGCCGAGGCCACCGGCCTGCCCGCCGAGGTCGTGTACCTCTACAACGGCGCCCACGGCATCGCCACCTTCGACCCGGCCGTCAAGCCGCAGCTCGTCTCGGCGCTCAAGCAGGACGTGTCGGTGCTCAAGGCGGCCAAGCTGACCGGCGACATCGACGTGGACGCCTTCGTCGACGACCGGTACGTCAAGAAGGCCCTCGGCCCCGGCTACGCCCGGCGGCTCGCCGCCGGTCCGCCCGCCGCCGCGAGCGAGGCCTGGCCGAAGGGCGCCGCGCAGACCCTGAGCTTCCCCTCCCCCCGCCGGCTCCTCGCCCACGTCGCCCGGAACAGGAACGGCATCCGCGCGGCCTACGTGCCCGACGCCACCACCGGCACCCTCTGGTTCGCCGACAAGGCCGTCTGGGTGGCGGACGGCGAGCAGCTGCTGCCCTTCGTCGCCCCGGCCACGGCGCAGAGCTACGTGGCCGGTCACCGCGGCGCCCGGGTGATCACGTACGCGGACGCCCTGGGCCGGGCCTCATGAGCCGCTACCCCCGGCGAGCGGGACGGCTCGCCCTGCGGGCCGCCTCGCCCGTGGCCGCTCTGGGTCTGTGGCAGCTGCTGACCACGCTCGACGTCGACGTCTGGCTGCGCTTCTCGCAGTTCCCGACGGTGGCCGACGTGGCCCGGGCCTTCGCCGGGCGACTCTCCGGCCCCGACTACTGGACCGACCTCACCAGCAGCCTGACCCGCATCGTGACCGGCTTCCTGCTCGCCGCCGTCCTCGGCGTGGCCACCGGCATGCTCGTGGCCCGTTCGCGGCTCGCCGAGGACCTGCTCGGTCCCGTCCTGGAGGTGGTGCGGCCCGTCCCGGCCATCGCCATGGTCCCCGTCGCCATCCTGCTGTTCCCCTCCAACGAGCAGGGCATCGTCTTCATCACCTTCGCCGCCGCCTTCTTCCCCGCGCTGGTCTCCACCCGGCACGCGGTGCGCGCGCTGACGCCCGTATGGGAGGAGGCGGTGCGGACCATGGGCGGCGGGCGGTGGCGGATCCTGCGTTCCGTCGTCCTGCCGGGCGCGCTGCCCGGCGTCTTCGGCGGCCTGTCCGTCGGCATCGGTGTGTCGTGGATCTGTGTGATCTCCGCCGAGATGATCTCCGGCCAGTACGGCGTCGGGTACCGCACCTGGCAGGACTACACGGTCGTCGACTACCCGGGCGTCTTCGTCGGCATGGTCACCATCGGCGTGCTCGGCCGGCTCACCTCCACCGCCGTCGAACTGATCGGCCACCGCCTCACCCGCTGGCTGCCGCGCACCTCCTACGTCCCCGGCGCCCGGCCCCGGCCGGCCCGGCCCTCGGTTGCGCCGTCCCCCGCCGTGTCCGCCGCCGTACCCGCCAAGGCCCAGGAGGCACACGATGAGCACCTCGTCTGACACCCGACCGGCCGAGGCGGAGACCGAGCCGGCGACCGCGCGCGGCACCCGCCTCACCCTGCGCGGCGCCGCGCTCGGCCGGCCGGACGCCCCGGCCCTGGCCGATGTCGCGCTGGACGTCGCCGCCGGCGAGATCCTCGCCGTCGTCGGCCCCTCCGGCTGCGGTAAGTCGACACTGCTGCGCACCTTCGCGGGGCTGCTGCCTGCGCTGGCCGGGGCGGTGGAACAGGACGGCCGGCCGGTGACCGGACCGAGTGCGGACCGGGCGCTGGTCTTCCAGGAGGACGCCCTGCTGCCCTGGCGCAGCCTGCGCGCCAACGTCGAACTCCCCCTCGCCGTCCAGGGCGTGCCCCGCGCGCGGCGCAGGGAGGAGGCCGAGGGCTGGCTGGAACGCGTCGGACTCGCCGACCTGGCCGGGCAGTTGCCGCACCGCGTCTCCGGCGGGCAGCGTCAGCGCGCCCAGCTGGCCCGCGCCCTCGCCGGACGCCCGCGCGCCGTCCTCATGGACGAACCCTTCGGCGGGCTCGACGCCCAGACCCGTGCCGGCATGCAGGACCTGCTGGTGGAGGTGCTGCACGGCACCGGCGCGACCGTCGTCTTCGTCACCCACGACGTGGGCGAGGCCCTGTTCCTCGGCGACCGCGTGGCCCTCCTCGGCGCCGGCCGCCTCATCGCCGTACGGGACGTGCCGCGTCCTCGCGAGCGCGCCGCCCACGACGATCCGGCGCGCGCCGCCCTGCGGCGCGACATCCTCACGTCACTCGCTTCCTGAAAGGCAACTGGTGGACACCCTTCTGGAGATTCCGGCTCTCACCGACGCGGAGGAGTTGACCTGCGACGTCCTCGTCATCGGCGGCGGAACGGCCGGCACCATGGCAGCGCTGACCGCCGCCGAGCGCGGCGCCGACGTCCTGCTGCTGGAGAAGGCCCACGTACGCCACTCCGGCGCACTCGCCATGGGCATGGACGGCGTCAACAACGCGGTCGTCCCGGGCCGTGCCGAACCCGACGACTACGTCGCCGAGATCACCCGCGCGAACGACGGAATCGTCGACCAGAGCACCGTCCGCCAGACCGCCGTCCGCGGCTTCGACATGGTGCGGCGGCTGGAGTCGTACGGGGTGAAGTTCGAGAAGGACGAGCACGGCGAGTACGCGGTCCGCCAGGTCCACCGCTCCGGCTCGTACGTACTGCCGATGCCGGAGGGCAAGGACGTCAAGAAGGTCCTGTACCGGCAGCTGCGGCGGCGCGAGATGCGCGAACGGATCAGGATCGAGAACCGGGTGATGCCGGTGCGTGTGCTGACGGCCGGAGGCCGCGCCGTGGGAGCGGCGGGATTCCACACCCGTACGGGCTCGTTCGTCGTCGTCCGGGCGGGCGCGGTGATCCTCGCGACCGGCGCGTGCGGCCGGCTCGGCCTGCCGGCGTCCGGCTACCTGTACGGCACGTACGAGAACCCGACCAACGCGGGCGACGGCTACGCGATGGCGTACCACGCGGGCGCCGAGCTGACGGGTATCGAGTGCTTCCAGATCAACCCGCTGATCAAGGACTACAACGGCCCGGCCTGCGCCTATGTCGCCAATCCCTTCGGCGGCTACCAGGTGAACCGGCACGGCGAGCGATTCGTCGACTCCGACTACTGGTCGGGGCAGATGATGGCGGAGTTCGCGGCCGAGGTGGCGTCGGACCGCGGCCCGGTGTACCTGAAGCTGAGCCATCTCCCGGAGGAGTCGGTCACGGCCCTGGAGTCGATCCTGCACTCGACCGAGCGCCCCACCCGGGGCGCCTTCCACGCGGGCCGCGGCCACGACTACCGCACCCACGACGTCGAGATGCACATCTCCGAGATCGGCCTGTGCGGCGGCCATTCGGCCTCGGGAGTACGGGTGGACGAGCACGCCCGCACGACCGTCCCCCGCCTGTACGCGGCCGGCGACCTGGCCTGCGTGCCGCACAACTACATGATCGGCGCGTTCGTGTTCGGCGATCTGGCGGGCGCGGACGCCGCACAGTACACGCCGTACGAAGGGGAACTCCCCGCCGGCCAACTGCGCGAGGCGCACGAGCTGATCTACCGCCCGCTGCGCCGTCCCGACGGCCCGCCACAGCCCCAGGTCGAGTACAAGCTGCGCCGCTTCGTGAACGACTACGTGGCTCCGCCCAAGTCCGGCGCCCGGCTGTCACTCGCCCTGGATGCCTTCGAGCGCATGCGGGCCGACATCGCCGCGATGGGTGCGCGCACCCCGCACGAACTCATGCGCTGCGCGGAGGTCACGTTCATCCGCGACTGCGCGGAGATGGCCGCGCGAGCCTCCCTGGCCCGCACCGAGTCCCGCTGGGGCCTCTACCACGACCGCGTCGACCATCCCGAACGGGACGACGCGTCCTGGTTCCACCACCTGGATCTGCGCAAGTCGCCGTCGGGCGCAATGGAGTTCACAGCTCGCCCCGTCGCGCCGTACCTGGTTCCGGTCCACGGCTTCGCCCCGGCCGGCGGCCCCTCCCGTCACCTCGGCGAGGTCCACCCGGAGAACGTGGCGACGGCGGGCGGGCGCGAGACGGCCCCGGTGGCGGTACGGCAGGAGCCCGCCGCCGACGCCACCACCGCCGCCCTCGCCCGTCCGGGCGAGAACGCGGAGACGGCGGCCACACCGCGCCTCCTCGAACTCCTCGCCCTCACGGA
This sequence comes from Streptomyces sp. NPDC048604, assembly GCF_043199435.1. Taxonomy (NCBI): domain Bacteria; kingdom Bacillati; phylum Actinomycetota; class Actinomycetes; order Kitasatosporales; family Streptomycetaceae; genus Streptomyces; species Streptomyces sp. NPDC048604. Next base: position 292,700 of record NZ_JBICVX010000011.1, read on the forward strand.
TGCCGAGCCCGAACTCCCCGCGCTCGAGACCTACTTGAACGACCCGGAGCCCGCTGTCCGCCGCACCGCCATCGCCGTCCTGACGGAGACCGCACCGCCGGGAACGGGACCGGCGCTCGCCGCGGCGCTCGGCGACACCGACGCGAGCGTCCGCGCCGCGGCGGCCGCCTCGCTGCGTGAACTCACCGAGACCCTGACACCGGACCCGGTCCTGCGCGACCGCCTCGTCGCCGCCCTCGCCGCGACCGATCCCGACGTCCGTGCGGCCGCCCTGGACGTCCTGCGCGGACTGCGCGCCGGCGGCGTGGACCTGTTCGCGGCGTCCCTTTCGGACTCCGACGTCGCCGTGCGCGTCGCGGCGGTGCGCGCGCTCGTGTCGGTCGACGCCCTCGCGGAACTCGCCCGCGCGGCGCGTACCGATCCGGCTCGCGAGGTCCGCGTCACGATCGTCAAGGCCCTGGCCGGCCTGGCCCCGGGGCCGGACCCGGACGTCCTCCCCTCGGTCCTCGCCGAACTGCTCGACGATCCCGACGCCCTGGTGCGCGGGGCGGCCTACGAGGCCCTGGGCACGACCGGCTGCCCGACCCCCCTGGCCCGGCACGCCGAGTCGGCCCTGTCCGAGCCCTCCTGGCAGGTGCGGGCCGGCGCGGCGACCGCCCTGTCCGCCGCGGACCCCGGCGTGGCCGTCCCCGCCCTCGCCCAGGCCCTCGCCGACCCCAACGCGGACGTCCGCAAGGCCGCCGTACTGGCCCTGGCCCGGCACCGCGCCACCGAGGCCGCCCGAGCGGCCCTGACCGGTGCCACGGCGGACTCGGACGCGGACGTCAGGGCCTTCGCGGCACGGGCCCTGTGAGCGTCAGACCGCGAAGCCGGCCGACGATGACGATGGGGCCACGTCTGCCGGGTCCAGCTTGAAGATCGCCACCACTTGGTAGGCCATCCGACGATTCCTTTCGTAGGTCCTGGGACGGGCCGCGGTTCGCCTGTCGGTCAGCTCGACGCACCGGCGAACATGCCGGGCTCGTACGAGCCCCCCGGGTTGTGCACGATCACGTTCATCCGGGTGGCCGCGTTGATCAGGGAGACCAGGCAGACCAGCGCACCGACCGGGTCGTCGTCGTAGTGCTCGCGCACCTCGGCCCACGTCTCGTCGGACACGCCGTTGTCGCCGAGCCGGGTGCCTTCCTCGGCGAGCGCCGGCGCGGCCCGCTCGGCCTCGGTGAACACGGTGCTGTGCCGCCAGGCGGCGACCAGGTTGAGCCGGAGCGCGGTCTCACCGGCGGCGGCGGCCTGCTTGGTGTGGACGTCGACACAGAAGCCGCAGCCGTTGCTGCTCGACATCCTCGCGCCGGACGTCGTCCTGCTGACCGACGGCGGCGGAGTCGTGCAGGCCGCGCCGGCACCCGTCGTGGGGGCTGGCCAGGTGGCCCGCGTGCTGGGCAGGATCGCCGCCGCGATGTCGCTGCATCCGACACAGGTCAACGGCGACCCGGCGCTGCTCGTCCGACTGGACGGCGAGATCGACACCGTCATGGCGATGCGCATCGACGACGGCCTCATCACCGCGCTCTACGCCGTGCGCAATCCCCAGAAGCTGTGGCGTCTGGAGCGGGAGACCTCGTTGCGCCGCTGAGCCCGAGGCCGGCGCCTCCGATGCCGGAATTCCAAGGACGGTGCTACGCCGGGTCGCCGGCCACCCGGAACCCGATGTTGCCGGTCGAGCTGTCGGCCGTGTTGGAGCTGCGGGCGGCCACCCGGTAGCGGTTGCAGTAGGAGTCGTGGCACAGGTAGGAGCCGCCGCGCATCGCCCGCGAGCTCTCGTCGTCGGGGGCGAACCGGCCCGCGCACCACTCCCACACGTTGCCGACCGTGTTGTAGAGCCCGAAGCCGTTGGGGCGGAAGGACTTCACGGGAGCGGTTCCCGCGTAGCCGTCGGCGGCGGTGTCGAGGTCGGGGAACTCGCCCTGCCAGATGTTGCACATGTGGCGGCCGCCGGGCGTGAGTTCGTCGCCCCACGGGTAGCGGCGCTGCTCAAGTCCGCCGCGGGCCGCGTACTCCCACTCGGCCTCGGTGGGCAGGCGGGTGCCGGACCAGGCGCAGTATGCCTGGGCGTCGTTCCAGGACACGTGGACGACGGGGTGGTTCTGCCGGTCGCTGACGTGGGAGCCGGGCCCCTCGGGGCGGCGCCAACTGGCCCCGTCCACCGCCCGCCACCAGGGGACTGCGGCAACCGGCGGGGAGATGGCGGCGACCGGACCGGAGAGGAAGGCGCCGAAGGTGAAGGAGAAGCCGAAGCGTTCGGCCTCGGTGACATGCCCGGTCGCTTTGACGAACGTGGCGAACTGCGCGTTGGTCACGGCCGTGGCCGCGATCCGGAAGGGCTCCACGGCCACCTCGCGAACCGGCCCCTCCGCGTCCGCGGGGAAGCCCTCCGGATCGTCGGTGCCCATGAGGAAGCGGCCGCCGGGCAGGCTGAGCAGCTGCCGGGCCACCCGGGACGGCGGGAGCGGGGGGCGGGGCGGTGCGAGGGTAGTCACGGGGGCGTGGGCGGCGTGACCTGGGGTGCAGCAGGTGGACATGACGGCTCCGTGGGAACGAGGGGTGGCCGGCACCCGCGTCTCGCGACACGGGTGCCGGCCGGGGACACCGCGTGCGGGTCAGGCCACGCGGTCGGCGGCGAGCTGTGCGGCCAGGGCGGGGATGCCCAGCGCCTGCTCCTCGGCCGGTGTGGCCTGGTACAGCTTGTTGGCGAGCTGGTACGGGTCGTTCGCCAGGTCGTAGTACTCGCGGAACTTCACCTGGCCGGTGCCGGAGACCGTGCCGTTCGCGTCGGTCGTGAGGTCGTAGTACTCCGTGTACTGCTTGTCCTTGGCCACGTACGAGGACCAGGTGGGCGCCCCGCCGGTGCCGGTGCCCTGCTTCCACCACTCGACCAGGAGGTGGTCGCGGTTGTGGGAGGAGAGCAGGGACCTGCCGTCCTGCGGGTCGCTCGGGGTGATGCCCGCCGCGTCGAGGATGGTCGGCGCGATGTCGATGTTCGCGACGATGCGGTTGTCCACCGTCCCCGCTCCGCGCCCGCCGGCGGGCCAGGAGAGGTAGAACGGCACCTCGTGCGCCGGGCGGTAGGGCACGGACTTCGCGGTCCAGCCGTGATCCCCCCAGCTGAAGCCGTTGTCGCCGATGTAGATGACGAGGGTGTTGTCCAGCTGCCCCAGGGCCTGGAGCTTGTCCTTGAAGGCCTGCACCGCGTCGTCGACCGAGAGCAGGGTACGCAGCTGCTCGGCGCGGATGGCCTGGCCGTCGGCGAGGGTGCCGGTGGCGTTCTTGATGTACGCCGGCTTGTCGCTGCGGTCGTTCTCGGGGACGGAGGGGCGGCCGTTCCAGTCCGGGACCGGGGTGCCGGCGTACTTCGCCTCGGGGGTGCGCGGGCCGTGGGACGCGTAGGGCGTGACGTACGCGAACCAGGGCCGGGGGTCGGTGGTGGCCTTGGAAAGGAAGTTGAGCGTGCGGTTCTTGACGACGGTGGTGGTGTAGCCGTTGATCGTCTGGACGGTGCCGTTGACGTTCCACTGGGCGTCGACGTATCCGGGCTGGAGGAGGGCGAACTCCTCGAAGTGCGGCGGATTGTCCGCCAGGGCCCAGGAGTTGAGATACTTGCCGAACAGGCCTGTGCGGTAGCCCGCCTGCTTGAGGTACTTCTGCACGGTGGTGCTCTGGTCGAGCGCGTGCGAGGCGCCGTTGTTGCGGACGCCGTGGTTGTGGGCGTGGCGGCCGGAGAACACGCTGGAGCGCGAGGGCGAGCACAGCGGGGTGGTGACGTGGCCGTTGCTGAACTTCACGCCCTGGTCGGCGAGCCAGGCGACGGTCTTGGGCAGGGCCCACTCGGTGTGCTTGGGCTGGTCGTCGGTGACGATCAGCAGGATGTTCGGCCGGCCGGCGGCAGCGGCGGGGCGGGCTCCGGCTATCTGTGCCAGGCCGGGTACGGCGGTCGCGGCCGCCGCGGCGGCGGCGCCGCCGAGAAAGCCTCTGCGGCTCACCGGCGGGCGTCGGTTCTCGCTCATGATGTCCATTCCTCCTGGGTGCGTCACGCATGGGGGCACAGCGGAAGAACCGACGGCGCGGAGCCGTCGGCCGCGGTGCGGAAGGGGAAGAGACGGGAGTCAGGCGGGGGCGCCAGGTGGGGATCCCGTACGGGAAGAGGGCGCGTTCAGCGCGCCGGGGCGACCGTACACAGAGCGCTGGCCACACGCCCGTGGTCGACGTGGCGGCGCGCAGTGAGGATTCCTGCTGCCATGCCCACGACAGTAAGTGAAGCGGAACCGCCGTTCCATGTACGGCGGATGAAATGAGCGCCGAAGGCTCGGAGGACGCCGGCTAACGCGTCACGCGGTAGCGGAGGTAGACGACTCTCGAGCTGAAGGTGCGGGTCTCGACGAGTTCGAGATCCACCCGCCGCTCGCTTCGGGGAAAGTACGGGATGCCGCCGCCGACCAGCACGGGGTAGACCATGGTCCGGTACTCGTCGATCAGATCCAGTGCGGCCGCCTCGGCGGCGAGGGTCGCGCCGCCGATCGCGATCTCGCCCTCCCCCGGCTCGGCCCGCAGCCGCTCGATCTCCTCCGCCAGGGTGCCGGAGGCCAGGCGGGCATGGCCCTGCACCGCCGACAGCGTGGTGGAGAACACCACCTTGGGGAGCGGATTCCAGAGCGCGATCCACTCGCGCTGGTCGTCGTCGAGCGTCGGATCCTGGTCGGCGGTCTCCCAGTACAGCATCGTCTCGTACAGCTTTCGTCCCAACAGGTGGACGCCGACGTCTCGGATCTCGTCGATCCAGAAGCGGAAGACGTCGTCGCCGGGGACCGTCCAGTCGAAGCCGCCGTCCGGCCCGACGATGTAGCCGTCGAGCGAGACGCCCATCGAATAGGTCACCCTGCGCATCAGAAAGCCTCCTCGGGACCGGCGTCGACAGTATGTGACCACCGGACACCGCGGGACTCGTCGCGGCGCGCCGGACCGTCAACGGCTCATCGGCGTTGCCACTCCTCTGCCAGAAGTCGGTAGGAGCGGACCCGGTCGGCGTGGTCGTGGGTGATGGTGGTGACGATCAGTTCATCGGCGCCGGTGGCTTCCTGGAGTTGTTCGAGCCGGTCCGCGACCCGCCCGGGTGAGTCGACGAACTGGGTGTCGACGCGGTCGGCGACCGGGGCGCGGTCCGCCTCGGTCCAGGCGTGGGCGCGGGCCTCGTCCGGGGTCGGGAAGGGGATGGCGCCTTCGGCGGTGCGGATGCTGCGGACCCATGGGCCGTAACCGGCGGCCAGCTCGCGGGCGGCCTCGTCGTCCTCGGCGACGACGACGTCGGCGGAGACGCTGACGTACGACTTGTCGAGGTGGTCGGAGGGCTGGAACGCGGCCCGGTAACCCTCGGCGGCCTCCAGCACGGTGGCCGGGCCCGCGAACGACTCGAACTCGATGTGGCTGCCCGCCCGGGGGTCGCTCCACACGGTGGTGTTGTTGACGCCGGGGAAGTGTGCCGCGAGGAGGATCTGCTTCGGCGGCTTGCCGGTGGTCGGGTGCGTCATGGCGGTACGACTCCTCCTGCGGCTCAGACGGCGACGGCGTGGCGGTTCGCGGGGCGGGCGAGTCCGAGCAGCCCCCGGAGGGTGTCCGCCTCGTAGGCGTGCCGGAAGGCGCCTCGGCGTCGGAGTTCGGGGACCAACCCCCGGGTGATCTGTTCCAGGTCATGGCCGATCACGCCCGGGCGCAGCCGGAAGCCGCTCAGGCCGGCCCGGCGCAACTCGAGGAGCAGGTCGGCGAGTTGCCGGGGCGCACCCGTGAACACCTCGGCGTCGCCGGTGTAGACGTAGCCCGCGAGGTCGTCCAGGCGGGCCTTGCGGTCCTCCGCCGCCGCGGGATCGTCGCCCAGGAACACGACCAGGTCGCCGAAGATGTGCAGCCGCTCCCCCGCCCGCCCTGCGGCGGCCTGTCCGGCACGTATCTCGGCGACGATCGCGCAGGCATGGTCGGTGTCGCGAGGGGTGACGTACCCGGGTGCCTTCCTGATCGACCGTATGTGATCACCGGCCCTCGTACGGAGGGCTCGATGGCGGGGAACGGGTCAGGAACGACAGAGGGCGCCGGCCACCCGTCGCAGATCGATGTGGGTCCGGGAGTACAGGCGGACGCAGCCGCGCGCGACGAGAACCGCGGCAGCGGGGACGAGCACACGGGAGACGGGGGACACCACCGTCACCACCGGCACCTCCGCTCTTCCGTCCTGTTCGCGCTGCTCGTGCCTTGCGCTGCTCTTGCTGCTCGGGTCGGGGCCCGCCGCGCTCCGGCACGACGGGCCCAGGTTCTCGCAGCCTAGGCGGATCCGGACGGGCGAAGGTGGAGAGCGTGTTGCGGCTCCATGAATCCGTCCGCATGCTCCTGGCGGGGCTGCGCGGCCGCCCCGCCCGCGACGTGGGCACCCCAGTCCAGGATCTGCACGGCCGCCCCGGCGGCCTCCGACCCCCTGCAGTGGGCGTGGTGGCGGCGCGCGATGCCGTCGAGGTCGAGGGGGCGGCCGAAGGCGGGTCGGGCGGCCAGTCTCCGTGCGTAGGCCCACAAGTGCGGGTGGTCGGCGATGCGGTGGACCGCGGCGGCGTCCAGGTGCTGGCGGTGCACGGTGTCGAGCTGGACCAGGGTCACCCACAACTGCACGTCGGCGGCGGTGATTTCGTCGCCCAGGAGGAAGTCGTGGTGGGCGAGCCGCCACTCCAGCGAGCCCAGGGCGCGGAGCAGGCAACCGAGGGCGGACCGACGCGCGGCGGCGTCGACGCCGGCCTGACCGGCCTGCTGTGCGGCTTCGTTGATGCGGTGCTCGCAGAGGTGCTCGACGGCCTCGATCTCCGTCTCTGCGCCGTGCGGGTACAGCGCGGGCCGGTCAGGGTCGTCACCCGCGAAGCGCCGGGCGAGGTCGCTCAGGATGTCCGGGGCGTGCGTGCTGACGATCCGTCCCGTCCAGGTGTCGCTCAGCACCGGCGCGGCGGCCGGTCCGGGATGCCGGTGCGCACTGGCCTCGTACAGGGGGCGCAGCGCGGAGTGTCCGCCGTCGGGCCTGTCGGGCACGGCCGGCAGCAGCACCACGGGGAGGGTCTCTTCCAGGCCGAGCAGGCTGTGGGTGATGGCGATCCGCAGACAGCGGGGGCAGGACGGCGTGAGGTGGAGGCGGTATCGGCGCGGCACGGCGGGGTAGCCGCTGCTCGCGTCACGGCCGATCCTGCCGCGGAACGACGGCAGCGAGGGCAGAGGCAGGGGCGGGTGAGACGGCGCGGTGGTCAGGGGTGCGGCGGGCATGAGTCTCCCTGGGTGTCCAAGTCCGGCTTCCGGTTCTCAGAGGTGCGTCGAGTGGCGCACGTGGGGCACCCACGTACCGTGGGCGCCGCCGGTTCGGCGCCGGGGACTCGTTGCGCTGCAGACACGCAGGAGATCGATGTGGCGGCGGGAGGTCAGGAGGAGCAGCGGCGGGCGGCCCGCGCGCGCGGCGCGGCCGGCGGCGACCCGCTCCCGACACTCCATGATTTCCTACCCGCCCACTAGGGATTCTGTACTGGAGTGTCGGGCGACGTCCTCACGTCGTCAAGAGGGAGCGCGCGCATCCGGCCCGCCGTCTCATTCTCGTTCTCCTTGCTCCACTCGACCAGCAGCTTCTCCTGGTTCGTGCCGCTGCTCACGGCGACGGTCCTGCCCGCCACGTCCGCGGGCCCGGTGGCCTTCAGGCCACTGCCCTTCCTCGCCTCGAAGCCCAGGTTGTCCTCGCGGTAGGTGGCGAAGTACGAGGGCCGCGGCCAGTCCCAGCGCGGCGGCGGTGGTGCGGCGGGTGATCGAGGTGGGCATGGGTGTGCTCCTTGCTCGGCGGATCTGAGGTGAGGGGTGGTCAGGGGACCTGGTCAAAGGACGTGGTCGGAGGACGTGGTCGGAGGACGTGGTCAGAGGACGTGGTCAGAGGACCTTGGAGAGGAAGGCGCGGGTGCGCTCGTGCCGCGGGTCGTCGAGGACGGCCGTCGGCGGGCCCTGCTCCACGACGACGCCGCCGTCCATGAACACCACGGTGTCGGCGACCTCGCGGGCGAAGCCGATCTCGTGCGTCACGACGATCATGGTGGTACCGGTGCGGGGCAAGTCCTTGATGACGTCGAGGACTTCGCCGACCAGCTCCGGGTCGAGCGCCGAGGTGGGCTCGTCGAAGAGCAGCACCTTCGGTTCGAGGGCGAGCGCGCGGGCGATGGCCACGGCCGCGCGCTGCCGCCCACACCCCTGCAGAGGCTCAGGATCCGTCTGGGCGGTGTTCGCGCCCGGCTGGAGAGGGCGAACGCCCCTGGGGCGCCGGTGCGGTGATCGGCGGTGACCGGTGATAATGCCCGTATGCGCATCTCAGCCAGGGCGGACTACGCGGTACGGGCCGCCCTCCTCCTCGCCGGCACCGCCGAGGCCGGTCCCCTGAAGGCGGAGGCCATCGCCGAGGCGCAGGAGATCCCGCACAAGTTCCTCGAAGGCATCCTCAACGACATGCGGCGCGGCGGGCTGGTGGTCAGCCAGCGCGGCGCCAGCGGCGGCTACCGGCTGGCCAGGGCCGCCGAGGACATCTCCGTCGCCGATGTGGTGCGGGCGGTCGAGGGTCCGCTGGTCTCGGTACGCGGCGTGCGCCCGCCGGAGCTTTCGTACGACGGCCCCGCGACCTCGCTCCTGCCGCTCTGGATCGCCCTGCGCGCGAACGTCCGCCAGATCCTGGAAGGCGTCTCGCTGGCGGACATCGCCTCCGCCGAACTGCCCGACTCCGTGCACGCCCTGGCGCAGGATCCGGCCGCCTGGACCAATCCCTGACACGAAGCGCAAGGCTCCGACCTGCGAAGTCTCGAAACGCAAGACGAGTTCGTCCAGGATGTGAAATCACTCTTGGGGCCGAAACCCGCCCTCTGCCACTATGCCTATCAACCAGGTGGGAAAACTAGGGAATCTCAGAGGGGGTGGCAGCTGTGCGCACGCAGAAGCAGGCAGGCGACTCGCTCCCCCTTCTCACCTCCCGCCGGCACATCGACCTCGGCCACACCGCCAGCGCCATCTGTCAGTAGCGCTGGTCCCGTTCAGCGATCCGGCCCCCGCCCGCAGAACACACCACCGTCGGCCGTCGGACACATCCCGGCCGCCCGAGCACGCGTCGACCTTCCGTGAAAGGACACCTCTGTGTCTGCCGCAAGACCGCTCTCCGCCCTGCGCACCATCGCCGCCGTAGCGGCGCTCCCCCTCCTGCTCACCGCCTGCGGTTACGGCTCCGAGGCCAAGAGCGACGAGAAGAAGGTGGCCGCCGAGGGCGAGAAGCTCTCCGCCGACGCCGTCCGGCTCGGGTACTTCCCGAACCTGACGCACGCCACCGCCCTGGTGGGACACCAGGAAGGCATCTTCCAGAAGGAACTGGGCGGCACCCAGCTGAAGGTCTCCACCTTCAACGCAGGCCCCTCCGAGATCGAGGCCCTGAACGCCGGCTCGATCGACATCGGCTTCATCGGCCCCTCGCCGTCCATCAACGGCTACACCAAGTCCAAGGGCACCAACCTGCGCATCATCGGCGGCTCGGCCTCCGGCGGCGTGAAACTGGTCGTCAACCCGGACAAGATCAAGACCCTGGACGACGTCAAGGGCAAGCGCATCGCCACCCCCCAGCTCGGCAACACCCAGGACGTGGCCTTCCTCAACTGGGCCTCGGAGAAGGGCTGGAAGGTCGACCCCCAGAGCGGCAAGGGCGACGTCTCCGTCCTGCGCACCGACAACAAGGTCACCCCCGACGCCTACAAGTCCGGCTCCATCGACGGCGCCTGGGTGCCCGAGCCGACCGCCTCCAAGCTCGTCAGCGAGGGCGCGAAGGTGCTGCTCGACGAGTCGGACCTGTGGCCCGACAAGAAGTTCGTGATCACGAACATCATCGTGTCGCAGAAGTTCCTGAAGGACCACCCCGACGTCGTCGAGGCCGTGCTGCGCGGATCGGTGAAGACCAACGCCTGGATCAACGCCAACCCGGACAAGGCGAAGGCCTCGGCCAACGCCAAGCTGAAGGAACTGTCCGGCAAGCCGCTCGGCGACAAGGTCATCAACAGCGCCTGGCCCTCGATCCAGTTCACCGACGACCCGCTGGCCGCCACGCTCCAGGCCCAGGCCGACCACGCGGTGAAGGCCGGTCTCCTGGAGAAGCCCGACCTGAAGGGCATCTACGACCTCACGGCCCTGAACAAGGTCCTCAAGGCCACCGGCAAGCCCGAGGTCTCCGACGCCGGCCTCGGCGCCAAGTAAGGTCCAGGGCCGGGTTCACTCCTCGTCGACGATGTGCATCGCGGCCTCCTCGGCGGAGGCCGCGCCGCCGTCGAGGCCGAGGTCGCGGGCCGTCGGTTCCGAGAGGACGGGCCCGGTCCCCTGGTCCTCGGACATCAGGCGGCCGGCTTCAGGGCCGCCGACCTGGTCGTCGAGGAGCTCGCCGTCGGTGTCCGCCGCGTCGCCGATGCCGTCACCGGCCGGGACGACGACGTCGGGAACCTCCTCCGCGAGCCGCTCGTCGAGGGATTCGCCGCGTACCCGCTCGGCCGCCGTCACGCCCGTGTGCTCGACGCCCAGGGGGCGTTCGGGCGGTGAGTACCCTTCGTCGAGCGGGTCGCCCGCGGATCCGTCGAGGGTGTCCTCGTAGTCCAGGACGCCCGCGTCGTCCTGGACCTCGCTGCCGTCGGGCTGATAGACGTCGTCGCCCCACGCTTCAGGCTCGGTCATGTGGACCTCCCTTCGTTCCACCGCGCCTCAAGGCGCGGTGTGGGGAAGGGCGAAACGGAAGGCACCGGCTCCGCTGCCCATCTGGAGCCAGAGGTACCGGGGCTGGGTGACCACGCGCAGGGCGATGGCCGCGCAGCCGGGGCAGCGGGCGGTCAGGCCGGGTTCGGGTCCGTAGACGTGCAGTTGAGCCATGGTCGCCGGCAGTCGGCAGTCGGGGCACAGCCGCCAGGCCGTGGTCGGGTCGATGGCGAAGACCTCCCCGAGCGGACCGGCCAGGGCGTTGCCGTCGAGGTACAGGGGATGCTCGTTCATGGCGGGGCTCCTCACCGTGCGGCGCGGGTGTGTCAGCCGAAGCGTTCGGTACGGATCTGGCCGGGTGCGTATCCGGTGGCCAGGAGAAGGGCGCTGACGTGCTCGACGAATCCGGTCGGACCGCAGACGTAGCAGCGGGTGCCCGAAGAGGGCGGGAGGTCCAGCAGGTCGGGCTGCGTCATACGTCCTGCGGGGCGTTCGAAACCGGCGGGTGCCGTGCGGGTGTAGAGGCGTCGGACGCGCACGGGGTCGGCGGCGGCGTCGAGTTCCGCGGCGTACCAGACCTCGTCCGGTCCGCGCACGGAGTAGAGGAGTGTGCAGGGCTCGTCCGACGCCGTTCCCAGCCGTGCACGCAACATCGCCATCAGGGGCACCACGCCGGAGCCTCCGGCGACGAGCAGGAGCGGGCCGCGGTCCTGCGGCGTCCACACGAACCAGCCGCCGAGCGGTCCCTTGACCTCGACCTCGGCGCCGACGGGCAGGGCGTTCGCGAGGTACGGGGAGACCTCACCGCCCGCCGTCGCCTGGACGCCCAGCTCGATGCCGTCGGTGTCGGCGGGCGCCGCGAGCGAGTAGCTCCGTACGGCCTGGTACCCGTCGTCGGCGGTCAGCCGTACGTCGACGTGCTGGCCGGCCAGGTGTCCGGGCCACTGCGGGACCTCGAACCGCAGCGTGCGGCCGGTCGCCGTCTGGTCCGTCCGCTCCGTGAGCCGGGCCCGGCGCCATCCGTGCATCAGTCGCTCCAGTAGCGCTGCTCACGCCATGGATCGCCGTAGTCGTGGTAGCCGGCCGATTCCCAGAAGCCGGGTTCGTTGTCCGGTGTGAGGATGAGGCCCTTGATCCACTTCGCAGACTTCCAGAAATACAGGTGCGGGATGACGAGGCGGGCCGGGCCGCCGTGGTCCGGGGAGAGCGGGTAGCCGTCGTAGGTGTGCGCCAGCCACGCCTTGCCGTCGGTCACGTCCTCCAGCGGAAGGTTGGCGGTGTAGCCGTCGAACGACTCGGCGACGACGAAGTCGGCCGCCGTCTCCACCTCGTCGAGCAGGACGTCGAGCGAGACGCCGCGCCAGGCGGTGTCGAACTTCGACCACCGGGTCACGCAGTGGATGTCGACGGTGGGCTCCTCCTGCGGGAGGGCCATCATCTCGTCCCACGTCCAGGACCGGCTCTCCCCCACCTCGGTGGTCACGGTGAACGACCATCGGTCGGTGGGGATGTGCGGGGTGGGCCCGGCGGACAGGACGGGAAACGACTCCGTCGGATACTGCCCCGGCGGCAGTCGGCCCTCGAAGGCGTGCGTCTTCCCGTGGAACCCTGGCGACAGGCTGTCCATGGGTCCGTTCCTCTCGCTCGCAGTCGCCCGCCGTCGTCCTGGCGGGGCTGGAGGTCGTCATCCGCCGTCTCGTTCGGGGCGGGCTGAGCGGCAGGCTGGGCGGCGGGTGGGGCGGCAGGGCCGCAACGGCCGCGCGCACTGCGGCTGTGGCATCGCGCCATGGGGACACGGTGCACCGTGTCCCTTGCTCTTCACCCCATGATCCCCGCCCACCGTGCCCGCGCAACCCGGCGTACGACAGGGGGTGGGGGCGGCGGTGCCCCCCCGTTCAGTGCGGTGGCGGCAGCGGGTCCAAGGCGTTGGCGATGGTGCAGCCGCCCTCTCCGGGCATCCGCTGGATCCGGGGCGGCACCCACACCTCGGTGGCACCGGGGGCCACGCGGGCAAGAAGGCAGTCCTGCGCGTCGAACCCGTTGCCCTTCACCGACAGGAGCACGCCGACCCGGCCGCCGTCCGCCTTCACCTCGGTGCGGATCGCGGGATCCATGTCCAGGGCGGCGAGCGTACGGCGCACCTCGGCCTCATCCGCCCGGCCGCCTGCCGGCACCCGGGGAAGTTTCGCGCGGAGCTCCTCGTACGGGAGTCGGGGCGGCTCGGGTGGCGGGGCGAAGGTCAGCGGAAGGCCGTCCGGGCATGGCACGTCACGGGGATCCTCACGCCACTCCGACTTGGGCGACACCCGCACCGTGAAACAGCGCCGCACGACGACCTCCTCGACGTCGAACCACGCGTCGTACGCCGAGCCGGACGTGCGGACGACGACGTCGACGCCGTCCCCGTCGTGCGTCTAGGTACCCGTCACCCGCATGACCTCCACCCCGTCGATGCCGGCAGCGGAGCGCCCGACCTCCTCCGCCGTGCGCGGGCGCTGGCCGTACAGCCGCTCCCCCGCCTTCCTGGCCACCTCCCGTGCGGCGCCCGTCGCCTCGTCCGCGGAGGACTCCACCACTCCGCAGGCGGCGGTGAACAACAACAACGGTGCGAGCAGCAGCAGTCGGCGCATGCGTCCACCTTCCCGGCGCCGCGCGCGGCGGACGACCGCTCACGTACCCAGACCGGCGTAGGTGATCGTACTCAGGCGGTGCGGCGGTCGGACGGGGCGTCCGCGCGAAGTTCCGGCAGGGCGTACGCCTCGACCTCGCCCCCGCCTCTCACCCCGACACGTCGTCAGCTCCAGGCGCTGCGCAGCTCGTCCCGGTGCGCGGTGATCCAGGCCTCGAAGTCCTGTAGTTCCGGCACGAGTTGGCGGACCGCGTCGACGTCGCGCGCGGCGACGAACCGCTGCTCGCAGTCGGCGTAGTACTGGAACATGTTCCCGGTCTCCGCCGCCGCCGGCCGGTCCTGCGCGCGGTACGCGTCGGGGCTCAGCGGCCGGTAGCGCACCGGCAGGCCGAGGCGTTCCGTCAGGACCGCCGCCATGTCGGCGACGGTGAGGTGCCCGCCGGCGATGCTGACCGTCGCGGCGATGAGGTCGGTCCCGCGCCGGAACACGGCCAGGGCGACCCTGCCGATGTCGTCGGCCGCGATCCCGCAGAGTCGCTTCTCCCCCATCGGGAACGTCAGCCGCAGCTCGCCGTTCTCGGCGCGGCTCGGGGCGAACGAGTCCAGCAGGTTGCCCCAGTAGAAAGTGGTGCGCAGGAAGGTCGTCGGCACGCCCTCGTCGCCGAAGTACCGGTCCGCCTCCGCCTTGCCGTCGAAGTGCGGCACCTTGTAGCGCTCCTGGAGCGTCGGCATGCGCGGGTCGTCGAGCGGGATGCAGTCGCGGGTGTCCTCCAGCGTGGACCAGATCGCGTGCTGCACCGCCGCGTGCCCGGCGGCCTGGGCCAGGGCGCGGGCCTGCGCCTGCTCGCGTTCGACGGACATGTGCTCCCAGAAGTTCGTGACGAGGTACGCGCCGTAGGCGTGCTCGAACGCGGGCTTCAGGCTGGGCGGGTCGTCCATGTCCGCCCGGACGATCTCGGCGCCGCGACGCGCCAGTTCCTGCGCCGGCTCCGACTCCGGATGCCGGGTGATCGCGCGTACGCCGAACTCCCCGTCCGGGTCCGACAGGATCGCGCGGGCAAGGCCGCCACCCTGCCGGCCGGTCGCCCCGAACACCGTGATGATCTTCTTGTCGGTCATGGCTCACTCGCCTCAAACGGGTCTGCCGCCTGCCCCGCGACTACCCAGGGCGCGCGTCGCCAGTCCTCGGCGGCCGGGGCGGGCCGACGCATCGCGAGGCAGTCGCCGTACGACGGTGAGGGCTCTCGCTGCTCAGGCCTGGAGCAGGGCGCTGACCAGCAGGTTCCGGGCGCTCAGAGCACGTGCCGACGCCCTGTCGCGGGGCCAGATGCACAGTGGGTGTCCGCGACGGCGCTGCGCCGGCTCGGTGCGAAGTCAGCCGAACAGAGGACGCGTTCGAGGTCGAGACCCCGGAACGCGCTTACGGATCCCGGTCCCGCCGTCGACCACGGCGATCAGACGATCACGGCCTTCAGACGATCACGGCGAGCCGGTCCACCAGTAGCTCCGCTCTCCGCTCGGCGTCCCCCGTGGGCAGTCGTCCCGCCCGGGTCAGGGTGGCCAGCCCGTGAAGGGCCGCCCAGAACGTCTCGGTGAACAGTCCCGGGTGGACGCCTTCCCCGGCGACCTCGGCGAGAGTCTCCAACAGGGCGGCGAAGCCGTCCTTCAGCGGCTCCGGGGTGTCCTCGTTCGCGAACAGCAGGCCGCCGTCCAGCTGGAACATGGCGTCGTAGACCGCCGGGTTGCGCTCGGCGAAGTCGAGGTAGGCGCGGGCGAGGGCGGCGACCCGGGCGCGCGGGCCGTCCGC
>NZ_JBICVX010000012.1:0-307641 GCF_043199435.1 Streptomyces sp. NPDC048604
CTGCGGGGGGCGGGGGCCCGGGGCGGCGCCGCCGGGCCGCGCCCGGGGGGGGGGGGGGGGGCCGGGGGGGGGGGGGGGGGGGGGGGGGGCGGCGGAGCGGAGCCTTCCGCGGCATCGGCCGTGAACTCCGCAGTGGCCGCGGCCACCGCCCAGCCCCCGACCCGGCCGGGCCCCGCGGGCCGGGGGCCCGCCGCCTCGTACCCGGAGAACAGACCCGTGAGCCCCGCGGGCGGCTCCCGCCACCCGGACGGCGCGGGCGCCGGCTGACGCCGCCCGATGCGGACCGAGCGCAGCCGCGGCAGATCGGTGCGGCGGCGCAGATCGGCGGTGGCCAGGGCCAGTTGCACGCCCGTCCAGTCCTCACCGGTCCGCTGGGCGACCGAGGCGCGCAGCACCAGCCGCCCTGCACCGTCGCCCTGACGGTACGTGAGGCGGTACGCCGGGACCCAGACCGCGCCCGGCACCCCGTACTCCAGCTCGAGCCCGACCTCCGCGCCGGCCGGGCCGTCGAGGGACACGACCGCGCACACCGTGGTCGCCACGTGCGCGGACGGCGCGTCGGTGGACGCCCGTGCGTGACGGTCCCCGACGACCTCCAGCGCGTGCTCCAGCTCGCCCAGCTCCGACTCCAGTTCGGCGAGCCGGGCGTGCAGAACGGTCAACCGCTCGTCGACGAAGTCGGCCAGCTCCAGCCAGGCCTCGACCGGAGTGACCCGGGGTGGATCATCGCGCTTGCGGCCCGGCGGCACCGGCTGCAGCGCGGCGACCTCCTTGATCAGGGCCAGCTGCCGGTCCCGGCGGGCCTCCGCCGCCGCACGCTCGTCGAGCAGCCGCTTCGCCTCGCGCCGCAGCTCGTCGGCGTCCTCGGCGCCGAGCGGCTCCGCCTCGACCTCCACCCGCGCCTCGGTGACGCGTACTCCGGCGCCGTCCAGGACCCGGGCGCGCAGCGAACCGGCGTCCAGTGAACGGGGCAGCCCGGCCACCCGGATCCGGCCGTCCTGCGGCACGGCGCCCCGCGCCACGCGGCGGCAGACCGCGCCCTGCGCGTACACCACCACCGCGTCGAGAGTCGATTCCCACCTGTGCACTGCCCCAGCAACCATGCGCTCCCGCCCCCTTGTCCGTGCTGCGCGAAGCCTAGCCGCGGCGGCTTCCGGCCCGCCATCGAGCCCGCTGTCGGTGCGGCGGCGTACGGTCGGATCATGAGCACTTCCGACGAAGTCCGCGCACTCGCCCTCTCCCTGCCGGGGACGACGGAGAAGGAGGCATGGTCCATGCCCACCTTCCGGGTCGCCGGGAAGATGTTCCTGACCCTGCCCGAGAACGAGACGTCGATGGCCGTGCGCTGCCCGAAGCTTGAGCGCGACGAACTGGTCCTCGCCGAGCCCGGGAAGTTCTGGATCGCCGACCACGAGGCCGCGTTCGCCTGGGTTCGGGTGCGCCTGGCCGCCCTCGACGACGCGGACGAGCTGCGCGCCATCGTCGTCGACTCGTGGAGACAGGCGGCCCCGCCCAAGCTCCTCGGCGCGCACCCCGAACTGGCCGCCCCCGCCGACGGACCGCAATAGCGGCGGCCGGGCCGAACATCGGGCAGAACATGGGGGGATCTTCCCCATGTACGGCGGCGGCCGGCGTACCAGGATGGGCGTCGCGGCCGAGGGGCGGTCGCCGCGAGGCCGTGGGGGTGGGGCGATGGCGGAAGCGACGCGGTACGCCGGCGCCCCGCTGGAGCGCGGCCCGGCGGCCACGGAGGGGAAGCCGTGGCTGCCCGCGCGCTGGTGGGAGCCGGGGCTCCTGGGCGCGCGGAGCGGGGACGAACCGTGCCCGGACTGGGCGCAGTTCGCGGAGCGGGCGGTGCTCGCCGCACCGGAGGACGCCGCGGCGCCGGACGGGGAGCACCCCGGTCTGACGGGTTTCGAGCGGGTGCTCGCGCCGTTCACGGGCGGCGCGGGGGACCGCCTGGAACGGTCCCTGCCGGAGCGCGTCCGCGCGCTCGTCGACCTCGCCGCCGTCCGGGCGGGCCTGGAGCGCTGCCTCAGCGGCAGACTCGCCCGGACGGCCGCCCGCACCCTCGTCCTCGAACTGCACGAAGCCCGGACCGCCGGCCTGCTCGAAGGCGACGATCCGCAGGCCCGGTTCAACGACTTCCTGCGGCGCACCGCCTCCCGGCGCGGCCTCGCGGCCCTGCTCACCGAACGCCCGGTGCTGGCGCGGCTCCTGGGCCGCGCGGCGCTCGACGCGGCCGACGCCGTCGCCGAGGCGCTGCACCGGCTGGCCGACGACCACGCCCTGCTGACGAGCGGCCTGTTCGGGGCCCGGGACGGAGGCCCGGGGCTCCTCGTGGAGCTGCAGCCCGGCGCGGGGGACGCGCACGACGGCGGCCGGAGCGTGATGCTGCTGCGCTTCGCCGACGACACCCGCCTGGTCTACAAGCCCCGCCCGCCGGCCGCGCACCGCCACTTCAACGACTTCGTCGCCTGGCACAACGCCCTGCCCGGCACCGTCGCCCTGCGCACCCTGCGGCTGTTCGACCGGGGAGCGTACGGCTGGGTGGAGTTCGTGGAGCCCGGGCCCTGCGCCACGTCCGCCGAGGTCGGCACGTTCTACCGCCGCCAGGGCGCCCTGCTCGCGCTGCTCCACGTGCTCGACGGCACCGACCTGCACCACGAGAACCTGATCGCCGTCGGCGCCGATCCCGTACTGGTCGACGTGGAGACGCTGTTCCACCCTCCGCTGCCGGGCACCGAGGACGATCCGGCGGCCCGCGCCCTGCACGACTCGGTGTACCGCGTCGGACTTCTGCCCCAACTGCTCGTCGGCGACGACAGCGCCCTGGACGTGTCGGCCGTCGGCGGCGGGCGCGAGGCCGTCTCACCCGTGGAACGCGCGGACTGGGCCGACGCCGGCACGGACCGGATGCGCCTGGTGCGCGCGCCGGGCCGGTTCGCCGAGGCCGCGAACCGGCCGCGCCTCGCGGGCGGCGAACCCGTCGAGCCGGCCGCCCATGTCGACGCGCTGTGCGCCGGGTTCCGCGCCGCGTACACGGCGATCAGCGCGGCACGGAGGGAACTGTGCGGCGCCGGCGGCCTGTTGAGCGCCTTCGCCGACGACGAGGTACGCGTCGTCGCCCGCCCCACCTGGGTGTACAGCACGCTTCTGGACGAGTCGACGCACCCCGACCTGCTGAAGGACGCCGCCGAACGCCAGCGCGTCCTGGACGCCCTGGGCGCCGGCCTGCTCGGAACCCCCGCCGTCGCCGGGCTCGAGGACGAGGAGCTGGCCCAGCTCTGGGCCGGCGACGTGCCGCTGTTCACCGCCCGCCCCGGGCGTACGGAGGTGTGGGGCGCGGCGGTCCGGCCGCCGGCCGCACGGACCGACCGGCCCGGGCTCGCCCGCGTCACCGCGAAGCTCGCCGGACTGGACACCGTGGACCGGCAGGACCAGGAATGGATCGTCCGCGCCGCCCTCGCGACCTCCGCCCGCACCCCCGCGCACCGCCCCACCCGAGGCACGCGCACCCGTACGGCGGACCGGGCACCCGAACCGGAGCGGCTGCTGTCGGCGGCCCGTTCGGTCGGCGACCAGCTGCTCTCGCTCGGATACCGCGGCGGCGGACGCACCAACTGGATCGGCCTGGAACTCCTCGACGACCGCTACTGGCGGCTCGGCCCCATGGCCGCCGACCTGGCAGGCGGGTACACCGGACCGGCCCTGTTCCTGGCCCAGCTGGCCGTGCTCACCGGCGCCGGGCACTACGCGGACGCCGCCCGCACGGCCCTCGCGCCGCTGCCCGCCCTGCTCGACGCCCTGGCCGAACGCCCCGACGACCTGGGGGCGGTGGGCTCGGGGGCGTACGCCGGGTTCGGCGGCATCGCGTACGCGTCGGCCGAGGCGGCGCGGCTGCTGGACGACCCCGTGCTCGGCGGCCGGGTGGAGCCCGCGCTGCGCCTGGCGGGTGCCGCGGCCCGTGTGGAGCGCGAGCACGGCCTCGGCGCCGGGACCGCAGGAGGGCTCGCCGCGCTGCTCGCGGCGCACGAGTCAGGACGGGGCGGACCGGAGGCCTGGCGGGACGCGCGGCGCTGCGCGGACCGGCTGCTGACCGCGGATCCCCTGGCCGGCGGCCGGGGCTTCGCGAACGGAGCGGCCGGCATCGGCTGGGCCCTGCTGCGGTACGCGGCGGCCGGCGGCGGCGCCGAGCACCGGACCGCGGGCCTCGCGGCGCTGCGCGCGGCCGTGGCGGAGCCGCCGGCCGGGGGCCACGGGGGAGCCCCCGACGGCGGCACCGGCCGGGAACCCGCCGCACGGGCCTCGGCCTGGTGCCGCGGCCGCGCGGGCATCGCGCTGGCCGTCCTCGACGGCCCCGGCGCCCTGGACGACCCGGACCTCGCGGCCTGGGCGCGCGGCACCGCCGAGCAGCTGGGCCGAGGCGGTCCGCCCGCCGACGACAGCCTCTGCCACGGAGAGGCGGGACTCCTGGAACTCCTCGGCCACGGCGCCGTCCCGGAAGCCCGCCCGCACCGGATCCGCCGGACCGGCGCCCTCCTCGCCGCCGTCGAGGACTCCTCGGCGCGCTGCGGCGCCCCCGACGGCGCACCGCACCCCGGCATGCTCACCGGACTGGCGGGGATCGGCCACGGACTGCTCCGGGCCGGGTTCCCCGACCGCGTACCGCCGCTGCTCCTCATGCGGCCCCCCGCACGGCAGGGCGCGGCCCCGTAGGGCGCACCCCGCACGACCCACACCGGCACCACCGACCACATCTGCGATGCGAAGGGCGAGGCGAGGACCATGCAGATCAGTGACTCGATGACGCACGTCGACGGCGGCTCCGCGGAAGCGGCCGCCACGGAGCACCCGGTGGGCGAGGTGAGACTCGGGGGCGGCGGGGCGCTCGGACTGCGCAGCCGGCTCCTGCGGAGCTCGGACCACGACGCCGGCTACTCCTACGACGCGCCCTGGCCCACCGGAACGATCACGCTCGGATAGCGCCCCCGGCCGCTCGACGGCAAGGCGATATCCAGGCGTTGACAAGGCGAACGGCAGAGGGCCGGGGTGTCTCCCGGCCCTCTGCCGTGCGGGAAAAGGATCAAGTAGCCTGCCGCCCATGCGAGCGACGTCGTCGGTCATCGTGGGGCGGGACACCGAGGTCGGGCTGCTGGGCGACGCCCTGGAGGGCGTCGCGAAAGGCGCCGGACGCGCGGTCTTCCTCGTAGGGGAAGCGGGCATCGGCAAGACCCGCCTCGCGGGCGAGTGCGCCTACCGCGCCTACGCCAAGGACATGCCCGTGCTGCGCGGCCGCGCGACCTCCACCGGTCTCGTCGTGCCACTGCGGCCGCTGGCCGAGGCCCTGTCCTCGCGGTTCCGCGCCGCGGGCGCGCCGGACGACCCCGAGCTGGCGCCCTACCGGCCCGCCCTCGCCGGCCTCGTACCGGAGTGGCGCGCCGCCGCGTCCGCCCCCGCCTACCCCAACTCCCTGGTGGAGCTGGCCGAGGCGCTGCTCCGCCTGCTCGCGGTGCTCGGCCGGGAACGCGGCTGCGTGATCCTCCTGGAGGACCTGCACGACGCCGACATCGAGACGATCGCGGTCGTCGAGTACGTGGTCGACAACGTGGCCGACCTGCCGGTCCTTCTCGTGGGCACGCTCCGCCCGGACCCCGGCCCGGCCCTCGACCTGGCGCTCGCCGCCGAGCTGCGCAACACCGCCGCCGTGCGGGAGCTGCGCCCGCTGGGGGAGGACGCCGTACGCGCCATGGTGGACGCCTGTCTGGACGCCGGCCCGGGCGAGGTCCCCCCGGCCGCGCACCGCAGGCTCTCGGAGCGGGCGGGCGGGAACCCGTACCTCGTCGAGGTGCTGCTGGCGGATCTGCTCGACTCCGGCCGGCTGCGCCGCTCCCCGGAGGGCTGGGAACTGGCCGAACACAGTGACGCCGCCGTGCCGACGGGGGCCGTGCGCAGCTGGGCCCGCCGGCTCGACCGGCTCGACGAGCCGGTACGGGAACTGCTCCTCGTCGCCGCCACGCTCGGCGGCCAGTTCTCGGTCACCGCGCTGAAGGCGGTGACCGGATTCGACGACCGGGCACTCTTCGCGCACCTCAGATCGGCCTCCGAGGCGGGGATCATCGCCCCGGACGGCGCCGCCCCCGACCGGTACACGTTCTGCCACGTCCTGACGGCGGACGCCCTCAGGGCCTCGCTGCCGCCCGCCGAACAGGCCGCACTGGCGCGCCGCGCGGCCGAGGCAGTCGAAGCCGTCGCCGAGGCAGGCGGGGAACTCTCGGGCGAACAACGTCAGTTGGTTGCTGCGCTCCGTGTGGCGGCGGGCGACGGGGCGGCCGCCGCCCGCCAGTACGCCCTGGCCGGACGGCAGTTGCTGGCGTCCGGCGCCGCGGGCTCGGCGGCCGTCCTGCTGCAGAAGGCCCGGGAGCTGGCGGCGGACGAGGAACGGGACGCGGTCACCGCCGAACTGGCCGTCGCCCGGGCCGAGTCCGGGCGGCTGGACGAGGCGACCGCCCTGCTCGACGAGCTGCCGCCGGTACCCGCCGGGACCCGTACGGCCGAGGAGCGGGCCGAGGCGCACACCCAGGTCGCCTGGGTGGCGACCATGGCGGAACAGGGCGAACCGGCCCGGCGGTTGATCCGGGCGGCCCGCGCCCTGGTGGGCTCGGCGCCCCGCCCCGAGCAGGAGGCGGCGCTCGCCGTCGTGGAGGGCCATCTGACGCTGCTCCCCGACGAGACGCGCGGGGTGGACGGGACGGGCGAGGCGGGCCGGTCGGGCCGGGCGGACGGGACAGGCCGCCGGGCGGACGACGCAGGACGGGACGGCCGCGAACGGCTGCTGGAGGCGGAACGTTCCGCCAGACGGGCCGCGCTCACCGCCGAGGAGCGGGGAAGACCCGAAGTCGCCTGCCGTGCCTGGCAGCTGCTGGCCCTGCTGGCCAGGGGCCGAGGCTTCGACGAGGCCGACGCCTGCCTGGAACGCATGCTCGCCGTCGCCGAGCGGCACCGGCTCGCCGTGTGCCGCGCGGACGCCCTGGTCCGCCTCGGCACCAACGCGTTCATGCGCACCGGCGAGGCCACCCGCCTCGAGACCGCCCGCACCGCCGCCCACGAACTCGGCTCGCTCGCCCTGCTGCAGACCGTCGACGGACTCCTCGCCATGCACGCCGTCCTCGGCGGCGACTGGGACCGGGCACGGGAACGCGTAGACGCCACCCTGGAAGCCAGCGCCCGCCTCCAGAATCTCTCCGCCCACCGCTATCTGCTCCTCGTCGACGCCACGCTCGCCGCCCACCGGGGCCGCCCCCGCGAGCGGGAGCGGGCCCTCGTCCGGTTCCGCCGGGCCGGCGGCGAGGAGTCGATGCTCGTCCCCCTGCAGCGGGGCCTGTGCCGGGCCGTGGGCGCGCTTATGGAGGAGGACCGCGCGCGGGCCCTGGCCGAGCTCGACGCGGCGCTCGCCTGGGAGCGCGAGCACCCCAGCTTCTTCTACCTGAGCGGCCGGTACGGCCTGCGCCCCCTGCTGCGCGTCCTGAACGGCGACGACGGCCGGGAGTCGTACCAGGAGGCGCTGGCCTCGCCGGGCGCCCAACTGGCCTGGAACCGGATGTTCCTCGGCCTGGCCGACGCCGTGCTGCGCGGCCGGTCCGGCGACCCGGAGGGCGCCCTGCGCGCCGTACGCGCCGCCGGCCGCGCCGCCGGGCTGTTCCCACAGGGCTGGCACCTGGCACTACGGCTGACCGCCGAGGCCGCCCTCGCCGACGGCTGGGGCGAGCCGGTGACCTGGCTGCGCACCGCCGAGGAGTACTTCCACGGGGCCGGCGTCCAGCCGGTCGCCGGCGCCTGCCGCGCCGCCCTGCGCCGGGCGGGGGCCAGCGTCCCGCAGCGCCGCGGCGGGCGCGAACGCATCCCTGCGGCGCTGCGCACGGCGGGCGTCACCCCGCGCGAGTTCGAGGTGTTCGTCCTGCTCGCCGAACGCCCCGGCAACCAGCAGATCGCCCAACGCCTGTGCATCTCGCCCCGCACGGTCGAGAAGCACCTGGCCAGCCTCCTCGCCAAGACCGGCTGCACGGACCGCACCGCCCTGTGCACCCTGTCCGCGGAGCAGGCCCAGGACTGAGTGCCCGGCCGGACGGACGGTCGGGACCGCCGCGGCGACATGGGGGCTCGGCGCCGCCGGCGGTGGGGCGGCGCGCACGGGTATGGGGGACCGGCCCCGCTACGTGGGGGTTCGGCGGACGACTCTGCGGGCGCGGCCCCGATGCGGGACGGGGCACGGGCGACGGAGCATCGACGGTGCGACCGACTCCACCACCCCACACGGAGGTTCGCCCCATGCCGAGTCCCTCAGCACCGCCGTCGGGAGCGCTCCGGTTCTCCCTGCTCGGACCGCTCGCGGTCCACCGGGGCGACCGGGCGGTGCCCCTCGGCCCGCTCAAGCAGCGGATCGTGCTGGCGACCCTGCTCGGCTCACCCGGCCGGCCGGTCACCGTCGACGCGCTCACGGACGCGGTCTGGCCCGACGAGCCCCCGCGCACGGCCCGCAAGAACCTCCAGGTGTACGTCAGCGCCCTGCGCACCCTGCTGGCCGAGGACGGCGGCAGACCGCGGATCGGCCACAGCTGCGGCGGCTACGTGCTCCGCGTCGCCGAGGACGAGCTGGACGTCCTGCGTTTCCGGGCCCTGGTGCGCGCCGCCGAGGGGCAGCCGCCCCGTGAGGCCGCCCGGCTGCTGCGCGAGGCGCTCGACCTGTGGCAGGGCCCGCCGTTCGGCGACCTGCGGCAGTCGCCGCGCCTCGCCGACGAGGCCGAACGGCTCGAGCTGCGCCGCCTGACGGCGTACGAGAACTGGGCGGAGGCCGCGCTGGAGCTCGGCGGCGCACCGGCCGTCGTCGAGGAACTGCGCGACCTGGTGGAGGAGCACCCGCTGCGCGAACGCCTCAGGTCCTGCTGGATGCAGGCGCTGAGCCGGTCCGGCCGGCTGGCCGAGGCGCTGGCCGAGTACGACGACTACCGGCAGCTCCTGGCCCGCGAACTGGGCCTGGAACCCGGCGGGGCCATGACCGCCCGCTACCGGTCGATCCTCACCGGCACGGAGCCCCCCGCGCGCGGGCTGCCGGCACCGGCCGGGGCTCCGGGGCCCGCGCCGCTGCCCTCCGGCGTCGTCGACTTCGCCGGACGCTGCGAGGAACTGCGGGAGCTGCTCGACCTGTTGGAGGACGAGACCGCCGCCGGAGTCATCCTGCTGTCCGGCCCCGCCGGGGAGGGAAAGACCGCCCTCGCGGTGCGGGCCGCCCACCTGCTGGCCGACCGGTTCCCCGACGGCCGGTACTTCCTCTCCCTGCGCCGGGCGGCGCCCTCCGCTCCCGAGGCGTGGCGGCAGTGGCTGGCCGGACACCGCGCGCTGGTCGTCCTGGACGACGTGCCCGACGAGAGCGCCGTCCGCCCCCTGTTGCCCGGCACCGGCCGCAGCCGCGTCCTGCTCACCGCACGCGGTCAGCTCGGGGGCCTCGCGCCCGTGCACCGCATCGCCGTCCCGCCGCTCGGCGGCCGGGAGGCCCTGGAGCTGCTCGGCGGGCTCATCGGGCACGGCCGCGTCCGGGCCGACCAGGAGGCCGCGCGGCGGATCGTCCGGGCCTGCGGCGGCTCGCCGCTGGCCGTCCGGGTGAGCGGGATGCGGCTCGCGGTGCTGCGGCACGTGCCGCTGCGGGAGTTCGCGGACCGGCTCGCCGACCCCGCCGGAGCGCTGGACGAACTCACCGCCGGCGACGTCTCCGTACGGCGCCGGCTGGCCCGCGGCTGGGCGGCGCTGCCCGCGTCCTGCGGCCGGGACGCGGCCCTGCTGGCCGCGGGCACCGGGGACGGCCCGTTCGGACTGTCCGAGGCGGCCCTGGCGCTCGGCTGCGACGAGCGGCACGCCGTACGGGTCGTGGAGAGCCTCATCGGCGCGGGCGTGGTCGTCCTGCCCGGCGGCGAGGTCACCGCGCACGCCGCACAGTACGAACTCCCGCCCCTGGTCCGCCTGTACGCGCGCGAGGCGAGCCGCACCGAACCCGTGCTCATCCCCGGCTGACCGGGCCGCTCCCCGGCGCGGCGAGCCCCACATGACCCGCGAGAAACGCCAGGCACTCCGCCTGCAGCGCCACCGCCCGCGAGACGGCCCGGTCCCCGTGCCCCACGCCGCGCTCCAGCCTCAGCAGCACCGGAGCCGAGCCGGCGGACGCGTGCTGGAGCGCGGCGCACATCTTCCGCGCGTGCAGCGGATCGGTCCGGGTGTCGCCGTCCGCCGCGGTCAGCAGCACCGGCGGGTACACGACGCCCGGCGTGACGCGGTGGTACGGCGAGTAGCCGAACAGGACACGCAGCCCCTGCGGATCCTGCGCGCTCCCGTACTCGGGCGTCCAGCTCGGGCCGAGCCCGGACAGCTCGTACCGGACCATGTCGAGCAGCGGCGACATGCAGACCACCGCGGCGTACCGCCCGGGCCGCTGCGTGAGGGCCGCGCCCACCAGCAGACCGCCGTTGGAGCCGCCCATCACCGCGATCCGGCCCTCACGAGCCCAGCCGTCCGCGACCAGACGGTCGGCGGCGGCCGCGAAGTCGTCGAAGGTGTTCTGCTTGCACGCCCCGCTGCCGGCCCGGTGCCACTCCTCGCCCTCCTCGCCGCCGCCGCGCAGCCCCGCCCACGCGAACACCCCGCCCGCCCGCACCCAGGCCAGCACCTGGGCCCGGTAGCGGGGCGACATGGTCCGGCCGAAGCCGCCGTACCCGGTGAGCAGCGCCGGACGCGGCACGTCCGGTCGGCCGGCGGGGGAGAGGACGAACATCCGCACCGTCGTCCCGTCCGCGGACGCGAACGCCACCTGCCGGGTCACCGCGCCGCCCGCTGCCACGGCCTCCCGGGCGTCGCGCTCCCACCGCGCCAGGCCCAGCGTCCGCGCGTCGAAGCGGAGCACCCGCGGCGGCGTGCCGAAGTCGGTGTACGTGAACCAGGCCTCGCCGCTTCCGTGCGGCCCCGCCGAGAACTCGCCGACCGCGCCGGTCCCGGGCAGCGGCAGCAGCGCCAGCTCCCGGCCGTCGAGCAGGTCGTGCAAGGTCACCTCGGCGACCGTGTTCCGCGTCCACGCGGCCAGCCCCAGAGGGCGCGCCCGCTCGGGGCAGGACACCACGACGAGGTGCGTCAGCACCGCTCCGGGACGCTCGGGAACCACCTCCCGCCACGCCTGTGGACCGCGCTCCAGCTCCGCCGGGCGGCAGGCGACGACACGGCCGCGCGGCGCGCCGTGGTCGGTGCGCAGCCACACCAGGTCCTCCGCCCCCGCGGCCGGTACGGCGTGAAGCCGGGTGACCGCGCCCCGGCCCTCCTGGACCGGCCGCAGCACCGGGCGGTCGAGCGGGCCCTCGGCCAGATCGGCCAGGTACACATCGGTGCCCCGGCCGGCGCCGAGCGTCGCCGTCACACCGAGCCGGCGGCCGTCCTCGGTCACGGACACGCTGTAGAACTGCGTCTTGTCACGCCCCTCGCCGAACACCACCGCGTCCGCGTCCGCTCCGGTCCCCACCCGGTGCAGACAGACCCGCCGGTGGTACCGCTCCTCGCCGGGATGCAGCCGCGGATCCAGCTGCCGCACGTAGTAGAACGCCGCCCCGCCCGGAAGCCAGCCGACCGACGACCGGCGCACCCGGTCCACCGGCCCGTCGACCACCTTCCCGGTGGCCACGTCGACGACCCACAGCAGCGAGTCCTCCGTACCGCCCCGCGACACCTGATAAGCCATCAGCTCACCCTCCACGGAGGGTTCCCAGGCGTCGAGCACGGTACGGCCCGACGGATCGAGCACGGCCGGGTCGACCAGCACCCGCTCCCGCTCGCCGTCCGCCGTCATCAGCACCGGATGGTCCCGGCCGGCCTCCTGGCGCAGCCAGAACACCCGGCCGCCGCGGACCTTGGGCGGCATCACGCGGTCCACCGCCGTCAGCGCCGCGACCTCCGCCCGCCAGCGCTCGAGATCCGGCCAGGAGGCCCGCTCCGCCTCGTACAGGCTCTCCTGCCCGGCGGTCCAGCGTCGCGTCTGCGGGGACTCGCCGTCCTCCAGCCAGCGGTACGGGTCGGGAACGCGCAGCCCGTGGAGTTCGTCCACGAGGTCCTGGCGGACCGCTTCGGGGTATCGGCGCCCGGCAGGGCGGTCGGTGGAGGTCACGGTGCGCTCCCTGGTCGCGGGGCGGATGGGTCGGTCGGCGACGGGCCGCCCGGCCCCGCGCGGAGGCGCGGAGAGCCGGACGGCCCGGTGGTGCTCAGGAGGTGCGTGTCGCGGCGGGCGGAGTCAGAGGATGTCGCCGCCGGTCACGGTGCAGACGATCCGCTCCTCCTCGTCGAGGCCGTGGGCGACGACCTCGATCTCCTCGGCGTCGACATCGGCCGGCTCCGGGGTCCTGTCCTGGGGCATGCTGTCCTCCTCGTTGCGCGGCGCGGGCTGCGCCGCCTGCGGCGAACGTAGGGTCCGGGGGTATGGCCGCGGTCGGCCGCCGGTTCGGCACCGGTATGCGCCCGTCACACGCGTACGCCCGCCATCTCGGGAGCATCGGCGGACTCCGGGGCGGGCAGGGCGAGCCAGGCGTACACGCCGGACAGCACCACGAACAGTCCGGAGACGGCGAGGATCGTGTCGACCGGGCCCAGCCGCAGGGGGCCGAGCGGCACGTCGAGGCCGCGCAGCACGGTGCCGGCGAGCCAGCCGGCCAGGACGGCCGCGAGCATCGACGCGAGCTGCGTCACCGGGTAGAACACCGCGACCACCCGCCCCCGGTACGCGGCCGGGGCCGCGGCGACCAGCAACGGCGCCATCGCCGTGTTCAGGACGGTCAGCGGGATCGCGAAGGCGAAGAGGAAGGCGACACCGCCGAGGAAGCCCGTCTGCCGCGAGTACAGGACCAGCAGCGCCCCGCTCACCAGCAACCCGATCCAGGTGGCCCGCCGCGCCCCGATCCACTGCACCACCCGGCCCGCGCACAGCGCGCCGACGATCCCGCCGACGCCCATCGCCATGCCCAGATAGCCGAACAGACGGGCGGAGGCATGGAGGTTGTCGGTGGTGAAGAAGACGTTCAGGGTGTTCAGCGCGCCGACCCCGAACTGCCCGATCACCGCGAGCACCAGCAGCGCGACCAGGAACCGGCTGCGCGCGAAGAACCGCAGACCGGCGACGAACTCCCCGAACAGGCCGCCGGACGCGGGCTGCTGTCCCTCGCTCCCCCCGGCCGGACCACCGCCGGACGCCGGTACCCGGACCGAGCGCACGGCCACGAACGACACCGCGTACGACAGCGCGTTGAACAGCAACGCCCACTGCAGCCCCACCGTGAACAGCAGCGGCGCCGCGAGCGGCGGCCCGACGATCCAGGCCGTCTGACTGGTCGCCTGCGCCAGCCCGGCCGCCCGCGCCCGGTCCGCCTCCCCGGTCACCAGATCCGCGACCAGCGCGAAACGCGCCGGCGTGAAGAAGCGCGCGGCGGCGTTGAGCGCGAACACCGTCACGTACACCAGCGCCAGCCACACCTCCACCGCCAGCGCGCTCGTCGGCAGACAGGCGACGGCCGTCAGCAGCGCCACCATGACACCACGCAGCACCTCCGTGCGGAGCATGGTGGCGCGCTTGTCCCAGCGGTCGACGAACACCCCGGCGACCGGCCCGACCAGGAGCACGGCCGCACCCGTCGCCAGCAGCACGCCGCTGACCGCGACCGGCGCCCAGGGCCGTCCCTCCACCAGGATCGTGGCCACCCACAGCACGAGCGTGGTGCTGAAGACGGCGTCCCCGACGGACGAGACCGCCTGCCCGAACCACAGCCGGGTGTACTCCGGGCTGATCAGCGTCGGCCGCAGTCTCACGACGGCCTCGCCGACGACACGATCAGCGCCATGAGCGCCGTCACCAGGGTCGTGTGGTACGCCTTCCGGAAGTACTCCGCGGGCGGGTCACCGTCCTGCGCCCGGAGCGCGGCCGACCGCCCCGGCACCGAACCGTCCGCTTCCTGGGCCCGCAGCAGGCAGTCCACGGCCGCCGCGCCCGAGCGGCAGCGCAGCGGCTCGACGCCCAGGATGTACTGGGTCAGCACCAGCTCCGCCACCAGGTCCCACCAGTACCGCTCCACGCAGTGGTCCAGCATCCGCGCGACCAGGTCCCGTGCCCCCGGCAGCCGGCCGGGGCCGAGCACCGGGGCCGTGCGCCCGAAGTCGCCGAGGTAGAAGGCGGCGTGCGTCACCGCGTACGCCTCCGCGGCGGACAGCGGCGCCCCGTCGTCCCGGGCCGCGCGGGCCCCGGCGGGCAGCACGGCGAGCGGGCTGAGCGGGCCGAGTTCGGCGTACGGCTCCATGCCGTGCGCGACGCCCGCCCGGTCCGCGTAGTAGCGGATCTCCAGCCGCTGGTACGGCGTCTTCCCGCCGGGCTGGAGGAAACCGGGCGCGAGCCCGGCGACGGCCGCGCGCCGCGGCGCGTCGTCGATCCCGGGCGGCGCGAGCGCCGCGTAGATCAGCGCGTACGGCGACGCCCACTCCGCGTCGGCCGCGAACAGGCCCGGGAACTCAGGGTCCTGCCACAGCGTCCGGACCAGTGCCTCCGCCTCGCCCAGCCGGCCCCGGACGGAGTCCGGACGCGCCGCGCAGGCGCACAGCACCGCCAGTTCCAGCGCCGCCTTCGCCCGCCCCTGCGGCGCGGGCCCGGCGCCCGCCGCGAACGGATCGAAGTGCTCCAGGTTCTTGCCCAGCCAGTCCAGGGCGCCGGCGGACAGGGCGTCGAGTGCCGCGGGCATGGCTACAGGCGTCCCGTCTCGCTCAGTCCGTCGAGCAGCGCGGCGTCCACGGTGTCCCGGAACCCGGCGAGCGCCCGCGCGTCCTCGTCGTAGCGGTACAGGTCCTCGCAGGCGATCCACCGGTCCCGGTTCGCGACGGCCGGCCGGTACCCGTCGGTGACCGTGCCGACCTCCCAGTCGGGCTTGCCTGCGGTCTCCCAGCAGCTGGACAGTGTCCCGTCCGCGCTGACCACCGCCCCGTACCGGCCGTTGACATGACCGCAGGTGGCGCAGGGGCGGTGCGGACCCGGCCGGGGCACCGAGAAGCCGAGGTCGAGCGCCTGGCGGTGCCAGCGGGCGAACGCCGTGGCCAGCTCGCCCGTCTGCAGCCCGTTGGCGTAGCCGATGCCCACGTCGCCGACCCGGGCGTAGTACAGCGTGCAGCGGGACGGGTCGAGTTCGGCCGCCAGCCGGCCGGCCAGCGCGTCGATCCGGCGGACGTTCTCCTCCGACACGTTCACCCGCAGCGTCCAGCGCAGCGGGGACGCCTCGGAGGCCCGGACCAGGTTGCGGACGATCGTGTCGAAGGTCCCGCCGCCGTCCGCCCGGCCGACACGGATCCGGTCGTGGTCGTCCCGGTCGCCGTCGAAGGTGACCTGGACCGAGCCCAGCTTCAGCTCGGAGAGCTGCCGGGCGAGCCGGGGGGTGAGCAGGGTGGCGTTGGAGATCATCCAGGCGGACACGAGACCGAAGTCCGCGGCCCGTTCGAGGAGTTCCAGACAGCCGCGCGGGTTAAGGAGCGGCTCGCCGCCGAACAGCAGAATCCTCAGCCGGTCCAGCTCCACGGCGGCCATCTGCCGCTGGGTGAACGACAGGACCGAGTCGATCACCGGCGAGGTGAGCCGCGTGCGGGCGATCCGGGGCGGGCGGCTGCCGCGGTCCGGATCCTGGGCGGTGTTCTGGAAGCAGTAGCCGCAGCCCAGGTTGCAGTGGGTGCTGGTGAGCACGGTCAACGCGTACGACCGGGGCGTCGTCGTCGTGAACATCCCCTGCTCGCGCAGCCGGAGCTCCGCCTCGGGGCGCAGCCCGCCGTCGTCCGCCACGTGCCGGTCGCCGAGCCGGGCCACCCCGCCGGGACCGAGGAACCACCAGGTCCGCTCGCCCCGGAGCAGGCGCGCCCCGTCGGGGAGCGCCGCCCGCGCCGGCCGTACCGCCTGATCCTGGCTCATCGTGCATCCTCCGTGCTGTTCGGGGCTCCCGCCGCCGCCATCGCGCCCGGCCGGCCGGCCGAGACGATCAGGGTGGTCAGGGCCGTGACGACGGTCGACTGGTAGGAGATGCGGAAGGACTCCACGGGCGTGGCGTCCGGCGCCGCCCGGTCGGCGGCCGACCGGCCGGGGATCGCGCCGTCGGGGGACTGGACCCCGGCGAGCAGCCGGACGGCGGACGCTCCGGACGCGGTGCGCAGCGGATCCGCGCCCAGGCAGTGCTGGGCGAGCACGAGCTTCGCCGTGAGGTCCCACTCGCCGCGCCGCACACAGTGCTCGGTGAGCCGCCCCACCACACGCAGGGCGCTGCGCCGCTGCGGCTCGGTCAGACCGGGGTCCCGCAGGCCGAAGTCGCAGAGGTAGAAGACGGTGTGCGTGACGTTGCAGACGTCGAGTTCCGCGACCGGAAGCCGCTCCGCCCCGGCCAGCGCGCCGGCCGCGTACAGCTCCGGGTACGGCGCCAACCGGTGCGGGAAACGCGCGAGTTCGGCGTAGAAGCGGGTCTCCAGGTGCAGGTACGGCGACTTCCGCCGCGAGGTGAGGAAGCCGTCGGCCGTCAGCCGGTCGAGCGCGGCCAGACGCTCCTCTGCCGCGGTACCGGCCGGCGCGAGCGCCGCGTGCATGAGCAGGAACTGGGGGGCGTAGCGCGGGTCGAGGGTGAGCAGCCGCGGGAATCCGGGGCGCTCCCAGGCGGTGTGCACCACGGCGGTCGCGGCGGTCGGCAGGAAGCCCTCCGGTTCGGTGCGCGCCGCGTAGTGGCAGAGCAGCGCGAGCTGCAGCAGGGCCTTCACCCGCGGGGTCACCGGCAGTTCGGCGCGGCCGGCAGGGGAGTCCAGGTACCCGGCGTGGACGCCGAGCCAGCGCAGCGTGCCCGCGGACAGCCTCGCCACGGCCTCGTCGAGGTCAGGGCCGGGGCCGGCCGATCGCGAATCCATGGTCCTCCTCCTTGGGAAGAGCGGAAGCCGGCGGCCGGGGGTCCGGCCGACGGGTGGGGGCTTGCGAGTCCGGCCGAGGGGCGAGGACTTGAGGGTCGAGCCGGCGGGCGGGGGCTTGAACGTTTGGCCGACGGGTGGCGACGTGTGCGTCGGGCCGGCCCGTGCGGGCGACCTGCTCCACGACGTCGGCCGCGCGGGCCGCGCTGTCCGAGGCGGTCAGCCGGCGGCCCAGCACGCGGGCACGCGCCCGAAGCCCCTCGTCCCGCCACGCTGCTTCGAGGAGCCGCTGCGGATCCTCCGACCCGGAGTTGGGTACGTGCAGCGCCACGCCGGCCCGCAGACACGCCCCGGCCAGCAGCGGCTGCTCCGCCCCGTTGGGCGAGACGACCAGCGGCCGGTCGTGCAGCAGCGCTTTGAGCACCGGCGCGGAGGTGCCGTTGGTCAGCACCACATCGGCCCGGTCCACGAACGGCCCCATCCAGGGCCGGCGCACCAGCACGATGTCCGCGCCCGCCGCGGGCCGCGGCTCCGTCGACCGCCCCTGCTCGACCACGGCCTGGAACCGGCCTCCCGTGAAGGCCCTGTTGAGCAGCGGCCACAGGCTGGCACCGCCGAAGAACCGCCCCAGATGCACGTACACGACGGGCTTGCCGCACCGCGCGAGCCGCTCCCTGACCGCCTCGACGTCGCCGCGGTCGGGCGTCGGCTCCCACGCCAGCGGGCCCACATGGCGTACGCGGTCCGGCAGTTCGGCGCCCAGGTACTCCAGCGCCGGATCGCCGCGCAGCAGCAGCGCGTCGCCGAGCAGCGGGCCGTCCGCCCAACGGGCCGCCCGCGCGCCGAGACCGGCCTGCTCCCGCACGTCCGCGTACAGGGCCAGGGACTCCCGGGTCCGGTTCTCCCGGCTCCGGCCCAGCTGCGGCTCGCCGGCGCCGCCCGCCGCGTAGTCCCACAGGTGCACCGAGAGCCCGACCACCACGACGGGGAGGTCCAGGGCCTCGGCCGCGAGCAGGGCGCCGTTGCAGAGCACCGACGTGACCAGCAGCTCGGCCCGCGCCTCGCGCGCCGCGCGCCGGACCGCCCGGAACTGCGCGGCGCCGCCCGGGCCCCAGCGGGCGACGGAGAAGGCGCCCCGTCCGCCGAAGTCCTCGGCCGCCGCGAACGGCATCCCGGCCTCGGCCGCGAAGGGCGCGGCGGCGGCCCGGCCCAGCACGTCGACATGATGGCCGCGGCGCCGCAGCTCCCGTCCGGCCGCGAGGGTCGGGTAGAGGTAGCCGCCGTCGCTGAGCGGACAGAGCAGGATCCTCATGACGCCGCCCTCCGGTGGCCGGGGCCGGGTGGGCGAGGGGGCCGGGGCGGTACGGCTCGGGCGGTGGAGGTCACTCGGCGCTCCCTGACGGCGTGGCGTGCTGTGGCGGGTGGCGTGACGTGCGTCGTCGGTCGGTTCGGGAGGGCGGCGCGGGCCGCCCTGCTCTCGGCGCTGCATGCCGAGGGCCGGGCGGCCCGTTCCGTGCTCAGGACGCGGTCGGAGGCGTCAGAGCTGGCTGGTGCCGTTGATGATGCAGCCGGCCTCCAGCTCCTCGTCCTCGCTGTGCGCGACGACCTCGATGTCCTCGGACTCGGTCTCGGCCGGCTCGGGGTTCGTGATCTCGGACATGTGTCCTCCTCGTTTGACGGCGTCCGTTGCGCCGACTGACGAGGAACGTACGGATCTTCGGTATGGGAAGGCCTGACCGCCGGTTCGACCCCGGTATGCGACCGGCCGCACCCCCGCCGACCAGCGCGGACACGGCACCACGCAGCCCCGCATGGTCCCGCGGCGCCTCGCGCACCCGCTCCGACCAGGTCCTTAACCGATCCGAAGGCGTTCGTGAACCGGAAATGCGGCGCGGGTCCGCAGACTTCGGCCCGATGCCGCGCGCGCGGCACGCGAGCGCGGAGGAGGACAGGTGGAGCTGGCGGAGCTGATCGGCCTGCGACCGGTGCCGTGCGGCGGCCTGATGGTGACCCTCACCCGCCGCTGCCCCCTGAGCTGCGCGCACTGCTCCACGAACTCCTCGATGCAGGCGGCGGAATGCCCCGACCCGGAGCAACTACGGCGCTTCGTCGCCTCGTTCGATGCGCGGAACCGCCCCGAGGTCGTCCTGCTCACCGGCGGAGAACCCCTGCTGCTGCCCGAACTGGCCGCCCGGCTCGCCGCCGAGGCCCGTACGGCCGGGACCCGGACGGCTCTCCTCAGCGGCATGTTCTTCGCCCGCGACGGCCGGGTGCCGGCGAGGATCTTGCGCGCGATCACGGCACTCGACCACTTCTCGGCCAGCCTGGACGTCCACCACGAGCGCGAGGTCCCGCGCGCGGCGGTGCTGCGGGCCCTGCGGACCGTGCTCGACACGGGGATCCCCGTCAGCGTCCACCTCACGGGCGCCGGCCCGGACGACCCGTATCTGGCGTCCGCCGTCACGGACATCCGCCGCACGTTCGCCGACCGCGTGCCCATGCTGGTCAACGAACTCCGCCCGCTGGGCCGCGGAGCGGGCCTGATGCGGCAGAAGCCCGTCTCCGCGGCCGCCGGCGCCGCCTCCGGTGCCGTCTCCTCCTCCGACTCCGCCGCCGCACCGTGCGCCCTCGCGGCATGGCCGGTCGTCGCCTTCGACGGCACAGTGGTCGCCTGCTGCAACCAGGCGACCGTGGACCGCCGCCCCGTCCCGGCGCACCTGAGGCTCGGCCACATCGCCGACGACGACTGGCCGACCGTCCGCGCCCGCTCCCTCGCCTCACCGGTACTCCGCCTGGTCCGCGCCGCCGGCCCCCAACGCCTCCGCGCCCGCCACACCCCGGCCGCCGCGCCCACGGGCTACTGCACCGACTGCCGCGCCCTCGCCGACAGCCCGGAGGTCCTCACGGCCGCGGCCCGGGAGGCGGGCGGCCCGGTCGGCGCCCTCCTGGACGGGCTCGCGGCGCAGCAGCAGCGCGCCGAGGGACCGGTCGCCCTGGTCCGTCGCCTCGGCTGTGCCCGGTACGCGGAACTCGTCGCGCTGGAAGCGCCGGGGAGCGGGCGATGAGCGCCGCGCTCTCCGCGTCCGACACGCTGGGCATCAAGCTCGCGCTGGCCGCGCCCGCGCTCGACGCCGCCACGGCCGCGCTCTGGCGGCCCACCGGACTGAGACGGCGCTACGTGCGCTACCTGGTGGCTATGCACGCCCTGGTGCGGGCTTCGGTGCCGCTGCTCGAACGTGCCGCCGCGCGGTGTGCCGCGCTCGACGAACCGGCCGCGCCGCGGCTCGCCACGTACTGCCTGAGACACGCCGAGGAGGAGCGCGGCCACGACGCCTGGCTGCTCGACGACCTCGCGGCCGCGGGCGCGGGTCCGGCGGCGGTACCGCCCGCCGAGGTCGTCGAACTCGCCGGCTCGCAGTACTACCGGATCGAGCACGAGCACCCGGTCGCCCTGCTCGGCTACATGGCCGTCCTGGAGGGCCACGCCCCGTCCCCCACGCTCGCCGGCCGCCTCGCCGCGGCCACCGGACTCCCGGACGCCGCGTTCCGCACGGTCCGGGAGCACGCCGAGCTCGACGGCGGCCACGCCGACGAGATCCACCGCGTACTCGACGAACTGCCGCTGTCTTCCGGCGAGCGGACCGTCGTGTGCGTCAGCGCGCTGCACACGGCGGACCTGCTCGCCCGCCTCTTCCTCTCCCTCGCCGCCGAACCCGGAGGACACCCGTGAACGACCACGACGACGCCGGGGCCGCTGCGTCCCCGCTGGACGCGCTCTCCGCCGCAGGGTTCAGCGTCGAGGCGCTGAGCGACGAGCAGTTGGAGGTGCTGCGCGCACTGACCCCCGAGGAGCTGGCCCTGCTCGTCGACATCCGCGGCCGGCTGGACGAGGCGGCCCCGGAGGTGCAGGCGCACGCCGACGTGGCCGGCGGGGCGCTGTTCTGACGGCGGCCGAGCCGCCGCCTCGCCCCGGCCGCCACCGCGCCCCAGCCCGCGTTTCCGCGCCCACCGGAGGAACCCATGCCCTGCGCTTCGTGCCGGTGCGAACTGCCGCCCGCCGCACGGTTCTGCCCGTCCTGCGGCGCACCGTGCACGGCCGCGCCGGTCGCCGGCAAGGCGACCGGACGGAAGGTCGTCACCGTCCTCTTCTGCGACCTCGTCGGTTCCACCGCGCTCTCCGGAGCCCTCGACGCGGAGACGCTGCGCTCGGTGACCCTCCGCTGGTTCGACCTCATGCGACGGCAGATCGAGGAACAGGGCGGCACGGTCGAGAAGTTCATCGGCGACGCCGTCATGGCGGTCTTCGGGGTGCCGGCCGTCCAGGAGGACGACGCCCGCCGGGCCGTCGCCGCGGCCCTGGCCATGCGGGACGCGCTCGCCGGGCTCAACGCCCGCCTGGAGGAGGCCGTCGGCGTCCGACTCGACATGCGCATCGGCATCAACACCGGTCAGGTGGTGACGGGTTCGGCGACGGTCCGGCAGGCGATGGTGTCCGGGGAAGTGGTCAACGTCGCCGCGCGCCTGGAGCAGCACGCCGCCGCCGGCGAGATCCTGATCGGCCCGGACACCTTCCACGCCGCAGGCCCCGGCGTCAGGACGTCGCGGACCGGACCGCTGCTGCTGAAGGGGAAGAGCGACCGCGTCGTCGCCCACCGCCTCCTCGGCCTGGACGAGTCGGACGGCCCGGCGGCCCTGCGCCGCTTCGACCTCGCCTTCGTCGGCCGCGACCACGAACTGGCCCTGCTGAACGAGACGTTGCGGCAGGTGACCCTGACCCGCCGGCCCGCCCGACTGCTCGTCGCGGGGGAAGCGGGCCAGGGCAAGAGCAGGCTGCTGCACGAGTGGCTGACCGGGGCGGCGGCCCGCGGCCTGCGCCACGGGACGGGCCGCCACCGCTCCCGGGGCGAGCAGTCCAGCCTGGGCCCCCTGGCCGACGCCGTCTCCGCGCTCCTGGCCGCAGGCACCGCAACCCCGCCGTCGCCCGAACGGGAGCTGCTCGACCGGGGTCTCCTGCGGAACGGGACCCCGCACCCGTCGGTCGCCGACACCTGCGCCGCGCTCGCCAAGGTCCTCACGGACCTTTCCGCGACGGGGCCCGTCGTGCTCATGATCGACGACTGCCACCGGGCGGCCCAGCCGCTGTTCGACGCCCTGGACCGTACTCTCCGGGCCCTCGACGACGCCGCGGTGCTCACTGTCCTGCTCACTCGCCCCCAACTCCTCGGCACCCGCCCCGAACTGGCCCCCGGGGCCCTCCTGCTCGGCGGCCTCGCCGACGACGAGGCGCGACTCCTCGCGGCCGAGCTGACCGGGACGGCTCCGAACGGCGTCCCCGCGCCCGTACTGCGACGCGCCGGCGGAAACCCCCTGCACCTGGAGCAGTTGCTGCTGACCGGCGACGCGACCGGCCCGGACGGCGTCCCGCTCCCGCTGCAGGCCCTCATCGGCGCACGGATCGACGCGCTCGACCTGCCGGAGCAGCACGTGCTGGGCCTGGCGTCGGTCCTGGGCGGCGACTTCACCCCGCACGAACTGACGGCGCTCGCCGCCGTCCCGGCCGACGACCAGGAGCTCACGACGACGCTCCACCGACTCGTACGGCACCGGCTGATCCGGTCGGACGGCGAGGCGTTCCATTTCGCCGGGGGGCTGATCCAGGAGGTCGTCTACGCCTGCCAGTCCAAGCAGGACCGCGCCGACCTGCACGAACGCGCGGCCCGGCTCGATTCGGTCGGTGACCGGGGGAGCGCCGTGGTCGGCGGTCACTTGGAACGCGCCCACCGCTACCGCGTCGAACTGGGCGCGCAGGACGCCCACACCGACGGCCTGCGCCGCCGCGCCGCCGACGCGCTGGCCGAGGCCGGCCGCCTGGCCCTGGCGCAGGCGGACCCCGTCTGGGCCGCGGACCTGCTCGCCCGGGCGGCGCACGCGTACCGGCCCGGCGAGCCCGACGAGCGCACGACCCGCCGCCGGCTCGGCCAGACCCTCCTCGACCTGGGGCGCGCGGCGGAAGGCGTGGCCCTTCTCGAAGCCGTGCTGGCCGAGGGCGGGAACGCCGGAGAATCGGACACGGCGGATCCCGCGCCCGCTGCGGTCGCGACCCGCGCTGCCAAATCTGCGGTGCCCGCTGCGTCCGCGTCCCACGCCGCCGAAACCCCGCCGCTGGCCGCGGCCGCGTCCCACGCCGCCGAAACCGCGCACGCCCGCCTCGCCCTCGCCTCCGCCGGCGGATCCGGGCGCCGGACGGAAGCGCCCGCCGAGGCCGCCCGCGCCACCCTCCCCGTCTTCGCCGCCGTCGGCGACGACCTGGGCCAGGCCAGGGCCTGCCTGCGTCTCGCGCAGGAACACCAGGAAGAGGGACGGCACCGGGCGGCGGAGCGGCTGCTCGCCCGCGCGCTCGCGCATGCCGCCCGCAGCGGCGCCGAGCCCGAGCGGGCCGCCGCGCTCGGCGCGACCGGCGTATCGCTCTGGCGAGGGCCCCGCCCCGTCGAGGAGGCCGTCGCCCACTGCCGTGCGCTGCTCGCCGGACAGGGCGCGGGCGGCCGCGCCGTACGCCTCACGCTCAACTGCCCGCTCGCCGTCCTGCTCGCACTGCACGACGACCACGACGGGGCCCAGCAGTGCCTTGCGGAGGCCGAACAGCTGGCGCGACGGCTCGGGTACGCGGAGGCCGACGCCTTCCTGCCGATCTTCACCGCGACCGTGGCCGACCTCGCCGGCCGCCCGGACGCCGCGCTGGCCGACCTGGAGCGCTCGGCCGCCGCGTCCCGCGCCCAGGGCGCCACGCCGCTCCTGCGCAGCGCGCTCCTCGACGCCGCCCGCATCCGCCTCGACCACGGCGACCCGTCCGCCGCCGAGCGCACCCTCGCCGACCTCGCCGCCACCCGCCCGCCGGCCGAACCCGCCGCGGACCGCTTCCGCGCGGACGACGCGGACCTCGACGGCCTGCACGCCCGCATCGCGGCGGCCCGGGGTGACCACGAGACCGCCGCCCGCCTCGCCGCCCGCGCCCTCGCGGCCGCCGCCCGCACCGACTCGCCGATCGTCCAGGGCGTCGCGGCCCTCGACTTCGCGCGCACCGCCGACGCCCTCGGCCGGCCGGCCGACGCCGCGGACGCCGCCGCACAGGCGCGGCGGCGCTTCGCGGCGAAGGGGCACCTCCCGGCCGTCCGCCAGGCCGACGCCCTGGCCGCCCGCTGCCGCAGCGGCCCGCCGCCCCAGGCACCGTCCACCCCCGCGCCCGAGAGCGAGACCGCACGATGACCGCGCCCCCCGGACCCGCACCCGCCCTCACCTGGGGCCTGCGCGGCCGCGGCCCCGACGACGTCCCCGTGGACGCCGACGGGGCGCCGGACGTCCCCCCGCTCGGCCTCGTCGGCGGCACCGGCCGCGGCGTCCGCGTCTGCGTCGTCGACTCGGGCGTCGAACGCGACCACCCCATGGTCGGCCCGCTGGCCCACGCCTGGCGGGTGTCCAAGGAGGACGGCGAGATCGTCGTGGCGGAGACCGACGAGGGCGATTCCTGCGGCCACGGCACCGCCTGCGCGGGGATCATCCGGCGCACCGCGCCCGACTGCGAACTGTCCAGCGTCCGGGTGCTCGGCGAACGCTTCTCCGGCAGCGGGGACGTCCTGCTCGCGGGCATCCGGTGGGCCGTGCGCCAGCGGTTCGACGTGGTCAACCTGAGCCTGTCCACCACCCGCGACCGCTTCGCCGAGGAGCTGCGCAAGCTGGCTGACGAGGCGTACTTCCAGCGCACTGTGATCGTCGCCTCGGCGCACAACACGCAGGTGGAGAGCTTCCCCTGGAGGTTCTCCTCGGTGATCTCGGTCGGCAGCCACCAAGAGGACGACCCCGACCTCCACCTCTACAACCCCGAGCCGCCGGTGGAGTTCTTCGCACCTGGGCAGAAGGTCCGGGTGGCGTGGCTCGGCGGCGACTCGATCCTCAGCTCCGGCAACAGCTTCGCCACCCCGTTCGTCGCGGGCCTGTGCGCCCGCATCCTGTCGAGCAGACCCCGCCTCACGCCGTTCCAGGTGAAGAACGCCCTGTACCTGTCCGCAGCCAACGTCCGCGTCCGCGACGGCGGACGCCGGTGACGACCCGCCCGGAGCCGGAAGGGAACCCCATGGCCCACACGATCGATCCCGCCGTGTCCACGCCCGCCCGGCCGGACCCGGCCCTGGCGGAACTCCTGCAGTCCGTGGTGGACACCGCCCGCGCCATCTTCGGCGCGCAGGCGAGCTCCATCCTGCTCCTCGACGACGCGGCGGACGAACTGCGGTTCGAGGCCGTGTCCGGGCAGGGCCAGGAGTTCCTGGTCGGCCGCCGCTTCCCGGCCGCACGGGGCATAGCGGGCTGGGTGGCCGCCTCCGGCGAGCCCATGATCGTCGACGATCTGCGCGACAGCACCTCGTTCGACCGGGACATCGCGAAGTCCACGGGCTTCGTCCCCGGCGCGCTGATGGCGGCCCCGCTCGTCCGCGGGGAGCGCACGCTCGGCGTCCTGGAGGTGCTCGACCCGTCCCCGCAGGCCCGCTCCGGCCTCCCCGAGCTGGACCTGCTCTTCCTGTTCGCCCGTCAGGCCGCGGTGGCCCTGCACGTCCTCACGCGCGCCCCGGCCTCCGCGACGCCGCCACGCACGGAACTCCTCCGCCTCCTCTCCGAGGCCCGCGAGCTGCTCGAGGAGTAGACGTCCCGGCGGGAGCCGGCCTCAACCTCGACTTCAGGGTGAGACCCATGCTCACGCTCAGGCTCATGCTCAGGTTCACTCCACCCCGCGGATCCGCCGTACCAGCAGCGAGCCCGCCAGGCCCACTCCAGCCGCCGTCAGGAACAGCACCGGGTAGCCGCCCAGATCGTTCACCAGGGGTGCGGCCAGGGCGGGCGCCGCGACCTGCGGCAGGGCGTTGGCGACGTTGATGACTCCGAGGTCCTTGCCCCGGTCCTTCGCCTCCGGCAGCACGTCCGTCATCAGCGCGAAGTCGACGGACGTGAAGACGCCGAACCCGATGCCGAGGACCGCCGCCGCCACCACCGCGCCCGGCCACGTCTGCCAGACCGCGAGCAGCCCCGTGGCGACGGCCATCAGCACTCCCGACCACAGCACGAACGGCTTGCGCCGGCCCACCCGGTCCGACCAGAAGCCGCCCACGACG
Organism: Streptomyces sp. NPDC048604; assembly: GCF_043199435.1. NCBI lineage: Bacteria > Bacillati > Actinomycetota > Actinomycetes > Kitasatosporales > Streptomycetaceae > Streptomyces > Streptomyces sp. NPDC048604. The sequence continues at coordinate 26,139 of NZ_JBICVX010000012.1, forward strand.
ACCGTGGCGAGCAGCGTCGCGCCGTTGACGGCGGTCAGGATCAGCACGCCGAATTCCGGATCCTCGTACCGCAGTCCGTCCCGCAGGTAGTAGTACAGGTACAGCAGGACGAGCGCGTTCCCGAGATTGACCAGGAACCGGGTCAGCCAGGCCCACCCGAAGTCCGGGTACCGTCGTGGGCTCAGCCAGAACCCCGCCAGGAACCGTCGCCACGACCACGCCGCCCGGTCCGCCGCCGTGAGCCGCAGGTCGGGATAGCGCAGGACGTACGGTGCGACGCCCACCAGCGTGAACACCGCGCAGGCCGCGTACCCGCCGCCGACGCCGCCCACCGCCGTCGCGAGCCCCGTCCCGACGACCACGCCCAGGAGCTGGGCCGCCCCCAGCCAGCCGCCCACCGCCCCGCGCTGCACGCGCGGCACCCGGTCCGGCACGGCCGCCGTGACGGCCGCGAACGCCGCGTTGAGCGTCAGCTGGACCAGTCCCCAGCCGACGAACAGCATCGCCGGGCCGTCCGCGCCCGCGAGCAGCAGCAGCGACAGCGCCCCGCCGGCCGAGCCGGCGACGATCCACGGCGTACGGCGGCCGTGCCGTGACACCGTCCGGTCCGACACCGCGCCGAACAGCGGATTGGCCACCAGCGACACCACCGCCCCCACCCCGGTCACCCAGGCGAGCAGGGACTCCTTCGACATCCCGGCGGCCGGCGCGAACAGCTCCGCCTGCCTGGCCAGCAGGATCTGCAGCGGCCCGTACCAGCCGACCCAGATCGCCCCGTTGGCCAGGGACAGCGCGGCCGTCCACCCCCGCCCGACCCGCTCCGCCGGTTCCGCGAACGACGCGGCGGCGACGGTCACGGGCGGTTCGCCCGCAGTGCGTCGCGCAGCCAGTGGTACGAGGCCTTCGGGGTGCGCGCCTGCGTGTCGTAGTCGACGTGCACGAGGCCGAACCGCTTCGTGTACCCCTCCGCCCACTCGAAGTTGTCCATCAGCGACCACACGAAGTAGCCGCGCACGTCCACGCCCGCCTCCATCGCCTTGTGCAGCGCCCGCAGATGCCCGTCCAGGTACGCGATCCGCTCCTGGTCGTCCACGCCCTCGTACGCGCAGCCGTTCTCCGTGATCATCACCGGCGGCAGCCGGTCGCCGTAGCGCTCGCGGAAGCCGACGAGCAGCTCGGTCAGCGCCTCCGGGACGACCGGCCAGCCGAAGTCGGTGACGGGGTAGCCCTCGATCTCCTGGACGGAGAAGGGCAGACCGGGCGGCAGCGAGATCCCGGAGAACTCGGTGGCGTCCTCCTCCGGACCGCCGGGCGCGCCGACCTTGGTGGGCTGGTAGTAGTTGATCCCGTACCAGTCGAGCGTGTCCCGCGAGATGATCTCGAGGTCGGCCGCCACATCCCCCGGCATCAGCTCGGCCAGCCCCTCCGGGTACGTGCCGAGGATCAGCGGGTCGGAGAACAGCCGGTTGAGGATCACGTCGTAGAACTCGGCGGCCTCCGCGTCGGCCGGATCCGCCGACGCCTGCCAGGTCGGGCCGTGCGAGTTGGCGATGCCGATGTCCCGTACGCCGGCCGCCCGCAGCGCCCGCGCCGCCAGACCGTGCGCCAGGAGCTGGTGATGCGCCACGGGCAGGGCGTCGAACAGCAGCTTCTTCCCGGGCGCGTGCGTGCCCAGCGCATGGCCGAGGAGCGTGTGCTCGGCGGGCTCGTTGAGCGTGATCCACTTCGTCACCCGGTCGCCCAGCCGGTCGGCGACGACGGCCACGTGGTCGGCGAAGCGCGACGCGGTGTCCCGCTCCAGCCAGTCCAGGTCCGCCGGCAGGTCCCAGTGGAACAGGGTCGGCACCGGCCGGATCCCCTGCGCGCACAGCTCGTCCACGAGCCGGTCGTAGAAGTCGAGCCCGCCCGGCGACTGGACGCGCGGCCAGGATATGGAGAAGCGGTACGCCCCCACGCCCAGCTCGCGCATCAGCGCCACGTCCTCGCGGTACCGCGCGACGTGGTCGCAGGCCACCTCGGCCGTCGACCCGTCCCTGACGTTGCCCCGCTCGGCGGTGAACAGGTCCCACACGGAGGGCTTGCGCACGTCGACGGCGCCCTCGATCTGGTGGGCGGCCGTCGAGACGCCCCACAGGAAGTCGCGCGGAAAATCGGGAAGACGGTCTGTGGTGTCAGCCATGCCCGCGATCATCATTACCGGCCAGTAAGAAGTCAATGGCCCGATACGAAACGTTAGTTGATCTTCCCTGGCCCCTTCTCCCGGCGGCGGCTCCCGGCCCATGCCGGGAGCCCTCCGGCGGCGCGGGCTCAGTGCGCGGTGGAGGCCCCGAACCACCTCGGCAGCGCGTCCACCAGCCCCTGCTGGTCCTCGCCCACCCAGACCACGTGCCCGTCCGGCCGCAGCAGCACCGCGGGCGCGTCCAGCTCCTCGCTGACGTCGACGACGTGGTCCACCCGGTCCACCCAGCCCGCCACCGACAGCCGGCCCGTCTGGTCGAGCAGCACCCCGCGGCCGCCGTGCATCAGCCCGTACAGCCGGCCCTGCTTCAACCGCACGTCCCGCAGCCGCCGCCCGAGCAGCTCGTGCCCCTCGCCGACGTCGTAGCGCACCGAGATCGCGGTGAGCTTCTCGATCAGGTACGTGTTCACCTCCTCGAACTCCACCAGCTCCGCCAGCAGCCGGCGTACCGCCTGCGCGCCGGGCTCCAGGGACATCAGCTCCATCTGCGCCAGGGTGTTGTCGAGGACGGCCGCGGCCACCGGATGCCGCTCGCTCTCGTACGTGTCCAACAGCCCTTCCGGCGCCCAGCCGTTCACCGCCGCCGCCAGCTTCCAGCCCAGGTTGAACGCGTCCTGGACGCCCAGGTTGAGCCCCTGCCCGCCGGTCGGCGGGTGGATGTGCGCGGCGTCGCCGGCCAGCAGCACCCGGCCCACCCGGTAGCGCTCGGCCTGCCGCGTGGCATCGCCGAACCGCGACAGCGCACGCGGCGAGTGCACCCCGAAGTCGGTGCCCGCGACCGCCCGCAGCCGCTCCTTGAACTCCTCGAAGCCCGGCGCCACGGTACGGTCCTCCGCCAGGCCGCCGGCCGGCACCACGAAGCGGTACACCCCGTCCCCGAGCGGCACGGCGCCGAAGCGGATCACGGTCCTTCGGACCTCGGCGATCCTCGCCATCAGCGTCTCCGGCGACACGTCCACCCGCATCGCCCCGATCAGCGTCTCCACGCGCGCCGGCTCGCCGGGGAAACCGACGCCGAGCTGCCTGCGCACCGTGCTGCGGCCGCCGTCGCAGCCGACGAGGTAGCGCGAGCGCAGCCGCGTGCCGTCGGCGAGCTCTGCGGTGACCCCGTCCTCGTCCTGGCTCAGCCCGACCAGCTCGCTGCCGCGCCGGAACTCCACGCCGACCTCGGTGGCGTGCTCGGTCAGCAGCCGCTCGGTCACGTCCTGATGGACGCCGAGGACGTACGAATGGGCCGTGTCCAGCCGCGCCGGCCACGAGGTGCCGAGGCCCGCGAAGAACCCGCCCACCTTGTACTGCTGTCCCTCGGCGAGGAACCGGTCCAGGAGACCGCGCTGGTCCATGATCTCCACGCTGCGCGCGTGCAGCCCCAGCGCGCGGACCTCCCCGGTCGGCTGCGCCGCCTTCTCCAGCACCACCGCGTTCACGGCCTGCAGCCGCAGCTCGGCGGCCAGCATCAGTCCGGTCGGCCCGCCGCCGACCACGATCACGTCGTACGTGACTTCGCTCATGGCATCCCCCTGCACTTTCGCTCAGGTCGGCGATTCTGCAGCACCACCGGGGCCTTGCCGCAAGGCCCCCCGTGCGCTATAAGTTGAGAGTGGCGAGGAGCGCATGACTCCTTGCCTTTTCTGTTTTCTCCGCACGTTCTGTTTTCTCCGCACGGTCGCAGCAATCGGGCGGGCAGGGGGCACGATCGAAGCGATCAGGATCGGAGAAGCGCCGGAACCCCTGCCGTCCCTAGCGTGGAGGGCATGGCAAACATCGCATCCGTCCTCCTCGAGGTGGCCGACGTCACGGCCGCCGACCGCTTCTACACGACCGCGTTCGGTCTCGGCGAGCAGCTCGCTCTGCGCGCCTCCGACGAGCCGACGACCGGCTTCCGCGGGTTCATCATGGCCCTCACCGTCTCCCAGCCCGCCGACGTCGACCACCTGATCGCCGCCGCCCGCGACGCGGGCGCGACGACCCTGAAGCCGGCGGCGAAGTCGCTCTGGGGCTACGGCGGCGTCGTCCAGGCGCCCGACGGGACGATCTGGAAGATCGCGACCTCGGCGAAGAAGAACACCGGACCGGCCACCGGACGCGTCGACGAGACGGTCCTGCTGCTCGGCGTCGCCGACGTGGTCGCGAGCAAGCGCTTCTACGCCGAGCACGGCCTCACCGTGGGCAAGAGCTTCGGCCGCGTGTACGCCGAGTTCGCGTCCGGTCCGGGCGAGGTGAAGCTTGCGCTGTACCGCCGCCGCGCCCTCGCGAAGGACGTCGGCGTCGACCCGGATGGCAGCGGGTCACGCCGCCTCGCGATCACCGGCACGGGACCGCGGGCCGCCTTCACCGATCCGGACGGCTTCGCCTGGGAGAGCGCGGTGCCGGCCGTGGGTCGCTAGGTCCTGTCGCCAAGGTGGCGCCTCGGCCGCGGCGCCCGGCATCACACCTCGTCTCGTTGTCGGAGTCATCCCAGTACGTCCAGTACGAAGGCGATCCTGCGCCTCGCGATGCACGGCACCGGACGCCGCGGGCCTGACTGGCGCCAGGACCCGGTGGTGGCGTCGTCAGCGGGACCAATCGAGTCGGTGGGCTGTGCCGAGGGCGGGCCGGCCTTCTCACCGGCGGGCAGGGTCAGTCACTTCAGGTAGATCGTGAATGTCCTCGCGCCATTGACGATCGGCCCGACGTGGACCGAGCCACGAGCCCGGTCGAATTCCCCTGTGCCGCCGGTGATCGCGTTGTCGAACGAAGCGGGAGGGCCCGGGACGACGCCGAAGACCATCCCCTGCACGGAGAGCTGGCCGCCCGGGAGGACGTAGGTCACGAAGCACGCCTCCGCTCCGCCGTCGGCGACCCGGGTGGTGGTGCAGGAGCCGCCGGTTTCGCCGACCTGGTTGCCGGTCGCGTCGTGGAGGGTCGAGCGGAAGACGGTCCGATCACCCTGGGAGGGGCCGCTGGAGTTGACGGGGAAGCGCGTCTGCTGCGCGAGCCGGCCGGTGAGTGTGATGACCCGGGAGTTTTTGGGCTTGGCGTGGGCGGAATGGGAGTCCGTCGCGTTTGCGGGCGCGACAGGGGCCCAGGCGAGAAGGGCAACCAGCGCAGTGGCCGTGCCGAGACAGGCTGCTCTGATGGGGCGCATCGGGTGGCTCCTGAGGTTGATGCTCATGGATGGTCACATGACAAAACCGCCATGCGATTTCAGTCATAACCTCGGCTTTCCCGCCGTCCAGAACACCCCGGCGCGACCCACCGACAGATCCGACCAGTCGGACCAACTGACGAGAGACAGCCCGCCCGGCAGTGCGCCTGGGCCGCGGAGCCGGTGCCGCGGCTAAAGCACTACTGAATCGTCGTCAGAGTGTCAGGCCCACATCAGGATCGATGGTGGGTGACGGCGGTCTTGTAGGGCTGGGCGGTCTCGTCGTAGCGGGTGGCGATGCCCCGCCACTGCTTGAGGCGGTTGAAGCACCGTTCCACGAGGGTGCGGTGCTTGCAGACCTCCTTGTCGCAGGCCGGAGGGCGGCCGCCCAGGTTGCCCTTCCGGGCCCGGTTGCGTACCTGGTCGGCCCGCTCGGGGATGGTGTGCAGGATGCCGCGGCGCCGCAGCCAGGTGTGGATCGCCTTCGAGCTGTAGCCCTTGTTGCCGATGACGTGATCGGGCCTGGTCCGAGGCCGGCCCGGTCCGGTCCGGGGTACGCGGTTGGCGTCCATCACCGTGGTGAACTGAGTGCAGTCGTTGGTGTTCCCGCACGTCAGGACGAATGCGAGCGGGCGGCCGACCGCGTCGAAGGCGAGGTGGATCTTGCTGGTCAGGCCGCCTTTGGACTGGCCGAGGGCCGGGCTTTGGTGCCCCCCTTTCGGGCCCCGGCGGGGTGCTGGTGGGCGCGGAAAACGGTGGGGTCGACAGACACCAGCCAATCGATGCCACCCGCCGCGTCCGCCTTCGCCTGCGCGGCCTGCAGCATCCGGTCGAACGTACCGTCCGCCGCCCAGCGGCGGAAGCGGGTGTGGAGGCTGGCCTACTGGCCGTATCGCTTGGGCACGTCCCGCCGGAGGACACCGGTGCGGAACTTCCACACGATCCCGTTGAGGACCATCCGGTCGTCCAGCCGGGGCCGCCCCAGCGCAGGCCGGGGCAGCAACGGCGATGACGAGCCCTCTCCGCAACCACACTGACGGGACAACCCTTAGGCTCTGTGCTCGGATTTCCGGGCTCCGGTTCGCTCCGCGGCCCCTTGTTCGACGGTGCGGCACGGAAGGGCTCTGGCGGCGATGGCATATCGGCAGACGGAACGGACGAGACGGCACGCCCAGGAGAAGCAGATCGCGTTCCTGGAAGCGGCGCACGACCTCGTGGCCCGGGAGGGCTTCGCCGGGGCCAAGGTCAGCTCGATCGCCCGTGCCTGCGGGGCGAGCACGGGCTCGCTGTACTCGTACTTCGGCAGCCGGGACGAACTGCTCGCCGCGGTGTTCCGGCGCGCCGCCGACCGCGAGCTGACCGTGGTGCGCGCGGCGGTCGAGGCGGCGCCCCCGACGGGCCCCGCCCGCCTGGACGCCCTGATCGACACCTTCACCCAACGCGCCCTGCAGGGCCGCCGCATGGCCTGGTCGCTGCTCTTCGAGCCGGTGTCCCCGGCGGTGGAGGGGGAGCGGCTGGTGTACCGCCGGGCGTACGCGGAGCTGGGGGAGCGCGTCGTCCGCGACGGCATCGAGCAGTCGCTCTTCGCCCGGCAGAACGCGCCGATCGTCGCATCCGCCGTGATCGGCGCGATCTCCGAGGCGCTGGTCGGCCGGCTCGCCCCGACGGCCGACGGCTCGGAGGCGGCCGACGCCCAACTGGTCGCGGAAATCCGCGCGTTCTGCTTCCGCGCGCTCGGCGGCGTCGGTGACGGCGGCACGATATCTCGATCTGACTGACTGTCATCCGACTGCACTCGAACATCATTGCGCCGCACTGTCCTCGTTCCGTACCATGAATTGAACACGGATTCAGTTCTTTGCTCGGCACCGGGGGGACACCATGAAGCAGAGCGAGCAAGTGGCCATGCTCAAGCGCCTGCTCGCCTTACGCGAGACGCGCCGCGACGAGGAGATGCTCGACCGGGTCGTCACGATCCCGACCTCCACCTACACGGACGAGACGCTCCTCGACCGCGAGCTCGCCTCCGCCTTCACCCGCTTCCCGCTCGTCGCGGGCCACTCCTCGGCCCTGCGGGAGCCCGGGGCGTACCTGACCAGCGACTGGGACCAGTTCCCGTACTTCGTCGTACGCGGCGAGGACGGCCGGGTCCGGGCCTTCTACAACCAGTGCCGCCACCGCGGCGCCCGCCTCACACGCGAGCAGGCCGGCACCGTCCAGAACTTCGTCTGCCCCTTCCACGGCTGGGTCTACGGCCTCGACGGCGCACTCAAGGGCATCACCCGGAAGCACGACTTCCCCGGCGTGAACCCCTGCGACTACGGCCTCGTCGAACTGCCGGCCACCGAGGCGGGCGGCATGATCTGGGTGGCCCGCAGCGCGGACGCGCCGCTCGACATCCCCGGCTTCCTCGGCGCCTTCCACGACGACCTGGTGAACTTCGACGTGGCCTCCCTGGTCCCGTACAAGAAGACCAAGGTCGTGAAGGAGGCCAACTGGAAGCTCCTGATCAAGACCTACCTCGAGGGCTACCACGTTCCGTACCTGCACCGGGACACCCTTGCCTTCGCCTTCAAGCGCGGCGTCATCGCCCACGACGAGGACGGACCCCACATCCGGCTCTCCGCGGCCCGCACCAACGTCGAGGAGTGCGGTCTGAAGCCGGAGGACGAGTGGCGCATCCTCGACTACGCGTCGGTGTACTACACGCTCTTCCCGAACACCTTCTTCATCCTCCACCCGGACTACGTGTCCATCAACACGTTCTGGCCGCTGAGCGCCGAGCGCACCGTCTGGACCCACGAGATGCTCTACCGGGCCGACGACTTCCCCGGGTCGAAGGGGCAGAGCGCGCTGGAGAAGCGGTTCAGGTTCACCAACGACGACGTGTTCGACCAGGAGGACTTCGCCATCGCCGAGGACGTGCAGCGCACGCTGCGCCACGGCGGCAGCGACCACCACGTCCTGGGGCTCGCCGAGGGCCTGCTCGCCATGTTCCAGGAGAGCATCGACGCACGGCTCGCCGTACCGGACGGCGTACCGGACGACGTCGCGGACGAGACGGGCACAACGATGGGAGAGCACGCATGACCACCGAACTCAGCGCCTTCGCACAAGGCATCTTCGACGCCCAGCCGTTCAGCAAGTTCCTGGGCGCGGAACTGACGGAAGTGGGCCCGGACTCGGCCGAGATCCGCGTCCGCATCCGCCCCGAACTCCTGCAGCAGCACGGCTTCGTGCACGGCGGCGTGCTGAGCTACCTGGCGGACAACGCCCTGACCTTCGCGGGCGGCCTCGCCCTCGGCGGGGACGCGCTGACGGCCGAATACAAGGTCAACTACGCCAAGCCGGCCACCGGCGAAACGGTCGTCGCCCGCGCCAAAGCGCTGGTCACCACCCGTCGGCAGTCGGTCTGCCAGTGCACCATCCACACGGTGTCGGCCGACGGCGAGGAGCGCCTGGTGGCCGTCGCCCAGGGCACGATCGTCGCCGCGGGCGACCGCGGCCGGCAGAGCTGACGGACGCCGCGAACCCGCCCTGTGAACCTGCGTCATACTGATGCGCCGGAACACAGGGGGAGGCGGACAGTTCATGGTGCACGGGCCGGTCGACGGGGACGGTGCCGGCGGTACGGGAGGTGCGGACCGGGCGCCCGGCCTGCCCACGCGCATCGGCGGGTACGCCGTCGAGCGGGAACTGGGGGCCGGCGGCATGGGCACCGTTTACCTCGCGCGCTCGCGCGGCGGACGCCCGGTGGCCGTGAAGGTGGCCCGCCCCGAGCTCGCGGGCGACGCGCACTTCCGCGAGCGGTTCCGGGCCGAGGTCGCCGCCGCCCGCAGCGTGGGCGGCTTCCACACCGCCCCCGTCGTGGACGCCGACCCCGAGGCCGCGGCGCCGTGGCTGGCCACGGCGTACATCCCCGGGCCCACGCTCGCCCGCCTGCTGGAGTCCGAGGGGCCGAGGGACGAGGCTGCGCTGCGGCAGCTCGGCGCCGCGCTCGCCGAGGCGCTGGCGGCGATCCACCGCTGCGGGCTGGTCCACCGCGACCTCAAGCCCGGCAACATCATCATGGCCGCGGACGGTCCGCGGGTCCTGGACTTCGGCATCGCACGCGCGCTGGAGTCGACGCGCCTCACGGCCACCGGCACGGCCTTCGGCACACCCGGTTTCCTCGCACCGGAGCAGGCGCTCGGCCAGGAAGTCGACGGCGCGGCCGACGTCTTCGCCCTCGGCGCCGTCCTCGTCGCGGCGGCCGGCGGCAGCGCGTTCGGCGGCGGTACGCCGATGGGCCTGATGTACCGATCGGTCCACGAGGCGCCGGACCTCACGGCCGTACCGGACGGCCTCCGGCCGGTCCTGGCGGCGTGCCTGGCGAAGAACCCGGCCGAACGGCCCACGCCGGCCCGGCTGCTGGACCTGTTCGTCCCGGACACAGCACTGCCGCAGGCCCCCACGGTCGCGGTCACGCTCGTCACACCTGTTGCACCTGTCGTTCCCGCCGCACCTGTGGCCCACGTGCCACCGGTGTCCCCGGTGCCACCCGTAGCCCCCGTCACGCCCGCGCACCCCACCACGCCTGCGACGCCAGCGCACCCCACCACGCCTGCGCACGCCGCCATGCCCCCGGCCCCCGCCGCACCCGTCTTCCCCGCCGCCTCCTACGCCCCCGCGGTCATGGCGCCCCCGCCGCCTCCGTACGCGCCCTCCCAGGGCTTCCCGCCGTACCAGGCGCCGACCGCGTTCGCCGGCGCTCACGTCGAGGAGGTGTCCTTCACGGCGGTCACCGCGCAGCGCTCCGTCCTGATCGACGCCGCGGGCGTCGCGTTCGGCTCGGACGCCGGGGACCTGGAGTTCCCCTGGCCGGCGATCGCGGCCGTGGAGCACACGGTCCTGGGCCCCCGGGAGATGACCGTCACCGTCCGCCTCCACGACGGATCCGTCCACCAGTGCTTCCTGGCGGCGCGCCGCCGCTCCCGCCTCCGGGAGTGGCTGGCGGACCTGCCGCTGGTCCTGGAGTACTACGCGTAGGAGTCGCCGAGCCCGCCCGCCGGCCCGAAGGGACCGGGGGCGGTACCCGCAGGTGGCGCGGCACTACTTCCGCACCCGGTAACGCAGATGCGTGACGCCGGTGCCCTGCACCACGGCGACGGGCCCCTCGAACTGCACCGGCGTGCCGGCGAGCTCCCCGAACAGCGTCTTCCCGCCGCCCAGCACCACCGGCACCAGCTCGACGCCGACCTCGTCCAGCAGCCCGGCCTCCAGGCACTGCCGGGCCATCTGCCCGCCGTTGACCACCACGTTCCGCTCCCCGGCCAGCTCCTGCGCCCGGGCGACGGCGGCCTCGATGCCGTCCGTGACGAAGACGAAGTCCTCGTCGTCCTCCGGCCGGTCGTCCGGGCGGCGATGGGTGAGGACGACGGTGGTCACGTCCAGCGGATGCCGCCCGCCCCAGGCGTTCGTGAGGTCGTACAGGTGCCGGCCGACGACCAGCGCCCCGATGTCCGCCCACTCGTGTCTCACCAGCTCGGCGCTCGCCGCCGAGATCCGGAACGGAGGCACGTCGGGGCTCGCCGAAGGGATCTCCACGTCCCCGTTCCCGTACCACTGGAACAGCAGGTCGAAGCCGGTCTCCTCGGGCCCGGCGATGAATCCGTCGAGGGACATCGTCGCGCCGGTGATGACCTTGCCCATCGTGCTCTCCTCGTTGCCGTGCGGGTCCCCCCGGACAGTCTGCCCACAGCAAACCGCTGGCGGCGGGACCGCCGCGAGGGCGACACTCCCGGCATGCGTGATCATTGCGAGACGTCGGCGGGCCTGGCCCTGCGTCGGTGGACTCCCGGAGACGTCCAGGCCGTGCTGACGGCGTTCGAGGATCCGGTGATGAGCCGGCAGACGGTCGAGCCGATCACCTCCCGGAGCGCCGCCGAACGATGGCTGACGGATCGAACCGACCAATGGGCGTCGGGCGCGGCCTACGCCTTCGCCGTGGTGGACGCCGCGGATCTCGTGCTGGGCAACGTGTCGGTCGGCGCCGTGAACCACCGCCACGGGACCGGTTGGGTGTCGTACTGGACGACGCCGGCCGCCCGAGGCCGTGGCGTCGCGTCACGGGCCTGCCGGACGCTCGCCCGGTGGTCGTTCGACGACCTCGGCCTGTTCCGGCTGGAACTGGGCCACCGGCTCGACAATCCCGCGTCCTGCAAGGTGGCCCTGGCGGCGGGCTTCGCGGCGGAGGGCATCGAGCGCCGGAAGCTGGAGTACGACGGCGCCCGCTACGACGTGGAACGCCACGCGAGACTCGCCTCGGACGACGAACCGGCAGGGACGGAAGCATGACGCCTCCGACCCCGCCCACCCGAGCCGACGTCGCCGCGCACTGGAGCGCCCTGGGGAGGGGCAACGAGACGCGTGAGGCCGTGCACGTGTGGACGCTCCACTGGGTCGAGGGCGACGGCGCGTTCAGCGACCTCGAACCCCCCTGGGAGACGGGCCTGCAGTATTTGCACGGCTTCGACCTGTGCACGGACCCGACCAGTCCCTCTCTCCTTCGGCACGGCAGAGCGGGCGCTGTCGACTGGTACCCCTCGCACGACGCCATCGGCGGCGGCCTGGCCCGCTGGCAGGAGATGTGCGACCGCTACGACGCGGACCCGGAGGGCTGGACCCGGGGGATCCGGGAACAGATCAGGGCCCGCGCCGAAGGCTGGGACGCGGGGGGCAGGTGATCGGCGAGCCTGCGGATCGACCAGCGGGTGAAGGGCATGCCAAGTGAGGTGGGGCGGGTGGTGGCCGTCGCCACGACGAAGTCTGCGTCGTCACGGCTGCGCAGGCCGGCAGAGGTTCGCGGCCACAGCACTAGGGACCGTCCTGAGTCACACCGATGCTCAGACGCATGGTGCGGCGTATCGCCGTGAGCTGCTCCCAGAGCCCCATGATCTGATGGTGCGCTTCGTCCAGGGACACATCGTCCTCCAAGCGCACCGTGACCCCGCCGTCCAGACGCTTGAGAACCCCATAGAGGTGGTTGAGCTTGCGATGGACGCCGTCGACCACGGTGAGCACGTCGTCCGGAACCCGCATCTGCGCCTCGGAGTACCGCGCCCGGTGCTCCCGCCTTGCGTCGTCCAGACGAGATCTCACGTCATCCGTGACACGGCTGACCCGAAGCGCATGCCAGAAATGGTTGAGCTCTGACTGGTAGTCGAGTGACGCCGTGTTCAACCTGACGTAGCAGGTCCGAACGGCCTCTGCCATCGCGCGTCTGGTTTCGTGCTGCCGCTCCTCGACACGCTGCCGTGCTGAGTGATCCAGTTCTTTGGCCTTGGCCTTCTCGGCGAGCCGCTGTGTCATGAGTGCCGATGCGAGCGTCCCGACGATCCCCAGGAATGCGATCACCAGTGGCACCACCGTGCTGCTCATCCGGTACCGCCTCTCTGGCCAGCTTCCCTCAGAGTGTGGCGGTGTGACGCCGACTTGTCCTGGAGCCACTGCACAGGCTCACCCTGATTGCCGAGGTTGTCGCGCGTCCGAGACGGGGCAGCCCCCTTGCCAAGCGGAACGTGCGTTCAAGTGCCTTACCTTCCGCACCAGGGAGCCACGCCCACCGGCCAGACACCCATCTAGGCCGGGTCCTCCGGAGCCCCCACCACGATCCTCCGGCCTAGAGCCGGCTTGTCGATGCCGAGGAGGCCCCTCGGCTTGCAGATGTCGCACATCTCCAGCTCGGGGAACTCCCGCGCCGCGGTGATCACCTCATCGCGCGACACGGACCCGATTGTCCTGCGGGTAGACGCGCCCGGTCCGCCGCCGGGGCCTGTGGGCACGGCTCCTGGCCGGCGGCGCGCGCGGCGGCGGACCGTCCGGCGGTCATCGGCCGACCTCCCGCCACCAGCGCAGCCCATCCGGCTCGCCACGCTGCTCGTCGCCGTTGACGGCGGCCAGGTAGCCGCTGTTCGCGGCGCGGTCCGCGGCGTACTCGCGCTGCTCCGTCGTCATCTGCGACGTCAGGTACCGCCAGTTCCCCTCCAACCAGACCGTGAACCGGTCCGGGGCAGGTACAGGCCCGGACGGGCCTGTGAGGTTGCCGACCCTGGGCGAATGCCCAACGGTAAGGAACGACGAAAGGAGTCCCACATGAGAGTCATGTTGATGGCCCACCTCGACACGCCTACGGGCAACCAGGCCCTCAAGAGCGGTGCCCTTCAGGGGACCATGAAGAACCTGATGGAAACCCTCAAGCCGGAGGCCGCCTACTTCGGCCTGAACGAAGGCGTACGAACTTGCTGGATGGTCTTCGACCTTGAGAATCCCTCACGGATGCCGGCGCTGATGGAGGACCTCTTCATGCAGCTCAACGCGGAGGTGTCGGTAGTGCCGGTCATGAACGCCGAGGACCTCACCAAGGGCCTGTCCGAGATGAAGGCGACCAGAGGCTGACCGCCCAGCACTGGCGCACGCCGCGGATCCCGCACACGAGGAGCGGCCACCAGCGTCGGCAGCAGCCGGTCAGGGCCGAGGATGTGCACGCCCGCCCACTGCGGTGCCCCCGCCTCGCGCCGGCGTCGGATCGGGGGGCGGTGCACCACCAGCAGCGGCTACACCGCCCGCGCGCCCATCCCGAGCCCAGCGCGGTCCCGCACGGCGGCACGAGCACGTCGTCGACGACCAGGTCCGCAACCGCGAGCGCCGAGGTCCTGCCGGTGAGCGCCAACTCGCCTGATCCGTCGTTGATCAATGCATGGGACGTCCCGGGCCGAAGCCGGCCGAGCTGGTGCTGTCGGATCAAGGACTCAGGACACCAGGGGCGCGACTTAATCAGGTGCGTGAGCATCCGGCCGGGTGATACAAGATCCCGCGTGACTGAGAATCTCGACTTCCCCACACTGCTGCAGATGATCGACGAGCGGTCCGCCGCGTTCCGCGCCGCGATCACCGCCGCCCCGAGCCTCGACGCCGACGTCCCGTCCTGCCCGGGGTGGAAGCTGTACGACCTGGCGAACCACCTCAGCGAGGGGGACCGCTTCTGGGCCCACATCGTGCTGAACACCGCGCCGGGCGACGAGCGGCCGAGCAAGGACGGGCTGGCGGCGCCCAGGGAGCGCGAGGCCCTCATAACCTGGCTGGCCGACTCGACGGAGCAGCTGCTGGCCGCCCTGCGCGAGGCCGGCCCGGACCGGGCCTGCTGGGCCTGGTGGGAGCCGCTGGCCTCGCCGCACACGGTGGCCGCGGTGGCCCGCCGCCGCGTCCCGGAGTCGATGATTCACACCTACGACGCCCAGCTGGCCTCCGGCGCCCCGCAGGAGTTGCCGACGACCGAGGCGCTCGACGCTGCCGAGGAGTTCCTCGCCACCGTCTGCACCGTCACGACTCCGTGGCCGGGGGAGCCCGCCACCATGGACTACCACACGGCCGAGGGCCGCTCCTGGCGCCAGACGCTGAATGCCGCCGGCTCCCGCTTCACCCGCCTCACCCCGGCGGAGGCCGCCGACAGCAAGCCCACCGCCGCCCTCCACGGCACGGCGAGCGAGCTGGCCCTGCTGATGTACATGCGCGTCCCGGCCGACGCGGTGCGGATGGAGGGCGACGCCGGGCTCCTCCAGCAGCTGCAGGACTGGGACTGATGTCCTGAGTCCTTGATCCGTCGGCAGTATGTGGCGAGGGACTCGAGGATCTGGTCGGCGGTCTTGGTCCAGATGTAGGGGGCGGGGGTCGTCGTTCCAGTCGGCGACCCAGGCTCGGATGTCGCGTTCCAGGGCCTGGACGGAGCGGTGGACGCCGCGGCGGAGCTTGGCTCGACCCCGGCGCAGGCCAGCACGATCCGTGCTCTCAATGCGAGGGCCTGCGACGTCGATTGGCCTCGCACCCACGCACCAAACACCTGCAGCTCGGAATCCGACAGCACCAGCTCGGCCGGCTTCGGCCCAGGACGTCCCATGCATTGATCAACGACGGATCAAGGACTCAGGACGCTAGAGCGCCGCCGGCGGTGCGAGCAGGCCCTCGTCCTGTCCGGCGCGCCGGAGGGACTCGGCGACGAAGCCGCTCGTCTTGAGCTCTTCCACGGTCGACCGCAGGAAGGCGATCGTCGCGGCGGACCGGGTCACGGGTGTGCCGACGGCCTGCCGGATCTGCATGAACCGCTCTTCGATGAGCCGTACTTCGGGATGAGCGGCGGCGTACGCGGTCATCGGCTGGCGGATCCCCGCGCCCGCCTCCAGCCCCTGGTCGGCGAAGGTGTCGACGCCCTCCTCGCCCCGTACGAGCGTCGCGTGGCGCAGGGTCCGGGTGAGGAACAGGTCGTACGCGGAGCCTGCCTTGACGCCGACCCGGACGCCGGGCGCGTCCACGTCGTCCGGCGTGCGGAGCGCGGATGTGCGAGGCACGGCGTACACCCCCTCGATCACGACGTACGGCTCTGTGAACGCCACTTCAGCCTCCCGCGCCGGGTCGACGGCCAGGAAGCAGACGTCGGCCAGCCCGGTCGCCATCGCCTCGTACGACTTCCGCGCCGCGTCGAAGCACAGTAGCTCCACCGGCACTCCGAGTCGCGCACCGAACTCGCGCGCCAGGTCGACGGTGATGCCGGAGGGCGCGTCCGGGGCGCCCTGGGCTAGGACCGGGTTGCCGAGGTTGATGGAGGCGCGCAGGACGCCGGTCGGGGCCAGGTCGGAGACGAGGTCGGGGGCGGGGGAGGGTTCGTCGGTCATGCACGGCAGTCTAGGGAGGGAGACCGGACCGATCCCGAATCTCACCTCCGCGGCGGCGCTGATCGGACGCTTCAGGCCACCTCGCATCGTCACGCCGCGGAACCATCCCTTCCGGCCTAAGGTGCGCGCATGACCTCAACGGAGAACCGGTGACGGGGGAGCCGCCGCTGGAGCGAACCCCGCCGAGCCGCACACGACTCCTCCGGGGAGGCCTCTGGGGCGGCTACGTTCTGGGGCTCGTGCTGTTGGCGGCGGCCGGGGAGTGGGTCCTCGTATTCCTCTGGGCGCCGGCTCCCGCCCCGATCGCCTGCGGCGGGCTGGGCGCGCACGCCTCATGGGAACTGCTCCGGGAGGCCTGGGCGCTGCGCACCCGGGGGATCACCGTGGAGGGACGGCTGCAGGGGTCCGACGTCTACAACGGCACCCGGCAGTACACGTACGCGTACGTCGACGCCGACGGCGTCACGCGCGTGCGCACCGGCGCGGACGGGGGTGCGGAGCGGGCCGACATCACGTACGACCCCGAGGACCCCGAGAACACGTCCGTCGGCGGGCGCGCCACGGGCCAACTCGTGCTCGGCGCCGTGATCTTCCTGCTGTCGGGCGCCGTGCTGCTGGCCGGCGCCGGAGTGGTGGTGGCGGGACTGGTGGCTCTGGTCGCCTGATCACGTCGCCGGAGCGCTCCGCATACGCTCCTGCCATGAGCGTTTCCCTCTACTACAGCGCGACGCGCGCCGAACCGCTGACCGGGGCCGAGAGCGCCGAGGTCGCACGCGTCGTCACCGCGCACATGGACGCCTTCCCCTATGACGACGAAGAGTCCCTCTACCTCTACGACCGCACGACGCCTCCGGACGAGGTCCTCGCCGGGTCCACGAAGCTCCCGCTCGAATGGGAACGCGTGGAGCCCGTCCTCGACCACGTGCTCGCCTCGCTGACGGAACTGCGCCGGGCGATCCCCGGAGCGCAGTGGCGCGTTCATGTGGACGACCATGACGTGCCGTGGGACGAGACGGACGGCTACGTACTGTCGGAGTAGCCCGCGGCGGCCGACCGCAGCGCCTCCTCCCAGGCGTCGGGGCTGCGGTAGTGGTTCTTGTGGCCGCAGGCGAGCACGTGGCGCAGTTCCGCGAGGTGCCGGGTGTCCGGCGGGAGTTCCAGCCGGTCGAGAAGGGCCAGCGCGGCGAAGGGTTCCAGGTCGCCGTGGACGTCGTGGTAGCTCGCCCGCAGGCCGTGGAAGAGTGCTGCGCGAAGGGCGGGTTCGCGTGCGGCGACGAGGTAGACCGGCGCCTTCACCTGCCAGGGCACCGGTCCCGAGCACTCCAGTACCCGCCGGGCCCGGCGGAGCAGGGGTTCCGATCGCTCGGCCACCACCCGGTCGATGTCGTTGCCGAGCACTTCGGCGAAGGCCGTCGCGGCAGTACCGCGGTCCTCGAACCAGTCCACCCATAACGAGTAGGTGAGCGGCTCGGCGTTCCCGTCCGCCTCCAGCCGCCGACGGTAGCCGTCCCACAACACGTCGGCGGGTAGGGGACCCTCGGGGCCCTGGTCCGCGAACCGGATCTCGCACGTGACCCAGTACTCGCCAAGGAGGTCGAGCAGCCCGAACGCCAGCCGTACCTGGTCGGCTGCCTCCAGGTCCTCGGCGAACACGTCGCCGGCCTCGGCGAACACGTCGCCGGCCCAGGACTGCGCGACTTGACCGGCCGTGAGCAGCGTGCCGGGCGCCTCGGCGCTCACCCACCCGTCGGGCACCCGGCTCACACCCTGGTCGGCCAGCCAACGCCGCGCCGCCTCCATGTCCTGCGTCTCCATCCGGCGAGTATGGCAAGTCCCGCAGGTCCGAATGGGGTTGTCCCTCTGCCGGTATCGCGGGCCCCGGACGAAAAGTGACCGGAGTGAGTGCTCACTCATTGACGGAGTGAGCACTCACTCCGTACTCTCGGAGTCATGACAGCACCCAAGGAGAACCAGACCACCCGCCGTCGCGCGCCCGGCATGTCGCCGGAGCGGCGCCGCGAAATGATCATCCAGACCGCGATCCCGCTGATCGCCGAGTACGGTGCCGCGGTGACGACCGCGAAGATCGCCCGTGCCGCGGGCATCGGCGAGGGCACGATCTTCCGGGTCTTCGCCGACAAGGACGAACTGCTGCAGGCCTGCGTGGCCGAGGCGCTCTCTCCCGAGCACGCGGTCCGCGAGCTCGACGCGATCGATCTGTCCCAACCGCTGTCCGACCGGCTCGCAGAGGCGGCCGAGGCGCTGCAGGCGCACCTGTCCAGGATGGGCGCGATCCTCGGCTCGCTGGGGCATCGAGGCGGCAAGCACCCCGGCACGGTGCGCGGCGCGGGCCGCGACGAGTCGACTGCCCGTATCCGCGCGGCCCTCGTGGAGCTGCTGGAGCCCGACAAGGCCGCCCTGCGCCGGCCGCCGGAGCAGATCGCGGCCCTCTTCTTCGGGCTGCTCTTCACCCAGCCGCGCACGGACGACGAGCCCGACCTGACGCCGCAGGAGCTGGCGGAGGTCTTCCTGCACGGGGCACTCGCAGAGGGTGCCAAGTGAGTGCGCGGACGAGGCGATTCGGGATTACGACCCTGGCCGTGCTGGCGCCCGTCCTGGTGTGGCTGGTAGCGGATCCGCTGCTGGGGCACCCGCTGCGGATCTCCGACGGCGACCGGACGCTCGACATCGGCGCCGTGCCCGCGGCGGTCGTCGCACTGCTCGCGTCGCTCTCCGGCTGGGGACTGCTGGCCGCCCTGGAACGGTTCGGCGTGGGGAACGCCCACGCCATCTGGACCGTACTGGCCGGCGCCGTACTGGTCGTGTCCTTCCTGCCGTTGCTCGGCGGCGGCATGAGCGGCGGCACCCGGGTCTCCCTCGCTCTGATGCACCTGGCAGTGGCGGCGGTGCTGATCCCGGGGCTGCGTGGCAGGCCCTCGGGGGCGGGGGCCGGTGCCGCCCGGGGGTGACCGAAGGCGCCGGGCACAGCCCGCGTCATCCACACGAATGCACAGGTCGTAGCGTGATCGCGTGACGATACGACTCAACGACGCGGTCCGTGCCCTGCTCGACGATGTGAACCCGGCCGTGCTGGCCACGACGCAGCCCGACGGCTCGCCGCAGACATCCGTGGTGTGGGTGGGGCGGGAGGGCGACGAGCTGCTCATCTCCAGCCAGGACGGCCGCCGCAAGATCAAGAACATGCAGGCCGACCCCCGCGTCAGCCTCACCGTCTACGACCGCACCGACCCGCTCCACTACGCGGAGATACGCGGGTTGGCGACGGTCGCCGAGGATCACGGCCGGGCGGTCGCCGTCGCGCTCGCGGAGAGCTACGAAGGCGAGGGCGCGGGGCAGGAGTACCTCGAACTGCCCCCGGAAGTGGTTCGGGTGGCCGTGCGGATCAAGCCGACCAAGGTGTTGGGCACGGCCGCGCGATAGGCGGCGTGCGGCGCGGGCGGTCCGGCCGTCCGGCGCCGCGTGACGGCAGGTCATCGTCCCTCTCCTCGACCGGCGTTGTCAGTGGTGGCCGATAGCGTCGGGGGTGTTGGAAGGGCCGATTCCCGACAGGAGTGGACGATGACCGAGGGCCGTGCGCACAACGCGCTCAGGGTAGTGCTGACCGATGTCAACGAGGGCGTCGTGGAGGCGTGGCGGGCGGCGTTCGCCGACACGCCGGGGATCGAGATCCGGCGGGGCTCGATCCTCGACGAGGACGTCGACGCCTGGGTCACCCCCACCAACTCCCGGGGCCGGATGGACGGTGGCGTCGACGCCGTCATCAAGCGGTACCTCGGCGCGGGCATCCAGCTCCGCGTGCAGCGGGCGATCCGCGACCGGTTCGGCGGGAGCCTCCCCGTGGGCAGTGCGGTCTGCGTGCCGTCCGGGGCGAGGATCCCGCGGTACCTGATATCGACGCCGACGATGGTGCAGTCCTCGCAGAACGTGAGCGCCACGCTCAACGTGGCCCTGGCCTGCGCGGCCGCGTTCCAGGCCATCCACCGGCAGAACCGGAAGACGCCGGGCGGCATCCGCTCCGTCGCGCTCGTCGGCATGGGCGCGCAGACCGGCCAGGTGCCCGCCCGCGTCTGCGCCAACCTGATGTGGACCGGTTACACGCTCTTCCACGACCACTGGTTCGAGGACGACGACGGGCTGCGCACCACGATCACCGCCCAGCTCGCCGGCATCGAGCACGAGCCGGTCGAGAAGCGGGTGCGCATCATGCCGCCGAAAGGGCATTCCTTTCGTCCCTGACGCTGCCCCCACGCCCATCGCCTCAGCCGCCGACGCCCACTCCACCGGTACGACCCCCGGGAGCCCTTCCCCCATGAGCGACGCCACCACCACGGCCCCGCAGCCCGACCCGAACGACCCGCTGGCCCTCACCGAACTGTTCAAGGGCGGCGGGGAACCCTGGCTGCCGCTGCTCAAGCCGGCCATCGAGGCGCAGCCCGACGCCGCGCAGTTCATCGGTCAGGGCCGCAGCCCGGAGGTCGTGCCGGTCCGGGAGCTCACCTTCCAGGCGCTCAAGCCCCACCCGCCGCACAAGTGGAAGGTCGTGGTCTTCGGCCAGAACCCGTACCCGCGGCCGGAGAGCGCCACCGGCATCGCCATGTTCGACAACACCTTCAACGACTGGAAGGACAGCCAGTTCGGCAGGGTCGTCAGCATCCGCTGCATCATCAAGGCGGCGGCGATGTGGAAGTACGGCATCATCAAGAAGACGCCCATAGCCGACGTCCGGGCCCTGCTGAAGGAGCGGGAGACGGTCCAGCCGCCGGAGTGGTTCCAGGCGATGCTCACTCAGGGCGTCCTGCTCCTCAACGCCTCGCTCACCGCCAGCGGCGACGGCGCGATGGGCACCGACCGGCACACCCAGTTCTGGCGGCCCGTCGCCGAGCGGATCGTCGAGGAGATCCTGAAGGCGAAGCAGAACGCGGACGACGAGGAGGACCGCGGCGTCGTCTTCGCCTGGTGGGGCGCCCACGCCCGCAGCCTGAAGAAGATCGTCCAGCGGCTGGAGCAGAAGTACCCGGGCGTCGAGGTCCGGCACATCGACCACGTCAACCCGGCCGCCCAGGGCGACGTCTTCTGCGAGGGCGACCACTTCGCCACAGTGAACGCGGCCCTTGCGTCGCTCGGCGCGGACGAGATCGACTGGCTGCCGAGCAAGGGCTGGAACGACGGGCCGGCCGGCGAGGGTTCAGGCGGCGAGGACGGGGACGTCGCGGCACGCATGGGCGCCTTCATCGCCTCGACGATGGAACTGCACCAGCTGTATCTGGAGCGACTGACCAGCGTCAAGGACGAAGGTCGGATCCTGCCCGCGATCACCGGGGTGTTCGACACCCCGCTGATGGGCTTCGACGACGCGGTCGCCCCGGTCACCCAGGTGCTGTCGGGGCTCGCCCGGCACATCGACCGCTCGCGCGAGTTCGGCAAGCGGCGGGCGGACGAGGCGGCAGGCGGCCTGTCCGCCGACGCGATCGCTGCGCTCTACCTCTACACCTGCGAGTCCGGCTTCTACCGCGACATCAACGCCGTACTGCGCTCCCCGGACCGCAGCAAGGTCGTGCCCTACATCCCGTACCTGCGCCTGCTGTTCTCGGCGGTCTCGGGACTCCCCGCGCGCACCGAGCCGCTGTGGCGCGGTGTGGCGCTGGACCTGCGCAGGCAGTACCCGCTGGGGGAGACGGTCACCTGGTGGGGCGTGTCCTCGTGCACTTCCGAACTGAACGTCGCCCGGGCCTTCCTGGGCAGCCGCGGCAAGCGCACCCTCTTCGAGGTCACCCCCGCGCGGGCGGTCGGGATCCGCAGCTTCTCCGCGTTCACCGGGGAGGAGGAGTACATCCTCGCGCCGGGCACCCAGCTCAAGGTGACCGACGTGACGACCGAACGCGGCGGTCTGTGCACGGTCAAGCTGTCCGAGGTGGAGACGGCCGAGCCCGTCGTCTCCTGACCCCGGCGCCGGCCCCAGGGGGTGGGGTCCCCGCTCAGAACTCCACCGTGACGAACCCGTCCTCGGCGTCCCCGGCGGGTGCCGAGACGCGGTAGCCGAACTGTTCCTGCAAGCCCTCCACGTCCCAGTTCGCGGCCCGCTCACGGTAGTTGAAGACCAGCTCCTTGCTCTCTCCGCCGTGTTTGAGGATCCGGGCGATGGCGATGTCGTCCGGATGGCCGTGGACCTTCCCGTTGGTGGAGATCAGATAGCGGCCGCAGTCGAGGAGGCCGAGGAGGTCGTTCGACAGGTTCTTGGCGCTGCCGTGGTGGGCGACCTTCAGCGCGTCCACGTGCAGCCGCCCGCCCTCGGCCTCGGCCCGCGGCCTGAGCGAGGCGACGAGCCGCGGATCGTCCGCGTCTCCGGTCAGGACGATCCGTGTGCCGTCGAACTCGAAGAGCAGACCGATGCTGGTCGGATTGGTGGGGGAGCCGTCCCGTTTGAACGGAGCGGCGGCCAGCTCGTCCACGTCGATCGCGCCGAAACGCTCGATCCCGGGCACGGCTTCCCGCTCCACCGGGTCCACGCCGGGGATCAGCCCGGACTGTTCGCACTTGGCCTTCCACTCGCCGATCAGGGATTCAAGGAGTCGGCGGTCGGGCGCCAGCACCTCCATCGTGGAACCGTCGTCGAACCAGGTCAGGTCATGACCGATCTCGACGCTGCGGCCGTCGAACGCCGCGTTCCACGGGAGTTGCTGATCGATCAGCGCGGAGGTGAGCAGTTCTCCGTCCACCGCCCCGAAGATCTCACGGTCGTGGAGATGGTCGAAGCCGTTGAACCACACGTCCCCGATGTCCACCGGCCGGTCGGGGTCGTCGAGCAGCGCCAGCACCCCGAGGATGTGGTCCTGGTCGACGTGGGTCACCACCAGGACGTCGATCGGACCGTCCAGTTCGGCGAGCAGCGGTTTGATCCGCCGGTAGGTGCCGCGCCGGCCGCCGTCGACGAGGACGCGCCGGGTGAACCCGTCGTTGCCGTATTCGAGGAGCAGGCAGTCGCCGTCCTCCGCGGGCAGCATCGTGAGCCGGAGCATCACGCACTCCTTTGCCGCAGGTCGAGGATCAGGAACGGTTCGCGCATGTCCGCCAGCCAGGACAGCCGGCGTACCTGGTCGAGCCGGAGCGCGCACTCGGCGTCGTCGGGGAAGGCGGACAGCCCTTCCACGAGCCAGGCGAGTCCGAGCGTGTAGTACGGGATGCCGCGGTCGACGGCCTTGATCAGCCCCGCCCGGGCCTGTTCGCGGGCCTGGTCCCGGGCGAATTCCCGAGCCCCGGCCCCCGGCCGTCCGGCCGCCGCGACCCGCCGCAGCAGTCGTACGGAGCGCAGGATCGCTCCGTCGGCGAGCCACGGGAAGTCCTCGGCCAGCCGCTCCAGCCAGGGATCCCAGTACGTCTCCGCCGCGGAGTGGTCCGTGCCGATGAGGACGTACGCCCCGGCCGCCGCCGCGAGCGGGTTCTGGACCTTCGAGTACAGCATCGCCTCGACGTCCGTGAACAGCCGTGCCGCCGTGTCCAGCGCGCCCTGCGCCATGTATGCGAGCCCCGCACCGCGCACCGGGTCGCGGACCGTCACGGCGACCGCGCTCCCCGTCGGGCTCTGCCGCAGGTTGACCAGCACCTCGACCTCGTGCGGGCCCCACGGCAGCGGCAGGGTGACGAGGCGTACCGCCCCGGCGGCCTCCACCACCAGGAACTGCCGCCGGCCGGACGGCGAGCCCGGGGCCCCGACCGGACCGCCCGGGCCGAACCGGTACAGCGGCGTCACCGACTCCCCGGCCACGTCCGGCGCGGGCAGCACCAGCGGCCCGCCCTCCGCGACGAACCGCCCCAGCGCGCCCACATCGTTGTCCAGGCCCAGCACCGAGGCGAAGGACCAGCTTTCCGGCGGGGCGTCGCCGATCCACGTGGCGTGCGGCCCCGGGTCGGCGAACGGCGTCTCGGCCAGGGCCCCGTCCGGCCCGACGGCGGGCGCGACCATGGAGCGGGAGGCGACGGACTCCGCGAGCGGGACCGTGGTGGAGCTCCGGTACACGCTCTCCGGCTCGATGTTGCCCATGAGGTACTGCCAGGAGTGCGTCTCGTACGGCGAGTCCGTCATGACGAAGTCCACGGCGGTCTCCCGGCCCTCCTCCGCCACGGCGTCCTCCGTCAGCACCATTCCGGACGGCAGGGTCGCCGACACGACGTAGCGCCCCGGCGTCACCGGGTACGACGCGGGCTGCGGGGCCGTACCGCAGGGGATCAGGATGCTGCGCAGTGTGTCGCCGGTGAGGTCTGCCGGGTGGATGTCGCCGACGATCACGGCGTCGTTGGACTCCCCGGCGGAGGAGAGGAAGAGCCTGACGGCGAGTGCGGCGCTGGTCATGGCCGGGCCAATCCCACGCGGAACAGCGGCGGCCGGGCGTCGAGTTCCTGACGGCGTACGTCCGCGGGGCCGAGGACGGCCTCCACCTCGTACCGCCCGAAGGGCAGGAAGAGCGCCCATTCGCCCAGATCGGGTTCGTCCCCCGGCCCGGCAGCGAGCGGCGCACGCCGCTGCTCCGCGTGCCCGTCCGGCACGGGTCCGTTCTCCGCCGGTCGGGAAGGCCGGCAGACGAACTCGGCGAGCGCGTTGTCCTCCCGCGGCCGACAGCCGATGTACACCGGGACGACCGGGTCGCCCCGCAGCTCGTGGAAGTCGAAGTCGAACGACTCCGGGCTCACCGGCACCGCGCCTCCCGCGAGCACGCCCGCGAAGGGCGGCTCCCGCATGAAGCGGCTGATCGCGTGCATCAGCGTGCCGGTGGTCACCCGCCACACGCGGCCCTCGGTGTTCTCGCTGCCCGCGCCGTCGAAGCTGTGCAGCATCGCGTCGGTGAACAGGCTGACACCGCCCGCGCGGGCGAAGGCCTCCTCGCCGTGCAACGTCGCGAAGTAGACGGCGTGTTCACGCGCCACGAACCCGTCGGGCCGCAGGTTCCCGGCGAGCGGCACCCGTCCGAGGGTGTCCTGCCCCACCTGCCTGACGAGCGCGTCGGAGCCGGCCCGGCAGGCGTCCACGAAGAACACCTGCTGTCCGGCGCGGCAGCTGTTGAGCCCCCGGGCCAGGGCCTCGAAGTGGAGCGCGCCGTTCAGGGGGCTGTTGCGGTCGGCGAACATGTCCGCGGCGAGGAGGGAGGTGTCGAAGCCCAGCGAGACGCCGTGACCGCAGAAGTAGAACACCAGCCGCGCCTCGTCGTGGTCGCCGCGTTCCTTCCACTCCGTCACGGCGGCCACGATGTTGTCGATCGTCGCGGCCTCCACATCGTGCTGCGCGCCCGTGCCGGGGTGGGCGAAGGGCGCGGGCTCGGTCTCGCTCAGGAGCAGTGCGAGGCTGCCCAACGGGCGGCTGGCGTCGTGGTACCGCTCGATCATCCAGCGGGCGAACGCGCGCGCCGAGAGCGGCGGCGAGGACAGCTGCCGCATCCCGGTGGCGCCGGGGTGGTCGGTGGGAGCGACCCCGCCGCCCAGGTGCGCGTACGCGCCGACGCCGATGACCAGGGCGTGGGTGGACGAGGGCCCAGCGTCCTCATCCAGGTGCACGGTGAAACGGTCCATGGAACCGGATACCTCCGCGTGACAGAAGGGGCGGGCCGAGAGGAGGCTGCCGAGGGGAGACCGGGAGGATTCACCACTATTATAGGAATTGCTCTGGTATGTGCCCCTCGGAAGATATGTGTCCGCCGGAAGTCCGGAGACCCGGAGGCCCTGATGGGGAAGAACATCGTGATGTGCCTGGACGGGACGGGCAATCAGCTCAAGGCCCGCGGCAACACGAACGTCGTCAGGCTGTACGAGATGCTCGACCTTCACGACCCGACCGCGCAGATCGCCTACTACGACCCCGGCGTCGGCACCTTCTCCGCGGCCGGAGCGTGGACGGCACCCTCGCGCAAGCTCTCCAAGCTCCTCGGCCTCGCCTTCGGCGCCGGCCTCAAACAGAACCTCGCCGAGGCGTACACGTACCTGATGCAGCATTACGAACCCGGCGACCGCATCCACATCTACGGCTTCAGCCGCGGCGCGTACACGGCGAGGGCGCTCGCCGGGCTGCTGAAGTCCGTCGGGCTGCTCCGCCCGGGCTCGGAGAACCTCGTCCCGTACGCCATCGCCGTCTACGCCAAGAACCGGACATGGACGGACGACGACTGGAAGCAACTCCACCAGTTCGCCGACGCGTTCAGCCGCAAGGTCGACGAACGCACCGGGATTCCCGTCGCGTTCATGGGCCTGTGGGACTCGGTGAAGGCCGCAGGCCTACTGCGCTGGAACCTGCGCTGGCTCTTCACCCGCCGGATCCCCAACGTGGCGCGCGTCCGCCACGCCGTCTCCATCGACGAGAAGCGGCGACCGTACGAGGAGTACCTCGTACTGCCGCCGAAGGAGCCTGGCCCCTCGGTCCGTGGCCCGCTGATCGACGAGGCGTGGTTCGCCGGGGTCCACTCCGACGTGGGCGGCACCTTCGACGACGACCCGCGACTCCCCGCCGTGGCGCTCAAGTGGATCGTCGACGGCGCCCTGGAATCCGGGCTCCTCCTGAAACCCGGCGCCTACGTCAAGCACCTCACGCTGGCCCCCGACCACGCACTGGGCAAGGTCCACCGCATGGGCCGCGTCTGGGCCCTGCTCACCTACCGCCGGCGACGCGTCCCGGCGAAAGCCCGCGTCCACGAGAGCGTCCGCCTCCGCACCGAATCCGACCCGTCCTACGCCGAACGCCTCCCGGCCGACGTGACCTGGACGGACCGGACATGGCTCAGCCCGAGCCCCCACGCGTAGCGTCAGTCGACGCGGTGCACGAGCTGGCTGGTCAGTTCGTACCGGGCGCCGACGATCGCCAGCCGGCCCGCCGCGATCCTGGCGGCGAGATCGGCGTCCGCGGCGAGCCGTGAGCGTACGAGCCGCACCTGCGCGGAAACGGTCGCGTCGATGCGCGCGGCCCCCTCGACCGAGTGGTCTATGGCGGGCTTGATCTGGTCGGCGATGTACCGGATGTGCGCGGGCAGTTCCTCGCCCGACTCCTCCGCGTGGACCGCCGCCGCCACGGCGCCGCACGACTGGTGCCCGAGCACCATGACGAGCGGTATGCCGAGCTCCAGGACCCCGTACGCCACGCTTCCCAGTACCGCCTCGTCCAGGACCTCGCCCGCGGAGCGTACGGTCATCAGGTCGCCGAGACCCTGGTCGAAGACCAGCTCGGGCGGCACGCGGGAGTCGATGCAGCCGAGGACGACGGCGAACGGATGCTGGCCGGAGACCAGCTCGCGCCGGACGGCGCGCGTCTCGTGCGGGTGCCGCTCGCGGAAGGTGCGCCAGCGCCGGTTGCCGGATTCCAGCGCCCGCAGCGCGGCCTCCGGAGTGGCGGGCCGGCGCCGGTCGGCCGTCGCGGGCACGGCGGCCGCGCCGGGGACGTCGAGCACCCACGCGCCGGCGGTGACGGCGGTGCCGGTGACCGCGGCGCGCAGGACGTTGCGGCGCGAGGTCGAGGCGCCCTGCCGAGCCGGGGCGGGACCGCGGTCGTCGGATAAGAACGGTGTGGAAGTGTCGGAAGTGAGAGTCACGCGAGGAAGGTAGGCGCCGAACGGGCACGCCATCGACCGGGATTACCGAACACGCAGCTCATTTTTGACCACTCTTGAACGAATACGACGTCCCCGTCCCGCGCCGACTCCCGCGGCACCCGCAGCCGACGAGCTGTCAGGTGCCGTGAGAGGTCATGCGTGCGGGGGCGGCGCCCGTCAGTAGGTGAGCCCGACATGAGCCAGCGCCTGCTTCAGCAGCAGCCCCTGCCCGCCCGGCATCTCGTTCTGCACGGTCGGCGAGGCCGCTTCCTGCGGGCTGAACCACACCAGGTCCAGGGCGTCCTGCCGCGGACGGCAGTCCCCGGCCACCGGCACGATGTACGCCAGCGACACCGCGTGCTGGCGAGGGTCGTGGAACGGCGTGATCCCGGCCGTGGGGAAGTACTCGGCGACCGTGAAGGGCTGCAGCGACGCCGGCACACGGGGCAGCGCCACCGGCCCGAGGTCCTTCTCCAGGTGCCGCAGCAACGCGTCACGCACCCGCTCGTGGTGCATGACCCGTCCGGACACCAGAGTCCGGCTGATCGCCCCGTCCGAGTCGATCCGCAGGAGCAAGCCGATACTGGTGACTTCGCCGCTCTCGTCCACGCGCACGGGCACGGCCTCGACGTACAGGATCGGCATCCGGGCCCTGGCCGCGTCGAGCTCGTCCGTGGTCAGCCACCCGGGCGTGGTCTCAGTCATGTCAGACATCACTTGATGATACTTTCCGCGCCGCCCCCGCAGAGCGGCTCCCGTGTCTGCCACCCGGGTGGGAGTGCGCTGCTAGGTGGTCGTGGTGCGCCGGTGATCGGCGATGGTCCGGGCCACCGCTTCGGGATGGGGCGTCAGGGCGAGCTGTCCGATGTGGCTCTCGAACGCGCCGGCGTCGATCAGGAACGGCCGGTCGAACTGCCAGAAGATCTCCATGACCTCCCGCGCCTGGACGTCGAACAGACCTGCGGCCCGCAGGGCGAGCTTGGGGACGGCGCTCACCCGGGCGGGGCCGCCGAGAGCCGCCGCGGCGGCGTACTGCCGGCCCGTCAGCGGCTCGGGAGAGGGAAGGTTCCACGCCCGCCCCCACGACGCCTGGCTGTCGCCCAGCATCACCAGCGCCCGCGCGAGATCCGGCAGGTAGTGCAGGGCGTGCGGTACGTCGAGCTTGCCCGGCCAGAGCATGCGACTGCCGGCCACGGCCCGCGCGAACATGGTGTTCCCGGGGACCGAGTTCAACCCGCGTGGCCCTGGGCCGTAGTAGTCGGCGCCCCGGCCGAAGGTGACACGGAGGTCGTCACGCGCCAGCAGCTCGTCCCGCATGGCCGTGCGGGTGCGCGACTTGGGACCGTGGACGACGGGCGCGTCCGTCTCACTGATGGGCCGGCCGTCGCCCGGTGCCGCGTACAGGTTGTCGGCCACGACGAGACCGGCCCCGACGCGCGCTGTCGCGTCGGCGACGGCGCGGGTCAGGGGAGGGAACTCCTGGGGCCAGCGGTGGTACGACGGCATCGCGCAGTGGTACACCACGGCCGCTCCGTCGAGGGCGGCGGCGGTGGCCTCGCTGTCACCGAGATCCACCTGCCGCTGCTCGACACCCGCGGGCAGGTCGAGCGGCCGGCGGGCCAGAGCGCGCACCGGCCGGCCCGCGTCGGCCAGCGTGCGGACGATCGTCCCGCCGATACCGCCGCCCGCGCCCAGGACCACGTGCAGTTCTGTCATGGGACCGTTCACTCCGTTCCTCGGGTGGATCAGTTGGTGATGACGACCGTGACCCGGCGCACGAGGCGTCAGAGTTATGCAGACCAGTCTAGCGTGTCACGGTAGAATCGATGGCGTGGCAACGAACACCCGCGACCGCATCATCAGCGCCGCCGCCCGCCTGTTCCGGGAGCGCGGAGTGACCGGCACGGGCGTCCTCACCGTGCTCGCCGCGGCATCGGCGCCGCGCGGATCGCTGTACCACCACTTCCCGCGGGGCAAGGACCAGCTCGTCGTGGAGGCGCTGCGCTTCGAGTCCGACCGGGTGACCGAGCAACTGCGCGCCCTGCTCGCCGAGGACCTCGATGAGGCGACGGCGCTGACCCTGTTCGCCGAGGCCCTCGCCACGGACCTGGAAGGCAGCGGCTTCCGCCTCGGCTGCCCGGTGAGCACGGCCACGCTGGAGCTGGCCGCCGACAACGACGAGATCAGCGCCGTGTGCTCGGCCACCTACCGAGCCTGGACCCAGCTGCTCGCCGACCACATGGTCCGCCGCGGCCGCCCCGCCTCCGCCGCCGAGTCCCGCGCCGAACTGGCGGTCACCGCCTTCGAAGGCGCCCTCCTGCTCGCCCGCGCCGCCAGGAACGCCGACGTTCTGCGCCGCGTCGCCACGACCTTGTCGGAGTACACCGAGTAGGCCTCCGCCGGCGGGTGGTCGCGCCCGTGGGCGAGTGCGGCCGCGCGCGACAGGCCGGCGTCCAGCCTTCATCGATATCTCCTGACACTCGTTGTCAGGAGACCCCTCATAGCGTCGGCGGCATGACGACCCATGACTTCACGTTCCTCACCGGCACCTACGACGTGGCAAACCGCTGGCGCAAGGACTTCCTCGACCCGACCGAGGGCGACGACCGCTGGGAGGAATTCCCCGCTGTCACTCGCGGCTCCTGCCACTTCGACGGTGCCGCCAGCTTCGACGAGATCGAGTTCCCGACGAAGGGCTTCTCCGGGCTGACGCTGCGCCTGTTCAACCCGGCCACCGCACAGTGGTCGCTGTACTGGGCCAGCCGGCGCACCGGCACACTCTTCCCACCCGTCACCGGCGCCTTCGGCCCGGACGGCACCGGGGTCTTCGTAGGCGACGACGAGCACGACGGCCGCAAGGTCAAGGTGCGCTTCATCTGGTCCGGCATCACCGCCGACCGTGCTCACTGGGAGCAGGCGTTCTCCCTCGACGACGGGCAGACCTGGATCACCAACTGGCACATGGACTTCACCCGGCGCTCGACGGCGGTGCGTCACGCCATGCGGTACGCGGCGGGTTGACGCCGTAGGCGCGGGTGAACCATCGGGTGAAGGGACGAACCGAACGAAACGAACGGACCGAAGGAAGTGCAGGAATGACCGAGAACGCCTCGACCACACCGATGAACCTAGACGACACGGAGAGGGTCCGCCTGGCCGTCTACCACGGATTCGCGCGTACGGGACGTGCTCCCGGCGTGGCGGAACTCGCCGCGCTCACCGTACTCGCCCCCGACCAGGTGCGTCAGGAACTGCGCGCCCTCCACGCAAGCCACGACGTGGTCCTGGACCCACAGGACCACGACCGCGTCGTGATGGCCCATCCCTTCGCCGCCGTCCCGCTCGGCTTCTCCCTCATGGGTGCACACACCCTGTGGTGGGGCGGCTGCGCCTGGGACTCGTTCGCGCTGCCCCACCTGCTCCGCGACGAGCCCGACGTCCTGGTCGCCACCCGCTGCCCGGCCTGCGACACCCCGCACGCCTGCGTGGTCGGCCGGGAGGAACCGCCGAAGGGCGACCAAGTGGCCCACTTCCTCACCCCCATGAGCCGGGCCTGGGACGACGTCGTGCGCACCTGCGGCAACCAGCGCCTGTTCTGCTCCACCGACTGTGTCGACACCTGGCTGCGACAGACAGGCCAGGAACGCGGCTACCGGGACTAATCGCAGTGCTTCCCCGTTTATGGGGGAGGTGAAGCGATTCTCAGTGCTGCTCTGACCCGCAGGTCAGAGCGGACGGTTCTGCTGCTCGATGTACTGACGGACGATCGACAGTGGAGCCCCGCCGACCGATCCGGCGAAGTACGAGCCGGACCAGAGCCGTTGCGCCCGCCAGTAGTGCCGGACCAGCTCTGGGTACTCCTGACGGAGCCTGCGCGAGCTGACGCCCTTCAGGCTGTTGACCAGCTTGGACACGGCGACCTTGGGCGGGAAGTTCACCAGCGGATGCACATGGTTGGTTTCGCCCTTGAACTCGACCAGCTCTGTCTCGAAGTCCTCGCAGACGCTGCGCATGATCTCCTCCATGCGCTTCAAGTGGGCGTCGGTGAAGACGTTGTGCCGGTACTTCGTCACGAAAACCAAGTGCGCGTGCATGACGAATGCGCAGTGCCTGCCCGTACGGATGTTCTGATACTCAGCCATAAACCAACTGTCGTACGATCATGAACATGCGGCTCAGGTACTCCTTCCGGATGTACCCGAACGGTCCGCAGCGCTCGGCGCTGGCCAGGGCCTTCGGGTGCGCTCGGGTCGTCTTCAACGACGCGCTTCGCGTCCGCGAGACCGCCCGTGCCGCCGGGCTGCCGTTCGTCTCTTCCGCCACCCTGGGAAAGCAGCTCACCGAAGCGAAGAAGACCCCCGAGCGCGAATGGCTCGGCGAGGTATCCGCAGTGATCCTCCAGCAGTCGTTGCGGGACCTGGACACCGCCTACCGGAACTTCTTCGACGGGCTCAAGGGCAAGCGCCCCCGCATGGGAGCGCCCCGGTTCAAGAGCCGGAAGGACAACCGGCAGGCTATCCGCTTCACGACGAACGCCCGGTGGAAGATCACGCCGGGCGGGGACCTGTCGCTCCCGAAGATCGGGGACGTGCGGGTGAAGTGGTCCCGCACCCTGCCGTCCGTGCCGTCCACGGTGACCGTGGTCAAGGACGCCGCAGGAAGGTGCTTCGCTGCCTTCATCGTGGAGAGCGACCTGGCCACCGACCTTGCCCGGATGCCGGAGACGGAGGCTGCCGTGGGCATCGACCTGGGGCTGTCGCACTTCGCGATCCTTTCGGACGGCACGAAGATCGGCAGCCCCCGCTTCCTGCGTCGCGCTGAGAAGCGGCTCAAGAAGGCGCAGCAGAACCTGAGCCGGAAGGCGAAGGGCAGCAAGAATCGGGACACGGCCCGTATCAAGGTCGCCCGCGCCCACGGCCGGGTGGCTGATGCGCGGCGCGAGTTCCACCACCAGCTCTCAACGAAGATCATCCGTGAGAACCAAGCGGTTGCCGTTGAGGGCCTGGCGGTCAAGGGGCTTGCCCGTACGCGCATGGCCAAGTCCGTGCACGACGCCGGGTGGTCGGCGTTCGTGTCGATGCTGGAGTACAAGGCCGCCCGGTACGGACGCACCTTCCACCGCATCGGCCGCTTCGAGCCCACATCTCAGGTGTGCTCCCAGTGCGGCGTCAAGGACGGCCCCAAGCCCCTGAACATCCGCACGTGGGAGTGCGGGGCGTGCGGGGCCGTCCTCGACCGGGACATCAACGCGGCGGTCAACGTCGCCAAGGCGGCCGGACTGGCCGTGTCAGCCTGTCGAGCGCGGGTAAGACCGGGAGCGATTCCGGCGCAGCGCGAAGAAGCAGGAACCCACCGAGACGGTCAGGCGACCGTGGTAGGAATCCCCTCCCTTTAGGGAGAGGAGCGGAAGTCAAACCCGTCGCGACCCTGCCTCAGCCGGTGCCTACTTCGCCGAGGTCGGCCTGCACGGCGCGTTCTGGGGCCTGCCGGACTGAGCCTGTTCGCCGGGGAGAGGATCGAGGACCGGGCTCACGGGACCGGCGTTCACGCGTAGCCGCCGGCGCTGTCCCCGAGCCGGCTGCGGCAGGGCGGGCAGGGCGGTACAGTGCGCGCCGTGGTCATACCCGACTGGTGTCTCTGGACCGCTGTTGGCCTGGCCGTTCTGCAGGCTCTCTCCCTCGTCCCCCTGATCCGCAGGCTGGGCGCTCCAGACCCCGTAGTGCGTTCCAAAGCGCGTCTCGACCTGCTGGAGACCCAGGGCGCACTGCTGTTGTTCGGCGCCCTGCCGCTGAGTCTCGTGCTGACGGAATCCTGGTTCTGGCTCTCTCTCGCCGGCGTCGCGCTCATGGCGGCCGTCTACACCACGAAGGGGGTCCGGCTACTCCGCGCCCACCGCCCCATGGCCTGATCCGACTTGAACGTGTTCAAATTCTGTGCCAGGCTGCGGAACACGTCCTTGATCTTCCAGGTCGCGCACGCGACCCGGAGAAACCGCTGGAGGTGGAGCGCGTGCGTTCCTGCCGGACCCCGCTGGTCCTCCTCGCCATGGCTCTCGCACTCACTACGGCGGCCTGCGGCAGGATCTGGAACCGGCCGCCGCCCGAGGGCGAATCCGTCGTGCTGAAGCCGGCCGAACTCACGACCACGTGGACCGACGCCGACGGCGGCACCCTGGCAATGAAGCCGGACGGAACCTTCACCGCCGACAACGTATGCGGCGACTGGATGGGCGTCTCGGCCTGGGAGTGGACGGAACCCCGATCAGGATCAGGCACCTGGAAAGGCGCATTCGGCAAGACAGGGACCGACGTCCAGTTGACGTTCGCCACCAAAGGCTCCGAGGGGGAAGACGTGGAAGGCGTCTTCAGTGCTCTGCGGCATGGACGGACTCTGATGCTCTGGACCCGCGTGGGCGACGAAGACAACGACGATCCCCACTGCATTCTGACCGGAGATTAGACGGTCAGCCGGAGTCGGGCGGCGATCAGGAGGCGGTCAGGCCGCGATCAGGCCTTCTTCACCACGCTGGACTTGAGCTGCATCGGTCCGAAGCCGTCGACCTTGCAGTCGATGTCATGGCCGTCGACACCGTCCACGAGCCGGATGTTGCGCACCTTGGTGCCGGCCTTGATTCCGGTGGGGCTGCCCTTCACCTTCAGGGTCTTCACCACGGTGACCGTGTCCCCGTCGGCCAGGACGTTGCCGACGGAGTCCTTGATCACCTTCTCGCCGCTCCCGCTCTCCGAGGCGGCGGCTGCAGGGGCCGCGGACCACTCGTGCCCGCACTCGGGACACACCAGCAGCGCACCCATCTCGTACGTGTAGGCGCTGGAACACTCGGGACAAGGGGGAAGATTCTCGTTCACGCCGCGAGTCTACGTCGCTGCCCGCAGCCCCGCTCAGCCGCAGAAGGCCTGCTCAGCCGTAGTCGAGGCCGGGCCCTACTCGGGCTTGCGCCACACCGAGATGTGTTTCCTGGAGTCCTGGGCGAACGGGGCCCCGTGCCAGTCCGCGACACGACGTTCCGGCTCGAGCCCGGCGAGCCGCGCCATCAGGTCGAGTTCGGCCGGCCAGGCGTACCGGTGCCGGGAGCTGCTGCGGCGGTAGCGGCCGTCCTCACCGTGTCCGTCGCTGTCGCCTTCGCCGTCGTCGCGGGTGAGGTGGTGCGAGACGAGGATCTGCTCGACCAGGTCGAACGTGTCGAAGCCGAGATGCCGCTCGGAGACGTCGAACGGCACCGCGACCTGCCCGGGCGGCAGGAACCGCAGCGGTGGCACACCCAGCTCGATGACGAACCGGCCGCCGGGCCGCAGGTGACGCGCGGCGTTGCGGAAGCACGCGACCTGCTCGTCCTGCGTGAGCAGGTTCGTGATGGTGTTGTAGACGAGGTAGACCAGGGTGAACTCTCCGGGGACGACGGTCGTGGCCATGTCCCCGATGGCCACCGGGAGCGTGTTCCCGTCGACCTTGCGCCGCAGTACGGCTGCCATGTGCTCGGACAGTTCGATGCCCACGACCGGCACGCCCCGCTCCCGGAGCGGGACGCCCACTCGTCCCGTACCGATGGCGAACTCCAACGCCCGCCCGTCGCAGGCGAGTTCGGCGAGGAAGTCGAGAGTCGGCCCGAGGACGGCGGCCGAGGACATCGTGGTCTCCTCGGCGTCGTAGCGCTCGGCGGTGTCACGGGTCCACAGTTCGCTGCTCGTCACGGGCGGCCACTCTGCCGGGCGTGGAGGGGTGCTGTCGACGCGTTTCTCTCCTGCGCCTCCTGGAGGGGCAAGTCCCAAGTTCGGCCCCGCAAAAGGAGCGAGGGTCTCAATGATCCGTTTGTGACGACAGACCTTGAGACCCTCTTGACCGCACGCTACGTGAAGATCGACGACGAGATCGGAGGAACGCGGTGGACGGGACGACCTCCCCTTCTCAGCGACTCCGTACCGCAGCAATCGGCGTACAGCAAGCGCCTGCGTGCGGCGTTTCCGCTGGTCAAGTGCCTGATCCGGAAGCTGGCCACGGACAGCGACTTCTGGACCGACACCGTGTGGATGACCGACTCCACGCCGGTGCCGTGCGGCATGCCGCGCCCCATCGTCCAGCGTTCGAGATATGGCGGGCTGGGCCGGCTACGGCTACTGCGCCGCCCACTCCCGGTTCTTCTGGGGCCTGCGGCTGTACCTGGTGTGCACGCCGACCGGCATGCCGATCCTGTGGGCGCTGGCCAACCCGAAGATCGGCGAGCGCGAGGCCCCGGCCGCGATGCTCGAAGTCGACGCCGACCTGGTCGCCAGGCGCGAGGGCGTCCTGCTCATCTCCGACAAGGGCTTCGCCTCGAAGGCCGTAGAGAAGGACCTTGCCGAGTTCGGCACCGAGGTCCTGCGGCCCTCGCGCAAGCGCGAGAAGAAGCGCTACGGCGAGCCGATGCCCAAGAAGGTCCGGCAGCTGATCGAGTCGGTCAACGACACCACCACTGATTCAGGTGTAGGCCGCCGTGTTACGCACTTCACCGAACCGGGGAAAGGTCTTCTCCACGGTGAAGTCGTGCTCGTCGGCAGCGAAACCGGACATCGCGTCGGCGACGAACTCCATCTCGTAGCCGTGGTCGCTCGCGGCCCGCGCGGTGGATTCGACCCCCATCGTGGTAACCAGCCCGGCGAGCACCAGCGTGTCCACGCCCAGGTTGCGCAACTGGTCGTGCAGGTCGGTGCCATGGAATGCCCCGACGGTGCGCTTGACGACCACAACATCGCTGGGCTGGACCAGACCGTCGGCGAAGCCGCTGCCTGGCGGCTGCTCGGTCGTGTTCGGCCTCTCCACTCGAACCAGCACCACCGGGCGATCGCTCGCCCTGAACGCCTCAGCCAACCGACGGCAGCGCGTCAGTACCTCTTCGCCGGAGTGCGGAGCAAGGGGCAGGGCGATGATGCGCGGCATCAGGTCTATGAGGATCAGCGCGGAGGTCACGGAGGCGATAGTAGGCCAGGACCCGAGCCTGCCCTCCCCTCCTCCAACTGCACCAACAGTTGACGTACTCCCCGCCCTAAAGGACGGGGATTCCGGACGGGGTCGTCTGACCCTTCCGGTGGCTTCCTGCTTCAACGCGCTGTGCCGGGACTTTCGCCCTGGTCTTACCTGCGCTCTGCGAGGCGTTTAGCCTGTCGGCGCGTCCCGCCGCCAGGATGTTGCGTGCGGCGTTGACGTCGCGGTCGTGGACGGTCCCGCACTCCTGACAGGCCCACTCACGGACCGACAGGGGCTTGGGGCCGTCCTTGACCCCGCAGGCCGAGCAGACCTGAGAGGTCGGCTCGAACCGGCCGATCTTGCCGAAGTGCCGGCCGTGCTTGGCGGCCTTGTAGTCCAGCATCGCAACGAACATCGACCAGCCCGCGTCGTGCACGGACTTGGCCAGTCGGGTGCGGGCCAGGCCCTTGACTGCGAGGTCTTCCACGTAGACCGCTTGGTTGTCGCGGATCAGGTCCGTGGAGAGCTTGTGCAGCCAATCGCGTCGCCGGTCCGCCACACGGGCGTGCTGGCGTGCGACCTTGGCCCGCGCTTTGGCGCGGTTGTTGCTGCCCTTTGCCTTGCGGCTCAAGGTCTTCTGCATTCTCTTGAGCTTCTTCTCAGCCCTCCGCAGGAAGCGGGGGCTGTCGACCTTGGTTCCGTCGGCTAGCACCGCGAAGTGCCCGAGACCCAGGTCGATGCCTGTCTCGGCGTCCAGCTCGGGCAGCACGTCGGGATCGGTGTCCACGACGAAGCTCATGAAGTACCGGCCCGAGGAGTCCTTGACCAGGGTCATGGAGGTCGGGGCGGCCGGGAGTGTGCGGGACCACTTCACGCGGACGTTGCCGACCTTGGCGACATACACCGTTCCGTTGTCCTGGAGGGAGAACGCGTTGGTGTTGAAGCGGATGGCCTGCCGGGTGTCCTTCTTCGATTTGAACCGGGGTGCACCCATCCTGGGGCGCTTGCCCTTGAGGCCGTCGAAGAAGTTCTTGTAGGCGGTGTCCAGGTCCCGAAGGGACTGCTGGAGGATCACCGACGAGACGTCGGAGAGCCAGGACCGTTCCTCGGTGCGCTTGGCCTGGGTGATGTGCAGCTTCGACAGATCCGTCGACTTCACGAACGGCAGACCGGCCGCGTATGCCTGCTTGCGGGCGCGCAGACAGTCGTTCCACACCACACGAGCACACCCGAACGCCTGGGCCAGCGCACGGCGCTGAGGAGCGTCCGGGTAGACCCGGTAGGAGTAGCGAAGCTGCATGATCGTGATCATAGTTACGGTTGGTCTCATGCCTACAACTGAGCGTTTTCAGCGCTGCCTTTCCAGGGTGAGGACGGTTGCGGCGATTGACGTCATGCGGTTGGGGCTTACACGGGACCGACGGGAGATGCGCCAGGGCTTCACCCGCGCCATCCCGCTTTCGACGGGTGCTCGGACCTGGGCCAGTGCTCGGTTGACCGCGCAGATGCGAGCCGACCTCCACCTCGACCTGCTCCAACTCGCCTGCAGCGTCATCCGCTTGCGACGCCCGCGAACCTCATTCTAAAATGATCAAGTAGAGACAAGAACGTCCAGCGCCTACGATCACGCCCATGTCCCTCACCTCACCCATACCCGTCCTGCGTGGTTCCGGCGGAGCCGTCCTCCGATCCGAAGGCGACGACCTGGTACTGAGCCGGACGGATGTGGAGACGCGGATCCCGCTCCAGGCCGTTCGGCGGATCCGCGCCGAGGGGAGCGCGGTCGCCGTGGAGCTCACCGCCCCGGCCGGGACGACCCCGGCCGTTCACCGCGTCGACGGCGTGAGCGAGGCGGCGGCCACGGCCTTCGCCGACGCGGTCAACGCGACCCTGCCCGAGCGCGCCGACGAGGCCGGGGAGACCGCCGACGGTTCGGCCCTCGTCACCGTCCGTGCCGTGAGCGAGTCCCAGCAGGACATCGAGTCCCAGCAGGACAGGGGAACGCGCGTGCTCAGGCGCTGGGTCGGGGCCGTCGCCCTCCTGACCGTCGTGCTCACCGTGGCCGTCTGGATCGCGGCGCCGGCGATCATCGCGCTCCCGATCCTGGTCACCCTCCCCTTGGGCGCGACCGCCACCACGCTCGGCATCATGGGGCTGAAGATTGCCCGCGACGAGTGGTACCTGCCCCGGAAGGGCATCACCGTCGAGGCGGTACGGCACGAGAACATGACCGACCTGTTCGGCAAGACGGGGAACTACGTGTACACGGACATGCACGGCCAGAGCCGTGCCGTGTACGCCCAGAAGCGCGCCGAGGTCATCCAGGTCGCCTACCACCCGCAGAACCCCGGCAACGTGGTCGTCTGCCAGTCGTTGCTGCACAGGTCCGTCTGGACCGTCGTCTGCGCGGGCATTTTCCTCTTTGGCCTCGCCGTCGACCTCCTCGTCGTCGGCCTGGCCATCGGTGCCTTCCTGGGCTTGTACGACAATTACGGGGCCACGGCGAGCTGACCCGCGCGACCCGCGCCCCCACCCGGTCTGGTGATCCGCTCCGAGCGGCACGGTACGGTCGCCTGAGCGGGCGGCGCACCCGCACCCAGCCCCAGCGCCGTGACCACCGTGACCAGGCGCTTCAGCAGTGAGCTCTTTCGGCCTGGCCACTGATCGGGTGACAGTGGCAGGGCATGTAACGCACGAGGCTCGCGTGCCGTTGGGGGAGGTGTTCGAAGTCTCAACCCATCGGCACAGGAGCCTCGTTGGTTTCCTATCCTGCCGCACTCGACCTTCCGCATGCTTTGGCCGAGTGGGTCACCATGCTCATCGTCACCCGTGAGGGTGACCGGCGCTGCAAGCTGCCGCCGCACCAGCGTGCGCTGGTCGCCTTGGTGTACCTGCGCAAGCACGACTGCCTCGCCCAGATAGCCGCTGGTTTCGGGATCTCCGTCGGCACCGCCCACGCCTACGTATCCGCCGTGATCGCTCTCCTCGCCGACCGGGCTCCTGGCCTGCTCAAGGTCCTGCGCGAGAGTGATCCGGACTACGTGCTGCTCGACGGCACGCTCGCGGAGTGCGACCGGACCGGAGACGGACGGGCCGACTACTCCCACAAGCACCGCCGGCACGGCGTGAACGTGCAGGTCGTGACCGACCCGACGGGCCACATGCTGTGGATCTCGCCCGCGCTGCCGGGCCGTGCCCACGACCTCACCGCGGTCCGCGCGCACCGGATCATCCGAATCTGCGAACGCCAGGGCGTCCCCGTCCTTGCCGACCGCGCCTACCAGGGAGCCGGACCGTGGGTGACCACCGGGCGCAAACGGCCTCCCGGCGGCGAACTCTCCCCGACCCAGCGCGCGGTCAACCGAGCACTGGCCCAGGCCCGGGCACCCGTCGAACGCGGGATGGCGCGGCTGAAGTCCTGGCGCATCTTCCGTCGGACCCGTGTAAGCCCCAACCGCATGACGTCAATCGCCGCAGCCGTCCTCACCCTGGAGAGGCAACGCTGAAAACGCTCACTGACGAGTTCCGCCGTGGCAGACATGTGGTTTCCACGATGCACGTGCATTTGGTCTTTGTGACGAAGTACCGTCGCGGCGTGTTCAACGACGAGATGCTGACGCGGGTCGAAGAGATCATGCGGAAGGTGTGCGAGGACTTCGAGTCCGAGCTGAAGGAGTTCAATGGCGAGCGCGATCACGTGCACCTCCTGGTGCACTTCCCGCCGAAGATCGCCGTCTCCAAGCTGGTCAACAGCCCCAAGGGAGTCTCGGCCCGGTTGATCCGCCAGGAGTTCACCGGCCGCATCAACCGGGCCATCATGCACGGCCACCTGTGGTCGCCGTCCTACTTCGCAGCCTCGTGCGGCGGCGCACCGCTGGCGATCATCCGGCAGTACTTCGAGCAGCAGAAACGCCCGCTGTGACCTGCGGGTCAGAGCAGTCCTGAGGTGCATTCATCCCCGGCCTGAAGGCCGGGGCTTTCTGCAAGAGTCTCGGTTAGGCACTTCAGACTCATTGTCGTGGGGGGACTGGGGGAGACGGGCGGGTGCGCGTCGGCGGCGGAGAGCGACAGGCGCCAGGAGTGACCCTTGGTCGCGTGGTACTCGACATCAGCGGGCTCGTGCGGCCAGGGACTGCTCTGCACGTCGAGGTCGGGAGCGGATGCGATCGCGGTGCGGAAAACGGTCGACCGTGCGTCGATCAGCCGCAGCAGGATCAGGATGGAGAGCTCAAGTGGCGTAGTCACACCGGCTCTCTATTACCGCTTTCCGAACATCCGGAACCGATTTTCTGCGCCCGACGCCTCGGCTCTGCGGACGCGTCAGACGGCAGGCGGGCAGTAGGTGAGGCCGCCGTTCCTGATCCGGCCAGACAGCGAACCATGTCGAGTTGGGGCGATTGCGATGTTCGGCGGCTCGGGATGACTTCGTCCTGGACGGGAGAGGACGGGAGCGCGGGCCCGGCAGGGGTGACTCCGGACGGCGCGTGGGCGGGCATGGGGCGGCAGTGGCGTTGCGGATGCACGCCGCGAACGGTTGAGTACGCAGGCCGGTACGGCTTCGTGATCACGCACCGTCGCGTGGGAGCGGTCCCCCTCCGATCCCGCCCCCGCATGGCCGCCGAACAAGGGGAACGACCCCTTCCGGGTGCTGGATTCGAGGTGCGTCGCCAACCGGGCGGGCAGCCGCACCGCCGCCGCGGCCTCCGTCATCGGATTCCGTCCGCAATCGCTTCCCGAAACTTGCTGACTCTCTTTCAGATGCCGGTGGAGTCGCCCCGACGGCGCGCCCACGCCAGGGGTCGGATGAAGCGGGAGCTTGACGCGCGTAGAGCGACCGAAAGACAACCTTGCCGCGCACCGA
This sequence comes from Streptomyces sp. NPDC048604, assembly GCF_043199435.1. NCBI lineage: Bacteria > Bacillati > Actinomycetota > Actinomycetes > Kitasatosporales > Streptomycetaceae > Streptomyces > Streptomyces sp. NPDC048604. The sequence continues at coordinate 67,612 of NZ_JBICVX010000012.1, forward strand.
GTGCGGAGTCGAGGATTCCTCTCGCAACCCGTTGACAGGTCCATGGCATCAATCGCCATCGGGCCGACCGCATTCGAGGGCCGCCCACCCAGCGGCCCGCGACCCCCACCGGAGGATGCAGTGAACGTGAAGCGCCCGCTTCGTCAGGCCAAGCTCGCCAAGGCCACCCGCGCCATGGCCGTCGTCGGAGCCCTCGTGGCCGCCTCGGCGCTGGCCGCGCCCACCTCGTCCGCGGTCTCGGCCGACTCCGCGCGGGCCATGTCCGCCGAACTGGCCGCCGCGAGCGACGCCGTGCTCGACGCCGACGTCGCCGGCACGGCCTGGTACACCGACCAGGCCACCGGCAAGGTCGTCGTCACCGTCGACTCCACCGTCTCGGAGGCGGAGGTCGGGGCGCTGCGCAAGGCCGCGGGCGACCGCGCCGGCAAGCTGAAGATCGAGCGGACCCAGGGGAAGATCAACAAGCTGATCGCGGGCGGCCAGGCCATCTACGCCGGCGGCGGCCGCTGCTCGCTCGGCTTCAACGTCCGCAGCGGCAGCACGTACTACGCTCTCACCGCGGGGCACTGCACCAACATCGCCGGCACTTGGTACACCAACTCCGCCAACACCACGCTGCTCGGCACCCGTGCCGGAACCAGCTTCCCGACCAACGACTACGGCATCATCCGCCACTCCAACGCCTCCGCCGCCGACGGGCGCGTCTACCTCTACAACGGCACCTACCGTGACATCACGGGTGCGGCGAACGCCTACGTCGGCCAGTCCGTGCAGCGCAGCGGCAGCACCACCGGTCTGCGCAGCGGCACCGTGACCGGCCTCAACGCCACGGTCAACTACGGCAACGGCGACATCGTGTACGGCCTCATCCAGACCAACGTCTGCGCCGAGCCCGGCGACAGCGGCGGCTCCCTCTTCTCGGGCACCACGGCGCTGGGCCTCACCTCGGGCGGCAGCGGCAACTGCACCTCGGGCGGCACCACGTTCTTCCAGCCCGTCACGGAGGCGCTGAGCGCGTACGGCGTGAGCGTCTTCTGATCCTGTCCTGCTCTCCACGCACATGGGGCGGCTCCGCGACCGGGGCCGCCCCACCCTTGCCATCAACGACCGTTCCTGTGGGCGAAGACGGCGGCAAAGCATTCGTTCGGGTACCGCGATCGCGGTCGGCCCCCGCGGCGGCCGGGGCATCCCTTAGGGTCGCCGGATGGCGAAGTACTTCGATGTGCACCCGCAGACCCCCCAGTCGCGCATCATCGGCACCGTGGCAGACAGCCTCCGGGCCGGTGCGCTGATCGCGTATCCGACGGACTCCTGCTTCGCGCTGGGCTGCCGGCTCGGCAATCACGACGCCCTCGAACGAATCAGGTCGATCCGGAGCCTCGACGACCGCCACCACTTCACCCTGGTCTGCAAGGACTTCGCGCAGCTGGGCCAGTTCGTCCACGTCGACAACGACGTCTTCCGCGCCGTGAAGGCGTCGACGCCGGGGAGCTACACCTTTATCCTCCCGGCCACCAAGGAGGTCCCGCGCCGCCTCATGCACCCGAAGAAGAAGACGGTGGGGGTCCGGATCCCCGACCACGTCGTCACCCAGGCGCTGCTCGCCGAACTCGGCGAGCCCCTGGTGTCGAGCACCCTGCTCCTGCCTGGCGAGCCCGAGCCCCTGACGCAGGGCTGGGAGATCAAGGACCGGCTCGACCACGTGCTGGACGCGGTGGTGGACTCGGGCGACTGCGGCACCGAGCCGACCACGGTCGTCGATTTCTCCGGCGGCGAGCCGGAGATCGTGCGGCACGGCGCGGGCGACGCGACCCGCTTCGAGTAAAGACTTGGGGAGCGATACAGGCGGGTCCTCGGCCGTGATGTTAGGGCGGCCGTGCCATGTTGCTGCTCCTCCAGCACCCCACCCGGTGACAGCCGCGGCCCGAAATCTCCCTGGATCGTCCGACCCGTCTCGGTCATGATCCTCACGTGACCACCTACCTCGAGTCCGAGCGCCTGACCCTCCGCCCCTTCGCCGCTGCCGACGCGGACCTGCTGATCGAGCTGGACAGCGACCCGGCGGTGATGCGCTACCTGACCGGCGGCGCTCCGACCCCGCCGGAGGAGGTCCGCGACCTCGCCATCCCCAGCATCCTCGCAGGCTACGAGCGCTGGGATCACGACCTCGGCCTGTTCGCCGCGCACGAGAAGGACGGCGGCGCGTTCGTCGGCTGGTTCTGCCTGCGTCCGCTGCGCAGCGGCCCGCGTGAGGAGGCCGAACTCGGCTACCGCCTGCGCCAGGCGGCCTGGGGCCGGGGCTACGCCACCGAGGTCTCGCAGGCGCTGCTGGCGAAGGGGTTCGCCGAGCTCGGCGTCCGCATGGTCTGGGCCGAGACGATGACCGTGAACCGCCCTTCGCGCAACGTCATGGAGAAGCTCGGGATGACGCTCGCGGAGAGCATCCCCACCCCGGACGACATGATGACGGTCGAGGGTTCCGAGCATGGGGGTGTGCGGTACGAGATCACGAAGAAGCAGTGGGAGCTGCGGCAGGCGTAGGCGGTGCGAGGTCCGGCGCCCGTGGATGTGAAGTCATCAGCCCGCGCGGCCTTGTCTCATCAAGCCCTATCGGGTACATCCCGGCAGCATCTTGCCGAGCTCGTCGCTGAGCTCGCCCCGGAGTGGGAGGCGCAGCGGGAGTCTGCGCTGCGGGAGCGGCGCGGCGGCGACCGCCGTCGCGAGGCCGGTGCCGGCTCGAAGCATCGTCTGATGTTCGTCGACCGGGTGCTGGTCACGCTCGCGCACCTGCGACGCGATCTTCCGTACTTGGCCCTGGCTGTGCTGTTAGGAGTGGACCGCTCCACGGTGTCCGTCGCGATCCGGTAGGTCCGGCCGCTGCTGACGGCGCGTGGGTCCGCCGTGCCCGACCAGCCCGGCATCCGGCTGCGCACCATCGAGGACGGGTTCGCCTACGCCGAGGCCAAGGACGTCGAGCGACGTATCGACGGCACCGACGTGCAGGCGAGACGCACGAAGGCCGGGCGTCCCGGCCGCGATGCGTTCGTGTCCGGCAAGCGCAAGCAGAACACCATCAAGACCACCACGTTCAGCGACGGCCAGGGCCGCACCCTGTTCTCCGGGGTCGCGCGGCCAGGACGGATGCACGACCAGACCGCGGTGCGCACCGAGGGCATCGCCGAGCAGCTGTGCTGCCGCCCCGGCGTCAAGGTGCATGTCGACGAGGGTTACCGGGGCCTGGCCACCCAGTTCCCACACCAGGTCACCGCCCCACCCCGCAAGCCGAAGAAGGACGCGACCCTCGGCGAACAGCAGGCCTGGCGGCACGAACGCCGAGCACAGTCCTCCAACCGGATCCGCGTGGAGCACGCCAACGCCGAGTACAAGCAGTGGCAGCCTCTGCAGCGCTACACCGGCCGCCGCGAAGACTTCGCCGAAACCCAAGCCGCGATAGCCGGCCTAGTCTCCGACCGGTCAGCCCGCCGGGCCACCCGCCGCAAGACGAGCAAAGAACTCGTCCTCGCCGCCGACGCCCGCCCGACGTCCTGCTGATCAATCCCAGGCGGATGGCTCAGCCGATCCTGCCCAGATTCTTAACACTCCCCAGGCCGTAAGAGGAGGCGACGAGGGCTGAGCCAGATCGCGGCACCCTGAGCCAAAGGTGGCATCACGCATGGCTCGCGGTGGCACCACTCGTGTGCCATGATGGTGCACACGTCGAAGCGGGGTGCGTTTCCCCTCTGCTCAATCGACGTCACACCATCGATGACGAGGAGCAGCCACCATGTCCCACACGCCGAACACCGCCGCCGCGCAGGCCCGTCCGGAGTTGCAGAAGGCCCTTCGGGAACTCGTCGAGGCCGGCTGGGCCGGGGTGCAGTTACGGGTGAACGACGAGGCCGGTGAATGGGTCGGCAGCGCCGGGGTGAGCAAGCTCGGCGGGCACGCCGCACCCCCGACCGACGGGCATTTCCGGATCGGCAGCAACACCAAGACCTTCGTCGCGACTCTGGTGCTGCAGCTGGTGGCGGACGGCGCGATCGGGCTGGACAGCCCGGTTGACGACCACCTGCCCGAGTTCGGGCTGGACCGGCGGATCACGGTGCGGATGCTGCTGCAGCACACCAGCGGGCTGTTCAACTACACGGGCGAGTACTACGAGGACGGGACGATCGTGCCGGGGATCCCCTGGCAGGGTCAGGAGTGGGTGGACAACCTGTTCCACACCTACCCGCCGGAGGAGTTGGTGCGGCTCGCGCTGTCCAAGCCGGCGCGGTTCGAGCCGGGCACGGACTGGAACTACTCCAACACCAACTACGTCCTGGCCAGGCTGCTGGTCGAGAAGGTGAGTGGCCGCCCCTTCGCGGAGGAGGTGCGGAGGCGGATCCTGAGCCCGCTCGGCCTCTCGGGCACCGTCGTGCCGGACGCCTCGCCGGAGATCCCCGAGCCGCACGCCCACGGCTACTACACCTACGAGGCCGACGGCGAGTGGAAGACGGTCGACGTCACACGCGCCAACCCGTCCTGGATATCCGCTGCCGGTGACATGATCTCGACGACCCAGGACCTGCACACCTTCTTCTCGGCCCTGATGAGCGGCAAGATCCTGGCGGAGCCCCTGCTGGCCGAGATGCGCAGCCCGCATCCCAAGCTCGACTACGGACTGGGACTCTTCGTCCAGAAGACGGAGCGCGGAGACACCGTCTACACCCACAACGGAGGTTTCTGGGGCTGGGCGGCACTGATGTACAGCTCGCCCGACGGCCGTACGACACTGACCGCCTCCCTGACCACCGGAGACGCCGGGATCGACATGGCGAAGGCTGCCGAACTGTTCGGAGCGGCACAGCAGAGGCTCGTCAGCGAGGTGTTCTGCGGCGGCGATCCGGCCCGCCCGGAGGCCTGAGCGGAGGCGCGTGGTCTCTCGGAACGGTCAGTCCCGCGCGGACGGTTCGGCGGGCCACACGTACCGGACGCCGGTGAGCTGTTCCGAGAGCAGCCACAGTTGGTGGGCCGTGGCGGCGTCCTGGAGGGCGCGTTCCCGGCCGCGGAGGACGGGCTCGCCGCGGAGCTGGAACGGTCCGTCGGGCACGACGTAACTCCCGCCCGAAAGCTCGGGGACGGTCGCGGCGTACAGGGAGGTCTTGGCGCCCTCCGGAGTGGGACGGAAAGCCAGGCGCAGGAGCAGGCGCGTGAGGATCCCGTACGCGCGGCCCCGGGCGCTGTTGGCACCGCCGGTGAGCACGTTGGAACGGGTGAGTCCGGGCGCGACGGCCATGCTGCGCAGCGCCAGCCCGGCGGCGTCGGCGCGGCGTTGCAGTTCCGCGGCGAAATAGAGGTTCGCCCGCTTGGACTGCACATAGGCGAACGCGGTGCGATAGCGGTGCTCGGCATTGAGGTTGGTCAGGTCGAACGGGGCGAAGCGCTGGCCCTCGCTGCTCACCGTGACCACGCGCGGGTCTGCGGAGGCCAGCAGGTGGGGCATGAGGAGCCCGGTGAGCGCGAACGTGCCGAGGTGGTTGATGCCGAACTGCGACTCGAACCCGTCGGCGGTCCGCGAGAACGGCACCATGGCCACGCCGGCGTTGTTGACGAGGAGGTCGAGCCGCTCGTGGCTCCACTCCTCGGCGAAACCGCGGATGGAACTCAGGTCGGCGAGGTCGAGCAGGCGCAGTTCCGTCCGGGCGCCGGGGACTTCGGCGCGCAGCCGGGCCTCCGCGTTCCGTCCGCGCTCGTGGCTGCGGCAGGCCAGGACCACATGGGCGCCGCGGCGGGCGAGTTCACGCGCCGTGACGTATCCGATGCCGCTGTTGGCACCGGTGACGACGGCCAGTCGCCCCGACTGGTCGGGGATGGAATCCGGCGTCCAGGGCATGCGCGCATCCGTGTGCGGCAGGTGTGCCGGTAAGGCTCGGGCGGCTGTCCGGGAGTCATGGGTCATGGAAACCTCGGTTCGTGGGTGGAGAGTTCCTGCGGTCGCAAGAAGCCGAGTCGTATTGCGACTCGGAGTTGCGATAGCGTGATCCTGCCGTACGTACCACCATCAACGCAACAGGGAGTTGCAATGGAGTCTGCTGGGTCGTCCGCCAGGCGTGCCCCCGCCGTCGGGCGAGGCAACAAGATGCGCGCCGCGGTGCTGGAGGCGACCGTCACCGAACTCGCGGAGACCGGATACGCGGCCCTGACCGTGGAGGGCGTCGCCCGACGGGCCGGCGTGCACAAGACGACGATCTACCGGAACTGGACGAACCCCGACGGGCTCGTCGTCGACGCGCTCGTCAGCCACTTCGCCGCGGACATCCCGATCCCCCACACCGGGACGGCGGAGGGCGACCTGCGCGCGCTGGCCCGTTCCCTCGTCGCGACCATGACCACGCAAGCGGGCCGGGCCCTGCTCGTCACCGTCCTCTCGGACGCCGTACGCATCCCCCAGCTCGCCGAGGTCAAGCGCGCGCTGTTCGACGACCGCTTCCGGCGGGCCGAGCCCGTTGTCACCCGAGCCGTCGAGCGCGGGGAACTGCCCGCGGACACCGACCCTGCCGAACTCCTCAAGGCCCTTGCCGCGCCCGTCTACTTCCGGCTCGTGTTCACCGGCGAACCGGTCGACGAGGCGACCGCGGACCGTGCCGTGAACGTGGCGCTGGCGGCCGCGCACGCCGGCGCGCTGCAGGCGGTCTGACCAGGCGTACGAACACGGGCACGCGCACGGCCGCGTGGTACGGCTAAGGGCACCCCCACGGCCACAGGCACCCGCACGGCCACGCGACGCCGGGTCGTCGTCGGACGACGTTTCCGGAGCCCGTCGGTCACCACCCCGCCGCGTCGGCGTGGGCCGTCAAGGTCTCCGTCAGTGCCGCGGAGTCCGAGGGGCCCGAGACGTTTCCGTAGTGGAGATCCTCCGACGTGCGCCACATGACTAGCGTCCCGTCCGCCGCGGCCTCCTTGAGCACGGCTCCGATCTCCGTGCTGCTGACCCGGCACGTTCTGGACGCGCGCCCGCCGGGAGGCAGGATCGGCAGCTGTACCACGCAGCGGCCCACCAGGCGCTCGCGGCCGAACGGGCGGGAACTGCCGTACAGCTCGAGCCGGGCCGACGCCGAGCCGGTCAGCCGGGGCGACGTGTTGCGGACGGACAGCGAGAGGTCGGCGGCACCAGGGCACGCCCCGCCGCACCCCACCGCACGCTCGATGTCGTACAACAGGAAGCCGGGGCCCTCGTAGTCGATGCGCAGTCGGGCGGGCAGGGCCCGGAGCCGGGCGATCATCTCCGCGTAGGTCCGCTTCGCCTCGCGGGCGCCGGCCGGACTCATCGTCAGGGAGACGTTGCTCGGGCCGGCTTCCGGGTCGCCGGGAATGTCCTGTCCGGTGTAGGCGAGGAGCCGGTGCGGCGGCCGGGCCGCCACCCAGAACCGGCCGAGTCCGCGGCCGGACGGCAGCTCGTAGCGCACCGCGTCCTGCTCGACCCCCTCGGGCGGGCGCAGGCCGTACGCCTCGTTCGTGGCGGGAGCCCACGGGCTCGGCGTCGAACCTGCGGCACCCGTCGACATGGCCTCGCCAGAACCCGCTGCCGCGGCACCACCGCCCGGGACCGGAGGGCCTGGCGACGCCGGGGTGTCAGCGCTCCCGCCCGAGGAAACCGCCCCTTCCCCTCCTTGGGTCTCCGACGCCTGGCCCGGAAAGCCGTCCCGCAGCCGCGGGCCGAGCGTGCCCGGCGCCAGATCCTCCAGGTCGACGCCCCACAGACGTCCGCCGCCCAGCTCCACCCACGCGCCCGCGAACTGCCGGGACTCCGTGTCCGAGCCGGTGCCCAGGGCGCTGCGCCAGTAGTCCACGTTCCCCCGGAGCAGCGTCGGCCCACCCCCGACGTGCAGCACCTCGGCGGTGTGCCCCTCGACCGTCACCTTGCCGAGGATGTCTCCCGTGCCCATCGCCCGCAGGTCGACGGAGACGTTCCGCCAGGTGACCCATTTCCCCCGCCATCGCAGCAGCGGTTCGGCGGCGACCCGCGCACCGACCGACTCCATCGCCGGAGGCTTGGCGTCCGTGTCGTCTCCTGTCGAACAGCCGGCCAGCGCGCCCGCCGTCAGCGTGCCTGCCACAAGGACGGACAGCACGCCGCCCGCCCGCCGCCACCGGCGCGTGAATCCGCTCGTCACGTCGGCTCCTCCAAGGTTTCCGGCTCGCTGCCGCGGCGCGATGACCGTCGGCGGTGGACGACGACGAAGAGGGCGGCCGCGGCCACGGCCGCCGCTCCGGCCGCGACGAGGCCGACGGTCACACCGAGACCACCGGCGGCGGGCGCCGACCGGGTGGCCCGTTCGAGCGGTGTCGGTGCGCCGAGCCACACGGTGTCGGACGTCGTGTCCGCTTTCGGATCGGTGAGCGAGCCCGCGACCCGCGCCGCCAGTTCGGGATGCTCGGCCGCGAAGCGCTCGCCGGACACCGGCCGGACCGGCGCCTCGCCGAAGTCCACGCCGCCGTAGACCACTTCCTGCGGGTCGAGCCCCGGGACGACCTCGAGGCCGGCGCGGTACTCGCCCTTGCGGTACGACGCCACGTACTTCCTGAACGTGTCCTGCGGCCGCCACCCCGAGCGGATCCGCCAGGGCTCCACGGAACCGCTGCCGATGACCTTCCGGTACGCGGTGTCCTTGCGCAGGCTCAGGCCGCGGTACCACTCGGCGGCGACCCGGGCGAAGTGGATCCGGCGCAGCTCCGCGTACTGGGGTGCGGTGTTGACCAGATGCTCGACGCGGGGGAGCACGATCCTGCGGCCGAGCCGTTCGTTGTGCGCCCGTTCCTCCGCGTCCAGGTCGCAGGCGGTGCGCCCGGGCCCGGCCAGCTCGGGGCCGGTCTGTTCGGGCTCGGACTGTGCGGGCCCGGTCTCGTCGACGGGGTCTTCGAGCCGGACGGTCAGGGGCGCGTCGAGGATGTACAGCGCGTCGCCGTCCTCGTACACCTGCGCCGCGCCCGGCACGATCCACACCCGGATCCCGGCACAGTCGCCCTTCAGCTCGGCCCAGTACGCGCGACCGGTCGAGGTGCGCGGATGGACGACCGCGCCGACGTCGCGCTTCAGCCTCAAGTCGGCCTCCAGCATGACGCGTCCGGCCTCGGTCCGGCCCAACCGCTCGTCCACGATGCGATCCGGCTGCTCCGGATGGAGATTGACCCACAGGTCCGAGCGGTCCAGAGCCAGCCAGACGAAGAACGCGTCCGACGTCTGTCTCGCCGCCGCGAGGCCCGTGGCCGTACGGGAGTCACCCGTGAGCGGCGCCCGGTCCATGGCGAACGCGTACCGCAGCCCGCTGCCGTCGCCCGGATCTGCCAGATAGCGCAACTCCAGACTGGAGAAGTCGATGCCGCCGGGCAGCGCTCCGGGCTCGGTGAGGGCGCGCGACAGGCCCGTGGGCGCGGCACGCGAAGGACAGGCCTGACGGCCGGCGACCGGCAGGACGAACGCGGCCCCCAGCCCGGAGCCGCCCGGCTTCCAGGGCGCCGACGGCAGCTCGCAGTCGTTCGGAGCGATCCGCAGGATGGTGCTTGACGCCTTGAACATGTCCGCGTCGGCGGCGCGGAAGGCGGAGACGCTCTTGTGGTAGAGCGCCTCGATGCGCGCGGCGGACATCCGGTTCCGCTCCGCGCCGACGGCGCTCCACTTCTTGACGACCTTGTCGCGCGCGAGTCTGCGTGCCCGGGCCCCCTGGTCCGCGACCGCCTGCTCGGCAGCTGCCGCCTCCCGGCGCATCCGGGCGACCTCTTCGCTGCTGAGGTCGTACTCCACGCCGTAGAAGAGGGGGATGTCTGCGGGGTACAGGCCCGTGCAGGACCAGCACTGGCGCCGGTCGGAGGCGCCGAGCAGCACGGGCACCGCGCCGAACGGCTTGAGGAAGTTCTTCAGAACGACTTCCGAGTGGGCGCCTTCGTCGTCGTAGGAGCCGAAGGCTCCGGAGTTCTTGGGCCGAGGGGCGTTGAGCGCGCTGACCGCCAGGAGCTTCTCGATCTTGCGCCCCCTCAGATCGGCCAGCGCGCCGGCCTTCAGATACGGAGCGACCACGTCCAGGTCGACCGGCTCGGTGCGGATGCCGCGGTCCCGGCGGGGGTCCCTGTTCGCCAGCATCGAGCGGTACCTGTCATTGGTGACGAGCTTCTCGCGTTGGTCGTACGGCAGGCCGTTGTGGTCCACCAGCACGGTCGCGGCGTTCCGCGTGGCGTCGATGCCGATCCGGTCGTGCACCTCCCAGCGGAGCCGCAGGTTGAACAGCAGGGGCGGCGCCGTGAAGTCGAGCGCGACCCCGTCGGCCGCCCCGTCCGGCCGGGGCCCGGCCCCCGCGGGCGGCGGACCAGCCAGTGGCACCGCCACGGCCAGCAGTAGAACCGCCGCGGACAGGACGCGCCGACGCAGCCCGGACCACAGTCGAACAAGCCCCACCATTGGCAACGCCCCCCGCCAACCCGACGAACCCTCCGCAGAAGCTCCAACGTCCCCGCGTTCGCCGCCGGTGCCGCCCGGGCCACCGAATACCCCGAAAGAGGGACGGACACGGGGACCGGGCAAGGGGCATCACGGGCCCCTTCCCTGCCTTCCCGTCACCCGGCGGAGGCCGGCCCGTTCACCGCGGAGCGCAGGCGTTCCAGGTCCACAGCGCCTGCCCGGCCCTCCCCGCACGAGAGCTCCACGCTGCCGTCGGCGGTGAGCGGCAGCACGCGATCGGGGACGAACTCGTAGAGCCGCTCGCCGCCGTCCGACGGGCGCTCCGCCTCCTGCAACACCAGCACGTACCGCCCCGGCCGAGGCAGTTGCGTCTCGGAGACCGGATACCAGACGAGGGCACGGCCCGAGGAGGGGGCACCCGCGCCGTCGGCCAGGGCGCCCTCGATGTCGAAGCGGAAGGCCGAGCCTTCGGTGATGCCGTCGCGCATCGCGACGGCTTCCGGCCGCAGGACCCCGAACACCGCTCGGAATCCCCGCTGTTGTTCGCCCTTCAGCTGCTGCGCCGCACGCTGTACGCACGGCCCGTCGGCGGCCGCGAGCGCACGCTCGGGGTCCGACATGCCCTGGATCACGGCGGGCACGGCCACCGCGGCCGCGATACACACCGCGAGCGCGCCCACGGCCGCCCCCAGCCGTCGGCGCACCAGGCTGCGGCGGGCCCGGGCGACGAAGTCGGCACCGGGTGTGGCGGCGGGATGTCCCGGCAGATCCGCGGCGGCGGTCAGGAGCTGCCGCACGTGCTCGTCGTCGAAAGGCCGCTGCTCAGTCACGGTCGGAACTCCAGTCGTGTTCGCTCGTGACGGCGGTCAGTGCGCCGCCGTCACGAAGGGCTGCCAGGGCGCGGGCGGCGCGGCTCTTCACGGTGCCGGGCGAGCAGCCCAGTACACCGGCGATCTCCTGTTCGCCGAGCTGGTGGTAGTAGCGCAGCACCAGGACGGCCCGCTGTTTCGGCGGAAGGGTCCGCAGGACCGTGCGTACGGCCATGGCGGTGGCCGTGACGTCCTCGTGCCCGGGCAGGGCGACCTCGGGCAGTTGCGGGGCCGGGACTTCGGCGTGCCACCGCCGCCGGCGGTCCTTGATCAGCAGCCGGACCATGGTGGTGCGCGTGTACGCCTCCGCCGCCTCGACCTGCCCGATCCGGTGCCACGCGCGGTAGGTGCGCAGCAGCGCCTCCTGGGTGAGGTCCTCCGCCTGCTGCCCGCTGCCCGTCAGCAGCCTGGCTGTTCGGAGCAGTGAGAGATGGCGCGCGGTCATGAACGCCGAAAACGCCTGGTCTCTGCCGTCCCGCATCCGTTCCACTCCTCGCCGGCCCGCCACTCGGGCTCTTCACCCTGAAATGAGGACCTGGCCGACGCAGAAGGTTCCATGCCGGCACGACACGGCACGACACGGCACGGCACGACACGGCCCGGGGACGGGCCCCGGGCCGTGGAGCGTGGGCGTGCGGGCGGCTACGGGACGGGGTGCGGGTGACCGAGGTACGGGAACTGGCTCAGCAGGTCGGTGTGGGGACCGATGTGGTCGTCGGTGATCTTGCCGCCGGAGACCATGGCGAGCCGGGCGGAGGTGACGTCGCCGGTGAGCGTGCGGCCGTTCGGGTAGGCCGTCGGCCGGGTTCGGTCGAAGCGGAGTACGTCGGGAAGCACGGTGCGCAGCGCCTTCTCGGCGTCCTCGGCGCCGTACCCGCCGGTGTGGGCGAGCACGGCGGCCCACGGCTCCCGGTAGGTGTCCCAGTCGTCGGCGGGCTCGCCCGCGTTGTACTTCTCCTTTACTTCCTCGGCGTTGAAGTACGCGGTCAGCGAGGGGTGGGCGCCGCGGTCCACGGAGACGAGCCCGCCGTTCTGGCGCAGGCTGACACGGGCCCAGACACCGATCGGACCGTCGCCCAGCTCACTGTCGGGGACCTCCAGGACGATGCCGAAGACGTTCTTGTCCGCGCCGAAGTCGTTGCCCGTCCACTTGAACTCGTTGACGATCCCGTCGAGGTCGGCGAAGAACGGGTCGCTGCGCAGGCCGGCGGAGAAGCGGTAGTCGCCGGCCGTGACGACGTTCGGCTCCGCGCCGAAGGCGACTGGGGCGTCGGAGATGACGGCCGGCCCGCCGGCGTCGTGGTCGCGCGCCTCGCTCCCGGTGGCGCGGTGGACGGTGACGGTCTGAGCGCCGTCCGCAGGCGCGGAGAAGACGAAGCTGTAGGCGAGGTCGGCGACGTCGTCACCGTCGGTGTCCACGTTGATCCGGTACACGGCGTCCGGGTGGAACTCCTTGCCCTGGGTGGGCGCGAACGGGTTGACGTTCATGATCAGGACGGTGCGTCCGCTCTCCGCGGCGGGGAACACGAACAGGTCCGTGAGGCCCAGGCGGGCGTCGTCCTTCGGTGACCGCAGGTTGGGGCCGCTGAGGTGGTGCGACATGGTGGCCTTTCCGCCTGCGTACGTGCCCCCCTCATGTCGCACAAGCACGACCAGCGAACCACAGCGGCGGCACCGGCACCCGCCCGGAGCGTGTCGTCCCCCTCCCCGCGGCGGCGGCCGAGCTGCGCGCGTCGACCGGAAGGCCCGTCGTCGTGTGTCAGGCCGCCGCCTCGGGACCGGCGAGCTGTTCCGCGAGTTCGCGCTCGCTCTCCTCCGAGAGCGAGGTCTTGAGCACCGTTCCGCCGAAGGGGGCCATCGCCGCGCCGAACCGGTCCTCGGTGACCTTGGACGCCATGATGACGACGGCCGCCGCACCCGGCCGGAGCAGTTCCTGCACCTTGCCCCGGAACTTGTTGTCGACGCCCATCTGGTTCAGCTTGCCGATGAGGCCGCCGACGGCGGCGCCCACCACGCCGATCCCCGGCGTGAGGACGAGAATGCCGAGCACCATGCCCCACAGGGCGCCCGCGGTGGCCGACAGGGCGACCTCCTCGAGCTTGGACGGCGTGTCCACGTGGGTCTTGCCGTCCTCGTCCACCGAGACGACGGCAAGCCCGGTCAGCTCGACGACGTGATCGTTCTTGAGCTTCTGCACCTCGGCGAACGCCTTGTCGGCGACGGCCTTGTTCTCGTAGCCGATGACGATGAGCTCGGACATGCGGATCTTCTCCTTCGGGGACCCTGCGGGGCGGGGTGCGGTCAGTACCGCTGCGCCTTGGCGAGCGACGCCGTGAGGGAGGCGTCGGCCGGCTGCCGGCTGATGACCCGGGACTGCTGCCGCTCGCCGGGAGCCAGGTCCTCGGCGCCGGTGAACTGGGTCTCGACGACCTTGCCCGCGGAGTCGACGAAGTCGACCTGGACGGCGTAGGAGGCGGTGGCGTCCGTCTCGTTGGTGATGGTCACGAGGGCGGTCAGCAGTCCGCCCGTCTCGGCCCGGGGCTTGCCGGTCAGGGAGACCTCGCTCAAGGCGTTGCCCCGACCCTGTACGCCCTTCAGCGCGGCCTCGGCTGCCTTGCGCGAACGTTCGAGCTCGGCGCCGATCGACGCCTTGCGCGAGGCCTCCCGGGCGGACGCCGAGGCGGCGGCGGACGAGGCGGAGGCGCGGGCGGACTCGATCGCCGCGGAGGCGGAGGAGGCGATGGCCGACGGGGGAGCCCCCGAGAAAGAGCCGGTCGCGGGCGGCGTGGGGCGTGGGCTGAAGGCCGGGCTGGTCGGACTGCTCGAATCGCCGTCGGACCCGCACGACACGAGGGCCGCCGCTCCGAGGCCTGCGAGGGCCACCGCGACGGCCGCTCTGGCGGCCCGCGCGCGGACCGGGCGTTCGGATCGCGCGGGTGAAGGTTTCACGACTTCGTCTCCTCTGAAGGGCGGGGCCGGTGCCGGCCGCAACGGGCACAGGCGGGCAGACAGACGCGCCCCGGTGGTGCTCTCGGGGCCGGGCCGCAGTGGCTACATGGGCGGCCCGGCGAGCTGGTCGGCCAGCTCCTTCTCGTCCGCGCCGCTGAGCGAGGTCTTGAGCACCGTTCCGCCGTGCTGCTGCATGGCCGCCGCGAACTTGTCGTCGGTGACCTTCGTGGCCATCACCACGACCGCTGCGGAACCGGGCCTGAGCAGCTCTCCCACCTGCCGCCGGAACTGCTCGTCGACGCCGGACTTGCTGAGCTTGCCCACGAGGCCCCCGAGTGCCGCTCCGGTCAGCAGACCGAGGCCGGGTACCAGGAACAGCACACCGAAGATCGCACCCCACAGGGCCCCGGAAGCGGCCGAGACGCCGACGATGCGGCTGGCTGAGTCGACGTGGGTGCCGCCGTCCTCGTCGACGGAGACGACGGCGAGGCCGGTCAGGTGGACGACGTAGTCCCGCTGCAGTTCCTGCACCGTGTCGAACGCCTTGCCGGCCACGTCCGGATCGTCGTACCCGATGATGATGAGCTCAGCCACTTCCGACCTCCGGTCGAGCGGCCTCGCCAGGACGACCGCAGCCAGCATCAGGCGGACCCGTCCGAGGCCCGCCGAGGCCCATCCTGTCCCGAACCACCCCATACCGCGACTCAATGGTCGTCCGGTTGTGCGTCGCCGGTCAGCCGGAGGAGCCGCCGGTGCGGGTGCACGCAGCAGAGGCGGGGCGCCGAACGTCCCGGGCAGCGCATCCGCAACAGCGCCGCGGCCCCCGCACCCGTGGCTCGGGTGCGGGGGCCGCTGTCGCTACTGCTCCAGGGGTCTACGCGGCTTGGCCGCCGTCGCCGCCGGTCCTGCGTCGCCGCATCCACCACATCAGCACGCCGCCTGCCGCCGCCAGGGTGGTGGCGATGGCGACGATCAGACCGATGGGGGAGTCGGAGCCGGTGTCGGCGAGGTCACCGTTCGGGTCCTTGGCGGCCGGGGGCGTGTTGCCGCCGGTCGGGGTGGGCGCCGGCGTCGGCTTGCCGGTGTCCGTCGGGTTCGGCGTCGGGGTCGGGGTGGGCGTGGGCGTCGGGGTGGGCGTCGGCTTGCCGTCGTCCGTCCTGGCCGCGCCGTTGCCTCCGAGGTAGGAGATGTCGGCGTCACGCGCGGAGGTCTGCGCGCGCACCGAGTCCTTCGTGGTGTGCGGCAGCTCCCGGTGCTGCGTCTGGAACTCGACCCGGGAGACGTTCCGCTTGGGAGCCTTGGAGAAGTCGACGCCGCCCACGATGTACGTGTACTTCAGGCCGCCGTACTCCATCTCCCACTTGAACTCGCCCTCCTTGAAGACCTTCACGTACTTCTTGTAGACGGTCTCCTTCTTCCAGTCCTTGTTCTCGCCCCGCAGCGGCCAGCGGCTCACGTTGTCGCTGTTGATGACCGGGCGGAAGTCGGTCGCCTTCTTCGCGTCCTGCTGCCGGATCCACTCGGCGGCGACGCGGGAGGAGTAGACGCGGCGCAGGTCGGCGTACGCGGCATCGTTGTTGATCTTCTTGTTGACCTCGGGCTCGATCAGCGTGTCGTACATGCGCTGGTTCTGCTGGATCTCGGCCTTGGTCAGGTCACAGCCCTTGCCGCCGGGGCCGGGAGTGTTGGTCTCCTGCGGAACGCTGGTGACCTTCAGCGGAGCGTCCAGGATGTAGATGCCGCCGTCCTGCTCGCGGACCTTGGCGGGCTCGGGCTCGATCCAGGAGCGCATGCCGTGCAGGCAGGGCGCGCCGTTGCGACGGGCGAGGGAGTCCCAGAACTGCTTGCCCCGGCTGGTGCCCGGGTCCATGACCACGAACGCGTCGTGCTTGAGCTGGAGGTCGGCCTCCAGCAGGACCCGGCCGGCGTCGGTCTTCGCGAACTCCTTGTCCATGATGCGCTCGGGTTCGTCCGGGTTGAGGTTCACCCAGAACTTGTCCGGCGTCAGCGCGAGCCACGTGAACAGCGCGTCCGAGGCGAGCGTGAGCTTGGCCTCGCCGCCCCAGCCCGGGTTGGCGTCCGGGTCGGCCACGAAGTCGGCCTTCATCGAGTAGTCCAGGCCCTTGCCCTTGACGGGGTTGCCGACGTACTGGAGCTCCAGCGTCGAGAAGTCCACCCCGCCCGGTCCGCGGCCGAGCGCGCTGCGCGTGTTGACCTTGTTGTGGTCGGCCTGGATCTGCTTCGCCTGGGCGGCGTTCTTGCCCGAGTCGTAGGCGATGGAGTTCACCGGACCCTGGGTTCCGGTGTTGGGCTTGGGATTGAACACCGGGTAGGTCTTGGTGTACTTGGTCTGCGGCCACAGGCCCTTGGCGGTGGCGCGGCGCTCGGCGATGCGGATCGGGTTGTTCCCGGTGCCGCGCTCGGCGCGCAGCGCCCGGTTCAGCGCCCCGTAGTCCTTGACGGTGACGTTGGTGGCCCGCTCACTGCTGAACATGGTCAGGCGCGCCCGGGTGAAGTCGTACCGGGCGTCCTTGTGCCGCAGGATGATCTTGTCGGCCTTGAGCTGAGCCGGCTTGCGGTGGCCGTTGGACTTGAACTCTCCCAGCTCGCCGGTGCGCTGGTTGTAGGCGTCGTAGCGACGCGAGGCGATCTTGTTGCCGTCCTTGTCGTAGATCTCGATCGTCACCTCGCACAGCCAGTCCGGGCCGACGAGGTTGAAGTCCTGGACGGCCTTGACCTCGTACACGCCGCCCTTCTGCCCGTTGGCCTGACTGTTGATCAGGTAGCGGGGCACCCAGGTGCGGAACGGCTTGGGGTTGTTCGAGTCCTTCCGGTGCCGGTGGTAACGCGCATAGATCGCGTTCTTCATGTCCTCGGGATTGCGGGACTTGGCGTACTTCGCGTCCCAGCGGTCGATGTCCGCCCGGCTGGAACCGGCGGCGTCCAGGTCGGCCTGGCTGGGGGTGGGGACGTTCTCGAAGCCCTTGAAATCGTTGTTGTAGTAGTACTCCCCGTCCGGCCCGGACTTCACCCAGTGGTGCTGTCCCGTGGGGGCGCCGGAGTTGTTGGGAGTGCGGGGGAAGGTCTTCTTCAGGTGCATCTGGTCGCACCGCTTGCCCGTGGTGATCTTGGCGTAGTCGCCGGGCGCGGCCTGGGCGGCGGCCGGCAGCCCTACCAGTAACAGCCCCGCGGAAGCGGCAGCGGCCACGAGGGCGGCCAGACGCTGCCGGAGGCGCGTTCGTATGGGTGTGCTCATGTGTGTGGTGTCCCTGGTCGTGGGGGCCACGGGACGGTTGATCCCCGTACGGTGGGCAGACGTGTGGTGGGCCCCCGTGTTGTCATGGCTCCGTCCACCCGGCTGTCCACCCTAGGTGCAGTCAACGCCCGGTGTGCAATGGGTTGTTGGGGATGTCCTGTGTCAACTTTGAGGTCCGCTACCGTTACGGTCGTGAGTGGATCTGCTGAGAGCACGTACGACCCGACCCGTCACCCCGACCTCCTGGCGTGGCTCGCCGAGCGCCAGGCCGGCTTCACGCCCTGGGCCGAAGCGACCGGCGTCGCGGGCCGATTCGACTTCACCCCCGAGTCCCTGGAAGTACTGGACGCGCTGGTCCGCGAGACCGCGGACGACATGGACCAGATCACGGACCAGCGCCTGAGCCCGTTCGTACAGGGCGCCGTCTGGTACGTCGGCGAGGTGTTCTGCCGCCACAAGCAGATGGTGTGGAAGTACACCCCGGACGTCGACAGCGGCGAGCTTCCCCCCTTCCTAGACCCCTCGGGAAGCGGCGGAGCCCTGGACCATCCCTGCGTCGCCCCGAAGGACGCGGGCTGGGAGGGCGACCTGTACCCCCTGAACATGCTTCGCCGGATCCTGATCGACGAGGACGAGCTGGGAACGCCGATCGAGGAGACGCTGACCTCGATCTTCGAAAACCCGTATGCCGAGGACGAGATGTACCCGGACGACGACCACGTCGACCCGTCGGGCGGCTGGTAGGTCACGCGCGTATCGGGGTCCCCGGGTCGCTGGGGCCCGCGGCCGGGGCCGCGGGGCAGATCGGGGCGGCGGGGCAGCGGTGGCAGCGAGCCAGCGGGGGGTCGTGTCAGATCATGACGAGCAGTCGGGTCTGGGGTACGAGCTTGCGGTTGACGCTGGTGCTCTGCACGAAGATGGTGAAGTCGTCGTTGTGATCGGGCTTCACGCGGACCTCCGCGTCAGGCAGACCGAGGAGCGCCCGCGCCTCAGGCCCGGTGTATATGCGGTCCGACTTCTTCTCCAGCACCGCGATCTGCTTGCGAGCCTGGATCTTCTCCGACTTGCTCAGCTGGTAGTAGGCGCCGCCGGTGCGGTAGGTGTGGCCGCTCTCCACGACCCAGTCACGGATGGCGGCGTCGCGGGTGACCGGAACGAGCCGGTACTGGGACGGGTCGGCCGGGGTCAGGCCGGCGGCCTTGATGGTCTCCTTGTTGACGGCCTTGCCGCCGGTCGAGAACACCGCACGTGATCCGCGGATTCCCTTGGTGCGGCCGACCATGAACTTCTCCGTGGCCTCCTGGATGACCTGCCCGGCCTCCTCCAGACCCTGCGTGCTGGTGGCGTCCCAGATGGCGATGTTGTCGTTTGGGAAGCCGCACTGCATGGCCTCGCGCTTGCCCATCTGGTCGGGCACGAGGACAGCGAGCGTCCAGTTGTCGTCCTGGGTCTCGATCATGTCGGCCACGCCCTGGACCAGTTCACGCGGAGTACGGGCCGGGGCGCCGGGGCAGCGGTGGCTCGCGTTCTCCTGACCGTCGGTCAGAATGAACGTCAGGAAGCTGTGGTCGCCGTAAAGCTGCGCGGTCTGCGCGAGCTCACGCTGCGACTTCAGCGCGGCGGCGAGAAGGGCGGTCATCCCTCCCACCCGGTACAGCTGCTTCAGCGACGGCATCCGCAGCACGTCCTTGTCGTAGATGACGCACTCCACCTTGTCCGCGAACACGTACACGGTGACGCGCGTCTCCTGGTCCAACTCCCGCGACCGGCGGGCCAGGTACTCGATCTGCTGGTCGGCGACCTCGACGACCTTGCGGCTCAGGTGCGACATGGACGAGCTGGCGTCCAGGACGAGAGCGACGTGATTGATGTAGTTCTGGCTTCCGGACATGAGAACTCCCCCTCGTTTCCGACTGGATGCTCCTACCGTCTCACCCACCACTGACAACCGACCGGAACGCCCAAACGGGCTGAAACGGATGCCGGAGAGCGTCGTCGAGTGTCAGGGCGAAGTCCGCGGCGGAGTCGGGCTGGTCAGGAGCCGGGCGGCCACGTGCCGAGTGCACGTGCCAGGGCGCGGGTCTGTTCTTCGGTGATGCCCTGGGCCAGGCGCACGCCGAAACGCGGGCTGTACGACTCGTCGCACAGCAGGATGCCGTCGAAGGCCTCGTCGTCGCTCGACGAGGCTCCGGAGAGCGGAGACGAGGAGGGGAGAACCCACCCGGCCGGCTCCCAGAACGGATGGTCCACGAGGAGGGCCTCGCTCACCCTCGGGGCCTCGCACGCCGGAACTCCGACCCGGACGAGCGCGTCACGCACGATGCCGCCGGCATCAGGCGGCAGCTGATCGTCGCCCAGAACAGGCAGGAGTAGCAGCAGACGGGCGTCCGGATCGTGGAGGCCAGGAGCCTGCAGGTCCGGGGTACGGGCGATGTGAAGCAGCTCGTTCCATGCCAGGCCCGGCCCGGCGTAGTGCCCGTCGAGCGTGGCGAGATGCCCGCGGCGACGCCCCCAGGCGGGGTGCGTGACGAAGTACTCGGTTCCGGAGTCGTCGGGCAGATTGCACGCACTGACGATCACCGTGTGCCCGCCGCCGAACGGAACACGGAAGACGGGCCAGCGCTCCGGATCGGACAACGCCTCGTACGCCGCGTCCACGTCGGCCCCGTCGACGCCGAACCACGCGGGCTCGGGCTCGTCCTCCTCCGTCTGGCACAGCCACATGAGACACGCCGCCCAGAACCCCGGCAGCGCGAGCAGGTCGTCTCCCGGCACCATGAGGTCGGCTTCGGATCCGTCTATTCCGTCGATCAGCACCCGTACAGAGTGCCAGGCCCCTGACGCTCCGGAGATCACGAGGTGTCATCGCCCGCAGCCAGCACCTCGCGGGCACGGACGACAAAGGCTTCGCAAGCGTGCTCGGCACGTGCGCCGCGGGCGAGCATGTCGGGCTTGTCGCGGGCGAAGAAGATCTCCCGAGTCATCACCTGGATCTCCGCAGCCAGCTCGGCGAGGCGCTGCCCGGGGGAGTCGAGCGCCACGAGGCGGAGGCGGAAGACGCTGCCGCGCACCTCGACGTACAGACGAAACGACTCGGCCCGCGCGGCAAGGCCGGCCTCGGTCTCCGCACCCGACCCGGACGTCGCTTGTGCGCTCGTCCACCGGTCGTACTGCGCCCGCCGGTAGTCCTCCGCCAGCGCGATGAAGTCGGCGCAGGCGTCGAGCAGACGCTGAGCCTTCCGCTCGCGATCGGCACGGGCCGCCGACCGGGCCGCCGTCCTCTCCTGGTACAGGTGCGTGACGACAACGCCGAGCAGCGTACCCAGCACGGCGATGGCCGCCGCGATGATCCCCGACACGAGACCCAGCCCATCATCCACACCGAGCACCCGCCAGAGCGCGAACCGGCCACGCGCCGCCATGCCACTCGCAGGTCACAGCGTCGAACGCCGACGTCCGGCACTGGTTCCCGGGGTCCGCGGCACCTTATGACTTTTCGTCAGAAAGAGCAACGACGGCTCCCGAGCGGAGAGATGGTGCCTAGGCTCGTCGTGCACCCACCGCTACCAAAGCTGAGACGAGGATTCCATGGCCCTGACCGAACGCCGCCCCTTCCATGTGGTCGAAGTGCCCCTCGGCGACGGGCAGGACGTTGTGCGGGTCCAGGTCGATGAGACGGACGAGGCTGTGGTCCGGGTCGGTCGAGGCGGTCGGGCGGCGGCCCGTGCGGAGGAATCCCTGGACCGGATGCTGGACGTGGTCCGCCCGGTGGCCGACGCGTTCGTCGGGCGCTGCCGGGGCATGTCGCGACAGCCCGACGAGGCCACCTTGGAGTTCGGCATGTCGCTGTCGGCGGACGCGAAGATCCTTATCGCAGGGTCGTCGGCCACCGCGAACTTCTCGGTCAGCCTCACCTGGCGCAACGACACCGCGAACGACGCGCCGGTTCCGGCGCCTTGAGGCGGTTATGACCGGGCGAGGGACCACGGTGGGCAACCAGGCACGCGAAGCTGCCATGGCCTTGTCGGTCGTGCGCATCAGGAGCGGGGACGGCGCGATCGTGGGCGCGGGCTTCCTCGTCGCAGGGGACACGGTACTGACCTGCGCTCATGTGGTGTCTGACGCCCTGGAGCGGCCCCGGGACTCAGCGGTCAAAGCAGGGGCTGTGGTCGGACTCGACCTGCCGTTCGCCGCCGGCCGCCCAAGCGGGACGGCGAAGGTCGTGCACTGGGTACCGGTCCGGGAGGACCAGGGCGGTGACGTCGCCGTGCTGTGCCTGCAAGCCCCCCTGCCCGGTGCCCGCCCTCTCCCGATGGCCGAAGTCGGGGATGTCTGGGACCACGGGACCCGGGCAGTCGGCTTCACCGACGACGCACCCGACGGCACCTGGCAACAAGGACGCTTCCGCGGTCCGGTCGGGAGTTCGCTGGTACAGCTCTCGCGGGCGGACGGTCAAGCCGTTTACGTGAGACCGGGGTTCAGCGGGAGCCCGGTGTGGGACGACGCCCTGGGCGTCGCAGTGGGAATGGTCGTCGCCTCGCAGCCGGTGCGCGAGGCGCAGCAGGCATTCGTGATGCGCACCGCGGCACTGACGGACGAGGTGCCCAGTCTCGCGAAGTCACTTCTGCCGCCCAAGCCCTTCCTCGGTCTGCAGCGGTTAGGGGAGGACGCCAAGCACCTGTTCTTCGGCCGGGACGATGACATCGACCGGGTGGTGACCGCGCTGCGGGGCGCTCAGCCGGTCATCACGGTGTGCGGCCCCTCGGGCAGCGGCAAGTCCTCACTCGTCCTGGCGGGCGTTGTGCCCGAGCTGCGCCGGCTCGGATGGGACATCCTGATCGTCGACTGCGGCAGAGCGGGGACGCCGCGTGCGGCCCTGGCCACCGAGCTCTTCGAGCGCGCGGCGGGCGGTGCCGGTCCTGCGCGGGCGGAGCACGCCGACCAGGTGGAGACGTGGCTGCGGGAGTTAGGGCTCGTCGACGCCTTCCACCGGGCCACCGGCCGGAGCGCGGACCGTCTGCTCGTCGTCCTCGACCAGGCGGAGGCCCTGCTCTACCTGTCCGAACCAGAGCTCGCGGAGACATTGGCCCTGCTGTTCCCGCCCCGCCGCGCCGGACTGAAGGTACTCGCCACGCTGCGCGCCGATGTCGTCGACACGGTACTGGGACACCCCCGACTGGCTACCGCGCTGACAACCGGAGTGATGCTGCCCCTGACGCCCATGACCCGGGAGCAGCTCCACGCCGTCGTCACCCGCCCCCTCGAAAGCGCGCCCGGAGTGACCTACGACCCGGGCCTGGACCTGCGGATCCTGGACGACACCGGCACGGACCCGGGCGTTCTGCCGCTTCTGGGGTTCCTGCTGGAACAACTGTGGGAGCGGCAGCGCGGCGGACGGCTGAGCGCCGCGGTGTACCAAGAGATCGGGGGAGTCCGTGGTGCTCTGCGCGACCACGCCGAACGTGTGTGGAACAGCTGTGTCCCCGCCGACGCAGAGCCGGAGGCGCGACGTCTGTTGGCTGGGCTGGTCCGCGCGGTCCCCGGTGGCGGATCCGTACTGCGGCGGGCTCTGACGCGAGAGGAGTCCAGTAAGGAGCGCTGGAGCCTGGCCGAAGCCATGGCCGGCGAGGACGCGCGTCTGCTCGTCCTGCACGGCGGAAACGGCAGGGCCGAGAGCGCAGAACTGGCACACGAAGCACTGATCACCCAGTGGCCCCAGCTCGTCGAAGTGGTCCGTGACGACGCCGACTTCCTCGACGCACGGGCCGAGATCCAGCATGACCTGGACCGCTGGAAGCGGAGTGAACACCGTAGGGATCTGCTGCCGGGAGGCGTCCAGCTCGACGCCCTCACCGAACGGCTCGGCGCACGCGAGAAGGAACTGAGCGCGGAGGAGCGTGAGTTCCTCACAAAGGCACACAGCCGCCGGAACGTCGTCCGCCGGTGGACCCGGGCCGGCTGGGTGGCCGGAGCTCTGGTGCTCGCACTGATCGCGACCTTGATCGGCGCCAATGTCCTGGAGTCCCGGCTCAGTGCCCAGCGCGCCAAGGAGGCGCACTCCCGGGTACTGGCGGTCCAGTCGGACGAACTGGTGAGCACCAACCCCAGCCACGCGGCCCTGGCCGCGGTCGCCGCGTACGAGACGCAGCCGACGCAGGAGGCCCGCAACGCGCTGCTGCGGCGCTACTCCGAGGTCCGGCACCTGGAATGGAGCCTGTCGGGAGCCGAGGGGACGTTCCGGGACGCCGCGATGAGCGCGGACGGCACGGTGACCCTCGTGACGACCGACGGCGGGCGTGCGCTGCTGTTCGTCCGCACGGCTCAGGGCTCGGTGCGGCAGGAGACCATTCGTGTGCGTTCGCGCGTCAGGTCTCCCAAGGTGAGTTTCGACGGACGGCGCATCTCCTACCTGCACGCCGACGGCGGCCAGATCGTCTGGCACGACGTCAGCCCTTCGGGGAAACGCCTGGCCGGACCGGCCCGCCCGCTCGGGACCCATGGTCAGGACGGCGTCGGTGACGACCTCGCAGCGGGCTACAAGGTCACAGCCTTCTCCCGCGACGCCCGCTTCCTGGTCGAATCGTCGGATGACACCTGGACGTTCGGCGTGATCGGCCAGCCGAAGCTCCCTGTGCGGGTGTGGGACCTGGAGACCGGGCGACCGCGTGTGCTGCCGGAGAAGTACTCCATCGCCACGGCGGCATGGTTCGGGCCCGACAACCACACACTGGTACTAGAGTCGGCAGACAGGTCGCTGATCGCTGTCGACATCCGGACCGGCACCATGCGGCAGCTCACCGATACCTCCGACGTCACGTCCGAGCGGTCGGACGGCGGCAGCTGGGTGTCGGCCGACGGAACCGTGGCGCTCTCCTGCCGGAAGGGCGACGACGATGTCACATCCCCGCGGAGCGGTGCCCTCTACCGGGTGGTGCGCGTCGCGGACGGACGCGTCCTGCGCAAACACCGGTGGGACGACTCCGGTTCGTGCGGCCGCAGCACGCTCCTCGACCCATCGGGGAAGCGGTTCGTCCGGGACGACATGAGCAACTGGCACCTTCTGGAGACCACCGGCGACAACCGCTCTCGGACGTTCGTCGGCCCATCACTCTCCGTCGGCGACAGCACGCCGTTCCCCCTGCTCGGCACCGCCGACAAGCCGGTCGTGCCCGCTCTGACAGACACCACGGTCAGCGGGGAGAAGCTGACCACGGCCGAGGGCGACACCGCCTACGGGGAACCGCGGTTGCTGGGAGACGGGAGCACAATGCTGGTCCGTACAGGGAAGGGCGGCAGCCGGCTGGCCCTGGTGGAGACCGAAGGAGTCAACCGTGTGGTGTCCGAGGTGTCCGACAAGGTCAGGACGCCTCCCTCCAAGGACCAGATCCTCGCCGTCAACGACTCGGAGACCCTCATGGCGGATGTGTCCGACGGGTCCCGGGTGACGGTCCGCCGACTTCCGTCGCTGGAGAAGGTCTCCACCTTCACCGCGGCGCGCCCCACCACGACGCGCGGCCATCGAGAGAGTGAGCCCGTCGCGCTCGACTTCCAGGCTGATGGCCGGCTCGTGACGCTCTCCGGCACCGTGGTCGAGCACTGGGACACCGGCAGCGGGCGCCGGCTGAACCCTCCGATCGACCTCAGGAATCTCCGGTTGACGTCCCGCGGCGAGCCGGAATATGCAGTCGGGGAGCATCGCGTCCCGGGAGTGATCGCGGTCCACGTGCGCGGGGAACCGCATCTGCATGCCGTCGACCTGCGGACAGGCCGTGAGCGCAAGGACCTGCTCATCACGCTCGGCGATGACCTGCTTGCGGTGGTATTCCTCAAGGACAGGCGGTACCTGTCCGTTCTCACCACGGGCCGCATCGTGGAACTGTGGTCCGCCGAGCCGGGACAACCGCCACGACGGGTGCTCGGCCCGTTCGGGCCGCTGGAACCAGGGGAGTTCACCGTCGGCAACCCGGCGGGCGCCGACTTCATCGTGGCCTACGGCAGCACCGCCGTCTTCCTCGCCGCGGACGATCCCTCCTACCGGGACACCTACAAGTTCGGCGCGAAACAGGGCTTCGCCGCCACCATCGCCACGGACGGAACAGCCTTCCTCGGCACTCCCGAACGCACAGGGCTCGGGTTCACCAGGAACGCCCTGACGCTCACCCGGCTCGACCCAGCGCTGTGGAAGCGGCACATCTGCAAGGTCCTCGGCCGCGGTCTCACCCACGACGAAGCCAGCGCCCTGCCGGGACCGCTGCCGGAGACCGTCTGCCACCCCTGAGCCCGCGGGCCTGGGCACGGCAGGGTGGTAGCCGGTGATCAACCGTGCCCGGGATCCACTCTCGCATCAGCCCCACAACGCGTCGTGGACAGTCCGTCCGCGCCGGCCCTCTCAGCCCACTCGTCTTCCAGGATGCTGAAGACGTCAGAGTCTCGCCAACCGTCGCGGATCAGCGTCGTGTGACGGTGACGTCCTTCCCGCGTCATGCCGAGCTTGCCCAGCACCCGCGCCGACCCGAGGTTTCGCGGGTCGCAGGTGGCATAGATGCGGTGAAGCTCGAGATCCTCGAACCCTCGTGCAAGCAGTTCCCGCCCGATCGCCGTTCCGACGCCCTGTCCCCAGACGCGGGGATGCACGGAGTAGGTGATCTCGCCTTGGCGCTGTCGCCGGCTGCGGATGTGGAGCTCGCCCATGCCGAAGACCTCGCCCTCGATGCGCGCTGCGTAGGCGAACCGCTGCTGAGGTGAGTCGGCCCAGGCGTCGACCGCCATCGCCACGAACACACGCGTCTGCTCTTCGGTGTTCGGTCCCCAGGCCTGGAAGCGGCAGACCTCGGCCAGGGAAGCCCAGGAGTGGACCGCGGGCCAGTCGGCGAGTTCGATTCCGTCGAGGGTCACTGCATGTCCAGCCACAAGCTGATCTTGCCAGATGCGTTGGGGCGAGCCGGCGGTGGAAACCGGAAACCGCATTGCACGGTGTGTGATCGGCGTGGATGCTGGCTCGCCGGAGGAAGGAACTGAAGGTGATCGACGTTGTGTTGAAGCTGTCGGCCCGAGACTTGACCCATGCCGACCTGGCGTCGTGTGGGTGGGCCGGGTCCGACCACCACCTGGCCCGCGTCGCGGAGCAGTTGGACCGTTCGCGGCGCGGTGAGGTCGATTACCTCGCCATCTGCACCGCCACGGACATCCCTGTGGCGAAGGGCGGCGTCGACTACCAGGTCAAGGAGGGCGTCGGTACGTTGTGGCAGCTGGCAGTCCACCCCGCACTGCAGTCGTGTGGGATCGGCACATTCCTTGTCGAGGCCGCTGAAGCGCGGATCAGAAGCCGCGGTCTGAGGCTGGCCGAACTGGGTGTGGAGGAAAGGAATCCTCGGGCACGTGCCCTGTACGAGCGACTGGGATACATCGCCTACGACCGTCAGCCGGACTCCTGGGACGAGCAGCGCCCCGATGGATCGTTGCGCCGCTACGAAACGATGTGCACGTTGATGCGGAAGGAACTTGCGTAGGCGCAGTCACCTTCAAGCGAGCTGCCACGGTCGCGTCACCGCAGGTCACCTCGCCACGGTTCAGTCGATCGTCATCGCCGGGCGACTCGTGTGATCACGAATCCCCTAGCCTGACGAGGACTCGACTGTTTCGAACCAGGGGTGGGGATCCGCATGGCGACGCGTTCGACCGACGACACGGAACCGAGACCGGGGCGGTGGCCGTCGGTCCGTCGGAGAATGCGGCAGTCGCGCGGTCGACAGCTCGCCGCCGCCGTTGCCGCGGTGCTCGTCGTCGGCCTCGTCGCGGGCTGCTCCTCCTCGGAGGGTTCGCTGCGGGTCGCCTGGGAGGCTCCGGTCGACAGCAACGCCAGGGACTACGGCAACGGCGCCTGGCTGGTCGACGACACGCTCGTGCGCAGTCGGTACGACGCGGTCACCGCCTTCGACGCGAGGACGGGGAAGGAGCGCTGGGAGTACGCCCCACCCGGACAGGAGCACGTCTGCGCCGTCAGCCGCCGCGCGGACGGCTTCGTCGCGCTGATCGCCCGGGGGAACAGGGACACGGGCCCAGGTTGTACGACAGTTGCGGCGCTCGATCTCACGACCGGCCGCGAACTCTGGCACACGCCGCGCGCGCCGGCGGACCAGACCGAATCGCTCACCGACCTGGTCGCCGTCGGGGGCGGCATCGCCGTGCTGCGCGACGCCGACGACAAGTGGATCCTGGAGACGTACCGGCCTGCCGTCCCCGGGACGGAGGCCCTGCGCGCCTTCGACCTACGGACCGGCGCTCCGCGCTGGAAGGCTGCCGTCCCGAAGGGCTGTGTGCCCGAACGGGTCGCCGCCGGGCAGCGGCACGTCGTCGCCGTGCTCACCTGCGACCGCACCGAACTGCGGCTCGCCGCGTTCGCCCCGGCCGACGGAACGCAGAAATGGACCGTACCGCTTGGCACTCGACCGACACCCGGCACGGACGCGCAGGTGACGGTGCTGGCGACCGAGCCGCTGGTCGTCCAGGTCGGCGGGACGGCGGAAGGCACGCCGGGCGCGTACCTCGCGTTCGGCGAGGACGGGAAGGCCCGCGGCCGGATCGGGACCACCGGCGCTCACGGCCGGATCCCGTCGCACGACCCGGCACGTGTGGCCATTGCGGACGGGCGGCTCTTCGCCGCCGCACGAGGCAAGAGCGGCAAGACGTACATCGACCGCGTGGTCGCCTTCGACCTTGAGGACGGTACGGAGGTGTGGCGCCATGACGAGGCCGTCAGCAGCCCCGTCCTCGCGCTCGACGTTACCGGAGGCCGGGTCACGGCCCTGGCCGCCCGCGGCCGCAAGTACGACGGCATCGACCAGCTGCTCATCCTGAACGCCGCCACCGGCGACGAGCAGGAGAACGGCGACTCCGGCGTCGACATGGACCACAAGATCGGCAAGCTGGCGGGCCTGCTTGTGTACGACGACCTGGTCGTCACCGCGCGGTGGGGCTGGGGGGTACGGCCCTTCTCGGCGTACGAGCACGAGCGCGGATGACTTCCGTCGGTACCGCTGTCCCTACCCTGTCAGTGCGTCCGGCTAGGGTTCTGACGTATGAAGATCGACTCTCTGCTCGAAGACATGGCCGGCGACGACGCCGCGCGCGTCGAGGCCGCCGTCCGGCAGTTGGCAGAACAGCCCGGCCGTTCGGTCCCGGCGTTGCTGCGCGCTGCGGCGGCCGTGGAGGAGAGAGCCGGGCTGCGTCCGTTTCTGGAGGCGTTGCGGCACATCGGGCCGCCGGCCTTCGACGAGGTGCTGGCGGCTTGGCAGCGCAAGGAGCTGCAAGGCTGGCTGGCGCACAAGCTGTTGGACGGTTTCGACGAGCGCTGCGCCGACCAGTACGCGGAGTTGGCTTCGGAAGGCGACTACGGGCGGTCCGGCATTGGCTTCCGCGGGCTTGTCCGGCTGCAGTGGGACTCTGAGACCGGAGTGCGGGCCCTGGCGAAGGCGTTCGCCCGAGGCCGGGCGCCCGTACCGCACGAGGCGTCCCGCTACGCCCGTCTGCTGCACGAGCCCTTCCGGCCGCGGCTGCGAGCGCTTCGTCGCGATCCTGCCGTGCCGCAGCAGTTCCGGCGGGGCGCGCTGGCCGCGCTCGTCGCAGGAGGCGGCGCCGACGCGCTCGACGAGCGGGACCGTGCGGCGGTCGCGCGGCTGATTCAGGTGAAGATCGCGGACGAGACGCCGCAGTTGCCCGAGACGACCTTGAGCGCCTGGTGGATGGCGGTACCCGGAGCGTCGTACGAGGGAGTGTTCCCGGCGCTCGGCCTGCACGACCCCCAGCCCATCACGGTCACCGGCGGTATCCAGGCATCCGAAGGCCGGGAGCTCACCGTCCCCGGGCCAGGGGCGAGTGACCGTGTGGTCGGGCGGGTCTTCGTCACACCGGAACTCGACGGCTGGCGGCTCGTCTTCGGCTCGTCCGACCTGCTCATCGGCTACGACCTGTGGGACGGGATGGTCGAAGCCGTGGAGCGGGTCAGCGCGCACTGCGGGCACGCCCAGCTCTTCTTCCTCGACGACGCCGGCGGCTCCGACGTGTGGTTCGTCGCGGAGAACGGCCGGGTGATCCGGCGGTACGCGGCCGACAGCGAGCCCGAGTGGGAAGGCGACCCCCTCCCTTGGGAGACCCTGGAGTCCGACGAACCCGACGACGACGTGCCGCCCAACACGGGTACCGCGGGCGCCCGCGAAGCCTGCGTGCACCTGTCCGTGGACCCGGGCGAGGTCGGCCCGGAGACCCGGGTCGTCGGCCACGGATGGCTCGCGGTCACCGCACCGGACGTGGGCCACGGCGCGTTCCCCGGAGCACTCCGCCTCTGAGGCCCGCCGCACGCCCGGCCGGCGGCCCCCGGCGGACGGGGCCAAGAGAGGAGCCCATCACTATGATCACGCCGCGAGTAGCGGACAGGGAGACAGGGGCCGAGTCATGAGTTTCTTCGGTGGAGTGGACGACTTCGAGCTCTTCCTTTCCCGCTGCCGGGCGCTGACTGTTGCGTCGGTGCCGGCGTGCCTGGGCGTGATGGTCTTCTTCTTCAAGGAGGAAGGCTGGCACTTCAGTCTGCTTCTCGGGTGTGTGCTTCCGCCGATTGCCGCCTATCTGGGGATACGCGGCAAGCGGGATATCCGCGGCGGCCTGGCAGCCGCGGGTCTCGCACTCGCCGTCGTCGCACTGCCGCTGACCCTCGTCCTGGCACGGTTCGAGGGCGCGTAGAAGAGCCGACAGAGACCTGCCGCTGAGGCGGTCCGGCCACCGACGTGATGGCCCCTCGTACGGCAGTCTCTGTCGACCTCGGCTCACAGCAAGCGCTCGGCGATCAGGCGATCAGGCAGTCAGTCGCACTGGCCGCGTCGGAGCCGCAGCGTGGAACGAGACCTGGCCAGTACCGGCACAGGCGCCCACCGGCCGCGGTGCGCCCGGTGCGGGGGCGGACCGTACGGTGACTGCCATGCCGGCCTCATGAGGCGACCTGAGCCGCCCGTAACGCGGGACCGCACGTCGAGGCTTGCATGGACACGGCGGAGAAGGATCGGCAGATGGGTGGGCAAGGCCACCCGGTTCTTGGACACGGAGATGTACCGCTTTCAGTGAGAAGACCGCAGCGAGAGGGAGCGCGGGGCACATGTGCGGCGCGCGAAGGGCGATCGTGAGACTCACTGGGTGTACAACGGCACGTCTTTCACAGTGGGATCGTGGGGCGGACCCACGGTAAGTGCGTACGGCAGCGGCGTTCCACCGAATTTGCGGGGAGCCGACGACACGGCCGGCCACCAGGGGGCGCTGCTGGAGTCCCGGCGCCGGTTCGTCGCCCATTGGGGGTGGGCTGCTGCGTGGCTCCGGAGAGCCGGGGCGAGGCTGCGCTTCGCTGGGCACTTGATCAGCGCCTCCGAAAGCAAGGACGGCGACAGTCGCTCCCGCACTCGACCGTAAGGGCCTGCCACCGTGACCGGACGCATCCCCGAGCCAACCGCGAGCCCGCGTCGGCAGGAGCCGGTCGGTGAGGCCCGCTGGCCGATGGCCACGGCCGTCGTCGCCGCCATGGTGCTGACCCTCCTGCTCCCCGACGACCTCCACCTCGCGCCTCGCTGGGTGCTCCCGACCGTCGAGGGGTTGCTCCTCCTGGCGCTCATCGCCGGCGACCCGGGCCGGATCGACCGGCGCTCGACGGTACTGCGCGCCTTGTCGATCGCCCTGGTGGGCGTTCTCGCGCTCAGCGCCGTCTGGGCCACCGTCCAGCTGGTCGACGACATCCTCCACAGCGGTGAGGCGACCGGCTCCGCCACCAGCCTGCTGCAGACCGGCGGCACGGTGTGGGCCTGCACGGTTCTGACCTTCGCCCTGCTGTACTTCGAGCTCGACTGCGGCGGGGCCGCGGCACGTCTCCACCGCATGCCCGCAACGCCCGCGCTCGCTTTCCCCCAGCAGCTGAACCCGGAACTGGCCGATGCCGACTGGCGGCCCCGCTTCGTCGACTACTTCTACCTCGCGCTGACCAACGCCACCGCGTTCAGTCCCACCGACGTGATGCCCCTGGCTCCCTGGGCGAAGATCGCCATGGGCATTCAGTCCCTTGTCTCCCTGCTCATCCTCGGGTTGGTGGTCGCCCGTGCCGTCAACGTCCTCACCTGAAGCCCCGCCAGGAGTCGGTCGAGCGCCCGTTCCGCGGCCTGCGGGTCCCCGCCCTGCGCGATCCAGAGTGCGGCCTCGTTCATCGCTCCGGAGAGTAGCCGGGCCAGGGCGTCCACGGGTTCGTCGGCGATGACGCCGGCTGCGGCCAGCGCTGCCAGGACTTCTGTGAGGTGTCGGGCGGAGGACTCCTCGTCCAGGGTCCGCCATTCGTCCCAGCCGAGCACGGTCGGCGCGTCGACGAGCAGGATCTGCCGTACGGCGGGGTCGGTGCCCGCGGCGAGGAAGGCCCGGCAGCCGGCCCGGAGTTGCTCCCAGAGGTCCTCGTGCTGCTCGGCCGCGGCCGCGACCCGCTCGCCCAGGTCGTGCTGGACCTCGCGGACGACGGCCCGGAAGAGCCCGGCCTTGCTGTCGAAGTGGTGATAGGCCGCGCCTTTGGTGACTCCGGCGGCCTGCGCCACCTCGGCCAGCACGACGTGGTGGTAGCCGTCGGCGGCGAAGCGCCGCTGTCCTTCGGCCAGCAGCGCCTGCCGCGTGGCCGCCCGCTGCTGTGCCCGGTTGACCGGCATCGAACGTACCGCCCTTCCATTTCGCGTACCCGGGGTATGCTAACGCCGTACTTCACATACCGGGGGTATGTGAAACGGATCTGGAGGAGACCTCTGCGATGACGAACGAACCCACCACCATGCCCACGACCAGGCTCGGCGGCTTCTACCCGGTCCTCGCCACCCGCGACGTGGCGGCCTCCCGCGCCTTCTACACCCGACACCTCGGGTTCGAGGTGACCTTCGAAGCGGACTGGTACGTCAGCCTGCGCCGCCCCGATGCCCCGCAGTACGAACTCGCTCTCCTCGACCATGACCACCCGACGGTTCCCGAGGGGCACCGGAACGCGATCAACGGCGGTCTGTTGCTGAACTTCGAGGTGGACGACGTGGACGCGGAGTACCAGCGGCTGGTGGTCGGGGCCGGCCTGCGTGAGGTGCTGCCGCTGCGTACCGAGGAGTTCGGCCAGCGCCACTTCATCGTCGCCGCGCCGGACGGAGTGCTGATCGACGTCATCACCGTCGTTCCGCCCAGCGAGGAGTACGCGGCCCAGTACGCCAACGCCTGATTCCCTGGCCGGGCCGGGCTGCCCCAGCGCTCTTGCCCCATGGTGACCCACATCACCTTCCTCGGCTGTCAGGAATTGACGTGCTGCTCCGCTCAAGTCACCGGGAACACGAAAACGAACGACAGGAGCAGCACATGAAGCACCGCATCGTCGTCCTCGGCGCCGGTTATGCCGGGGCGTACGTGGCCGGAACCCTGGCCCGTCGGCTGTCCCCGGCGGACATCGAGATCACCGTGGTCAACGCCGAGCCGGACTTCGTCCAGCGGCTGCGGCTGCACCAGCTCGTGGCCGGACAGGAGGTCGAGGCTCCCCGGCTCGCGGACGTCTTCGCGGGCACGGGGGTGCGGCTTCGTCAGGCCCGCGTGACTGCGGTCGAACCCGAGCGGCAGGTCGTGGCGGTGGCCGACGCCGCGGGCGGCGGCGAGGTCGGCTATGACACGCTGCTCTACGCGCTGGGCAGCCACGGCGCCGACCAGGGCGTCCCCGGGGTGGCCGAGCACGCCTTCGACGTCGCCTCCCGGCCCTCCGCGCTGCGCCTGCGCGAGCGCCTGGACGGCCTGGGCGGCCTGGGCGGGCGAGACGGGAGCGGGCCGGCCGGGGGCCGGAACGTGCTGGTCGTCGGTGACGGGCTGACCGGTATCGAGACCGCCACGGAGATCGCAGAGTCCCGGCCCGCCCTGTCGGTGACGCTGATCGCCCGCGGCGAACTGGGCGCCCGGCTGTCCGACGGAGCCCGCGGCCACCTGCGCCGCGCCTGCGCCCGGTTGGGCATCACGGTCCTGGAGCACACGTGCGTCGAAGCCGTCGAAGCGGCGCGGGTGCTGTGCGCCGACGGCACCGTCCTGGCGTCCGACGCGACCGTGTGGACGGCCGGGTTCGCCGTCAGTCCCATCGCCGCCGAGAGCGGGCTGGAGGTCACCGAGGACGGTCGGATCGTCGTCGACCGCACCATGCGGTCGGTCTCGCACTCGAACGTCTACGCCGCCGGCGACAGCGTCCATGCCGTCGGCGACAACGGCCGGCCGCTGCCGATGTCCTGCGCCTCGGCCGGCTACACCGGCATGCAGGCCACGGCCGCGATCGTGGGACGCCTGACCGGTCGCACGGTCGCACACAACAAGCTGGTCTACGTGGGCAATCACATCAGTCTCGGGAGGCAGGACGGGATCTTCCAGACGGTCGACGGCGAAGGGCGGGCGAAGCCGAAGTACGTGGGCGGCCGGAAGGCCGCACGCTTCAAGGCGGGCATCCTGAGGATGTCGCTGTGGGCCAGCGCGCACCCGACGTTCGGCCTGCCCAAGCGCAAGCACCGCCTGGCTCCCGCGCAGTACGCCTCCGCAGAGAAGGCTGCCGCGTAGGGTGATCGGCGTGGACAGCACCGCCGCAGACCGCTTCGACATCACCCGGTTCGAGGCCAGCCGCAGCCGGCTGGCCTCCCTGGCCTACCGGCTGCTGGGCTCCGCCACCGACTCCGAAGACGCCGTGCAGGACGCGTTCTTGCACTGGCAGGCCGCCGACCGGCAGCGGATCAGGGTGCCGGAAGCGTGGCTGACCAAGGTCGTCACCAACCTGTGCCTCGACCGGCTCCGCTCGGCACAGGTCCGCCGCGAACGCACCGCCGGCGCCTGGCTGCCCGAACCGCTCCTCGACGGCGACCCGATGCTCGGCCCGGCCGACACCTTCGAGCAACGCGAATCCGTCTCCTTGGCCGTGCTGACGCTCATGGAACGCCTGTCACCGCTGGAGCGGGCGGTGTACGTCCTACGGGAAGCGTTCTCCTACCACCACGCCGAGATCGCCGAAATCCTCGACATCACCGAGTCCGCGAGCCAGCAGCACCTCCACCGGGCCCGTCGCCGCATCACCGCCGTGCGCCGCGGCGGGGGCGAAGCCGACCCGGCAGCCGCCCGCAGAATCGTCGAGGAATTCCTCGCCGCCGCCTCCTCCGGCCGCACCGAACGGCTGGTGGCGCTGCTCACCGACGACGCGACCGCGATCTCCGACGGCGCCGGCCTGGCCGCGAAGCTGCTGCGGTTCGACACTCCGCAGCGCATCGCCGCCGTTGCACGGGCCGGTTTCAAGCCGACCCCGGCGAAGCGTCGACTGGCCGGTGGCACGCCCGCCGTCCACTACGCGGTCGTCAACGGCGCCCCCGCCATCCTCTTCGTACTCGGCGACCAGGTCATCGGCGCCGTGACGTTCGACATCGCAGGCGACAAGATCGCAACCGTACGCGGCATCGCCGCGCCCGCCCGCCTCACCCACCTCACCGAAGCCTGGCGGCACCACGAACGGGACACGCCGCTCATCGCCGAGTGGTGACCGCGCGCACTGTGGGAGTGGCTACACGCTGCCGGTGTCATGGGCGCTGCCGGCAGCCGTCCACCAGGAGACCACTCGGGCGGCTGCCGCCTCCGTCGCCGACGGCAGAGGGGTGAGACCGAAGTGATCCTCGACGTGGTGCCTCAGGAACTCACCGAGCTCCGCCTCGTCGGCGCCGGCGCGGAGCCGCTTCAGCACAGGGGCGAGCATGCAGTCGTACTCGTCCGGCACTTCGTCGGCGACGCCGATCGGGTCCCACTCGTTGAGCAGAAGCCGCAGGCCCTTCAGGGTGACGTTGGTTCCAGGTCGCATCGCTCCAGCGTGCCACCCGGGAACTCCCGCCCATCACCCGCCCTCGTGGGACGGGCTCACGATTCTTCGGCGGCGGTGTCACCGGAGGGCATGGCCGACCTTCTTCTGCGGTACGCCACCACCCCGCACACCGCGAGGAGGAGACCGACCACGCCGGACACCCCGAGGGCCGGCTGCTCGTCGAAGAGCCTTCCCAGCACTTCGAGCAGGCCGAGGCCCGCGGTCGCGTAGATCATCGCCCAGGCCGCTCCGCCCAGGAACAGGGCGGGGAGGTAGCGCGGCAATGGCATGCGCATGCTGCCCGCGAGGAAGTTCGCGGCGGTCTGGAAGCCGACGGTCAGGAACGAGACGGCCACCACCGGCGCTCCCCACCGCTGGATCGCCCGCTCGGCGCGCAGGAACTTCGCCGAGGAGATCCGCCCGGCGAACCTGCTGCGCCGGGCGCCGGCGCCGGCGAGCCACCCGACCGCGAACGTCCCTCCGGCACGGAGCAGGACGATGACGTACAGGGCGCCTGCCGTGAGGGCGATCTCATCCACGGCGCCTCGTCCCGAGCTCCGGGCCGGAACCGGGGAATCCCGTCACCGGCATGGGCGGCCCGCCCCAGCGGACGTACGACGCGCACAAGCCCGGTCACCGTCTCTCACGTACACCCTGCCTCTGCCCGTTCCGTCTCATGGCTGCCACCTGCGACACGGGAACCCGAACCGGCACGCCCGCACGCCAGGCAAGGTAACCCTAACCGAAGGCGGATGCCAGGGTGCAGGGTGCCCGGCCACCGGCGGAACGACAGGCGCGATCGGTGAATCCGGTCGGCGCACCAACAGGCCGTTTCGGGCACCCTCGCGGGTACGGCCCTCGGCACGTCAGCCGCTCCCTCGGATGCGGGTGACGGCTGCGCTCGCGACGGCGCGGATGGCTTCGTCCGACCTCACACCGCCGCCGTGCCGCCACGGCGAGGCGAGCAGTGCGTCCAGGGCGGGCAGCGCGGGTGCGGCCGGGGCTCCGATCTCCCCCAGCAGTTCCACCGAGCGCTCCGCGACCCACGGGTCGCGGAGCCCGTCAGGGCACAACGCCGGCAGCAGCGCGGGGACCGCCTCGGCGGGATCGCCGGTCAGCCGCCACCATGCTTCGGCCGCGTGCGTCCGGGCCCGTGGTCCGACGGAGGCCGGCGCCGTCTGGGACTGCCGCAGGACGTCCCGTACGGCTTCCGCGTGGGCGTGGGCCATCGGCCCGAGCTCGGCGAGGAGGTGGAACGGGCTTCCCGTCCCCCGCCGCATCGCCGCGCCGATCACGGAGAGGGCCGGTTCCGGGTCGCCGGTGATGCGCCAGTGGGCCCACGCCGCGGTCGGGGCCCCCGCCCACGGCATCCCGGGCTCGGGCGCGCCGCCCGCACGGCGGGCCGGGCGGCCGTCCCCGAGTGCGTACGCGCGAAGCGCCGGCCCGGCGGCCCTGGCCGGGGGCCCGATCCGCCCGAGGGCGGTGGTCACCTCCCAGGCCCAGGGCCCGGACAGCAGCGGCAGCAATTCCGGGAGTGCCGGCGCCGCGACTGGCCCCCACGCGGCCAGGGCACGGAGCAGGGAGGACACTTCCGGGTCGTCGGCGCGAGCCTTGCGGAGCTGCGCGATGGCACCGGGCAACATCTCAGGCGCCCACTCGACGGGCACGGTGATCGGGACCGGCCAGTGCGAGAACCACCGATCCGGAACCCACCGCAACGCCCGCCGGTCACCGATGCCGATCAGGGCCGCGACCGCCCCGCGGACACCGGTCGCATCGGGCGACGGCCCGTCACGCAGCCATTCCACCAGGCGGTCGGCGTACGAGACGGCAGCGGAACCGGCGTCGTGGAGGGCCCGTGCGGCGGCGTCGGTCGTCGCACCGCCCGCCCACAGGCCCTCGACGACGGTCCCCCAGAGGCGCGCGGGTGCGTCTCGGCGCGTCGCCAGCCAGGTGCGGGCCGCGAGCACGGCGCCGGTCGAGACGGGCTTGGGCGGCGGCGGGGTCAGGGTCGCGGCCATCGAGGCGAGTTCGACCGGCTGGTCGACCAGACGTCGCACCCACGCCTGCGTCTCGTCCCATCGAGCCGCGCCCCATGGACGCCTCGGCCAGGGCTGCTCGACGACCTCCGCGAGCGCGCGACCGACGACGTGGCCGAAGCCGGCCGGCCAGGGAAGCTGCGACTGCGACGCGGCGCGGTGTCGATGGACGCGTTCTGCGGCGGCGAGCCGAACCAGGGCGACCGGGTGGCGCAACTCCTCGTGGTCGGGGTCGTCGGAGAGGTCGCCGGGCGCGAGGGCGGCGAGGGCGCGGAGCCGGGATGCGCGCGCGCTCGGATCGGCGTCGTCGGCGAGTCGGGACCGCAGGGCCGCCACGGTGCGGGCCGTCTCGGCGGGATCGTCGCCGGGGCCGAGCCCCCCGAGGAGCCAGGCCGTCATGGTGCGCACGCCCGGACGCGGATCCTCGACGAGACGCAGGAGCGTCGGCCGGAGTGCGAGGAAGGCGGCGTGGGCGGCCGGGCGGGGCGGGGAGTCCTCGATGCGGGAGGCGAGGACGGCGAGCAGGTTGACGGTCTCGCCGCGGTCCGCCCCGTCGAGCACGTCCCGAATCCGCTCCGCGGCCCGCTCGGCCCTTGCGCCCGCGCCGGCGTACGTCGCCTCGTCGACGAGGTGTGCGACCTCGATCTCCCGGACACCCACGGCTTCCCCCTCCGCCCGAACCTCCATCAGGTCCAGATCATCGCACCGTGCGAGCAGAGGAGAGCGGCCGGCGAGGGCCGGCGGCGGGGCCGTGGTGGTGCCCCCGCCGGGCCGACCGCGTCAGGCAAGACTCGGGGTCGTCGTCCGGGGCGGATCAGGGACGGATTCGGGGTGATCACCGATCGCCGACGCCCGTCGGAGACAGCAGAGTTGGGGTCGTTCGGCGAACGACCCACCTGACCTCACAGCGACCGAATCCGGAGCACTCCCATGCGACACCGCACCACCCCACTGCACCGCCTCGTCGTGGCCGGCACGGCCACGGTCGCCCTCACGCTCGGTGCGGGCGTCCCCGTCGCCACCGCCACCGACGCCGCGCCCTCCGCGGCCACGGCAGCCTCCCGCGCCCGCTCCGCCGGCTTCGACGCCGAACCGCTGCGGAAGCTGATCACCCCACTGCCCGGGTATCAGGCCGGTGCGCTTATCAGGGTCGACGGCCCGGGTCGCGGGCCGCTGTGGACCGGCACCGCCGGACCGGTGTCGGCCGACGCCCACTTCCGCATCGGAAGCGTGACCAAGGCCTTCACCCACACGGTCGCGCTGCAGCTCGTGGCCGAGCACCGCATCGGGATCGACGACCCGGTGCGGTCCCACCTGCCGGAGCTGATCCCCGCCGAGTACAGTGAGGTGACTGTACGTCAGATTCTTGATCACACCAGCGGGTTTCCGGCGCCCGCTCCGACCCCCACCCCGAAGAGCGGTCCGGGTTGGTGGCTCATGAGCGTCGCACCGGTCGACGGGGTACGGGATGCGTTCGCGCTCGCCGCCGCCGACGAGGCATGGCGGAAGTACCGGCCCGCGCCGGGCACTGTCCAGCAGTACAACGGGCTCAACACGCTGGTCGTCGGGCTGCTGGTCGAGAAGGTCACCGGCAACTCCTTCCGGGACGAGCTCGACCACAGGATCCTGCGCCCCCTCCAGCTGCGGCACACCAGCCTCCCGGCCGCCGACGACATCACCATCCCCAGCCCGCACGCGCGGGTGTACGCCGGATTGGACGAGGTCACCGAGCAGAGTCCCTACCCGTGGGCCGAGGGCGGGATGATTTCCACCGCGGCCGACCTCGACCGATTCCTGACCGCTCTCCTCGGCGGCCGGCTCCTGCCGCCGGCGGTGCAGAAACTGGCCTTCTCCGTCCCCGAGGTCCCCAACGCGCCCCAGAACAAGCACTGCGGCGGCGCCGGCGGCAACGCCTGCTTCGCCCCCGTCGGCCTGATGCGCCTCACGCTCGACAACGGCGTGACCGTCTGGGGCAAGACCGGTTCGCGCCCCGGATGGGAGAATGGCTTCTTTGCCACGCCCGACCTCAAGCGCCGTGTGGTGTACTCCCTGAACCCGAACGGGACGGGCACGGGCAAGGAGTACACCGACTACGTGCTGGCCATCGCCGGCGCCGCGTTCACGGGAGTCCCGCCGACCGCACCGACGCCGACCGCGCCGGTCGGCCCGGGCCACCGCGAGCCGTAGGCGGGGCAGTTCGAGCCTGTCGATGCATGCCTCAGGCACCGGTCGCGCGGGATACCCTGCGGGAGCGGCTCGACGGCACGACCGGCGACGGGAACCGGCGAGGCTGGATTAACGTCGACGTCAGGGTTGGGCAATGGCTGTCAGGCGGCAGCAGCCGGGTCGCTCCGAAGTCGCTGATGAGGAGGGGGACCCGTGTACTCCAGAAGCGAGAGCTACTACGACGGCAAGGGTTTCAGCAGGATGCCCGGGGAGAGTTTCACCGACTACGCGGGCTTCAGGAGGAGTCCGGGGGACGCCTTCACCGACAGCAAGGGTTTCAGCAGGCGGCCGGGTGAGGCGTTCTACGACGGCAAGGGTTTCAGCAGGAGGCCCGGCGAGAGCTTCTACGACGGCAAGGGCTTCAGCAGACGCCCGTAGCTCTGGCTGCGCCTGAGGTGACGCCGGGTGGGGGCAGCCGAGGCCGGGCCGGTGGCGGAGTAGGCGATCCCGCCGCCCGCCCCGTGAGGTGCTCCGGGGCGGGCGGTGAGACTTCGCGTGCGTGGGCCGGCCGTGGCTACGCGTGGCCGCTGTACGCGGCGCTGCACACCTTCCGATCGCCGGCGACGGCGCAGAGCTGGATGGAGACCTGGGTGTCCTCCCTCAGATCACCGGTGTTCCAGGGGCTGTAGTAGACGGCTGCGTGGCCGCGTGTGGTGGCGACGCGCCCCGTCACCGGGATGATCATGGTGGCTTCCATGCCCCAGCCGTCGGAGAGCCGGTCGACCACCTGAAACGCGTCGCCGGGGATGCCGGTCGACGTGATGGGGTCGGCGTTCCACACCATGGCGCCGGCGTAGGTGCCGTTGTTGTAGGCACCGATGGAGAAGCTTCCGTTGGAGGACACCGCGCTCTTCTTGAACGTCCAGTCCGCTGCCGCCGCGCCATCCGCTCCGAGCGTGAGGGAGCTTCCGGCGAGAACGGCGGTCGCCGCGACGAGTGTGAGGACGCGGTACTTCAGGTTCTGCCTCAGGTTCAGTCTCAACGTGTTCCTCCGAGTGATTCGACTGTTGCGCCCGGCTGTTCGGCAGGGCTGCTCCGTATAGACACCGCCGCGCGCGAGAATGTGACAGCGCCGCGGAAGGATTCCTCGTGCGGGCCGGTCAGGGTGCTATGACGGGATCGCCGGGTGCCCCGGGCCGCGGGCGTGCCGCTTCAGCGGGTCGTGGCCTTGGCGGTCTCGCGGGAGACCAACGCGGGGTGGTGGGTGTCACGCCGCTGGGCCGGGCGGTCGTCGGGGCTGTCCGGCCGGTCGGAGGCAGCGTCCAGCACTGTCTGGATCTTTCGGGCGAAGGCAGGGCCGGGCAGGGGCAGTTCGCTGTCGGGTTCGCGGAGGTAGCCGATGGCGACGGCGGTGGGCATGTACTCCATCAGCTCGGAGACCACGGCGGAGCGGGGCCGGTTGGCCTGTTGAGCGAGATTGCTCAGGACACGCACGATCGTGGCGGTGGAGGCCTTGTCCTCGTGGCACAGGACGACCGGGTCGTCGTCCCAGCGGATCGTGGTGCGTACGCGAGGGGCCGGCGGCCCGTCCTCGTCGGTCTGGGTGTGCCACCATCGGGCGGCGTGCGTCTCGCCCAGAGCGAGGTGGTGCAGGTAGAGGCAGTACGCGGCGCCCGGCTGGCCGGCACCGGCGGCGTACTGCCACCAGAAGCGGGCGGCGTCGTCGGTGTCCGTCAGTTGCAGGACGCACGCCAGGACCAGGGCACTGTGGGGTTCGGGTACCTGGTCGGTGACGAAGGCGGAGACGGCGGTGGCGGGGGTGTGGCGGATCAGGGTCTCGCACAGGGCGCGCAGGTCCTCGGCAGCGCTCGCCG
The DNA here is from genome assembly GCF_043199435.1 of Streptomyces sp. NPDC048604. Lineage (NCBI taxonomy): Bacteria > Bacillati > Actinomycetota > Actinomycetes > Kitasatosporales > Streptomycetaceae > Streptomyces > Streptomyces sp. NPDC048604. Next base: position 109,099 of record NZ_JBICVX010000012.1, read on the forward strand.
AGGAGGCCGGCGGACGGCCGGACTGGGCATGGCCCGGTGTGCCCGGGCCTGCGCCGAACGGGCCCGGGGCGAACGGGGAATGGCCGGTGCGATACCGATCGGTGGGGGACTGTCCGGTCGATGCGGTCTCGCGGGGTGCGACGGTGTCGCGGGGAACGGCGCGATCGTGGACGAGCAGCGCCCTGGCGAGGATGTCGTCGAGCATGGTCATGGCGTGGCTCCTCCGGTGTCGGGCAGCTCGATGGTGTCTTCCAGAAATCGTTCGGCGTGGCGTTCGTTGGACCGGACGGCGGCCAGGGGGATGCCGAGGAGGTCGGAGACCTTCTCGGCGGTGAACCCGCACAGGCGCCGCAGCACCATGACGTCGAGCTGGCCGTCGGGCAGGCGGCTGATCGCCGTGAACAGTTCCAGGGTCTCGGCCAGCTGCGCCATCTCGCCTTCGGGGGAGGGCTGTTCGCGGAGGGCTACGGTGTCGAAGGCGGCCCCGGTCAGCTGGGGCCGGTGGTCGCGGTGGTCGGCCTTGGCCTGGACGGTGGCCCGAAGGATGTCCCAGGCGTAGCGGCGGGTGTCGGGGCTGGCGAGGGCGTCGCCGAAGGACAGCCACAGGATGGCGAAGGTGTCCTCGATCGCGGCGTCACGGGTCGCCGGGTCGGGCAGGAAGGCCCCGGCGTAGCGGCGGTAGCCCGCCGTGACCATGGAGCGCAGGGCACCGTGCTCCAGCGGAGGCCCGGACGGGGCGGTGGTGACGGTGCCGGCGGTGTTCTCGGTGGACCGTTCGATCCAGTCCCGGGTCTTGCCGGCGTCCAGGGCGGCCTGCTTCCACAGGCGGTGCAGCGGCCAGCCGGGGATGTCCAGTTCCTCGGCCAGACGGTGGATCACTTCCCAGCGGGGGTAGTGACCGATGCCGCGCAACAGCTCGGACAGTTTGGACTTGGCCAGCGGGATGCGCAGGCTGAGGTCGTTGAGGGTGCGTCCGCTGGTCAGGTAATGCTCGCGGGTCGGATCCAGCCAGGCGCGGTGGGCGCTGCCGACCGTGGCCGCGATGGGCCCCAGCTTGCGGCCCGGGCGCAGCGGGACGGGTTCGGGGGCCGGTCCCGGTGTGGTGAACGACGTCGTCACGGGGCGTCGTCCTCCTTGTCGTTCGCGGCCGCGGCGCGCTGACCGACGGTCGGTGGGGTCTGCGGGCGGGCGCCGTGCAGGACCTGGGTCACTGTCAGGCCCAGGACCGGGGCAGCCACGGCGATGAGGGCCGCGTGGCCCGTCACCGCCATCACCACGCTCCAGCCGAACACGACCGACGTCACCAGCGTCAGCGCCGTTGCTGCCGCCATCCTCTTCCTGTCCATCACCATTCCTTGGTGTAATGCCGCAGCCATCCGGAAGGCCACGCCGAGTAGGCCCCTTCAACAGGCGGGTGCCGATCCGCCGGTGAGGGAGCATCAGCATGGACCGGCACGGGCTGATCACGCGACGTGATCAAGGAATCACGGAACATTAGGAGTCGTGGACGGTCAGCCGAAAGGCCGGAACGACCGTTTCCGTGCACGTAGAAGCACACAGGGTAGGCCGTGCGGGCGAAGTTCCCGGTTTTCCTTGCATTCCTCTCGGGGACCCCCTCATATGGAGGCGGTACACCTCGGTGTCGCCCTTCCATCCGGAAGAGGCCCGGCCCCCGTGCCGAAGTAGGGGGACGGCCAACTCGTTGCCGCCCGGCCTGAGATAGAGGCCGGGCGACAACGGGCACCCCGCGCAGGGGATGACGACCGTAGCGCAGACAACTGACAGCGCCCCCACCCCGGCCCGTTCCGCCCACCACGCCGTAGGTCGCGGCCTGACGTGGCGACACCATTCCTCGCCGGAATCGGTCCCGTCGGTGAGCCCCAAGCCCTGTCCTGACGGCGGCGGACCGGATTCACTCCAGCTGTCACGAGGTCGACCTCGGCAGCGGAACCTGTTCCCGCGCCGGCGGACGAGCCGTTGCCGGCCGGACGCCCGTACGCGGTGACTCACCCCATCGGGTACTTGCGCTCGCATTCAGTCACGTGTGCAATGAAGATCGTAACGCACTGTAGCGAGACGGTTGGTCGTCCAGGCCGAACGAGGTGGTCCGCACGTGGTCTCCAGAGGGCTCAGCCGCGCTCGTCAGGGCGCATGGGCAGGCTGGCAGGTGACGGTGAGTAATGTTGGCGGCGAAGGGAAGCCGTCACTCCTGGAGCTTCTGAAGCCCCGTGCCGTCCCGCATTCCAGCAAACCCAGCGTGCACGCGGGCAAGGGGGTGACGCGGGGCAAGCACGGCAACTTCGACCAGGGCACGGCCGGGCTGATCGTCCGGAAGATCGGAGGGCAGGGGCGGTACATGCTGACCTGCGCGCACGTCCTCGGAGTGGCGCCGCTCGGTCAGGAGGTGGCGGATTCCAGGCTGGTGTACTCGCCGAAGCTGAGCGAATGCTGTGAGCTCGAGTGGAACAACCCCATCGGGAACGTGGTCCGCGAGACCCTTCAGCCGCTGAAGGACGAGGCCATCCAGGCCAGAGTGAAGATCGGCCAGGTCCACTTCGCCGTGGACGCCGCACTCGTCGAGTTGGACGCCCGGACGAACACGTCGAACGAGGTCCCGAAGATTGGGAAGATCACCGAGGCGCGTGACCTGATCGCGGAATGGCGGCTCTCCGAGTCCGAGCCGACGAGCTCGTCCGAGGGAGTCTCGCCGCTGCCCGCCGAGCGCCAGATCCCCGTGCAGAAGTACGGCGCGAAGACCCAGCATTCGCGCGGGAAGATGGTGGCGCTGAGGCGGGTGACGACCAAGGAGCTCAGCGGCGGTCAGGTCGTCGTGGGACAGGCATGGGTCTTCGAGATCGAGGCCGTGCCTCCCCCCGGGCAGGAGCCGGTCTCCGAGTACCGGCTGGACATGCTGCGGTACGAGACCGCGGATCCGACGATGACCCCGCAGAAGATCAAAGCGCAGTTCGACAATTCCGGGCTGAACGTGTCGGTCGGCGGCACCGCCTCCGAACCGACGCTGATCGTCAGAGGCAGGCATTTCTCGCTGCCCGGGGACTCGGGCGCACCCATCGTCGACGACAGCCGCAGGGTGGTGGGCATCCTTGCGCAAGGGGTCAAGCAGCTCGTCCTCGTCAAAGGCAAGAGCGAGCCGGTCGAGATCCTCACCGCGCGGTCTCAGGGCATCTTCGTGGGAGCGGCCTTCAAGCTCCTGAACACCGAACTGCTTCCGCCCGGCCTCACCACGGGCGGCGGCGCGGTCGCCGCCCCGGGCATTGCGATCAGCCGCGGCGGGGAGCCCGTGGACCCGTCGGCGCTCCATGCCGCCTGGACCACCCTGGAGGCCGGCGAACCGGGTCGCCGGCTGGGCGGACTGGTCCGCCGCCACATGGCCGAGGTACGCGATCTGGTGCATCACAATCGTCGCGTCATGGTCACGTGGCACCGCCACAAAGGCCCGGCGTTCGTCAACACCGTCCTCCGCAACGCCGCACAGCCGGCCTGGTCGCTGCCCACGGAGATCGACGGGGTGCGGCCGGTGGACACCCTGCGTGCGATGCGCGATGTGCTGATGGCCGAAGGCAGCGCGACCCTGCGCGCCGACATTGCGGCCCATCAGGAGCACGTACTGGATCTGGCGCACCGTGCCACCTCACTCCGTGGCCTGCTGAGCCTGTCGGATTCCCCGCGGCCGCCGATGGTCCGGATCGTCAACTCCCGCGGTGTGCCGGGTGTCGCCGGCGTGCTGGTACGCGATGCGGCCGGTGCCCACCATTTGCTGGCCAACCACCATGTGGTCCTGGGGGCCGGAGCTCAGGAGGGCGACACCGTCCGGGCGCTACCGCCGTCCACCGACGGCGAGGGCCCGGCCAGGCCCGTCCGGCTGGGGCGTGCGCGGCGCGGCCGTCTCGGCACCGTGCATCACGACGACGAGGAGTACTTCGTCGACGCGGCGCTCATCGAACTCGACCGGTTCCAGGACCTGCCGGACTGGTTGCGGCAGGCGCTCGCCGGTCCCTGGCCGACGGCCGTCGCCCGCCCTGAGCCGGGCGCCCTGGTGTGCAAGGACGGACCGGCCACCGGTCTTACGGAAGGCACTCTCCTGGACGTGGCCTACCCCGACCGGCCGTTCATCGACGACCGCGAGTTCGCGGCACCGGGGCAGCTTCTGGTCGGGCCCCGGGATCCGGGGCGGAACTTCTCCGCGCCCGGCGACTCGGGAGCGGCACTGCTGGATGAGCGGCAGCGCCTCGTCGGACTGATCTGGGGAGCCACCGCCGCCGGCGACGGTGTCGCCTGCCCCATCGCACCGGTGCTGGACTGCCTCGGCGTCACACCGGTCGCGTCGGCCGAGTACGCCGGAGCCGCCCGCGTGGACCCGGGCCGGGAGGAGTGATCATGAACTCGGTGGAACACCTCAGGCGGCGGCTGCCACGTGTGCGCCGGATGCTCCGGACCCTGCCCGGATTCCTGGGTGTGGGGCTCGGTGTCGCCGACGACAGTGCCACGCCGGTGTGGCGCGTGTACGTCGACGGCGCTGACGATCCTTCGGGTCGGGTGCGGGGCCGCGGCGTGCGACCACGGCGGCTGCCGGCCGACGTGCCGGCGAGCCTGCTGGGGCTGCCCACCCGGGTGGTGGTCGCCCGCACGACCGTCCCGTGCGCCGGGCCCCCGTTCGTCACGGCCGGGGCGAGCATCGAGACCAATCACAACAAGGGCCCCGGCTCGCTCGGATGCTTCGCCCGCGACAGCAGCGGCCACCCCGTGCTCCTGAGCTGTGCCCACGTCCTCTTCCCGGGCTTCAAAGTCATCGGCGATCTCGCCGTCTACTCGCCCGACTACAGCTCATGCTGCTCGAGCGGCGTCCAGATCGGCCGCCCCCACTACGACCCGAAGCTGAAGGCGCAGCCCACCGAGGGCAACGAATGGGTCGGGGGCTACCGCGAGGGACAGTGGACGGGCGGCTTCAACTGGATCCCCGCGCGGGTCCGCGGGCCGGGAGGGACCAACCTGCCCGGCCACGCCAGCGAGACCGACTGTGCGATGGCCCGGCTCGATCCCGGAGTCACGTTCCACAACGCCTGGCAGGTCGACGTCGGCGGCACGGTGACCACGATCCCGATCAAGGGCGCCGTCACCGAGGGTCTCGGGATCGGCAAGGGCCCGCCCGTGGGCACGCTGCCGAGCCACGAGCAGTACGTGCGCGTGTACAACGCCGTCAACGGGCGGCTGAGGTTCGGCACCATGCTGAGCAACACGATCTCCGAGCCCGATGTCGCGGATCCCGACCGCATCGTCTTCAGGCTGGGGATCTCTGACCCCAGGGACCACGGGGGCGGGTCCAAGACGAACGTCAACCAGTTCCTGATCCTGCCGAGACCCAGCCCGATCCCAGGGCAGTCGCTGAGCGACAGTTACCACAACGGCGAGGAACTGACCTTCGAGGGCGGCGATTCGGGCAGCGTGGTGATCAATCACGAGAACCGCGTCGTCGCGATGATCATCCGAGCGGGCCCGATCGACGAGTACTTCAAACTCGACCGGACCGCGCCGGAGTTCGCTCACATCGGCAACCTCGGTATCGCCACGCCGATCGGCGCGGTCCTCGAACGGCTCCAAGTGGAGATCCCGGCCGCCGAGGAAGGCTGGTCCGGCACCGCGCCCAGCGCGGGAGACCGGGTCCAGATCTTCCTGGGCGGGGCCCCGTCCGCCGTCGAGCTCGCCCAGCGGCGCGGTGCGGAACAACTGCGTGAGCAGCTCCGCACCAGCGTCCTCGGGCGGTTGCTGCTGGGCAAGATCGGCCAACACCGCAAGGAGGTGAGAGAGTTGATCACATCGGCGCGTCCCGTCGCCGCCGGCTGGCGAGCTGTGCAGGGACCGGCCTTCTACCACCACTGTGTGCAAGGCGTCCGCACTCCGGGGCACATCGTCCCCACGGTGATCAACGGTGTGAGCCGATCCCAACTGGTCGACACCATGCTTCCGCTGCTGATCCGGTACGCCGGGCCCGCTCTCCGCCGTGACCTGGAACGCTACGGTTGCGTCCTGACGGGCGCCCTGTCGCCGGCCGAGTCGATCCAGGACGTTCCCGCAGCCCTCGCCCGTCCGAGAGCAGGGTCATGACCGGCGAACGGGGCACCCTCGACGGGCTGGTCGCGCAACTGACCGCGCTTCTCTCCCCGCTGACCGGCCTCTCCCAGGCCGGGGCACGGGACTTCGTGGCCGAGCTGGGGCTGCCGCTGACGGATGCGCAGGCCACCGCCATCGCGCCGACTCTCAGCACCACCACCGGATCCGTCGGCTTTCTCGTCGACCTGCTGCGCACTCTTCAGCAAGCGGTCGAAGCCGAGCAGTGGGATCAAGTCCTGCGCCAGGTCGTCCAGGCCGGAAGCCAGATCAACGCGGTCATCTCCGGGTTCGACGGGCTGAAGACCGCACTCACGGGTCTGAACCTGCCCGGCGCGGGGCCGATCCTGGCGAACTTCCCGCAGCGTGTGTTCAACCTTCTGCTCGCCAAGTTCCTGGGACGGCAGCAGGGCGCCAACGAACTCCTGGAGTTCCTGGGCGTGCTGGTGCGCACGGACCGCAACGTCGGCCTGATCGACCCGCAGAAGCCGTTCTTCACCGAGAACGAGTTCCACCTCGACCGCATCGGCGGCTGGCTGAGCGAGCCGAACGTCCAGCTCGCCGCCCTGTACGACTGGGGCGCCCCGGGGTTCGACGGTGCCAAGATCCTCTCCGTGCTCGACCGGATCGCCGCCTACGCCGGACTGCCGTCGCTCTTCGACCAGGCGGCAACGCCCCCGACACTGGATCTGGTCTTCGCCTCCTTGGCCCCGAGGACCGACCTCGACCCGCCCGGCATCGCGGTGGAGTTGCCGCAAGGGCTGAGCAGGGGAACGGTCGAACGCAGCGGTGAGACCTGGACTCTCACGCTGCGCCTCGACGGCGAGGTGCCGGCGGAGACGAAGCTGGTGTTCCAGCCCGGCGGAGCCAGGGTCGAACCGCCGCCCGGCGCGACCGTCTCGGGCACGGCCGAGATGGTCCACAGCTACCGCCGCGACCCCTCCGATCCGGTGATCCTGCTGTCCCTCCCCGGTGGAAGCCGGATCTCGGTCGAGCAAGTGGACGTGACCCTGCGGCTGCGTGCCCAGCCGGACGGCCGTCTCGACATCCAGCTCGGTGCGCTCCTGCAGCGCGGCAAGGTGCTCATCACCCTCGCCGGCGGTGACGGTTTCATCGCCCAACTGCTCGGCGACGTCCGGATCGAGAGCGGCTTCGAGCTGGGCGCCCGGCTCAGCGCGGCCGACGGCCTGCGGTTCGAAGGCAGCGGGGGCCTGGAGGTGCGGCTCGCCTCCCACATCGGCCTCGGCGCGGTCGACCTCTCCGCTCTGACGCTGCTGCTGGGAGTCGAGGACAGCGCGTTCACCCTCGCCCTGACCGCGGACCTGAAGGCGAGTCTCGGGCCGATCACGGGCGCGGTCCAGGGCCTCGGGATCGAGATCCCCCTCGCCCTCACGCCCGACGGCAACGGCAACCTCGGCCCCGTCGACGTACAGCCCCGCCCCAAACCGCCCACCGGGGTCGGGCTCTCCATGGACCTCGACATCGTCAGCGGCGGCGGCTTCCTCTCCTTCGATCCCGACCGCGGTGAGTACGCGGGAGCGTTGGCCTTCCGGCTGGCCGGGTTCATCGACGTGAAGGCGATCGGGCTGATCTCCACCCGGATGCCGGACGGCACACAGGGCTTCTCCCTGCTGATCATCCTGACGGCCGAGTTCGGCGGGATCGGCCTGCAACTGGGCTACGGATTCACCCTGCTCGCCGTCGGCGGACTGCTGGGTCTGAACCGGTCCATGAACCTGGGCGCGCTGGCCGAAGGCGTGCGCACCGGCGCCGTCGAGTCCGTCATGTTCCCCAAGGACGTGGTCGCCAACGCCCCGCGCATCCTCAGCGACCTGCGGGCCTTCTTCCCTCCGGAACAGGGCACCTTCCTGTTCGGCCCCATGGCGAAGATCGGCTGGGGCACCCCGACTCTGATCAGCGTCTCTCTCGGCGTCATCGTCGAGATCCCGGGCAACATCGCGGTCATCGGCGTCCTGCGGTGCATCCTGCCCTCCAGGGAACTGCCCCTGCTGGTACTCCAGGTCAACTTCATCGGCGCGATCGAGTTCGACAAACAGCGGCTCTGGTTCTACGCCCAACTCTTCGAGTCCCGCATCCTGTTCATGACGATCGAGGGCGGCATGGGTCTGCTCGTCGGCTGGGGCGAAGGAGACCTCGTCCTGTCGGTGGGCGGTTTCCACCCCTCGTTCAAGCCGCCGCCGCTGCCGTTCCCCGTACCGCCGCGCATCTCGGTCGACATCATCAACCAGCCGTTCGCACGCATCCGCGTGTCCGGCTACTTCGCCGTCACCAGCAACACCGCGCAGTTCGGCGCGAGCGCCGAACTGACCCTGGGGTTCGAGGACTTCGGCCTCCATGGCCACCTCGCCTTCGACGCCCTGTTCCGCTTCTCCCCGTTCGCGTTCCTCATCGACGTCGCGGCCCACCTCTCCCTCAAGGCCTTCGGCGTCGGCCTGTTCAGCATCCACCTCAGATTCCAGCTGGAGGGCCCGGCCCCGTGGCGGGCCCGCGGGCGAGGCTCGATCTCGCTGCTGTTCTTCGAGATCTCCGCGGACTTCGACCTGACCTGGGGCGAGAGCAACAACCCGACCCTGCCGCCCGTCGACGTCCTGCCCCTGCTCAGCGACGAGATCGGCAAAGTGGAGGGCTGGCAAACCAGGCTGCCGACCGGCGCCGCCGAAGCACTCGTCAACCTGCGGACCCTGCCGGAGGCCGACCGCCTCGTCCTCCACCCGCTCGGCACGCTCTTCGTGCACCAGCGGCTGATCCCGCTCAACGTGCGCATCGACCGCGTCGGCGCCCAGCGCCCACGCGACGGCAAGCGGTTCAGCATCGCCCCGGCGCCCGACAGCGGACTGCTGCAGGTGTCGGTCCCCGACGACAAGTTCGCCATGGCCCAGTTCCAGGACATGGACGACGCCGCGAAGCTGACCGCGGCCCCCTACGAGGACCAGGACGCCGGTCTGGAACTCACCGCCGCGCAGGGAACCCTCGCGTCGGCGCGCGCCGTCCGCCGCAGCGCTCGGTACGAACTCATCGTGATCGACAGCAAGGCCCGCGGGGCGACACGGCTCCGATCCGACGGCGCGGCAACGATGCCGGACACCGCCCCCGCCCGCAAGAAGAAGCTCTGCAGTGTCAGCCCCGCGGTGTTCCAGCCCCTCCTCGACGGCAGCAGCACCAGTCGCTCCTCCCTGTCACAGCAGGAAGCCGCCCTCCGGCAGCCCTACGCCGCCGCCAACACGCTCCAGGTGACCGGTCAGCGGTTCGTCGTCGCCCACAAACGGAACAACCAGCAGGCGTTCCCGCCCGGCAGCGGCGGGTCCGCGGTCGCCGCCGGTCCGGCGAGCTTCCGCAGCCGGACCACGGCGGCCGAGGCGCTCGCCGAATGGGTGGACGCCGAGCCGGGTCTCGCCGGCACGCTGCACGTCCTGCCCTCGTCGGAAGCGCTCGGAACCGGCGTCGTCCCGGGTGGCTGGAGTGACGCCGCGACGTTGCCGACGCCAGTGGCCACGGACTCCTCCACCGACGCCGCCGTACTGCTCTCCGACGGCCGGGTGCTGCTCGCGGGCGGCACGGACGGAGCCGGAGTACCCCTCCCCAACAGCACGCTGTTCGACCCCGTGGCGGGGAAGTGGACCCCGACGGACCAGCTCAAGACCGCACGCCGTCTCCACTCGCTGACCAGACTCGCCGACGGCAAGGTTCTGGCCTTCGGTGGAGCGGCGGCGGACGGAGCCGCGCTGGCCGCCGCCGAACTGTACGACCCGGTCGCCGAGCGCTGGACGGCCGTCGCGCCGGGAGCCCTCGCCCCGGCCGTCCGCCACGGGCATACCGCCACCCTCCTGTCCTCCCGGAAGGTCCTGGTCACCGGAGGCACCGGACCCCGTGCCGGCGTACCGGTCGCCCTGGCCTCCGCCCAGCTGTTCGACCCCCTCACCGGGAAGTGGGAGGACGCCAAGCCGATGACGGACGCCCGCACCGGGCATCAGGCCGTCCGGCTCCGCGACGGCCGGGTCCTCGTCATCGGCGGTGCACTGCTCACGGGCCAGGGCCGGGCCGCGCTCGCCCACTGCGAGCTCCACGACCCGCGCACCGGCCTGTGGTCACCGGCCGGCAGCCTCACCACCGCGCGCGTCGGGCACCAGGCGACCCTCCTGCCGAACGGCACGGTCCTCGTCACCGGCGGGGACGCCCCTACCGGGCGGCCCGGCAGGCGGTACCGCGCCGGCAGCCTGGACACCGCGGAGATCTACGACCCCGACACCGACCGGTGGACGCCGGTCGCGCCCATGCCCGGCGGACGCAGCCGCCACCGAACGGTTCTGCTGGCGACCGGCAAGGTGCTCGTCCTCGGTGGCACGAGCGGGCCCCGGTACGACGCAGGATTCCGCAGCGCCGCCGCCTACGACCCGCGTACCGACACCTGGACGAGCACCGGCGCTCTGGCCTCCGGCCGGTGGGACTTCACCGCTGTGCTCCTCGCCGACGGCCGGGTCCTCGCTGCCGGCGGCCGCGTCCTGACCGGCGTGGCGGCGCCCGACGGACAGGACGTCCTGACGGCCGCGGCCGAGATCTTCACTCCATGAACGCACCGACGATGAAGGGTTTGCGGCCATGACCAGCACCATCCTGGCGGCCACCGGGAAATGGACCAGCACCGGTGCACTGCCGACAGCCGCGGGCTGGTCCGGCCAGCACGACAACGCGGTCGTCCTCGACAACGACAAGGTCCTCGTGGTGGGAGGCGCGGACGGCTCCTCGGCAGCACTCGGCAAGGCCGCCCTCTACGACCCGGAGGCCGAGACCTGGTCGGCCACCGGCGCCCTGCGGACGCCCCGCCGCCTGCACACGACGACTCTGCTGCCCGACGGCAAGGTCCTGGTGACCGGCGGCATCAGCGGATCCGCGCAGTTCCCGGCGCCCGGTCTGGCCGCGGCGGAGCTCTACGACCCCGAGTCCAGGGAGTGGACCAGCACAGGGTCCATGAAGGGCGCCCGGTGGGGTCACAGCGCCGTCCTGGTGGGCGGCAAGGTCCTGGTCGCCGGTGGCACGACCATCCGCTCCGCGCAATCGGTGAAGGCGCTGCGCACCGCCGAACTGTACGACCCCGAATTCGGAACGTGGACCGAGACGGACGCCATGGCCGACGCCCGCAGCGGACACGCCGCCGTCGTCCTCGCCAACGGACAGGTCCTGGTGGTCGGAGGCACGGTGCCGACCGCCCCTGACGAGGACGCCGCCCTGGCCTACTGCGAGCTGTACCTCCCCACCGAGAAGAAGTGGGCTCCGACCGGCGCGCTGCTGGCCCCCCGCGCCTGGCACCAGGCCACGGCGCTGTCCGGGGGCGCCAGTGTGCTGGTCACCGGCGGCCGCGCTCCGGGCGGACCGGGCGACGGGACGTTCGACCCGTTCAGCCGGGCGACCGCGGAGCTGTACGTCCAGGACACCGGGAAATGGACCGCCGTGCAGGACATGCCCGGCGGGCGGGGGCTTCACCGCGCCGTTCCGCTCGGCTCGGACAAGGTCCTGGTCATCGGCGGCAGCGACAACGCCCAGAGCGACGTGGGCTACGCCAGCGTCGCCGTCTACCACGCGGGCACCCGCAGCTGGGCCCCGGCGGGGGGACTGGCCACGGGCAGACACTCGTTCGCGGCAGCCCCGCTCTCCGACAAGCTCGTGCTGGTCGCCGGCGGCGTCGTGCGCTCGGGAAGCGCCGCCGCGCAGCCGGGCGTTCAGGATCTGACGACGACTGCGGAGATCTTCGACCTCGAAGCGACGGTCACCCCGTGACCGCCAACGCCTACTCCTTCCTGCCGTGGCTCAGGTCCGGCATCGCCACCGGCATCACCGCCGACCCCGGCGAAGCGTCCCGAGCCAGCATCCCGGTGAACCTGCGGGTGACCGGCGAAGCCATCGGTTCGGCGAGCCCGATCAGCCGCGATGTCGCGCGCACCGTGCAGATCTACGGTCCCGGAGACGTCGTCGGCGTGGACCCCCGGGCGATCTCACGCACCGAGCCGCGACCGTGGATCACCAACGTTGAGCCCAACTACCTCGCCCACGTCGAGTTCTACGACGAGGACTTCCCCTGGCGCTACAGCCCGGCCGCCCCCGACGCCACTGCCAAACGGCTGCGGCCCTGGCTCGCGCTGATCGTGCTCGCCGGCGGAGAGGACTCGCGTACCGCCGCCGGCGCCGAGTTCAGGGACGGCACCGCCGTGGGCCGGCCACTGCCCTGCATCACGGTGACCGAGTCGGACGCCCTGCAGGAGCCCGCGCAGCTCGGGGCCTGGGCGCACGTCCACGTCGACGGCTCACTCGACTCGACCGTGGCCTCCGACGACATGAGCAGGGTGCTGCCCGCGCTGCGGCACATCCTGGGCACCAACGCCGACCGCGCCTGCGCACGGCTGATCTGTCCCCGCCGGCTCGAACCGCACACCGGCTATCACGCCTTCCTCGTGCCCGCGTTCGAGACGGGACGGTTGGCAGGACTAGGGCTCGACCCGGCGCGATCGCCCGGCGCGCTGCACCCCGCATGGAAGGAGACCTACCCTGGCCAGGAGGCGCCGGGAGAGCTTCCGTACTACCACCGGTGGTTCTTCTCCACCGGAAGCGCCGGCGACTTCGAGTACCTCGTACGACTGCTGGTGCCCAAGGAGCCGCTGGACGAGAGCATCGGCCGCCGCGACCTCGACGTGCACCGGCCGCCCGGCGCCGGACTGCCGGGAATCACTCGGCCCACCGAACTCGGCGGGGTGCTCAAGCTGGGTGGCGCCCTGCAACTGCCCGAGCGACAGCAGGACCAGTGGGACGACTGGGACGATCTCCAGGATCTCGGCTTCACCTATCCCCACCCCTTCCAACAGGCCCTGGCCGGGTTGATCAACCTGGCCGACGACTACCTGACCAAAGACCCGCTCACGGCACACCGCGCCCTGGCCGCCGCGAGCACCGCCGCATCGCCCGGCGCGGCCGACCCGGTCATCACGCCCCCGCTCTACGGGCGTTGGCATGCGCCGGCGTCACGGCTGCTGACCGAACGGGACGGCTCCCCGATCGCGGACAACCGCAACTGGGTGCATCGACTCAACCTCGACCCCCGGTATCGGGTCGCGGCCAACCTGGGCGCACAGGTCGTACAGAAACGCCAGGAAGAGTTCATGGCGGCGGCCTGGGCCCAGATCGGGGACGTTCTCGCAGCCAACGCCAGGATCCGGGCGGCCCAACTGGCCCGCGAAGTAGGCGACATGCTGCACGGCAAGCACCTGGCGCCGCCTCCCGCCGCCACGCGTGAACCGGCGGCACCGTCCGGGCGGTCGCTCACCTTGACCGCCCCGGCCCACTCCCGGGTCGTCACGCGCCTACCGGCCGCTGACCCCGCGGCCGCCGCCGAGTCCCCTGTGGAACAGGACGAGCGCCTCGCCGTCGGATTCCGGGTGGCAGAGAGCCGGGTCACTGCCGCACCGCTGTCGGCGGGGATGCGCCGTATCACCCGGCCCGGATCACGGTTGATGCGTACGCTGCCGTTCAGCCAGGAGCAGCCGCCGCAGGCGCTCGTGCCGAAGATGGACGAGGACACCGGCGGCGTCACCGCCGCTCCGCCCAAGACGAGGCCCGCCGCCGTCGTCACGCCGACCCGGCTCGACCTGCAACTCCATCCGCCGGGCCCCGGGGTGTCGGAGGCCGCCCCCCATCCGGTCGACGGACTCCCCACGAGCAGCGACTTCGTCCTCACCATGCCCGGCGACACCTTCGTGCCCACCCAGGGCGGTACGGACAGCGCAGAAGCCGTGGAGTTCAAGAAGGCGTTGAAAGAACTGCACGACAGCTGGGACGACGCCGCCCTGGGCGGTCAGTCCGGCAAACGCCTCAAGCTCGGTGTGCCCGACGCCACGGACACGATGCTGACCGGCCTGCGCGCCGACGACACCGTGCCCCGGCAGTTCCTCAGCTCCGTGCAACTGCCCGACCGGCTGGCGCCGTTCGCCGAGAAGTTCCTGGAGGCGATGGCCTACCCCGTCCTGGACATGCCCATGTACCAGGCGCTGATCGACCAGTCGGTGGACCTGTTCGTGCCGAACCTCAACAAGGTGCCGCCCAACTCGATCAGCCTGCTGAAGACCGACCAGAGGTTCATCGAGTCCTACCTGGTGGGGCTCAATCATGAGATGGCCCGGGAACTCCTGTGGCGCGAGTACCCCACCGACCAGCGAGGCACCCCCTTCCGTCAGTTCTGGGACGTTCGCGCGGTGCGGTCCCTCCAGGGAGAGACTCCCGAGGAGCGGCGCGAGAGGCTGTACGACATCCCGCCGATCGCCGGCTGGACCAAGGAGTCCGAGCTCGGCGCCCACGACCACAGGGACGCAGGCTCCCAGGAGAACGAACTCGTGCTGGTCATCCGCGGCGAGCTTCTGAAGAAGTACCCGAACGCCGCGATCTACGCCCACCGGGCCCGCTGGGATCCCAGCGACGCCGACCCCGATCCGACGAAGGAGCGCGTACCCGTCGAGCTCGTGGACGAGGCCAACCCCTCGCACGACGAGATCCGGTTGCCGCTGTACGAGGCCAAGATCGAGCCCGACATCTATCTGCTCGGTTTCGACCTCACGTCCCCGGAGGCGAAGGGCGAGGAGCCCGAAGGAAGCGCGGGCTGGTTCTTCGTCATCAAGGAGCGCCCCGGCGAACCCCGCTTCGGCCTGGACGTCGCCCCCGCCGCCGAGCCGTCCCGCGTCGAGGTCTGGAACGACCTGTCCTGGCCGGACGTCGACCCCGTCGGGACCGGGTTCATCACGCTCGACGAAACCACCGCCCCCGTCGTGCTCCAGGAGTTCGACGACCCCACGGCGGACGAGGAGAAACGCCTCCAGCACGTCGAGGACCTGTCCCTTCCCCTCTGGCACGCCGGTCTGAGCTCGGCGGACGTCGCCTACATGCTCTTCCAGGCGCCGGTGCTGATGGCCGTACACGCACAGGAGATGCTGCCGTGACCGCTTACGACGTGCGCGCGGCGCTGGCGCTGAGCGACGACTTCCCGGTCCTCCTCGGACCGGTCCGGATCGAGACGCGCTTCACGGCGGACGAACTGCTCGTCCGGGTGTTCCCCGACGAGTGGTCGATCGACGCGTTCGAGCCCCTCCCGACCGCTGCCGAGGTCGCCGCGGTCGACGCGTACTGGATCGCCTTGTGGCGCGCCGGGGGCGATCCGGCGGCCGAGGGCGCCGCGTGGCAGGAGCTCACCGGGAGGATCCCGGCGGGACGCGCGAACTGGCTGACGCAGACCCGCAAGCCCGCCAATCCGACCGAGCAGCCCACCGGGGTGCCGGGCGACACGACCGTGCTCGTCGTCGTGACCGCCGCGCCGGTGGCCTCGGGTGACCGACAGCCGACGATCACGTACTGGACCGCGGTCTGGCGGGCCCGCGGGGACCGTCAGAAGCTGCGCGCCGCCGATGCCGCGCTGCTGGCGGCCGTCGGCGCCACGCGCGCCGACACGATCCGGCGCCGGCGTCCCATCGGGGTCGACGACCCGCCTGGAGGCGCCGGGGACGCGGTCCTGGTCGCCTTCCTCGTGCTGCCTGCCGTTCCCGCGGACCAGCTCGCCTCCAGGTCGTGGACCCAGGCGGCGAAGGCACGACTGCTCCCGGACCGGTTCACGTTCGTCGGCCGTGTCGGCGGCGAACAGGTCTTCTCCGTGCCCGGCGAGCCGGTCCCGGCCACGCTGGCCGTGAGCCCCGACCCGTCGTCCGCCGACAAGCCGCAGATCAACGAGACGTCCGGCGCCCTCCACGTACCCGCGGACCTGACCTGGCTGACCGACTTCAAAGTCGCGGTCGACAAGGGCATGGGTGTGCGCATCCCCCTCCAGGACAGCTTCCGGGGCGGCCTCGACCAACTCGTCGTCATCGGCGTACGGCAGAACGGCACCGCCCAGCAGACCGCCGCCGACCTGGCCGATCTGTTCACCAGGCAGCTCCGCAGCCCCGCCGGGTTCAGCCTGCTGCCCCAGGGCACCCCCACCAACAACAGCGAGCAGGCTCCTGCCGGCCAGGACGCGCAGCAGGAGGCGGACGCCGTGCGGCGCGCGGCCGCCGGGGCGACGACATCGGCGACCCCCGACGACTGGACTGCCAAGACCGACGGGCAGTGGCTCGCCGAACTCCTGGGCATCGATCCCGCGGCGCTCGGCGGAGCGGCGAACGCCGACGGGACCGACCAGCGCGAAGCACGCGCCGCGAACATCGCCCTGTGGCCCGCGACCTGGGGTTCGTACCTCCGGACGATGATGCATCCGATCATCCCGGCACAGACCGTGACCGACACCCGCGACTTCTTCGTCCGGCATGTGTCCGGGCGCGGCCCGGTTCCCGCGGTCAAGATCGGGCGCCAGCCGTACGGCATTCTGCCCACCACCGCGTTCTCCCGGATGGCCTGGCCCCCGGCGGCGACACACCGGCGCGCCCTCGACGCCCTGCTGAAAGCCGCGGGCCGGGACTGGGAGGCCGCCGTCGAGGACGTTCCGCATCTCGGCAAGTTCACCGAGACGCATGGGCCCGCGTTCGACCCCCATCAGGCACTGCTGGACATCTTGGCCCTGCACCCCACGTCCGCCGAGTACTACCAGCGCTACGCCCAGAGCGTCGAAGACATCTTCAACCGCGAGAACTTCAGCAGCAACGGCCCCAAGGTCCTCCCCGCCCTGGACGTCCTGGACATGCCCCGGCCGATTCGCGCCCTGCTGCGAGAGCTCGGACACACGGGCGCACAGGACCCCGACCTGATCCGCCGTCTGTTCGTCGAAGAACAGCACCCGCTGCTCGGGCCGCTCATCGACGACCGGCCCCTGTCGGAGACCCACCCGGTCCGCGGCTACCTCCAAGACGGTCGCAACTACCTGCGATGGCTCGCCGACAACGCGGGCACCAGCCTGGAGACCATCCGCCTGGAGCAGGGCTTCACCGACGACCGCCGGCCTGCCGCCCTGCTCTACCTCCTGCTGCGTCACGCCGTCCTGCTCGGCTGGGAGGACACCGCGCGCAAGCTGGCCGCCGCGCTCGGCCAGACCGTGTCCGCCGCCGACCCGCTGTTCATCCACATCAAGAAGTCCGCTCCGCAGAGCGAGAGCCGCTTCCGGAAGCTGTACTCACCGGACCAGGCGATCACCGGCAATCCGGAGAAGCTGGTCGTCGACTTCATCCCCGGCGCCCTCACCGCCGCAGACCCCGCGACCAGGGAACTGGCGGAGCAGATCAAGGCGCTCGACGTACTGGCCGACGTCCCCACCGCACGGCTCGAACGGGTCGTGGCCGAGCACCTGGACTGCGCCACCTACCGCCTTGACGCCTGGCGGCTCGGGCTCGTCAACGAACGGCTCTCCGAGCTGCGCTACGGCCCCGACGGCAGCTCCCCGCCACGAGCCGGGGTGCACCTCGGCGCGTACGGATGGCTGGAGGACGTAAGGCCCCGGACCAAGCCGCTCACCCCCGTGCAACTGACCGGCAGTCTCGCAGCCCTGTTCCAGCCCGCGGGCTCCGAACCGCTGATGCACGACACGGCCAACGGCGGCTACATCCATGCCCCGTCACCCGCCCAGGCCACCACCGGCGCCGTGCTCCGGGCCGGCTACCTCGCCAACGGCTCGCCCGAGAACCCGGGCTGCTTCGCCGTCAACCTCAGCTCCGAACGGGTACGGGTGGCGCTCGACCTCCTGGACGGGATGCGGCAGGGGCAGTCGCTGGGCGCACTGCTCGGGCAGCGCTTCGAACGAGCCCTGCACGACCGCCACCCCCAAGCCGAACTGGACGTTTTCCTGGAGGCGTTGCGCGGGGAGTTCCCGCTGCGCTCCGGCAAGCTGTCCGACGCCGAACCAGGAACCCCGCTGGAATTGATCGAGGCCCGCTCCGTCGTCGACGGACTCGCCCTGGTCCGCCGCGCGACGCGGGACGGCTTCCCCGAGTACCCCTTCGGCGCCAGCGGAATGCCGGACGCGTCGGAAGCCCAACAGAAGGCGATGAACGACGAGGTACAGCGGCTCCTCGACATCCACGACGGGCTGGCCGACCTCGCCGTCGCCGAAGCCGCCCACCAGACCCTGACCGGCAATACAGAACGGGCCGGTGCCACCCTCGACGCCTACGCCAAGGAAGGGTTCCCACCCGACCCCGCTGTGGTCCGCACACCGCGTGGCGGCGTCACACTGACCCACCGGCTGGGCCTCAAGCTGACGTCCGGGCTGGGACCCGAACACGCCTCCGGACTCTTCCGCGGCAACGGTCCCCGCGCTCAGGCCGAGCCGGCGGTCAACGCCTGGCTGCCCAACCTGCTGCCGCCCCAGGGGAGCGTGGCCGCCGTGGTCCGCTGGAAGGACCCGCTCGACCAGCAGCCTCGCAGCCGTACGGTCACCCAGGCCGACATCGAGCTCCAGCCCATCGACATGCTGTGGGGGGTGAAGCCGAAGAACGACGCCGTCATGACCGATCTGGACGACCGGATCGTCGCCTTCGTCGTGGCGAAGGACCGGCCGCGCCCCGACGTCGAACTGACCATCTGCCACACCGAAAGGCTGGACGGAAAGTTCACCTTCTTCGAGGTGTCGCCCCTCATCACCGCACTGCGCTCCCTGCTGACCACCTCCCGCCCCCTGCGGCCGACGGATCTGATGCCCGTCGCGGGCGCCGAGC
The DNA here is from genome assembly GCF_043199435.1 of Streptomyces sp. NPDC048604. Taxonomy (NCBI): domain Bacteria; kingdom Bacillati; phylum Actinomycetota; class Actinomycetes; order Kitasatosporales; family Streptomycetaceae; genus Streptomyces; species Streptomyces sp. NPDC048604. The sequence continues at coordinate 127,908 of NZ_JBICVX010000012.1, forward strand.
CCGTCGACCGCGCCGTCGACACCGCCGTCTCCATCCCGAGGAACCGGCCCGCCGCGGTCCGCACGTCCCTGGAACGACTGCTCCAGGACACCGCCGCCTACCGTGACTCCCTGGCCCCGCTGTACCCGCCCTTGCCCGCCGAACCGAATCGCACGGCCGTCGTCAACGGAATCGACACCTTCCTGACGGGGTACGCCAACCTGATCTCCACAGCCGGCGGATTCGGCATGGTACGCAGCGGCTGGGGTGAGATGACCCTCTGGCGGCGCACGGTGTTCCGCGACGTCCTCGAGGCGGTCGACGCCACCGCGGACCGCATGGGCCAGGCGCTCGCCGAGGCCGACGCGCTGATCGCGGCGTACGACCGGCTGCCGTCGACGGCGCCCGCGGACGAGCGGTTCCGTCTCCTGCAGCGGGCCGAGTGGCTGCTGACCACCAGACCGACCACCCCGCGCCCCGCCACCCCTGCCCAGCTGCGCAGCGCCGTCGGCAGCAGACGCACCGCCTTCAACAACCGCTTGCAGGGACTGCGGAACATCGCCAGGACGACGAAGAAGACGCTCAGCGGACTGCTCGCCGACGTCGCCGCCTTGTTGCCGCTGAGCGACTTCGACCGGACCGGCCTCGACCTGACGCCCTTCCACGACCGGGCTGTCGCCTTCGGAGCGGACCTCCTGGCCCGGGCGCAGACCCTGCACGGAGAGGTCACCGACCGGCACGCCGCCGCAGGCAAAGCCCTGGCCGCGTACGACGAGGCCCTGACCGGCCCCGACCGGGTGCTCGCCGCGACCGACGCGTTGCGCGCGATGATCGGCGAAGACGTCCTCGTCGTACCCGAGTTCACCGCTCCCGACCAGCTCCACACGGACTGGAAGAAGGCCCGCCAGGACAGCTCGAAGCTCCTGAGCCACCTGATCCAGGACGCCAAGCGCGACTTTCCCATGGACGACTGGGTGCACGGAATCGCCCGCGTGCGGGAGAAGCCCCGGCTGTGGGAGCAGGCCGTCCTCATTGCCGACGCCCTGCGTGGTACCGGGGGGTTGCTCGGCCAACTGCCCGGTTGGGACGAGCCCGAACTTGCCCCGATCCAGCTGCCCTACCGCCCCAATGACACATGGCTGGGCATGACATTCGCGCCTGGCGTCGCCGAGATCGACGAGGACCGCCTGCTGTTCACCGCCCACTATGCCGCGGAACCGGTCCTCGGCCGGAACCTCCACAGCGGTCTCCTGCTCGACGAATGGACCGAGGTGATCCCGGCGGAGAAGGAGACCACGGGGATCGCGGTCCACTACGACAACCCCGACTCGGAGCCCCCGCAGGCGATGCTGCTCGTCGTGCCGCCGGCCAGGACGGGCGCCTGGAGCGGCGACGACCTGATCACGGCCGTCGAGGAGACGCTCGGCCTGGCCAAGACACGTGCCGTCGAGCCGGGCCATCTGGACAACACCGCCTACGCGCATCTGCTGCCGGCGACGGTGATGTCGGCGACCCGGCAGCCCATCACCATCAGCACCGATCTCGCGACCTCCAATCTGCGAGGAAAGACCCATGGCTGAGCCATCCCGCATCCAGGACCTGCGCACCGCACTGGCCGAGCGCAGCTTCCCCGCCGTCGGCCTGTGGAACCGCATCGAGGGCAGGCCTCGCACGCTCGAGTTCGACCGCGCCCTGCGCGCCGAGATCCGCGACCCGCTCTGGCTGCTCACCCGGCAGTGGCAGCTCGGGGAGTTCCAGGGCTCGGACGCGGGGACCGCCGTCACCGCGACCTACTCCGTCGCCACCGCGACGCCCTCCCGCTTCCGCGCCGGATCGGGCGCGTCCCAGAACCTGCCCGGGGACCGGCCCCTGGAGGCGCTGGCCGAACGGCGCACACTGCCGTTCGCGGCCGGCTCGGACCCGGTCTCATTCGACCTGCGCCTGGCCATCGGCCGGCGCTGGCTCAAGCTCCTCGGCAAGCAAGGGGGACTGAAGCACCTGCGCCAGAACTACGTCGACAAGTACCGGATCAAGGAGCCCGACCCCTGCGCGGACGTCGACACACCGCGAGCCGCCCACGCGGAAGTCTGGTCGGTCCTCCAGGCCGTCGCGGACCGCAGGATGGACGGATACGAGCTCTACCGGCACCTCAAGAACAACGGCCAGGCCTGGGACGGCATTTCCGGCACTGCTCTGCTGCGTCCGCAACTGGCCGGCCTCGGTGCACAGCTCGTCAGCTGGTTCGACGGGTTGTTCGACCAGCCGGGCCAGGACGCCGCCTGGGACGCAAGCCGCCTCGAACACCGCTTCTCCATCGCGGCCGCCGCACCCGCCGGTGGCGAGAAGGTGCTGACGGCGCAGGAGTATCCCGGCGGGCACCTGGACTGGCACGCGTTCTCCGTCGACCCGCGCGGCCCGCTGGGCGGCACGGCCCCCGCGCACGCTCCGCTCAATCGGACCGTCTTTCCAGCCCCCGTTCGCTACTCCGGGATGCCGCTGCCGCGCTGGTGGGCCGTGGAGGACGGACGGACCAACTTCGCCGGCGTACGGCCGGACAGCACGGATCTGGCCCGGCTGGTCTTCCTCGAGTTCGCCCTCGTCTACAGCAACGACTGGCTCCAACTGCCGTGCGACCTGCCGGCCGGCACCCTTGCCACGATCCGTGGACTCGCGGTCACGGACGTCTTCGGCCAGCGGCTGTGGATCACGCCGGCCGGCTCCGGCCAGGACGAGGACTGGCAACGGTGGTCGATGTTCACCCTCGACACGATCGGCACGGAGGACGTCGCAGCCGACACCACCATGTTCCTGCCGCCGACCGTTCCCAAGGTCGCCGAGGGGCCGACCCTCGAGGAGGTCTCACTCATCCGCGACGAGAACGCGAACATGGTCTGGGGTCTGGAGAAGGTCATCCGCCTGCCCACCGGGGAAGGCCGCCGCGGCAGCGAAGTCGTCGCGGAGATCCTCGCCCACCGGCAACGGTTCCGCCCTGCCCCTGCGGAGGACACCGCCCTGGCTCCGATCGCCTATCAGGCGATGAACAGCGTCCCCGAGAACTGGATTCCGTTCATCCCCGTGCACGTGCCCGGCAGCAACCGCGCCATCCGACTGCAACGCGCCGCCATCCCGAACCCCGTGGACGGGCAACTGGTACGGCCCCGCACCAGCCTGCTGCGCGAGGGATTCGACGCGGGAAACCCCTACTTCCTCCACGAGGAGGAAGTGACACCGGCCGGCACACGAGTCGGTCTCGCCTTCAACCGCACCCGCTGGCGCAACGGAAGAGTGTCGGTCTGGCTCAGCGCTCACCGCGGCCTCGGCCGCGGTGAGGGCTCAAGCGGTCTCGCCTTCGACACGCTCGTCACCACGGCCCCGACGCCTGCTTCCGACGTGCGCAACCCGTGTCAGGACGGGACCCTCTGACCGACCGGCGTGTCTCGTGGCTAGCCCTGAGAAGGGAAGGACACGCCGAAGCCGTTCCCCGGGTGCCAGTGATCGCGGGGGCGGTCGTCGAAGTGGAGGAAGCGGCGTTGCCGTTCCTCGGACCAGTGGGCCAGGCAGGGCCAGGCGTGGCTTCTGCTGGACAGGACGAGGGCCCGTTCCGACAGCGCGGGTGCCACGGCCGCGAGTTCGGCGCGCTCGTGGGCCGGGCTCACGGACGTGTCCAGCAGGACCATGTCGACGCCGCGCTTCTGTACATGGTCGCTGCTCAGGATTTCCACGGAGTCGCCGACGAGTTGGTCCACCACGGCGCTGTACGGCCCGCGGATCAGTTCGCCCGCCCGGGGGTCCACGTCCACGGTGGTGAGCCGTCCCCCGCCGTTCCGTAGCAGCGCCGCGGCGATCAGGGTGCTCGTGATGCCCCGATGGGGCCCGGCCTCGACGACGTGGGCGGGGGCGAGCGCGCGGACGAGCGCGTAGTACGCGATGCGCCGTCCGTACCGCACCTCGTGGTCGCACGTGCCGGAACGGACGCTGGTGGCGAGGCCCTGATCCAGGGTACGCCGCAGTCGGGTGTCCTGCTCCGCCTCCTCCACGTGCGCCCGGACCGCCTGTACCGGTGTGCCGGTCACCGAGCTGACGAACCAGCACAGGTGCTCGCGGTTCGACGGCTCCAGGTCGTAGGTGAAGCAGGAGTGCTCGCGCGAGCGGACGAGCCAGGTCCCCGACTGCTTGAGGACCTTGGCGTTGTGCCGCGCGACGGTGGCCAGTCGCAGGGGCAGAGCGGCGGCGCGCGCCATCGGCGTCGCGGCGATCTGCCGGGTCAGGTTCTGCATGGCGACACGGTAGGGCGAAGTGGACGCGAGGCCGCCCGCGCGGCACCAGGTGCCACGCGGGCGTCGTCAGAGTGGCCCAAGGAGATCAGCCGGTCGGCCCCTGCACCTCACGGCTTCGTACGTCCCGCTCACCGCCCGCACACCGCCCGTCACCCCCGTTCACAACTGCTCGACCACCTCGCCACGGCAGCGGTTGCGGGTGTCGAACACGTAACGGGCGTGCCGCTCCACCAGCGGATAGTCGAAGGCGTCGTGATCCGTGGTCACGACGACCGCGTCCGCGCTCCGCAACTCCTCCTCGGTCAGCTCCACGCACAGCATCTCCGGCGGCAGGTGGGCCGGGTTCGCGTGCGGTTCCACGGCCCGTACACGAGCTCCCGCCTCGGTCAGCAGCCGCGCCACCTCGACGGCGGGTGACTCGCGGACGTCGCCCGTGTTGCGTTTGTAGGCGAGGCCGAGCAGGAGGATCTGCGCGCCGCGCAGTTCCCGTCCCAGCCCGCCGGCCACCCGCGCCACGACGTGGCGCGGCATGTGCGCGTTGATCTCGTTGGCCAGCGAGATGAACCGGACGTCATGGCTGAGTTGCCGACGCACCTGCCACGCCAGGTAGGTCGGGTCGACGGGCAGGCAGTGCCCGCCGACGCCCGGGCCGGGCAGGAACGGCATGAACCCGAAGGGCTTCGTGGCCGCTGCCGCGACCGCCTCCCAGATGTCCACGCCGAGGGGGCGCGCACACATGGCCAGTTCGTTCACGAGCGCGATGTTGACCTGCCGGAAGGTGTTCTCCAGCAGCTTGGTGAGTTCGGCCGTGCGGGGCGACGAGACGCGCACGGTCTGGTCGACGATCTCGCGGTAGAAGCCGTCGATCGCGTCCAGCGATGCGGTGTCGATGCCGGAGACGACCTTCGGGGTGTTCTCCAGCCGCCAGCGCGGGTTGCCCGGATCGATGCGCTCGGGGCTGTAGCCGAGGTGGAAGTCCCCGCCGGCCCGCAGTCCACTGCCGTGCTCCAGGAGCGGCCGCAGGACGTCTTCGGTGGTTCCCGGATACGAGGTCGACTCCAGCACCACCGCCGCGCCGGCCCGCAGCCGGGGCGCGATCGACCGGGCGGCGCTCTCGATGTACGACAGGTCCGGTGCGCCGTCGCGCAACGGGGTCGGCACCGTGATGACGCACACGTCGAAGCCCTCGGCCTCGGCGTAGTCGTGACTGACCCGCAGGCCGCCGTCGAGTGCGGCCAGGAGTCGCTCCGGGGCGATGTCCTCGACGTACGAGCACCCCGTCGCCAGCTGCTTGATCCGTTGCTCGTCCGTGTCGAGCCCGGTCACCCGGAACCCGGCTTCCGACGCCGCCACCGCCAGCGGCAGTCCGACGTAGCCGAGTCCGATCACGGTGACGCGGCGAGGACCCTCGATTGGTCCCATGGGGGCATTCTCCGATCGCGAAGCGAAAGAAACAGATCGTGTTTACCACCCTCAATCGGGATGAAAGTGGCTAATCTGCCCACGATGGCCGGGCGTCATCTTGCTATCACCCCGACATCGCAACCCCGATGTCGCAACGTGACCCGCGTCGGCCGGAGAAACCTACGGAACGGGCTGTGCATGGAACCCCTCGCGTACTTGGTCACCGGCGGCGCCGGCTTCATCGGCTCGCATCTGACCGAGGCCCTGCTCGATCTGGGCCACTCCGTCGTCGTCCTCGACGACCTGTCCACCGGGGACGCCGCGAACCTCGCGGGCGTCCGGCCCCACCCCCGCTTCCGCTTCGAGCACGGCTCGGTCCTCGACGAGGCCCTCGTCGACAGGCTCACCGCCGGCTGCGACGCGGTGATCCACCTGGCCGCCGCCGTCGGCGTGCGCCAGATCGTCGAACAGCCGCTGAAGTCGTTCACCACCAACGTGCGCGGTACCGAGCACGTCGTCCATGCCGCGCACCGCCACGGACGTCCGCTGCTGCTGGCCTCCACGTCCGAGATCTACGGGAAGAACGCCTCCGGTCCGCTGTCCGAGACGGCCGACCGGGTGCTCGGCGCGACGACCGTCGCGCGCTGGTCGTACTCCACCGCGAAGGCGGTCGACGAGATCCTCGCCCTCGCGCACCACCGGGAGCACGGCCTCCCCGTCACCGTGGTGCGGCTCTTCAACACCGTCGGGCCCCGCCAGTCCCCGGCCTACGGCATGGTCGTTCCGCGCCTGGTCCGCCAGGCCGTCCTCGGCGAGCCGCTCACCGTGTACGGGGACGGTCGGCAGCGGCGCTGCTTCGCGCATGTGGCCGACGTCGTGGAAGCACTGCTGCTGCTCCTGGAGCACCCGGGCGCGAACGGACAGGTCTTCAACGTCGGTACCGCCGAGGAGACTTCGATCGCCGAGCTCGCCACCCGGATCGTGCGGCGGGTCGGCAGTGCGTCGCCCGTGCGGTTCGTGCCGTACGAGGAGGCGTTCGGTACGGGCTACGGGTTCGAGGACATGGAGCGCCGGGTGCCGGACGCCACCCGGCTGCGCGAGCTGACCGGCTGGCGCCCGCGCCGCACCCTGGACGACATCCTGGACGCGGCGATCGCGGACGCCCGCCACGCCGTCGCGCGCTCGGCGGTGGGGGCCCCGGCGCCCGAAGCGGCATCGGCCCCGGAAGCGGCACCGGCCCCCGAAGCATCTGCGGCCGTGCCGGTTCCCCTGCCGACGCCGAGCACCCCGTCCGTCCCGGCCCGCACGATTCGTTGACGGTGCCTCATATGGCGTATGCAATGGCATCCCTGGCCGCTCTGCTCGTCACCGTCGTGCTCACCGGCCTGCTGCGCAACTGGGCGCTGCGCCTCGGCCTCGTCGATCGGCCCGACGGACGAAAGCGGCACACCCGGCCCACCCCGCACCTGGGCGGGGTGGCCGTCGCCGCCGGCACGGTCACCGTCACCCTGGTCGCCTGGCAGGCCTCCGCCCCGCCCACTCCAGGACTGGGCACGCTGATGCTCGCGGCCGGCGCCGTCGCGATCCTCGGGCTCGTCGACGACCTGCGGCCGATGGGACCGAAGTCAAGGCTCGTCGTGGAGGTGGCTGCCGCCACCACGGTCGCGCACAGTGCCGGCCTGGGCCTCCTCGGCGGAGCCCTCGCGGTGCTCTGGATCGTCTTCGTCACCAATGCCTTCAACCTGCTCGACAACTCCGACGGCGCGATGGGCACGGTCGCGGCGGTCACCGCGCTCGGGCTCTGCGTCTGCGCCGCGGCCCGAGGCATGCACGGACTGGCCCTGGTGCTGTGCTCCCTGACCGCCGCCCTCAGCGGCTTCCTGGTGCACAACTGGCACCCCGCCCGCATCTTCCTCGGGGACTGCGGCTCGCTCTTCACCGGCTTCGTCCTGTCCTCGGCCACGGTCCTGGTGCATGCCGGCCACGCACCGCTGACGGCCGCGGGCTCCGTCTTCGCGCTCTCGGCGGTGGTCGTCGCCGACACCGCCCTGGTCGCGATCTCCCGCCGCCGAGCGGGCCGTTCGTTCCTGACCGGCGGTACCGACCACATCGCCCACCGGCTGCGCAGGCTCGGTCTCACCACACCGGGTGCGGCCACGGTCCTCGGCGCCGCGGCCGGCGTCTGCGCGACCGTGGGCCTGCTCGTCCACGGGCGAGCCGTCGCCCCCTCGGCGGCCCTGTGGCTCGCGGCAGGCGTCCTCGCGGCCGTCCTGGGGCTGCTGCGCGTCCCGATCTACGCCATCGGGCAGGGCACCCGGACCCGGGCAGACCGACGTTCCGCTTCTCGTACGACCGCCGACCTGGCAAGGGGATGACGATGACCATCGCCGCAGACGGCCTGCCGACCGTCCAATGCGCCGGAGTGCCGGTGGCGGCCGTGACCCCGGCGGCCGCCACCGCGCACCTCGTGCAGCTCGCCCTCGCCCGCGAGGCCGCCGACGTCCACCTGTGCAACGCGTACACCCTCGCTCTGGCCGACGTCGATCCCGGACTGCGCCAGGTGCTGCGTCATGCCCGGCTCAACCTTCCGGACGGGCAGGGAGTGGTGTGGGCCAACCGTCTGGCCCACCGCGACCGGAACGTGCCGCCCCGGCGTGTCTACGGCCCCGACCTCCTCCTCGACGTCGTCCGCACCGGTCAGGAAGCGGAGCTGACGCACTATCTCCTGGGCTCGACCCCGAGCGTCCTCGACCGCCTCGCCGACCGGCTCGTCGCCCGCTTCCCCCGCGCCCGCATCGTCGGCGCCGAGGCCCCGCCGTTCCGCGACCTCACCGACGCCGAACGGCTCGCGCAGGCGGAGCGGATCGCCTCGAGCGGCGCCCACATCGTCTGGGTGGGCCTCGGCACCCCGAAACAGGACCACGAGGCCGCCCACCTCGCCGCCCTCCACCCCGCCGTCTACGTGGCCGTCGGCGCCGCCTTCGACTTCATCTCCGGCAACAAACCGCAGGCCCCGCTCTGGATGCAGCGAAACGGACTGGAATGGCTGTTCCGGCTCGGCAGCGAACCCCGCCGCCTCGCCCGCCGAGTGCTGTGGGGGCACCCCCGCTTCATCTGGGCGGCGTGGAAGGGAGCACGCCCGTGACCGCCGACCGCCCGCTGCGCATCGCACTCGTCCACAGCTTCTACGGGACCTCCGTCCCCGGCGGCGAGAACACCGTCGTCGCCGACCAGGCGGCAGCCCTCGGCCGGGCCGGCCATGAGGTCCACGTCGTCGCCGCCCGCACGGACGACCTCGCCGCCCGACCCCTGCACGCCCTGCGCTGCGCCGCCACGGTCGCCACCGGACAAGGCCGTTCACCAAGCGCCGCACTCCAGGCGATCGGCCCCGACGTGGTCCACGTGCACAACCTGTTCCCGAACTTCGGCCGGGCCTGGGCGACCGAGTGGACGGGCCCGCTCGTCGCCACCCTGCACAACTACCGTCCCCTGTGCGCCTCCGCCGTCCTCTACCGCGACGGCGCCCCCTGCACCCGCTGCCCGGACGGCGACCGCTGGGCCGGGCTGCGCAACGGCTGCTACCGCGGCTCGCGGCTCGCCACCCTCCCACTGGCCCTCGCCACCCGGCACGGCGCGGCCCACGACCCGCTGCTGCGGCGCGCCGACCGGCTGATCGTCCTGTCGGCGCTGAGCCGCGCGACGTACGAACGCGCGGGGATCCCGTCGGCGCGCATGGCGCTGGTGCCGAACTTCGTGCCCGCGCCCGCCGCCGACACCGCCGCGCCGACGCAGGCCTGGGTCTACGTCGGCCGCCTCACCGAGGAGAAGGGCATCCTCGACCTGCTGCGCCGCTGGCCGCGGAGGGCACGTCTCGACGTCATCGGAACGGGGCCGCTGGAGCGCGACTGCAAGGCCGTCGCTCCCGCGTCCGTACGGTTCCTCGGAGCCCTGGAACGCGGCGCCCTGCGCACGCTGCTGCCCGGGTACCGCGGGGCCGTCTTCACGAGCCGCTGCTACGAGGGCGCCGTGCCCCTCGTCTACCTGGAAGCCATCGCCGCCGGACTGCCCGTACTCGCCTTCGAGGGGTCCTCGGTGCCGCACGCGATCAGGGCCGAGGGGACCGGCACGGTCACGGCCTGGGACGCCCCGTTCGAGGACGCCCTGCACGCCGCGGAACGCGTCTTCCCCAAACTGCGCGAGCACTGCCGCGCGGTGTACGCCCGCCAGTACGGCGAGCAGGTGTGGGCGGACCGCGTGACCGGGCTCTACCGGCAGCTGACGGCATGAGGACGGCCCGGGTCGGCCTCGTCGTGCCCTACCTGACCGGCTACCGGCTGCCGTTCTTCGCAAGGCTCCGCGACGAACTGGACCGCCGCGCCATCGGACTCGTCGTCGCCCACGGACGCCCCGTCGGCATGTCCGCGGCCCGCCGGGACACCGTCGGACTGCCCGGATCCGTCGCGCTGTCCCAGCGTTCCTGGCGGATCGCCGGACGCGACCTGATCTGGCACCGGATCGACGACCTCGCCCGCACCACCGACGCCCTGGTGCTCCCGCAGTCCATGCACCACCTGCGGACCCTCGCTCTGCTGGCCGGACCGCGCCGCCGCCCGGTCGGGCTGTGGGGGCACGGCAGGACGCACGTCTCCGCCCACGGGCCGGCGGAACGCCGGGCCAAGGCGGCGCTGACCCGGCGCGCCGACTGGTTCTTCGCCTACACCGCGTCCGGCGGCGACTACGCCGTACGTGCCGGGCTGCCCCGTGACCGCGTCACCGTCGTCCACAACACCCTCGACACCACCGCCCTGGTCGCGGCCCGCGCCGCGGTCACCGACTCCGAGGTGGCCGGGCTGCGCGAGCGGCACGGCCTCGTCCCGGGGCGCACGGCGCTGTACGTCGGCGGGCTCGACCACCTCAAGCGCATTCCCTTCCTGCTCGACGCAGCCTCCCGGATCGCCGGACTGCTGCCCGGATTCCGGCTGCTGCTCGCCGGCGACGGCGAACTGCGGCCGGCGATCAGGTCCGCCGAGGCGGCCGGAGCGCCGATCGTGTACCGGGGCCCCGCGGACGCGCACGACAAGGCGCTACTCGCGGCCGTCTCCGACGTCCTGCTCGTGCCCGGTGCCGTCGGGCTGTGCGCCGTCGACTCTTTCGCCCTCGCCACCCCGCTCGTCACCTGCCCCTGGCCGTACCACGGGCCCGAGTTCGAGTACCTGGAGGACGGACGCAACGCGCTCCTGGCGCCCGACGACCCCCAGGCGTACGCGGACGCCGTGGCGGGCCTCCTGGTGCGGCCGGACGTGCTCGCCCGGCTGAGCCGTGCCTGCCAGGCGGACGCGGCGCGCTACACGGTCGAGGGAATGGCGGCCAGGTTCGCCGGTGGTGTGGAAGGCCTCATCCATGGGACGACCCACGGCGGCAACATCAGAACGACCTGACAGCCCGACAGCCCCGAGCCGCGCGAGGCGCATCCTGTTCCGGGCCGGGCTGGGTCTGGCGGCACTCACGACGGTCACCGCTGTCGCGGCCGTCACGATGTACGCCAGCCTCGACGGCAACATCCGCACCGACGAGGCCGCCGCCCGGGCGCTGGCCAGAGACCATGCCTTCCGCCCCAAGGCCCTGGCGCCGAAGGCGCAGAACATCCTCCTGCTCGGCTCCGACCTGGAGACCGTCAAGGACAGCGAACGCAGCGACACCGCGATCCTGCTCCACCTGTCCGCGGACCGGAAGCGCGCCGCGGCCGTGAGCATCCCGCGCGATCTCATGGTCGACATCCCCGCCTGCCTCAAGCCGGACGGCACGCGCAGCCGCGCCCAGTACGCGCAGTTCAACTGGGCCTTCCAGTTTGGCGGCGCGGCCTGTGCGATCCGGACCTTCGAGGGCCTCTCCGGCATCCGCGTCGACCATCATCTGGTCGTCAGCTTCACCGGCTTCGAAGAGGTCATCGACGCGGTCGGCGGCGTCGAGGTCGACGTCACGGAGCCGGTGCGCGAACCGGAGTTCGGGGTGACCCTGCAACCGGGGCATCAACTGGTGAAGGGCAAGGAGGCGCTGACCTTCGTGCGGACCAGAGTCGGCGTCAGCGACGGCAGCGACCTGCAGCGCATCGAACGGCAGAAGCAGTTCGTCCGCAATCTGTACGACAAACTGCGCGCAGCGGGCACGCTCGGCAACCCGGCCCGGCTCTGGCCGGTCCTCGACGCCGTCACCTCCGCGCTGACGGCCGACCCCGGCCTGGAGTCACCGGGCGAACTGTTCGCTCTGGCGAGCAGCGCCCGCTCCATCCCCGCGGACCGGGTCACCATCGTCACCCTCCCGTGCGTGGAGGACCCCGACCGCCCGAGCAACTACCAGATGGTCGAGCACCAAGGGGAGGCGGTGTTCAAGGCACTGCGCGAGGACAAGCCCCTGCCCCGACAGCTCTACAACGCCTACCGCCCGGACGGCCGCCCCAAGAGCTGACGGCGACGCACCGGCGCCGCACCAGCCGACTGCGGCTCTAGGACCAGTCCGGGCCATCATGACGCGATCACCGTGGCCGACTACAGGCACCGCAAGCCAGGTCGGCAAGCAGCCGTGTGACATGATCACCAACCGATGTCTTTCCGTTGGACTCCGCGTATCTCGGCCCGAGCTGCAGCGGCCGCCGCAGGAGCCCTGGCTCTGCTGGCAGCTCAGGCCGCCACGGCCAGCACCGCGTCCGCAGCATCGGGCCTGGTCTACAAGAACGTGGCGAGCGGCAAGTGCCTGGACGTTGCCGGCACCGCCGCCGGGTCGTGCGTCATGCAGTTCCCCTGCCACGGCGGAACCCACCAGCAGTGGCTGCCCGACAACGGGAGGCTGAAGAACGTCGAGACCGGCCAGTGCCTCGCCATCGATGCCGGCAGCGGAGAGTGGGGAGCCAAGCTCATCATCTGGCCCTGCAACGACCACTGGGCGCAGAAGTGGGCGGATCAGCACACCGGGAAGTGGTTCGGCGGTAGGTCCACCTTCAAGATCGAGAACCCCAACTCCGACCCCCAGCACCAGGTTATGCGGGTCGTGGACGTGCCTGGCGGCACCACCAACAACGTTCAGATGATCGCCTGGGGTTGGTACGGCGGTACCAACCAGCAGTGGACCATCCACAACCCCTCGGAGTTCTAACCGCGCCGCCCTGCCCCGGCCACACGGCCGGGGCAGCCCGCACCACAAGTGGAACGCCGATTTCAACCCTGACGGAACCCGGACACGCGCCTGGATTTGCCCCGATTCGAGGTGGGGGCGCGAGAGCCTGAGGCCCGGACGCTGAGGGTCGCGACCCGGAACGGCGCGTCCGGGTCACACGGTGAAACGTCCGAGTCGCCTGGCGCTGCGAACTGCGGAACTGTGGACCTGCTCGGGGTTTGTCCGAGTCTCCACACGAACGAGCTCGTGCACGGTTGGCCGTGAGACGCCGAGGGCTTCGGTGTGGCGCGTGTTCAGGTTTGCCGTGTCAGGTTCAGGTTCGTGGTCTGCTGCTCACGACCTGACCGCGGCCCGCGCCCACCGCATCATCCGGATCTGCGAACGCCAGGGCGTCCCCGTGCTCGCCGACCGCGCCTACATCGGGGCCGGCCCCTGGGTGACCACACCTATCAGACGGCTTCCCGGCCGGGACCTCACCACAACCCAGCGGACGATCAACGGAGCCCTGTCAGCGGCACGAGCACCGGTCGAACGAAGCATTGCGCGACTCAAGTCCTGGCAGATCCTCCGCCGGGCCCGCTGCAGCCCCAACCGGATGACCGTCATCGCCGCAGCCATCCTCACCCTGGAACGTCAACGCTGACGAGGCTCATTGCCGTTCGAGGGCGAAAACGGCTTGGCAATGGCCGTCATGCAGTTGAGAACCGTCTCACGACCAGACAAGTCGACCTTCGGTGAACCGACAGACCGGGGAGCTTCCATCGGCGATCCTCATCAGCGTCTCCGCCACGGAGTCGAAATACTGGGCCATCGACTCGTACTCGCCCGCGACCGTGATCTCACCCACGAACCAGCTGCCGACGCGCCCGTCCCGCACATCGATGAACTTTCCCCTCCAGCCGTCCTGGTCCGACAGGAACGGGATCCACTCGTTCCGCCAGAACGGGTAGTCCGGTTGGTCCGGAGGGTCGAATCCGAAGGACGTGGAGCGGTTCGCGTAAAGCCCCTCCATCGCCCGGATACCCAGAAAGAAGCTTCCCTCGTCGGGGAACCCGTCGTTCCCGCAGCACATCACGTCGTCTTCGAAATCTTCCTCCGGCAGATCCAGGTTGTTCTGCAACAGCCACGTCCGCAGGTCCCCATGCAGGGAGATCCCCATCCGCTCTTCGGCTGCCGCGAGCATCTGCTCCGTAGCGGGCCCCGGCAGATCCGCGTGATCGGCCGGCGCGTGCTCCCGAAGAAGACTCATCACACGCGACCAACTCTCAGCCGCACTCATCGCCCTCTGCCCTCTCTGCAGGGATGTCTCCGTCCGACTACGCCACTGCGGAGGTTGAGAAGTACCAGCCGGAGAGCCTTGCAGGGATGGTACTTCGAGCGCGTGTTCCATCCCTCCCCGTGATCGGCCCCTCAGCGAAGTGCCCGCCCGCGACCGCACGCCCCAGGCCCTCGGCTATTGGTTCAGTAGGTCGGTGCGATGTTGTTCGAGGTCGGTGACGTTGTTGAGGTTCACCGTGACCGTGTACCGGGTGTACGCCCCGTTGGGATCCGGCTCGTGGGTCAGATTCATGTAGTTCGCGAAGCCCCAGCTGCCGCCTGTGTAGACGCCCTTGATCCTGCCGTCCACCGTCCCGACGGCGTCGAAGGGGCCGTTCTGCCAGCGGAAGGTCCAGTGGGTCTGGTACCAGGCGTCCAACTGCTCCGGGGTGGCGAGGAAGTGCTCACCACCCGGGGCCCGGTGATCGGCGACGAGGTCCTCAGGCCGGTCATGGCCGGTGGCCAGGGCTATGAGGCCCGCGGCGTCGGCCTCGGCAGCAGCTGGATACGCCCGGCCGCGGTAAACCGCGTAGGCCCTGGGACGGAAGTGGCCGACTTCGGGCAGACGCCGCACCAGGGCGTGCAGAGACTGCAGCAGATCCTCATGGTGCTCCTCCAGCTCGGTGACCTCGTCGCGCGGGAACACGCCGCGGTAGCGGATGCCGCGGCGCTTGAGGTGTTCCTTGGCGAAGTGTTCGTCGGAGCCGAGATAGTCGCCCGAGAGCGTGGTGGGCGTGGCGGCGGTGCACTCGAAGAGCTCGCCGCGCCAGCGGAACGTCCACGTCACGGAGTACCAGGCTGCCAGGCGCTCCGGCGCAACCGGGTATCCCACCGATCCGTCGGCGGCCTCGCGCGGCGCGAGCCCTTCGGGCGCGGGACGGCCCGGCTCAGGCAGCAGATCTATGCACGGCCACAGGCCCACGGCGCCACGGGCCGGGTAGCGGTCACCATGGAAAACGGCGACCTCGCCCTTGACCGGGAAGGGGTGGCTCGCAGGGTCAGTCACAGTCGTTCCACAGTCCTTAGTTCTTGTCGAAGAAGCCAGCGGCCTCTTCGGCGCCGTCGGAGTACGAACATCAGATCTCAGCATGATGGGGGAAGCCAATGGGCTTGGCGTCCCACCCCGGGCCGCGGAGAGCGCGCGGTTGACCGTGCGCCGGGTCGGCGACATCTCGTCGCCCTTGCCGGGCGTTTCCGAAATCCGCCGACAACCGTTCCTGCTGCCGTTCTCGCGTACAAAGCCACAGCGGCTGCTCACCACGGCGCTTGCCAAAGGACGCAAGCCCCGAGCCCGGGCATGCGGAAGGCCCGCACCGTTCGGTACGTGCCTTCCGATCGTCAGGGCCGCGTGAGGTCACGCGCGGGAGGCCGAGTTCATCCCGCCCCCATCCAGCCCGCGACCGCAGGCGACTGCTTCAGCGCCACCAGTCGGCGCCAGGTGAACACCCAGACGTCCAGACTGGCGTCGTCGATGCCACCCGCCCGCAGGAACGCGATGAAGCGGTCGTCGTCCGGCACCGACGGCTACCCACGCAGCATGTCGCTGATCGTGTTACGACGCAGGACACCGTTGCTGCGCCGCTCCAACTCCCGCAGCGACGGGGAACTGCCTCAGACGTGCACGGCGAGCAGGGCCTACTGGAGATCCGCCGGGACTGATCAGAGGCTCGGACAAGGACGAGAGCAAAACGAAGCGTGGCACTCGTGCCAGGCGAATTACGATGGCTGCTGCGGATCTGGAGGGGGACGCGTGGACCAGTCGAACGGCCCGCAACTGGAGCCAGTCTGGTTGGTGGCTGCAAACGTCGTGGCATGGCGCCGATGCGGAGTTGGAGGCCAGGAGCTGCGCCCCGGGACGAAGTGTTTCAAGGGCGGGGCGAAGGTGTACGTAGCCGACGCGTACTGGGGTCCGGGGGGTGATCGGATCACGTCCGTGGGACGCGAGCGGCACACCGGGCGGTGGGTGGTCATCGACATGGCGACGCGCCACCTCCACAGCTTCCGGCCGAAGCTCGTTCACACGCCGCGGGTCTTGCAGCGACTGCAAGAGGCCCGACGCGCTCGTGGGTTCAGCTCAGCGGATTACGCAGCGGACATCTCCGCGACGCTGGAGCAGTACGCATGCCGGTTCCGAGCCGAGACGGCGCCGTACGCTCCTCACCCGGACCAATGCCTATGTCACGCCTGCCTCACCGGTGAGTCTGGGTGACGCGTGCTACTTCGCTCCGGCTGCGTTCCGTCTCTGTGGTCAGCGTCGTGCCCGGATGAGGATGCTCGCCAGATGTAGTGCAGCTTGGTAGGCAGTCGATCTCGCCCGCGCGGCGTCGGCCTCGGCCGGGAGCTGCTGGAGCCGGCGTTCCCAGGTGCCGTCGGCCAACCACAATCGGTGCCGTTCGTAGACCGTCTTCCAGGGGCCCGAAGCGTTCGGGCAAGTCTCGCCACTGCACGCCGGTCCGTACTCGGTGCAGAATCCCGTTGATCACCTGCCGGTGGTCCCGCCACCGGCCACAACGCTTGTTGCTCACCGGCAGGAACGGCCGCAGCCGTTCCATGCGGCGTCACTCGGGTCACCCCGTCCCATGCCGGTCCCAACGACCCGGGGATGGGGCAGTCACATGATCGACCTGGCACGGCCGGCCCGAATGGGGACTACTCCTGTCGTGGGCCGATGACGGACTGGCCGATCCGCTCTGCCAACCAGGAGGCGTGTCGTTCCTCAGCCTCCTTGTCGTTACTCCTGCGGAGCACGTGGACCAGCACAGTGTGGTCATCGGCGCGCTCGTCGAGATCTGCCGAGCGGCAGTTGAACAGCAGTGAAACCCGGGCATGGTTGGCTTCGCCGTGGATGCCACTCGCTGGCACGTCAGGCCAGACCAGACCGGACCACCAGATCTCACCGATGTTCGAACCCACCAAGGCAGCGAACTCTTCCTCGACGCTGCCCACGGGCCAATCGTCCATGGATGCCCAGAGCGGCAGGTGTGAGTGCAGGAAGTCCTGATCACAAGAGAGCTCGGATGCGTGGATACCGCCGTGCAGACCTGTCGGGTCGGAAGGATCCCGTGCCCAGTCCTCGATGTCCTCCTTCCTGAACCAGGAATCGGGCAGCGCTCGACGTATCCGCAGCACTTCCCAGACTGTCCGCAGTTCGACATCCACCGACACCTGCGCGTACTGCTGGTCACTGACTGCCGCAAGCTGTCGCGCGACGTGTAGGGCCAGGACAGGGTCGCGGGTACGGAAGACCGGGTACGCGATGGGGTTGGACATACGAGCACCTGCCACAGCCCAGAGGGACGAAGATCGAATTTCCTGGCACCCTTCGGGGCCTCGGTCTCGGCGGAATGCCGCATGATCGGCCGGACAAGTCCTAGCCGGCACCGAGGCGCGCGATCGCCGGCCACGGGCCGGACCGCGGCGCGGACACCGGAAGGTGTGCGGAGAGCATGTACCGCAAGGCGTGCAGCTCGGTCAGGTGCGCCCGAGCCCACGCGTGGCCTCGCGCGCCGTCGGCGAGCAGCCGTCCGGGGTCGGCGCGCAGCAGGTCACGTACCCGGTCCGCGGCCTCGCGCGGCGTGTCGGCGAGGTGCAGCCCGCTCTCCGCGCCCGGCAGCCAGTCCAGGTCCGGCTGGCGGGACGTGACGTGGACACGGGCCGCGCACAGCGCGATGGGCAACCGGTCGGAGAAGTAGCCGGGGTAGCGGCGGAACCGGTCCCAGCCGACGGTGACCAGCGCTCTGCGCATCACCACGACCTGGTCGTCGTACGGCACGGCACCGCGCGCGTGCGGACCGCGCCAGCCCCGGCCGTAGACCGAGAACTCCCCCTCCGGCCCGCCCACCCGTCGCCGGACCAGCTCCCGCGCCAGCAGGGCCCGTTCGCCGTCGTCCGCGATCAGCTCCACACCGCAGAACGTGAGCAGGGAGCCCAGCATCGCGACCCCCCGGGGCGCCGGCCCCTCGTCCGCGGACCCGGCGAAGCAGAGCGGAGCCACGTGCGGCACGTACCGCACCGGCCGCCGCGACGCCCGGTGCAGCAGCTCGGCCTGCGGGCCGGCCGCCACCGTGTACACCGTTTCGGCGTGCCGGAGCCACGCCAGGTTCCGCGTGCGCAGCCGCTTGCGCCCGCCCCAGGCGTCGCCCTCCCAGACCACCACCGGCGGCGAGCCCAGTCTGCGCAGCAGCGCGCCCACGGCCCGTCGCGTCCAGCGGTGCGGCTGCGGCGACTGGACGAAGACGAGGTCCGGCCGGACACCGGCGGCGACTTCGGCGATGCGTCCCGGAGCGGCGGCCGGGGCGAACCAGACGTGCCGCAGGACGCCCTCGGCGCTCAGTTCACGGAAGGCACGGAGGAAGCCGTAGTCGGGGCTGACGGGAGGAAGCTCATTGCTGACGTGCAGGACGAGCGGCGGACCGGACACGGGCACTCCAGGAGGGACGGGGAAGCAGGCCGTGGCGCACCGCCACGGAGTGGAGCGGCAGACGCCTGCGCAGCGGCAGCGCACAGGCCAGTACGAGGAACGCGGCTGCCCCGCCGAGCAGCAGTCCGCGCAGCGGACCGCCCCCGGCCACCGCGCCCCAGTGACCGGCCAGCGCGAGCGTGGCCCCGGCCGCGAGGTGTACGGCGTGGACGCGCAGTACCGGGCGCACGGCGACGACGCCCTGGACGCGCCAGCGCACGAGCTGGGCCACGTGGCAGGCCAATGGGCCGATGACGGCGGCTGCGGCCAGCAGCGTGAGCGACTGGCGCGCCACGACCACGGTCAGGGCGAGGGCGACGGCGGCGGTCGCCCAGGCCTGCGTGACCACCAGGGATCGCCGGTCGTCCCGAGCCTGGTTGACACTGTCGCCCACGGAGGACAGGAGCGTCAGGGCGGCACCCGCGGCCAGCAGCGGCACCAGGGCGGCCGCCGTCTCCCAGCCCGGTCCCAGCAGCAGGTTCAGCGCGGCCGGCCCCACTCCGGCGAGGGCGCCGAACCCGATGAAGGCGATCGCCGAGCCCAGGCACAGAACGTCGGCGACCGCCTGGCGGGACCGGCCCCGGTCGGCGGCGAGCACGGGGGTCGTGGTGAGCCCGATGCCCTGCGCGAGCACCGTCACCGGCACACCGGTGAACATGCTCGCGCGTGAGTAGTGTCCGGCGGCGCTCGCCCCCAAGCGGCCCGCCAGCCACAGCGGGGCGCTGATCACGGCGTACTGCGCGAGGCTGAACCCGCTGAAGAAGCCGGAGGCGTTGACCAGCCCGCGCACCGGCGGGCGGGAGCCGTCGGGAAGGTTCTCCCGGCGCAGTAGCCACAGCGCTCCCAGCAGCAGCACGGCCGAACTCGTCGGGGCGCAGGCCGCCAGAGCCAGGGGAGAGCGGCCTGCCACGAGCAGGACGAGCGAGACGACGGCCGCCGTGACGTGGCCGGCGAGCTGGAGCCGTGCGACCTGCGGGGTGCGTCCGCAGTGGTGCAGCGCGGCGACCGCGGCGAGGCCCGCGGGGAGGGACAGGAACTGAAAGCCGATCAGCCGGACCATTGGCTCGAGCTCGGGCATGTCCCACAGGAAACCCACCCCGAAGGCCACGCCCTGCGCCCCGAGAAAGCACAGGACGCCGCAGACCCCGGCGACCCGCAGGGCGAGCGCCACGAGCTGCCGGCTGAGCCGCTCGGCGGTCAGCAGACAGGTGGCGATGCCGCTGTTGGAGAAGTACCCGACGACCGCGGTGACCGCCGACGCCGTCGCGAACGCGCCGAACGCGGCGGGTGACACCATCCGGGAGGTGCACGCGCTGTAGCCGAGTTGCAGGACGACCGTCGCCAGCGAACTCCCGTAGTTCCACAGCAGCCCGTGCAGGGCGCGCCGTGCACGACTGTCCGGCGCGCCCTGCGGAGCCGTGGGCGCGAGCCCCGGCCCGGCGGCTTCGCTCATGCGGCGACGCGGTCGAGGTACGGCGGGGGAGTCATCGCGGATCCGGCGCCGCCACCGGGGGAGTCGTCGGGCGTGGCAGGGCGCCCGCGTCCCTGCCGAGTTCCGCGTCGACCATGATCCGCGCCAGCTCGGGCGTGCGGACCGACGCCCGCCATCCGAGGAGGCGCTCCGCCTTCGACGCGTCGCCGATCAGGTCCGGGACCTCCGAAGGGCGCAGGTACCGCTCGTCGAAACGGACGTGCCGCTCCCAGTCGAGGCCGGCGTGCTCGAAGCACAGGGTGAGGAAGTCGAGCACGCTGTAGCTCGTGCCGGTGGCCACCACATAGTCGTCGGGCTCGTCGCGCTGGAGCATCCGCCACATCGCCTCCACGTACTCCGGCGCGAAGCCCCAGTCGCGGCGGGCCTCCAGGTTCCCGAGGTGCAGCTCCTTCTGCTCGCCGCGGGCGATGCGGGCCGCGGCGATCGCGATCTTGCGGGTGACGAAGGTCTCGCCGCGGCGTGGGGACTCGTGGTTGAACAGGATCCCGTTGACGGCGTGGATGCCGTACGCCTCACGGTAGTTGCGGGTGATCCAGTACGCGTACACCTTGGCGCAGGCGTACGGCGACCGGGGATGGAAGGGCGTGCTCTCGGACTGCGGCGCGGGCGTGATGCCGTACATCTCGGAGCTGGACGCCTGGTAGAAGCGGCAGGGCAGGCCCGTCATCCGGATCGCCTCCAGCAGCCGGGTGGTGCCGAGCCCCGTGGTGGAACCGGTGAACTCGGGCTCGTCGAACGAGACCCGGACATGCGACTGAGCGGCCAGGTGATAGACCTCGTCGGGCCGGATCTGCTCCAGCAGCGCGCTGATGCGCGAGCCGTCGGCGAGATCGCCGTAGTGCAGCCGCAGCCGGGCGTCGGGCTCGTGCGGATCCTGGTAGAGGTGGTCGATCCGCCCGGTGGAGAACGAGGACGAACGGCGGATCAGGCCGTGCACCAGATAGCCCTTGGACAGGAGCAGTTCGGCGAGATACGAGCCGTCCTGCCCGGTGATTCCCGTGATCAGAGCGGTCTTGGGCAGCATTGGGTCACCTCAGCTGTGCGTCGTGGCGGCGCGCGGGCGCGTCCGTTCGGGGGTGGCCGGACGAGCCGGCCCGGTTTCACGGCGGAGCGGCACGCCTGCGGTGAGAGCGCACAGCGCACCGAGGACGAGGCCCTGTTCGGGGCAGAGCTGGTAGGTCAGCGCGAAGACGAGCTGGCTGCACGCCAGCGCTCCCACCGCGCGGCCGACCGGACGACGGCGGTGGCGCAGCGCGCCGGCCAGCGTCGACGCGTACAGGGCAAGGAAGGACAGCAGGCCCGCCAGGCCGATCCGCAGCAGGATATGGAGGAAGTAGTTGTGGGGGGACACGACGACGATCCGGCCGTCGACGAGCCGGTCGAACCCCGCGCCGAACGGCCGCCCGGTCAGCCAGTCGCCGAACCCGTCGAGGGTGCCGAGCAGCGCGGACCAGCCCGAGGCACGCCACGCGAGCGTGCCGCTGTCCGACGCGGAGACGGTCAGCCCGGCGCCCAGCCGGCCGAGCAGACCGGAGGACACGGCGAACACCCCGACACCGACCGCCGTGACCGCCAATCCGATCCGCAGTCCACGGCGTTGCCTGTCCGCCTTCCGTCCCGTGCCGTCGGTTCCGGGCCCGGCAAGCAGCCACACGCCGACCATCACCGCCGTCGCGAGCCATACGGTGCGGTGCTGCAACAGGACCACCGCGACCAGCAGAGGGGCGGCGAGCAGGTACCGACGGGCTCCGAACGAGGACGCGAAGAGCACGAGCACCGCCGCCTGCGCGATGATCAGAGCCTCGGGGGCCGACAGGGCACGGGACTCGCTCGCGACACCTCCGACCAGCACCTGCCCGACGGCCGAGCCGATGCCGTTCTCCGTCCACCACAGCCCGGCGAGCAGCACCTCGACGCACGCCGCTGCCACCCAGACGGCCGCGAGGCGCCGCACCAGCGTGGCGTCGTACGTCAGCGTCAAGCCGTACAGGGCCAGCCCGAACACGTACAGGAAAGGCGCACGCATGTCGTTCCCGGCGGCCTGCAGCCCGAACGAGGAGACCCCGACGGCGAAAGAGCCCGCGGTCAGCAGCAGGATCACCATCAGGAGCAGCAGCGCACGCCGCGCGGCGGGCGTGCGGCGCACCACGTTCACCGCGGCCGCGGCGAGGGCGCAGCACACCAGCAGGTCCTGCACGGTGAGATCGACGCCGGCGTGCACCACGGTCTCCCTGTGGGCAGCCGGCCACAGTCCGGCGGCCAGCAGCAGTGACACGCCGACAGCGGGCGCACGCACGAACACGACGGTCAGCGCGCCCCCGGTGAGCAGGCCCACCCCGGCGAGCAGCAGGAGCGAAGGGCTCACCGGGCAGCCGCCGCCCGCACGGCGGTCCGGACGTACGGCGAGACCAACAGCAGCGGGGCCCAGGGCCAGTTGTGCCGCAGACAGTAGAGCCACCACTGGCGGGGCGGCAGTTCACGCTGCGAGGTGACCCGGCGCAGCGCGGCGCGCACCCCGATGCCCGGCTCGCGGGAGCCGGCGAGCGGCGGATTGGCGTCGCACACCCCGACGTGACGCGGCGCGACGAAGGAGCGGAAACCCGCCCGCCGGACCCGGAAACCGTGGTCGTAGTCGCCCATGCCGTGCTTGAAGCGGCGGTCGATGTCGCCCACGCGCTCCAGCACGACACGCGGCAGCAGAACGACGTTGCCGTTGTACGTGTCGCACGGCTCGGGCCGGCCGCAGGGCTCGACCAGGTCCAGTACGCGGCCGCGCCTGCTGCGCCCCGAGTACGTGGTGCGCCCGGGATCGGCGGTCACGGACGGCCGGGCGCGCACCGCTCCGACGACGACGGCGTCTCCGCCGACGTCGCGGGCCGTTGCCAGGAGCGTCGCCACGGCGTCGTCGTCGAGTTCGACGTCGTCGTTGAGCCACAGTTGGTGTGTCCATCCGGAGGCGTCCGCCGAGCGGCTGTCCCGGCTGGCGATGCGCATGCCCTCGCCCCAGAACACCTCGGACCCGACGCTGCGGAGCCGCACGCTCGGGTACTGGCGGCGCACCGCGTCCACCGTTCCGTCCGTGCTGTCGGCGTCGACGAGATGCGTGCGCAGCACCGTCCCGGTCGGCATGCTGCGTTGCCGGCCGACGGCGGCGAGCGCCGAAAGGGTGCTGTCCCGGCGGTTGTGACTGGTCATCAGTACGGCGACCTGGGGTGCGGACGGCAAGCGGCCCCCTCGGATTGCGATGTGCGCTGCTGTGTGCCGCCTCAGTGTCGAGCACGATCACGGCCGTGCGGCCGGAGCACACCCGCGCACACGCCGCCGACCGCCCGCTTGGGCGTACGCGCCGCGCTCTTCCCGACGCACAGGGCTGAACGCTCGGCTCCGCTGCGTGTCATGCCTGGTGGCGCATGCATATGCTCTGCCCCGGAATCTGGGCAAAACGGATTGCGGGGCCGTGGCCCCGACCTGGTTGAGGGGTGCTCCTTGGATCTCCGTGGTTTCCTGGCCGTCGTCGTCAGGCGCTGGCCGTCCTGTGTGGTGTGCCTGCTGCTCGGCGCCATCGCGGCCTGGACGGCGAACGCGACGACCACCCCCGTCTACGAAGCCCGTACCCAGCTGTTCGTGGCGGCGCACGCCGGCGCCGACACCATGCAGCTCAACCAGGGCCAGAGCTTCTCGCAGGCCCGAGTCCAGTCCTACGCCAACATCGTGAACACACGTCAGGTGACCGAGCGGGTCGTGAAGCAACTCCGGCTGCCCACGACCCCCGACGAGCTCGCCGAACGCATCCGCGCCGAGGCGCCCGTCAACACCGTTCTCATCGACATCACCGTCTCCGACACCGATCCGCGCCGTGCCGCCCGCACCGCTGATGCCGTCGCCGTCCACTTCAGCAAGGTCGTGGAGCGGCTGGAGACCCCGCGGCGCGTTGTTGACGTCGCCGAGGACGGCGTCACACCACCGGCTCCGGTCTCTCCGGTCACGCTCGGAGTGACGCAGCGTGCCGTCCCGCCGACCGAACCCGTCTCCCCGCGAACGGTTCTCAACCTCGCCGTCGGACTGTTCGGCGGCCTGCTGCTCGGCGTCGCACTGGCCGCACTGCGCGAGGCCCTCGACACCACCTTCAAGACCGGCGAGACGCTGAGCGAGGCCACCGCCCTGCCGCTGCTGGCCGGCATCCCGTACGACTCGGACGCCCCGGATCACCCGGTCGCCCTCGACGAGGCGGGGAACTCGGCGCGCGCCGAGGCCTTCCGCAGACTGCGCACCAACCTGCAGTTCGCCCAAGTGGGCCAGGATCGTCCGCGGATCATCGCCGTGACCAGCTCGCTGCCCGGCGAGGGCAAGACCAACACCGCGGCGAACCTCGCCGTGTCGCTGGCCCGGGCCGGCATCTCCACCTGCCTCGTCGACGCGGACCTGCGCCGCCCCTGCATCGCGAGCACCCTCGGGCTCGTCCGTGACGCGGGTCTGACGACCGTGCTGATCGGACACGCGTCCGTCCGCGAGATGATGCAGCAGGGACCCGCCGGGCTCGCCGTGCTCACCAGCGGCCCCATCCCGCCCAATCCGACGGAACTGCTCGCGTCGGCGCAGATGAGGGAGGTTCTGCAGGAGCTCGCCGGCGCTTTCGAGGTCGTCATCGTCGACACCGCGCCCCTTCTGCCCGTGGCGGACACCGTGGGCCTCGCCCCGCTCACCCAGGGCACCCTCCTCGTCGTACGGGCCTCGAAGACCACACGGGAACAGGTGCGCAACGCCGTGGACTCGCTGCGCAAGGTCGGCGCCCGTCCCCTGGGCGCGGTCTTCAACATGGCCGAGCTCCCCAGGGGCGGCTACGGCGGCTACGGCACGTACGGCGAGCTGCCCGTGCCCCGGTCCGCGGTCCGGCAGGCAGGAGCACGAGGATGACGGGACACCTCGGCGGCCCGCGCCCGGCGGCAGCGGACCCTGCCCCGCCCCGTCTCCCGGCACACCGACCCGCGTCCGCGTCCGCCGCGCCGGGCGCCTCCTACTCCGTCCTGTTCGTGTGCACCGGCAACCTCTATCGGTCACCATTGGCCGAACGACTGCTCGTGGCCCGCCTCGGCCCCGACACTCCGGTACGCGTCGCCAGCGCCGGGACCCAGGCCGTACGGACCGATCACATGGACCGGGAGACCCGGTCGGTGCTCACCGAACTGGGGGGCGACGGCGAGGACTTCCGGCCCCAGCCCCTCACGGCACGACTCGTCGCGGAAGCGGACCTGGTGCTGGGCATGGAGCACCGGCACCGGGAGGCCGCGGTGCGCCTGGCCCCGACGGCAATGCGCCGTTGCTTCACCCTGAAGGAGTTCATCCGGCTGTCGGAGGGCGACCACGTCGGTACGGAGCCAGGGCGCGACCTCGCGGCGCACGCAGCCGGGCGCCGCGGATCCGTGATCGCGCCCCTCCCCGTCGAGGACGGCATCGCCGACCCGATGGGCGCACCGCACGAGGTCCTGCGCCGCTGCGCCGGCGACATCGACGCGCTCGTCGCCCGCCTTGCCGCGCTGCTCACGGCCGCCCTCGGACCTGCCGCACGGACCTGACCACCCTGAGACCCGTCCGGTACACCGCCGGTTGCAGACCGGACAGCACGGTCGCGAAGCGCGCCGGCGTCGTACGGGTCGACACCCGAAGTCTGCTGAGCCGCAACGGGTGCTGGCCGGCAGGGTCGCTCAGGGCGTGGTCGTAGAGGAAGCCGGACCGATAGCCCAACGACTGCAGCAGGGCGTCGGCGCGGGAGTCGAAGTCGCCGTTCGGATAGGCGAAGGCGGTCGGCGGATGTCCGAGATGGTGCGTCAGGAGCCGGTGGGCGTCCTCGATCTCGTGCCGCAGTGTCCCGTCGTCGCAGCGGTCGAGGCAGGGGTGCGTCAAGGTGTGGTTGCCGATCGCGATCCCGCCGGCCTCAAGGGCGCGCAGGTCGGTGCCGGTGAGCTGTCGGGCGCGGGGCGGGGGCGTGGTCGCGGTGGCCCGCAGTTCCGCGAGGGCGTCCCGGCGCTGCCGGTCGGGGAGTTGCTTGAGCGCGTACGCGGCGGCGGGGGCGGGAAGGCCGGACGGAATCGCGCGACAGACGCCGCCATGGCTGAGCAGATGCGTCAGCTCGTCCCACCAGAAGGGCTCGTCCGTGCCGACGAGCCCGGCGATCACGAAGCACACGGCCGGGATGCCCCGCTCGGCCAGCAGCGGCAGCGCGTGATCGAGCACGCTCGGGTCGCCGTCGTCGAACGTGATCAGAACGCTGCGGGACGGCAGGGGCGACCCGTCGCGCAGAGCCGCCTCGACCCGGTCCACAGAGAGGGGCGTCGCGGTCTCGGTCAGCCGGTCCAGGTGAGCGGCGAAGGTCGTGGGGTCCTCCACACCGTGGTAGCCGAGTACCGCGAGGAGCCCCGCAGCACGGTGGCGGAACCAGGTCTGCGCGGGGGACCGGAGCAGGGCGCGGTCCAGCCCGTGCCACCGCTCGTACCGCTCGTACCAGGCCGTGCGGCGGGCCGCGGCGTCGGTGAGGCTCATGCGGGGCCGCCCGACCAGGCAGCAGGGGAGCCCGCGTCGTGCCGGGGGAACGACGCGCCGTAGCCCTCGCCGGGATGCCAGTGCTCGGCGGGATCCTCCCGGAAATGCAGGAACGCGCGGCCCTGGGACTCGGACCACTCGGCCAAGGACCCCAGGAAGTGACTGGTCGTCGACAGCACGACAGCACGGTCCGTGAGCGCGGGTAGCACCGCGGCCAGTTCCGCGGCCTCGTGCCGGTCGTCGACGTACGTGTCCAGAACCACCAGATCGACCCCGCGCTCGCGGATCCGGGGATCCGCCAGCGCGGCGACGGAGTCACCCACCACGCGATCGACGACGCTCGCGTAGGGCTCGTCCCGGATCAACTCCCCGGACTGGGGATCGATGTCCACAGCCGTCAGCCGTCCGTGCCCGTTGCGCAGCAGGGCGGCTGCGATCAGGCAACTGGTGATCCCACGGTGCACCCCCGCCTCGACGACGTGCGTGGGCCTCATCGCCCGCACGACGGCGTAGACGGCCGCCCGCCGGGCGTAGCGCACCAGATGGTCGCAGGTGCGCCGACGGGGGCCGGAGGCGAGGACCGAGCGCATGTGTTCCCGCAAGGCCGTGTCCGCCTCGACCTCGTCGAGATGGTCCCGCAGCTCTCCCGCCGGCCGCCCGGTGACGGCTGCGGAAAACCAGGCCAGGTGGTCCCGGTTGACCGTCTTGAGGTCGTAGGTGAAGCACGCGTTCTCCCGCGAACGCCACAGCCAGCTTCCCGAGCGGCGCAGGACGGAGGCGTTGTACCGCGCGACGGTCGCGAAGCGGATGGGAAAGCCCGCGACGATGGCGAGCGGGCCGGCGGCGATGCGGCGGCTGAGGGGGGTAGGTTGCACGCGCTCAGCGTACGAACGCCCTGCTGCCGAGCCCGGCGAACGAGGCTGTCCCGCACCCGGACATCACCCGACTGGACACCAGCGTGGGTACCGCCCCCTCGTGCAGCCGCTCGTCGGTGCGTTTCACGCCGTGAGCAGGCGGAGGCCTAGATCTGCGGCGTCGAGGTCGGCGAGCTCGCTGTTGCGCTCGGCCCACCGGCCGGAGCGGAGGTCGTCGCCGAGGCTGCGCACCGCGCGCCGCTCGGCCTCCGGCCCCACTCTCGTCCACACCGACATCGCACGACGCACGTGCTCCTCCAGATACGCCGCCGGCCGGCGCCAGTACGCCTCGAACAGACCGTCGGCGCAATCCCACGGAACGGGCACCGGCTCGGCGCGGGCGCCGATCGCGTCGGCCATCCCGGCGAGCGAGGGAAACTTCGCGAGGACGGCGGCGAACTCGGGCAGGTAGTCGCGGGTGAGCCAGAACCGGTCCTGCCATCCGGGCTCGTCCGTGTCGAACGTGAGCACCACCACGCGGCGGGCCACGCGCCGCATCTCGCGGAGCCCCGCAATCGGGTCACCCCAGTGATGAACGGTGGAGACGGCCATCGCGACGTCGAACGACCGGTCCGCGAACGGCAGGCGCTCCGCGGCGGCCGCCACACACGGCGCCGAGCCGGCAGGCCGCTGCCCCCGCATGACCGCCGAGGGCTCCACCGCGGTCACGTCGCGGTCGACAGGCTCGTAGGACCCGGTGCCGGCCCCGACGTTCAGCACCGTACGCGCGTCCCCGAGCGCGTCCCGGATCTGTGCGGCGATCCGCGGCTCGGTACGACGCGTCGCCGGGTAGGCACCACCGATCGCGTCGTACAGCCGTGCACCGAGCATCTCCAGCTGCTTCTCCGGCGTCACCTTCAGCCCCTTCGCCCGTGCCGCGAGTTCCCTGTCGATAGCCGCCACCATGGCGTCGGCGCGATCACGCCGCTCCAACAGCAGACCGCGCAGCCGGCGCAGGTGCGCGACCGCGTCGGCGGACGGATCGCCGACCAGTTCGGCGACCTCCCGTAGCCCGAAGCCCAATCGCCGATAGGCCAGCACCTCCCGCAGCCGCTCCACGTCGCCCGCCGAATAGGCCCGGTACCCCGCAGGGGTCCGCGCCGACGGCCGGACGAGCCCGATCTCGTCATAGTGATGCAGCGTGCGGACGCTCACCCCGGCCAACTCGGCCACACGTCCCACAGTCCAGTGATGATCTTCCACAGTCCCGACTATTCAGCCTGACGCCACGTGAGGGTCAAGCCCGGTCGTGGACATCGGTGTCCCCTTCATCGGTCGCTCCCTGC
This sequence comes from Streptomyces sp. NPDC048604, assembly GCF_043199435.1. Lineage (NCBI taxonomy): Bacteria > Bacillati > Actinomycetota > Actinomycetes > Kitasatosporales > Streptomycetaceae > Streptomyces > Streptomyces sp. NPDC048604. The sequence goes on from NZ_JBICVX010000012.1 coordinate 156,743, forward strand.
AGCGGAGACCGCGGAGACCCGCCGGATGTGACAGCCCCGGGCTGTACGGACGTCGTTGATTCTTCTTCGTTTACCGGGGAAATAGTTGACCGCGATCGAATATTGTCCCGGATGCCCGCCCACCCCGCCCGGATGACAATGGGATTGGACAGAGAAATCCTCTTGCGAAGGGAGGCAGGACAGTGGGTTTCACCACCGACCTGACCGAAGCTCAGAAGCAGGCGCTGAAGGAGAACGCGGACGACCTGGAGCCGCTTCAGCGTCAATTGGATGAGGTGCACAAAAGGGCCCGGTCCCGCCTGGAGAACGCGGGGCTGGTGACCGGCCTGGACACCATCAACTGCCTGATCTGCGTCGCATGCGAGGGGTGGAAGAGCGGCGGCGATGACGGTAAGTGTGCCAACTGCCCCCACACATTCTTCTCGCACAACGTCATCTAGTGATCTGAGTCGGAGATTCGTCGCCAGTTGGGCATGATTGTGCTGGAGTGCGCCGAGGGCCACTCCATCATGGAAGTGCCGCGCCGGCTGCTCCTGCGGTCAGGGTGACGCCTTCGGGTGTGCCTCGAAGAACTCCCAGATGAGGTCGGTCGCGTCGAGGCCCGTCGTCGTTTCGCCCATCGTCAGGTCCTTGCTGCCCGGCCAGTTGTGGCCCATGTCCGGGAGGCGGTAGGTCGTGACCACAGATTTGTCGCGGCACTCGGCCCGCGTTCGGGTGGTCTTGCCCTTGACGTTCTCGGGTCGCCTCGCTTTGCAGCCCAGGCGTTCCGACCAGGACTTGATTCCCTGCTCGAAGTCGGGTCGGTACTTGTCCGCGCCACCGACGAAGGTGATCACGGACACCGGGGTCTTCGGCAGGTATGTGGGATCCTGCGCGGGCGCACCGATGTAGCCGCCGCTCACCGGTGCGATCGCGGCCAGAGTGCCGGGGAGTTCGACGGCGAGCTTGAAGGACATGTCCCCGCCGTTGGAGATGCCGGTGGCGTAGATGCGCCGGGGGTCGGCCTTCCACGTGTCGACGAGGCGCTTCGTCAACGAGCCGATGAAGCCGACGTCGTCCTCGTTGCCGCAGCAGACGAGGGCGTTGTAGCCCTGATCCACTCCGTCCGGATAGGCCACGAGGAAGCCTTCCTCGTCGGCCTTGGCGTTGAAGCCGGTCAGCTGTGCCGCGTACGCGCCGTCGGCCGGGTACGGGTGCATGACCACGACCAGGGGCAGGCGCTTGGCCGGCGAGTAGCCGGGCGGCGCGTGCACCGTGTAGACGCGTTGCTCGCCCTTCCACGTCATGGTGACCTTCTGATCGCCCGGGCGTGGCGTTTCCTTCGCCGGCTGCGTCGCCGAAGGCTTCCGGGGCTTCTCTCCGCCGTTGCCGCCGTCGTCGGTGTTCGCGCCGCAGCCGGCCGCTGTGAGGAGCAGGGCCAGTGCGGAGATCTGTAAGGGGCGTATCCGCATCGCAGCATGGTGGCAGCGGTGCGAGGGGTGGTCCAGAGGAATGGATGGTTCTGCGATGAGTACGCCGCGGCTTGCGCGGCCAGGAGTCGCCTTGCGTCCGAGTCTCAGGCCCCGTCGGGACCCGAGGCCGCCAGTAGTTCGGACGCCAGCGGGGTGCGCTGGTGCAGTACCCAGCGGCCGGTGCGGCGCGAGGTGACCAGGCGGGCGCGTCGCAGTACCGCCATGTGCTGGCTGACGGCGGCCGGGCTCACGCCCAGGTAGGCCGCCAACTGAGTGGTGGACGTCGGCAGGTCCAGGTGTGCCAGCAGGGCTGCCCGGTTTCGGCCGAGCAGTTCGCCCAGGGGCTCGCGCTCGGATTGCGGGGTGTTCTCCCACAGCGTGCCGATGCCGCGCGGCGAGTAGGTGAGTGTGGGCTGGTACGGCTCGTTGTACAGCACCAGCAGCTTCGGCCAGGCGAACGAGCACGGCACCAGTACCAGCCCCGTCCCGGACGCGTCGCGCACCGCCGTGAGCTGCGGCTTGTCGATGCGCAGCAGTCCGTTCTCGAACTCGGCCCCCGGGTGCAGGTTGGCGAAGACCGCGGCCAGCCCGCCGGTGGTGAGCTGCTGGGCCCGATGCTCCAGATCGGCGTCGTGCAGGGCGCGCAGCCGGGGCCAGACGGGCTCGATCGCGGCCGCCCAGTAGGCCCGCATGGCGGTCGTCAGCCGTCCGAGTTCGCGTGCGGGACGCTCGTACAAGGGCCGCAGTTCGGCGGGGAGCAGGCCGTCCGGCCAGTCCGGCCGCATCTCCTCAAGCGACCGGACCACCTCCTCCGGCGCGGTCGCCTCGATCGCGTCGAGTTCGTCGGCCAGTGTCCCGGTGAGCCGGTCCGGTTCCGGTGCGAGGAAGTCGGGCAGAATGCGCGGCCCACGGGTCAGGGCGAGAAGTACGCCCAGGTCCAGTCCGGCCACCCGCGGCCGGGTCATGGACACCCACGGCCGGTGCAATGCCGAGCCGCGGGTTCCTGCCAGCACCGGGATGCTGTGGATCAGCTCCTCGAGTGGCGACCGGGCGAAGCGTACGCGCGTCAGGTCGTCGGCGCCCAGCCGTATATCGATCATGCGCGGAGCATAACTCCCTGGCGGTACGGGCGAATTGTCCGTCGAGCTCGTCGCGAACATTTCGGCTGAGCCTTAATCGTGGTGGCGCTCGCCGGCGTCCGCGCATCCTCGGAGAGCGCAGGGGGACCCGCCCCCTCCGAACGGGAGAACGCCCATGAACGCACGTGACACGATCCGCCGGAGCCTCGCCGTCACCGCGGTGGCCTCCGCCCTCCTCGTCGCCCTTCCTCCGTCCGCGCAGGCGGCGCCCGCCGGGGCGACGGGAGGCTGCTGGCACACCGGGTGCGACGGCAAGGACCCGGCGGCCTACTGCCAGGGCGACGCCCGCACCGTGGGCAGCTTCTCGTTGCCGTCGGGCAGCGGGTACCGGGTCGTGGAGCTGCGGTACTCGCCGTCGTGCGAGGCGATCTGGGCACGCATGTCGAAGGGGTACTACGACGTGAACAACGCGGCGGCCCCGCACACGAAGATCATCCGCAACAGCGACGGCCGGTCGTACCAGTGCACCGTGCCGTACAACGGGGGCTCCTGCTACACGGCGATGGTCGGCGACCATAACGTCACCAGCTACGCGTACGGCCTGTACGACGGCAGCACGTACGTCTACACGGGCCGGACCGGCAACTACTGACCGGCCCTCACCAGGGCGCCCGCACCCGGCCACCACGGGGGAGTGGCCGGGTCGGGTTCACCCTCGGTGCCGACATCGCCTGCAGCCCTGCGTCGCGAACACCCTCATGGCGACCCTACCGACCGGTAGGCTCGGCTCGTTCTCAGGATTCGGTACCGGGCTGGAGATCAAGGGGGGCACGTGAGCGACGACGCGCTGACGGATTTCGACAGGGAACGGTTCACCCACGAAGGCCGCTCGCACGACGTCCTGCGGTCCGGCACCGGGCCGGCCGTGATCGTCATGGCCGAAATCCCGGGCATCACGCCGAAGGTGGCCGGGTTCGCGAGGAAGGTGCGGGACATCGGATGCACCGCCGTGCTGCCCGACCTGTTCGGCGTCGCCGGACGCGACCCCCATCCCGCGGCGCACGGGAAGGCCGGCGCCGTGATGACCGGGCTGCGTGCGCTCGGCCAGGTCTGTGTCAGCCGGGAGTTCACCATCCTCGCGGCCGGCCGGACCTCTCCCGTCGTGACCTGGCTGCGCGCACTGGCGGTCCGCGAGCACGAGCGCTGCGGCGGTCCGGGCGTGGGCGCGGTCGGCATGTGCTTCACCGGCGGATACGCCCTCGCCATGGCCACGGACGAACGCCTGCTCGCCCCGGTGCTGAGCCAGCCGTCGCTTCCGTTCGCCGTCACCGCCCGCAACCGCCGCTCCCTGGACATCTCACCCGCCGACATGCGCATCGTCCAACAGCGTTGCGAGGCCGGCCTGACCGTGCTCGGCCTGCGCTTTCGCGGCGACAAGCTCGCCCCCGGCGGGCGCTTCGCGCTGCTGAGGGAGAAGCTCGGCGAGGCGTTCATCGGGATCGAACTGGACGCCGGCGCGGCGAACGGCGACAGCCCGCTGCCGCCGCACTCGGTGCTCACGGAGCACCTGATCGACGAGCCCGGCGAGCCCACCCGTGAGGCTCTCGATCAGGTGCTCGAGCACTTCCGCTCCCGACTCCTTGTCACCGACTCCTGACCGGGACACAGACCGGGACTCGGACCGGCGCAACCCTCAGCCCCCGGCCGCCTCGCCGCGTGGCGGCTCGACGACCTGGACGGCGGTCCGGTGCGCCGCGTCGTACGAGACGATCGCCAGCGCCGTCCCGTCCGCCGACCAGGAGAGCCCCCGGTCGGCGAGCCGGTGGTCGCGTGGGACCCGGTAGCGGATCTCCCGCGCGCCGTTGACCAGCGGGTGGAGGACGACGGAGGCGCCGTTGCCCCGGGACGTGTGCGTGCCGCTCGCCAGGTGGTGGCCGTCCGGGGAGGCGGCCACCGCCGTGGGCGACTGCCCGGTGTGCCACACGCCCTTACCGGACAGGTCCGCGGTCGCGAAGCCGTCGACGCGGTCCTGCGACCCGGCGGCCGTGTACAGCGTCGACCCACCGGGGCTGACCGCGAGGTCGGTGAGGTTGCTGCCGCCCCGGTCCTCGCGTACACCCGGGACGAGCGCGCCGTCCTTCACCTCGTAGACCCGGACGTTCACCGGGCTGATGTGGGGCTGGCTCGCCACCAGGATCGGCGCTGTGGACGACCCGGGCGCGGGCCGGCTCGTCGCGAGGAGCGGGGCCCGTTCGAATCGCCGCGGGTCCGTGGCGAGTTCCTCGGGCGGAACCTGCTGGTCGAGCGTCACCTTGGCCGGCTGGCTCGCGTCGTCCAGCCGGCCGATCGCGCCCGTCCAGGCGTCGCATCCGTAGCCGAACCAGACGTCGGTCCCGGTACGGGTGAGCCGGGTCGGACAGGTGTGGGCTCCGGTCGGGTGGCGGTCCTTCTCGGTGAGGGTCGCGGTGTCGAGCGCCACGATGGCGTCCGCAGCGGCGAGCGCCACGTAGAGCGTCGTGCCGTCCTCGCTCAGGACCAGCCCGGAGGCCCCGGGCAGATGCTCGACTGTCTGCTGCAGCCGGCCGTCGTAGCCGTAGACGTCGATCGCCGAGGCGGACGGGCCCGTGCTGACGTAGACCTTCCGCTGTGCCTGATCGACGACGGAGGCGAAACGGGCCGTTCCGTGGGCCGCGTGGGGCGGTTCGCCGGCGGTCGCCGCACCGGCCCCCTGCACCGCACCGGCCGCGGCCGCCACGACGCCCATCAGCACCGCCGCTCTCACGGTCTGTCTTCTCATGCTCCACCTCTGTCCTCGGGTCGGTGATCTCTTCACGGCAGCTCCGGCCTCAACGCGAGCCAGGCGCCGACCTCCTCGCCGAGCGGACCGGGCTCCAGCCGCGGACGGAGGTCGGCGACCGGACCGAGGAGGTTCTTCAGCCGCCGCAGCGCACGGATTTCCGGGAGCGTGCGGGAACGCCAGTCCCGGGCCGATGCACGCGCCTCGGACAGGGGCATCCCCGCCTCCTCCAGAAACGTCCGGGCGGCGTCCTCGGGATCGAGCAGCCGGACGCCGGGTGTCCGGTCCGTCGGGCGCAGCCGCAGCAGCAGCGACGTGAGGTTCAGCCGGCGCACGAGACATTCGTCGTGCGACACGGCACCCGACGCCTCGGCCCGGTCCAGGAGGACGTCGACCGCGACCGCGTAGTCGCGTACCTCCGATCCGTCGTCCGTCCTGGCGTGCGCGACCGCACGCTGCGTCAGCATCGTGATCAGCGCCAGCCACTGGTTCGTGGCGGAACTCGGATCATGCGGCGATCCGGCGACGGCGATCCGTTCCCCCGATCCGAGCCGTTCGGTCAGTTCCCAGGGGGCGAGGTCGTTCAGTTCGCGCATGCCGAGGGCCATGGTCATCAGAATCCCACCACCCCGAACTTCCGGAACGCTTCCTTGCCGATCTCCAGGCTTTCCAACGACGGCTGGAAGTGGCCGCTGTGGTTGTCGATGTGGGTGCCCCAGTACTGGCCCTGCGAGCCGACGATCTGAGCCTCTCCCGCCGCGCGTACGGGATCGCCTCCGCTGAGGACCGCGTGCGAGATCTCTTCGCCCTTGACGAACTTCGGCACGACGACCAGGCGTCCGTCCTCCAACACCGCCCACTTGAGCTGCTCCCCGGTGTCGAGGAGGTCGTCGAAATCCTTGGTTCCCGGTGTCAGTGGCTGTACGCCGAGCCGATTGGCGGTGGCGAGTTCCTCGTCGCGAGTCTTGGGCATCCGATTGCGGAAGGGTTCGTCCTTGGCGCCTCCGCCCGGTCCCCGCGACTCCGACATCATGCGGTTCAGGTCGGAGCCGAACTCGGACCCGCCGTGCATGATCATGCCGAACCCGATGCCCGCCACTCCCACCCCGGCGGCCGCGGCGCCCGCGCCCGCGGCGCACGACCCGGCCGTCGCAAGCGCGCCGACGCCGGTGGCGAGCAGGGGCGCGGTGAGCCCGCAGGCGGCCGCGCCGGTCGCGATCATCAGCCCGCCGCCCACCACGGCGGCGCCGCCCACCACGCCTTCCAGGACGTCGGCGGCGAGTTCGAGGGTGTCCATGGCGACCTCGCCGACATCCGAGAGGAAGTCGAAGAAGTCGTGGCCGTCGATCTCCACGTTGCTGACGGGGTTGCCGCCCGCGAAGGCGTAGCGGTTCGCTGTCCACGGATCGGTGGTCAGACGGAGGTCGGACAGGGCCCCGTTGTACATGTCCCGGGAGAGGAACTGGTTCAGCTCCGGCCGGTAGTCGCGGAACCCCATGTCGTACGTGCCGGTGCGGGCGTCCCACCGTTTGGCGTTGTACCGGTGGACGTTGTACGGCTTCTTGTCGGGCTGTGCCGGGTCGGGCCGGTCGACGCCCGTGAAGGCCTTCGCGTCGTTCTGCCCGTAGGCCGTGTAGCCGTAGGTCGCCTTGGTGTCGCCGGACTCGTCGGTGAGCGTCTCGACGTCACCGCGGGATCCGTAGCCGAAGTAGGTCGTCTCCTGTTCGGCTCCGCCCTCCGTCCTCGGCTTCGTCTGGGAGAGGCGCTCGCCGCCGGGCCCGTACTCGTAGCGGGCCCGCTTCTTGCCGTCGACCTCCTCGGAGAGCAGCCGGTCGGTCAGGCCGACGTAGTGGGAGACGGTCGTCTCGCCCTTGGCCTCGGTGGTGACCCGGCGGTCCAGCGGGTCGTAGGTGTACTCGGTCAGGGAGGTCTGCGGGCCGGCGCCGGTGGGGGCGTGGTGCCGTACGAGCCGGTCGAAGCCGTCGTAGGCGTACTTCTCGGTCTCGCGACCGGCCTGGGTCACCCGGCCGAGGCGGCCGAACGGGTCGTAGTGGTACGAGGCGGTGGCGCCGGACGCGCTCGCCGAGATCAGCCGGTCGCGGTCGTAGCGGAAGCTGGTGGTCCGGCCGTCGACCGTCTGGTGCACGACGTTGCTGCCCGAGTCGTGGTGGTACTCCTCGGTGCGCTCGCCGCCGTGCCCGGTCTTGACGACCTTCTCGATCCGGCTGCGCGGATCGTAGTCGAACGTCGAGGTGACGTCGCGATGGGCGCCGTGGTCGTCGGCGTCCATGGTGCGCGCCGCGTCGCGGCGTCGGTGGCCGTCGGGGGTGTACTCCAGCTCGTGCCGGGCGACGAGCGTGCCGTCGGACTTCTTCTCCTCGATCTGCCGGGGCAGGCCGTCGAGGTGGTAGGTGTGGTGCAGGACGTTGCCGTTGTCCTTGACCTGCTGGTCGAGACGTCCCAGGAGATCCCGGGTGAACGTCGTGGTGGTCGTCTTTCCCCCGCCGGCCTCGGGCCTGGTGACGGCGGATCGGAGCAGCTCCCGCTCGTCGTACTCGAACGTCGACTCCTCCGCGTCGTACGTCCGCCGGGTCGGGTTGCCGTTGGGGTCGTAGCGGTACGTCGTGGTGTGCCGGGGCTCCGGATCGCCAGGGGCGGCGTACTCGCCGATGGTCGTGGGGCGCCCCAGTTCGTCGTGGGCGACGGTGTACTTCGCGATCTGGCGGCGGAGCCCGGCGTCGTGCATGGCGACGAGGTTGCCGTCGGGGTCGTAGTCGTACCGGAAGGCCTTCCGGTCCTTCTCGACCCCGGGATTGTCCCGGACGAGCCGGACGGCGTCGGCCAGCACGGCTTCGCCGGACGCGCCCGTGAGGGTGACACGGCGGACCTTCTCGTCGTCGAACGACCAGCGCCCCAGCGACGCCCATCCGCCGGCGGCCTCCTTCTGGTCCACCGTCACCGTCGCCGTGCCGTCGTCGTGTTCGACGGTGTAGGCGGCGCGTTCCGCCGTCGCGCCGGCGGGCACGTGGGCGAGGACCTCGTACGTGCCGCCGGTCGGCACGAGGGCGTTCCAGGTGAAGGCGGCCGTACCGACGCCCGGTTCGTGGCGGACGAAGCGGTTGCCCCAGCCCCCGGTGGACTGCGGGGCCCAGGAGCCGATGACGGTCGTGCGGCCGAGGTCGGAGTCGTCGACGAGGATCGTGTCCGAGCCGACCGGGGCGCCCTGGTCCCGGCGGCTCAGAATGCGTCCGTCGGCCGTGTACTGCCAGTGCATCTCCCGGAAGGAGCCGCCGTCCCCGGTCAGCGTGCGGCTCGTCTGGTGGCCCATGGGGTCGTAGTCGTACTCCGTGCGGACCTGCCACGGGTCGGTGCTCGTCCGCACCCAGCCGTTGTCGAAATGGGTGACGACCGTCGCGCCGGGGGAGGGACTGCCCTGCGGCGCCGGCGCCCCCGCCCGGACGAGACGGCCGACCGCGTCGTACGCGTAGGTGAGGACGTCCGGCCGGTCGACCCGGGGGTGCGACGGGTCGTAGGGAAGGCGGCGCTCCACCAGCCGGCCGACGGCGTCGAACACGGAGACCTCGGCGAGGCTCTCCTTGTCCTCCGTGACGGCACGGGGCGAGTACACCTTCGTCCGATTGCCGGCCTCGTCGTAGACGTATCGAGTCGTGCGGTACTCGACGGAGCCGTCGGCGGTGCGCCGGTGCGGAACCCTGACCTCGACGGGAGCCCCGAGGGCGTCGAGCGTCAGGTGGGTCTCGTTGCCGAGTGCGTCGACGGTGCGCACGACATGACCGTCCCGGTCGTGGACCTGCCGCTGCACGGCTCCCGCCGCGTCGGTGACGGCGACGGCGCGGCGGGCGAGGTCGTAGACGGTGCGGGTGGTCGGCGCGTGCGGCTCCTTCAGCGTGTTGGTGCGCGCGTCCCACTGGGCGACGGTGTTCCCGACCGCGTCGTAGCGGAAGGTGGTCCGGCCGCCCAGCGCGTCGCGCTGCTCGACGACCTGGTGGAGCTCGTCGTAGGCGATCCGGGTGGTGAAGTCGTCCGGGGCAGGTGTCAGCGTGCCCTTCGGCGAGGTGCTGCGGACCAGGTTGCCGACCGGGTCGTACACGTAGGTGGTGAGTCGTTCGGGGTCCTCCGCCCGGTCCTTGGGCTCCCGGGCGGACACCATGAGGTCTCCCGCGTCGTAGCCCAGGGTGGTGACGGCACCGCTCGGGGAGGTGGAACGGAGCACGTTGTCGTTGCGGTCGTAGACAGGAGGAGGAGTCACGGCGTAGCGGCCGGCGGCCCGGTCGACGGGCTGACGGGACTCCAGCGGACGGCCGCGGACGTCGTAGCCGTAGGTGCTGGTGGCGCCGGACGCGTCGGTGACGGCCAGGACGTTGCCGACTGCGTCGTACCGGAAGGCGGTGGTGTGACCGAGGGCGTCGATGATGCGCCGGGGAGAGCCGGTCGGGTCGTGGTCGGCGAACTTCGTGCTGCTGTGGCGGGCGTCCACGGACTCCAGCAGCCGGCCGGCGGAGTCGTACACGTGCCGGGCGGTGCAGCGGTCCGGCTTCCCGCCCTCCGCGTTGCAGCGCGGGTCGGCGAGCCGTACGAGATTTCCCGCGGCGTCGTGGCCGAACGTCCACCGCCGGCCCTCCGGAGTCACCTTCTCGACGAGATCGGCGACATGACCGCCGAGCGCCGTGCGGTAGCTGAGGCCGGTGGACGCTCCGTCGCGGGTGTTCGCGACGGGATCGGTGATGGTGAGCGGGTAGCCGGTGGCGTGGTCGTACGTCCAGGTGGTGCGGGCGCCGTTGGCCTCCCGCTGCTCGACGACGTTGTGGTCGGCGTCCCAGCGGAGCCGGGTGATGCCGCCCTTGGCGTCGCGGGAGCGCAGCGCCCGGCCGAACCCGTCCACGGTGTACGCGGTCGGGTGCCCGGCGGCGTCGGTGACCGTCATGGTGTCGGCGGTGCGCGCGGGGGAGTCCGCCGTGCGGTTCCGCTTCGCCGCCGCCCACGCGAAACGGGTGGTGTGGCCGCGTCGGTCGGTGACGCCGCGCACCCGTGCGGGGCCGACGGACGGGTCCGTGTAGTCCAGCTGCGTGGCGTGGCCCAACGGGTCCGACACCCGGTGCAGAAGGGCCGGGGCGCCGTTCTGAGGGGTGAGGTGTGCGAGGCTCAGGGAGCGTTCCGCGGCGGTGCCCGCGGCGTCGGTGATGCGGGCAAGGCGCCCCTGCGCGTCGTAGCGGAACTCCACACGGCGCCCGGAGACGTCGACGACCGCGCGGAGCCGTCCGACGTGCGGACTCCCGGCCGCCACGCGGCCCGTGCGCACGGAGTCCGCGCCGACGGGGAGATACTCGTACGCGTCGCCCGCCCGCAGGTGATCGAGGGTCAGGACGACGCGCCCCGAGGCGTCCAGGACCTGATCCGGCCCGTGATCCCGGCCGGTGCCGTACCTGAACCGCAGGGTGTTGCCGTTGCGGTCGACGATCGCGGTCGGCCGGCCGTCGACTGCGTAGAAGAACTGGGTACGGTCGGGGCGGGTGAACGACCAGGCCCGGTCCCTGCCGCCGGTGCGCTGCAGGTGCAGGTGGACGCCCGGCGGGTGCGCGTAGTCCCAGGCGGCCGGGTCGTCGCTGCCGTGGCGGTCGAGCCGGAAGACATGGCCGGTCCCGTCTCCGTCGACGAGCCGGACCGTCGCGGGCAGACCCGCCCCGCCCCGTGCTGTCGGACCGAAGGCCAGCGGCGTGCCGAGCCGACTCAGCCCCGCGGCCGCGACCGACCAGCCCGGACCCGCCGCCGAACTGCCCCGCGTGTCATGACTGTTGTACGTCACCCGCAGAAACGCTGCCGGTCCGAGAGACGGGTTGGCGAAGAGGTTCCAGCCGAGCACGGCGTTCCCGGTGGCTGCCTCGACCATGAGCGCGGCACCCGCTCCGACCGGCACCTGGGTGTACTGGCGGAACTTCTCCAGCCCGAGAGCATCCGACGCGGGGGACGAGGCGGAGCGCGGGCGCCCGTCCGCCGTCGCGGATGTCCCCGCGGGCGGGCGGTAGGCGGGCTCGCGGTGCGGAACGGGAACGTCCGACGGAACGAGCCGTCCGCGGTGCCGCCCCGGCTCCGGCTTCCAACGAACCGACCACGCCGACCGCTCCGGGGCGACGGAAACGCCGGTGCGACCGGCAGCGGCCTCCGCGGCGGGCGCGAGCAGGCACAGCGCGACCGCGACGACGCAGGCGATCCGGAACCGGGGCATGGAGGCTCGCTCCCTCGACGCACGCACAGGGATTGGCATATGACTCGATCAGTCACACTAGGTGACTGATCGTAGCGATGGGTGACGACGCGCTGGGTGATCGCTATGTGGGCCCGGACGCCGCTCCGTCTGCCGGATTCGACATCTGCGACAGGACCTCTCCGTGGCCTCGAACCCCGCCCCTTGCCGGCGCTGACGGCCGGGCGGCGTGGTGCCCGCAACCCGCAGTCCTGGAGGCCGTCCTGACGGTCTCGCGGGGTGGATGCAGCACCCGGTTTTCACGGATGCACTATCTCAAGTGGTGCACGACGTGGCGGGACCTGACGGTGGAACATGTCGCCGCGGTCGAGAAGCCGACGTTCAGTCAGCCGTCGCAGGCGACGGAAGGAAGACACCGATGCGCTCTGCCCGCATTCTGTACGCAACGATCGCCGCAGCCGGCACGCTGGCCCTCGCCGCACCCGGGGCCTACGCCGCCACCGCAGATGACCACGGCAAGGACAGCTCCTCCCACAGCCAGAAGGACTGGGAGAAGGGCAAGGACAAGAAGGACTGGGGCAAGGACAAGCCGAAGGGCGGTGTGCACACCGGTTCGGGTGCGCTGTCGCTGGTCGGTGAGGGCGACTGGGAGAAGGACAAGGACAAGAAGCACTGGGACAAGGACAAGCCGAAGGGCGGCGTGCACACCGGCTCCGGCGCGCTGTCGCTGGTCGGTGAGGGCGACTGGGAGAAGGACAAGGACAAGAAGGACTGGGGCAAGGACCACGAGAAGCCCAAGGGCGGCATGCACACCGGCGGCGGCAGTCTCGCGGGCACCGGTACGAACGTGACCGGCGGCGTGGTGGTCGCCGGCGCTCTCGCCGCATTCGTCATGTACCGCCGGAAGCAGGCGGCCGGCACCGGGGCGTGAGTCATCCCGGACGCGGGGGCACCAGCCCTGGTGCCCCCGCGTCCGGTTCCGTCTCTCCGACCGGCCTGCTGCCCCGCCTTCGAAAGGTGCCTCTGGTGTCGAATCGACCGGACGTCTCACCCGGCGCGCCTCTCTCCCGGCGCATCCGGCGGTGGGGCGTCGCCACCGCGTTCTGGACGTTGCTCCTGGTCACGTTGTTCCTCGTCTTCGGACCCGGCCTGCCGGGAGAGGACCCGGCGGAACCGTCGAAGCCCCCCGCTGCCGGGGCGGAGCGCGCTCCCGCATCCACGCCTGCCCCGACGGACCGGAACCGGGACCGGGATCCTGCCCGGCTCAACGGTCCGGCGATGCCGCGCTCGGCTCCCACGCGCCTGAAGATCGGCAAGATCGGTGTGGACGCTCCGTTCACAGGGCTGTCGATCGGGCCGTCCGGCGCCTTGGACGCGCCTCCCGCGGACGACACGAACCTTGTCGGCTGGCAGACTTCCGGGATCACTCCGGGCGAGCGGGGCACGGCACTCATCGCGGGGCATCTCGACACCGCGACCTCTCCGGCCGTGTTCGCGCGGCTCACAGAACTCGCTCCCAAGGACCGCTTCGAGGTCAAGCGCGCCGACGGCACCACCGCTGTCTTCGTCGTCGACTCGGTCGAAAGCTTCCGCAAGGACGACTTCCCCGACGAGCGCGTCTACGCGGACACGCCCGCGGCCCTCGTCCGGCTGATCACCTGCGCCGGCGCCTATGACCGTACGGCGAAGGACTACACCGAGAACCTCGTGGTCTTCGCCCACCTCGAGCGACAAGCCTGACGCGGCGCCGGCGATCCATCACGCCGTTGGCAACGCCGACGCGGCCGACGCGGCTGCCACGGCGGCCGCGTCGGGTGCGCCGCGGGCCGGCGACCTGGCCGAGGGCTTTGCACCGGACCCCGCCAATCGCCAGGACACCAACCGTGTCACAGAGATGATCTCCGCTTACGAACTTCTTGCCAGAGCCCCGAATGTGCTCAGACAGGTACGGATGAACGGGCTCTGTCACTGATCTTGTGATGTACCGGAGTGGCGCCGCGCCCTGTTCTACTCGTAGCGAGTGGCTGCGTGAAGGGCGCGGGCCATGACGGTCCAGTCACCGTCAGGCGGGATTGTCTCTCCTGCGTTGTCGTACGCACCCGGGGAGTCGTGCACCCATGCGGCGAGCGCTTGTCCAGGACGGTCTTCCTTGGCCCCGCTGTGACGGCTTCGTCTGGCCCCGGGTAGGAACGGTTTGAACTGGCCCCACCGGGCTTCCAGGCCCCGTCGACGTCAATGTCGGTGGCGGCACCTACCTTTTGCTCATGACTGATCAGCAGTGGGCGGGCATCCGTCAACGGGTCGAGGCTTTGGGGGCATCCCCCGCGAGCAATGACGTGTTCGGGGCCTTGGGGCACAAATGGGTTCTGGAGCAGCCACTCAGCCACGCCGAGCTCGCAGAGCTCGAGGCACAGATGAAGGTGACGCTGCCGGAGGAGTTCCGAACCTTCCTCCTATGTGTCGGCGCGGGCGGTGCTGGTCCCGCCCATGGCGTGTTCCCGGTGCGGAGAGTGCAAGGCCGCTGGCGGTGGGAGGGCGACGGCGCCGAGCTGGCAGATCCGTCCCGGCTTGCCGAGCCGTTTCCCGAGGAGGGCCCGGACCCCGAGATCGTCGACGCGCTCCTTGCTGAACGTCCCGACGAAGAGGAATTCGACGAGATCGAGGAGTTCGACGACGCCTTCGAAGCATGGGACGAGCGGTGGGAAGCCGTCATGTTCGCCCCCGAGCGCACAGTCGGTGCGATCGTGATCTGCCACCTGGGGTGCGCCCAGCGGGAGTGGCTGATCATCAGCGGCAGCCACCGCGGCACGATCTGGTCGGACTGCCGTGTGGACGACGCCGACCTCGAACCGCTCCTTGGCCGCGACGGAAAGCCGGTGACCTTCGCGTATTGGTACATCGACTGGCTGCGCCGTGCTGAGCGCACTGCCCTGGGAGCAACGCCCTCGTTCCCCGCAGAGGTCGACTCCTAGCCGGTGACGCGACGCCGGCGTCCAGGACGGTGAGCAAAGAGCCGGAGAGCGGACCAGGTCATCTCGACAAGGAGAGAGGCTGGGCGCACCCGGCATCGTGACCTGGGAGGACGGCGGGTTCGGGAGTCGCCGGAGCTCGCGAAGGATCACGTCCTGGCTCGTCCGCTCCGGCAGGTACCCGGCGAGCCGGGCACCTGACCGGCCTCCGACTGCCGGCTCGAGCGTCTGCACCGTCCGGGTGTGGGACTGCCTCGGCGCAGGTACCACGTCGTCAGACGCGGCACCTGCAGTGCCACGGTCGGGCGGGAGCACAGGCTGTTGTTGCAGTAGAACCGGCGCTTCCGCAGCCGCACACTGCCTGCCCGGATGGCGGTCGGCCAGGCGCCGCATGGAGTGAAGCGCTTCGTGTTGCGGGGAGCCGTGGCCACCGCCTGGGCTCGTCGCCGGCGACGCGCGTGCAGGACGGCGACGAGGCTCCGATGCCGGCGACGGCGGCCCTCGGGTCAGGCGCGCGCAGGCGACTGACGAGGTTCAGGTATCCGAAGGGGCGAGGTGGCCAGCTCTGGCACGTTGGGTTGCTGAACCCGCGTCTGCCCCGGTTACCCGTCCTCTGGCAGGCCTACCGGTACTCAGGCTCGGCAGTGCTCAGCCGAATGCCGCCGCGGCCGGCACAGTAGGCGTACGACCATGAGCCGTTCATGGGCCTCCACCTGCCCCAGGCGGGCTGACCGTCGTTGCAGTGGACGGTTGCGCGGGTCTCTCCCGGGTATCCCCAGCACATCCAGCCCCAGGTGTTGGAGTCGTACCAGTGGTCGCACCCGGAGCTCGCGAGGGTGGGGGAGTGCGAGGGCTCGACCGCCTGCGTGGGAGCGGCACTGGTGGCGGTTGCGAGTGCCGTGCTCAGGGCAGCAACG
Organism: Streptomyces sp. NPDC048604; assembly: GCF_043199435.1. Lineage (NCBI taxonomy): Bacteria > Bacillati > Actinomycetota > Actinomycetes > Kitasatosporales > Streptomycetaceae > Streptomyces > Streptomyces sp. NPDC048604. The sequence goes on from NZ_JBICVX010000012.1 coordinate 172,179, forward strand.
GTCAGGACATTCCGTAATCGCAAGGTCGTCTCCTGGACTGAGTGGCCTCGAAGGACCGGAGCCGGGTTGGCGTGGCCCTCACTTCGCCATCACTCTGTTGGCATCCGCGCACCCACGGCCAGGGCAACCCGCTGTCCGGGACACCTCACAACGCTGACCTCGCCCGTTCTGCTGTCCCGGACAACGAAGCGTTCATTGTTCTCAGCGCAGTGAGTCCGCGTCAGATCTGAAAGGACACCTCGGAGCCTGTCGGCCGTCATCGTGACGTGGCTTCGGCGCCGCGGCGAGTGCGGTGAGGCCGTCACCCGCATCGAAGGAACCCGCCGGCACCTCGGGGCCGAGCCGCACGAGCACACGTACGCCAGGGCCTGCCATACCTCTGCCGCAGGTCAGCGCATCGACGTTGACTGGACCTTGTGAGGATGCCGCGTGCCCCACAGCCAGGGGTGGTGGTGCGTGTGTCCCAGGATGTCTCCGCTGTGGGCTGCCGCTACGCCGCCGGCGACCGGTGTGGCAAGGAGTGTGAGGAGTATCGGCCCGTAGCCTCCGTCGGTCGCGAACGCCACGACCGCGGCTTGGCCCAGGAACATCGTGCTGGCGACGGCTCCGGCGAGTAGCCCCCGCAACGCCGCCCGGGCGGCGAGCCATTGCGGTGCCAGCGCAAGTGCGCCACCGGTCACGGCGCCGAGCAGGACGCCGACGCCCATGATTCCGCTCATGGCGGCGATGCCCCGTGCGAGGTCTGCCAGGGTGCCTTCATGCGTCCCCGTGGAGAAGCGCATCGCGGTACCGACTAGCCACACTGAGCCGAACACGATCGCTGTCGCCAGCCCGATGCGCACCCCGAGCCGAACACCTCGACGGATCACCTGACCGACCACCATGCGCTCCTGAGACTGGGTCCCTACGTGCCTTGACGATCGCATCGGGTGTCAAGGTACGTCACGCCGGGGGCGTCCCGCACGATAGGCGTGGCCACGTCCGAGCGAAGGGAGGCGGTCGTCTGGGTCGTCGTCCCGGGCGCTGACGCTGGGGCACAGCGCACCGGCTGGGCATCCGGTCCCAGTCACGCTTGAGGTCAGGGAAGTCGGAGCTCCTCGGCGGTGCGGGGCGCGGTGCGGTCCTGCCGCCACTGCTCGGCCGCCTGCAGCATGGCCTGTCCGACGTGCTGGAAGAAGTCGCCGATGTCGTTGAGCCGGGCGCCGGCCGGTGAGGCGGCGCCGAGGGTGTCGGCTCCGGCGTGGGCGAAGTCGGCCAGCGCGGCGTTCTGGCGGGCGCTGGCCGTCCAGCCGCGGAACCAGGCGTCCGCGTCGATGACGTAGCGTTCACGACGATGGCGGGAGTCGCGTTCGCGGCGGAGGAGTTCCTGCTGTTCGAGCTGGGCGATGGCCTTGGAGACCGAGGCGGGGCTGACGTTCAGACGCTCGACGAGTTCGGCGGCGGAGAGGCTGCCGCTGTCGGTGAGATAGAGAGTCGCGAGGACGCGGGCGGTCATCCGGGACAGTCCGGTGCCGATCATGACGGCGGTGAAGCGCTCCTCCAGTTGCTGGACGGCGTCCGGGTCGCGTCCTTGGGCCTGGCCGCTGTCCGGAGACGTCCGGCGTTCCGGGCGGCGGCGCCGGGCTCGGTCCTGGGTGGCCTGTTGTGCCTGTTCGGCCCGATAGCCGTCGGGGCCGCCGTTGCGGCTCACCTCGCGCGTGACGGTCGACAGCGGGCGGTCCAGCCGGAGGGCGATCTCCGTGTACGTGAGCCCTTCGGCCAAGCCCTCGGCGATCCCTTCCCGGTCCTGTTGCGTCAGCCGGCCTCCAGGCATGGGTTACCTCCACAGCGTCTCCCCGCTCGGTCGGCGGGTTGTCGGACAGTCTTGCGTTCGCCGACATGTCATTGCAAGTCTCGGGCACTCCGAATCTTGCGTTCACCTTCAATCTCATTGCAAGTACAACTCAAAATCGTTGTGAATGCGCGTTTCTGACGCACTTTCGAGTTGCCAATTCAGTAAACGCAAGTTACGTTCGCCATCAAGTAAACATTGATCGCTGCGGTCACGGTTCCGTCGAGGGGCCGTTGTCCGCTGCCTGGGATGGGATCTCCGATGACGTCCACGCTCGCCCCCGTACGTATCTCCACCTGGCACCGGCCGCTGCTGGTCTCCTCGGGACTCATGGCCGCTCTCGCACTCGTCTGCGGCGTCGGCCTGGCCGTCGACGACCGGCTGCTGCTGGGGGAGCCGGTCTGGTACAAGCCGCTGAAGTTCGCTTTCGCCTTCGGCCTCTACGCCGCCACGCTGGCATGGCTGCTCGCCCGCCTGAACAAGGGAAGGCGCCTCGCCTGGTGGCTGGGCACCGTCTTCGCGGTGACCACGGTCGCCGAGGTGGGCGCGATCACCGTGCAGGCGGCCCGCGGCACCGTCAGCCACTTCAACGCCGACCAGACCGACCCCATTACCCTGGCCCTCACCCCGGTCCTCACTCTCGGCGTGATGGTCATCGTGATCGCCCAGCTGATCATCGGGGTGATCGTCCTGATCCAGCGCACCGGCAGTCCGGCCCTCAACCAGGCCATACGCGCCGGGATCGGCCTCGCCGTCGCCGGCATGCTCATACCCGTCTACTGGATGGTCACTGAGATCAACGAACGCACCGTCACCGACGCCAACGGTCACGCCGTCCCCATGTACCAGGGTCACGGCATCGGCGACCCCGACGGCAACGGCATGCCCCTGACCCACTGGAGCGTCACCGGCGGCGACTTCCGCGTCCCGCACTTCTTCGCCCTGCACGGCATCCAGATCCTGCTCATCCTTGCCGCCGTACTGGCCGCCCTCGCCACCCGCAAGGCCTGGCTGCGCAGCGAGCAGGCACAGGCCCGCCTCGTACGCTGCACCGCCTACGGGTACACCGGGCTCGTCGCCGTCGTGACCTGGCAGGCCGGCCGCGGCCAGTCCTTCGCCCACCCCGACACCACGACCCTCGCCGCCCTGGCCGCCGTCCTGCTCCTCACGGCCGCCGCCGTCGTCACGACCGTCACCACGGCCAAGCGGGCAGCGCGAGCGCCGAAGTCCCTGATCACCCCCTCATCACACTGAGCACGGGACTCAGGAAGGGGTGAGAATCCGGGGCCGAAGAAGCGTGCTCTGCCATGAGGCGGTGCAATGGCGTCACTGTGCCATTGGGCGATCGGGCAGCCGCTGAGCGTGGCTCCTTGGTCTGCTCGTCGGTTGATCGGATGTGTCTGTCCGATGGGTGATCACTGATGCGATGTGGGACCGGATCGAGCCGTTGATGCCGACTGATCCGGTCCGTGGGTCGGCGATGGGCCGACCATCGTCGGACCCTGGAAGCCATCGTGTGGAAGTACCGCACCGGCTCGCCCTGGCGGGATCTGCCGGGCGAGCTGGGCTCGTTCCAGACTGCTCGCAAACGGCTGCTCAGTTGGGCCGTGGACAGCACCTGGGAGCGGATCCTTGCCGCGCTCCCGGCAGCGGCCGACGGTGCTGACGGCATCGGCTGGACCGTGTCGGTGGACTCCACCATCTGCCGGGCTCACCAGCACGCCGCCGGAGCCAGGAAAAAGGGGCGCCAGATCGGGTCGAGCCCGATGATCATGCGCTCGGACGTTCCCGCGGCGGCCTGAGTACGAAGGTCCATCTCGTCAGCGACAGCCATGCACGGCCCTTGGCCCTCCGTGTCTCCGCGGGCCAGGCGGGCGACGCGCCGGCCTTCGAGGTGGTCATGACGGGCATCCGCGTTCCGCGAAGCGGGCTGGGAAGACCGCGGACCCGACCGGACGCCGTGCTGGCGGACCGCGCGTACTCATCCCGCGCGATCCGTGAACATCTCCGCCGGCGAGGGATTCGTGCCGTGATCCCACAGGCCCTGGCGACCAGGTCGGTCACCGACCGCGGCGAGGTCGCGCCGGTGGTCGCTCGCCTGGCTTCGACGCCGAGGCACACAAGCAGCGCAACGCCGTCGAGCGGTGCATCAATCGCCTCAAGCAGTGGCGGGGTCTGGCCATGCGAACGGACAAGCTCGCCGTCGCCTACCAGGCCGCACTGCACCTCGCCGCGATTCTCATGTGGACACGGCGCTGACGGAGGGCCAGAGCCTAGGTCTGTGGCCGGCCGCCAAGGCCAGTCCGGTTGATGCCGCGAGGTGAGAACGTCATCGGTCCTATCCATCCCTGGCGGACGAGGGCTATCTGGGAGGGCAGCGGTGCCACCGGGTCGAGTGCTCTCCCGCGGGCCCAGTTCTCGAACAGCCCTTCGGTCGCCTTGACCGCGGACACCACCATGGTCACCTTCAGGTCCCCGCCGCGCCAGGCGTTCCACAGGGCCCAGCCCTCTGGCCTGGGGTCGACGCCGATCCGTGCGCATACCACCTCGTACGCCTCCTCCACCCCGGCCGGCATGGCCCCGGGCTTCAACACCGAGGCTCCGACGAGGCGGACCAGAGGCCGGTCCTCGTCGAGGCAGCCGTCACCCTCGAAGTGGTAGTGGCGCAGAGCCCGGGCAAGCGCGTTCACGCTGCGCTGGAGCGGTGTCGCCTCATCCGGGTCTGCCTGGAACGAGAGCCATCCTTCATTGGATGCCTCCACAGTGACGCGGTTGGCGAGGCGCTCGATCTCCCGGAGATAGTCCAGGTCACTGAGCTCGGGTGAGGTCATGGCCCGAAGTTTCGCACCATGCCACCGACGCCGACACAGGTTATCGACCCGGCATGCAGCCCCTGCGCACCGCACTTCCAAGAGACAGGCCCTAACCGAGTCTGCTTTCGATCCAGCAGGTGGCGAAGTCGATGACGTCCCCGGCCTCGAACAAGTAGCTCTCGGCAGCGCCGACCCTGCTCTGCCGCCCGATTCCCGCGGCGAGCATGTCCTGGGCGATGGCTTCGAACGGCTCTTGTCCCTCGGGCACCACAGCCGCGTAGTCGAAAGCACCCTCTTCGGAGTCGATGTCGTGGAAGCGACGCCAGACCCGCTGGCCCTGTACGAGGATGGGCTGTTCGTAGTCCACGAACCGCTTGCCCGGCGCTTCGGCGAGCGCCTCGGCGTGGTGCAGCAGCGTCATGGTGTCCAAGGGGGCGCCAAGCAGAAGGACCCGGCCGTTGCGGGCGACCAGCCGTGCAAGGGGGCTGTCGGGGCCATGCGGATCGTCCCAGGGGTGTTCGGCCATCAGCTCGTCCGCTGCCGCTCCCAGAGCCGCGAAGCTGGCATCCGGATGCCGGCTGCGAACCGCTCCGGGCCAGCGACGCAGCGCTTCTGGGAGACGGCCGTTGTTGTGGTCGGCCTCGCTGAGGTCGGGGTCGTACGCGGGATGCTCCGTGCGCAATGCGTCCTGCCAGTCCTGCGGCCAGGTGACGAAGTCGTACGGGGGCGCGTCGTTCCAGCCGCAGGTCACCATGAGAGTTCCCTCCCTTCCGACCACGTCGCGGAGGGCGCCGATGACGGCCTGCGGTCCGCCGGCCACGTAGCCGATGGCCGACATGCGGGTGTGGAACATGACGTCGTCGCCGTCGCGAAGGCCGAGCGTGACCAGATCACGGCTGATTCGGCTGCGGGTCACGGGGCCGCCGGAGCGCTTCAGTAAGTCCATCTCATCCATGATCGCGAACCTATCCCTCGGCCACGGACTCGCGGCAACTGATTTGTCGTCCTCCGTCCGGCGGTCCCCGATACGCCCGGAGCGGACGCGAAGACGTCGCGGGGTAGGAGGTAGGGGACGGGTGTGTGGGGGTACTGGTGCCAGGGGCCGGTGCGGGAATCGGTCGGACGGAGGGCTGCAGGCGATGGCGACCCGCATGATGTGCCGGTCCCACGCCGGCGGCCTGCCGGACGGGGCGAGGAGCAGCGCGGCAGAGACGACAGCAAGATCTTGGTTCGAAATCGATTCAGGAAGGTGGTCGACGTGACCGCACGTGATGCTTCCGGCTCCTCGGGTACGGCGGGAGGCGAGGAACAGGCGGCGGAGGATGCCATCCAGGAGCTGGTGGACTGGTACGACGGCCGGCTCGTCGCCGAACGGCGCGCACCGGTTCCCGACGAGGAATGGATCGGGAAGCTGAAGGCCGGCAGGCAGGCCGCGCTCGCCGACGCGGCGCAGCTGGCCACCGCCGATCCGGAGGAGAGCTCCCGGGTTGCGGCCGTCTACGCGGCTCGGCTGAAGGGACTGACCGGATCGGAGTCGTAGGCCGACCGTCCCGCCCACCGCGATCTCAGGCGCGAACGCGGGCCGTCACTTGCCTGAGCGATGCCGGCGACGCCTCTGCCCGGCCTGCCGGCCGCCCCGGCTACGGAGGCTGTCCGGCCGCGGCCTCAGGGGGGCGAGGGGCGGCGAGGCGAGGGGCGGCGACGCGTTTCCTCGGTGCGCTCGGGAAGCAGCAGGACGGCACCGATCAGGAAGCAGATCGCACCGATCAATGCTTCAGAACCCGGCCATGGACTTGTCCAGCACTCCCCCCAGCGCACCGTAGACGCTGCAGCGAACCGAGTGCCTTGCCCTGCGGCGGAGCTCGAACCCCACGATGAACGACAACGCGAAGAGCCCACCGAGGACCATCGCCACGAGCGGGATGTAGACGAAGTACGCGAAGCATGCGATGCCAGTCCAGACGAGAATTGGCAGGAGCGAGCCGCGCAGCACCGTCCGGAGCCTGATCCGTTCTGGCCCCGCCGGCAGCAACGTTCATGCCACACCTCGATGTGGTTCCTGGTCACACAATGCTCGGCTCGCATGAAGCCATCCCATCACCGACAGCCCGGAGCTTGTGCGGTGATCCGTAAGAAGCTGCCCAGCACACCGCCGTGCGCGGGCCGGGAATCGGCTGGGCCCTGCACGAGAACCGCCATTCCGCCGTGACCCACCTCGGTGAACAGGGTGCCTCCTTGCTGCTGCTGATGGCGAAGTCCCGGCACAAGAAGCCGGAGAACGTCCGCCGCTGCTTCAAGCCCGTCCCCGGAAGCGATCTCGGAGCTGACGAGCATGTTCGCGCCTGGCGGCGCGCGCCGCTGAACCCTGCTGTCACCGGGGTGACGTGGGTCAAGCCGCGGCCGGGCGCGAAACACCGGCTGCGGGCCGCGGGGGCGTAGTAGCCGCTACATCAAGCAGAGTGTTCCAGGGATCGCCTCGCGTTCGAGGTGGCACGGGGGACGTCACGGGCAGCGCCGCTCAACAGATGGGCCCTGTACGAGGTATGGCGCACGCCCGGCACCCGGTGCACACTGCGCAACGCGCGTAGAGGCGACATGCGGAGGAAACCTTCCGGTTCCCCGCATGCAACCCGGCCTGCCTAGAACTGCTCTGCCGCCACGGTGTGTCCCCTCCCACTCACCAGGTGCGGTGTTCCGCGAACCGTCCGCAACCGATCGCGAAAGGCACCCTCATGTCACCTCGTCACATACCTGCCAGACGCCCCCGCCGCACCGCCGTGCTCGGCGCCGCCTGCCTGGCCGCCGCCGTGACGCTGGCAACGCTCACCACCACCTCCGCGGCCAGTGCCGCCGCTTCGGTTCCGTCGCAGGGATCGCCGACACAGCTCGACGTCGGCAACTGGAACGTCGAGTGGCTCGGTGCGCCGGACTTCGGCCCGACCGACGAGGCACTTCAGCAGCAGAACGTACGCGACGTCATGGCCGGCGCCGACATGGACGTATGGGGCCTGTCCGAGGTCGTCAGCACCTCGGCGTTCGACACACTCGTGGCCGGCATGCCCGGGTACACCGGGGTCGTGGCCAACGACCCGATCGTGACGAACGGTGCGCAGTACTACTCGGACTTCGGCGACACCGAGCAGAAGGTCGCCCTCGTCTGGCGCTCCAGCATGGCCACCCTGGTGAGCGCGAAGGTCATCCTGACCGGCCAGAACAGCAACTTCGCCGGCCGCCCGCCGGTGGAGTTCACGCTGCGCGGCACGTTCGACGGCGTCACCCGTGACCTGGTCTTCATCGTCCTGCACGCGAAGGCCGGGTCCACCCAGGACGCGTGGAACCTGCGCAACCCCGCGTCGCAGGCCCTCAAGTCGTACCTCGACACGACCTACCCCACACAGAACGTCTTCGTCATCGGTGACTGGAACGACGACGTCGACACCTCCATCGCGCCCGGGAAGGCTTCGCCCTACGCCAACTTCGTCAACGACACGGCCCGCTACACGTTCCCGACGCGCGCCCTGTCGCTCGCCGGTGTGGCGTCGACGACCGGCTACCCGGACTTCATCGACCACCAGCTCACCACCAACGAGGTGCAGGCGAAGTACGTCACCGGCTCGGCGACCGCCTTCCAGCCCCAGGCCTACGTCCCGAACTACGCGACGACGACCAGCGACCACTACCCGGTGCTGGCCCGCTACAACTTCGTCCTCGGCGGTGGCGGCGGCGCGAACCAGCAGCCCACGGCGTCGTACACGCACTCCTGCACCGCTCTCACCTGCACCTTCACCGACGGCAGCACCGACTCCGACGGCACGATCGTGAGCCGCAGCTGGGACTTCGGCAACGGCCAGACCTCGACGGCGACGAACCCGACCGTGACCTACGCATCGGCCGGAACCTACGCGGTCTCGCTGACGGTGACGGACAACGGCGGGGCCACCCACACCACGACGCGGAACGTCACCGTCACCGCCGGAGGTGGCGGCGGACCCGCCAACGTCATCATCAACGAGGTCCTGGCCAACGAACCGGGCAGCAGCACCGCAGGCGAGGCCATCGAGATCGTGAACACCGGCGGCACGGCAACCAGCATCGCCGGCTGGACCGTCTCGGACGGGTCGGCGGTGCGGCACACGTTCGCGGCCGGTACGACGCTGCAGCCCGGCAAGGCGATCACCGTGTTCGGCGCCAGTTCCGCGATCCCCGGCGGCATCGCGGCGGTGGCAGCCGGCACCGGCGGCCTCAACCTGTCCAACAGCGGCGACCAGGTGATCCTGCGGGACTCGGCCGGAGCGACGGTCCAGTCCATGACCTACACCTCGAGCCAGGCGAACTCCGACGGGGTGTCCGTCAACCGAAGCCCTGACGGCTCGGCAACCGGCGGCTGGGTCAAGCACAACACCCTCAGCTCGCTGTCCAGCTCTCCCGGCAAGCGCGCCGACGGAACGGCGTACTGAGCCTCGATCCACCGGCTTCACTTCGAAGTGATCCCCTCGTCCCGAAGCGATCAGTACTGACATTGCCGCAGTTCAGGAGCCTGATCACTGTCCTCATGACGAAGCCCCAGGTTAGGGACCTGGGGCTTCGCTGCTTCGGTTACTCCGGCTGGTAGGCGCTGATCGCGTCGGCCGTGGGCTTGCCGAAGGTCATGTCACCAGGCGGGACTGGGCGGTCGTTGAGGGAGAGGACCGTCCTGGCCTCGTCTTGGTCGGCGCTGAGGGGGCAGGTGACCCGTGGGCGTCGGTGCGTTCGAAGCCGAGCCGCGGGTAGTAGGCGGGGTGTCCGAGGACAGCTGGGGTGTTCCTCTTCTGTGGTCGTGGCTGTCGTGGTCAGAGTGCGGCCAGAGGCGGGGCGCGGCTGCCGGTGCGCCCCGCTCGCGGCCGGTTCGGCCGGGTCACAGGGTGAGCAGGGCGCGGCCGGCGAGCCGGGGGTCGGCGAGGGGTCTGAGGGCGAGGCGGACCAGGGCGAGGGGGTTGTCGTCGCCGGCGATGCGGTTGGCGCTGAGTTCGCCGCAGGAGACGCACTGGTGGATGATCATCCACTCGCCTTCGGTGCGGACGGACATGCTCAGCGCCTCCATCCGGCCGCGGCAGTCCGCGTCGCGGTCGCCCGGGATCTTCCGGTCGACGTGCAGGCTGGCCAGGCAGTTGGGGCAGTGGTTGCGGTGCGCGGTGCCGGGTGCGTCCAGGGAGACGTCGAGCCGGCAGGAGACGCACCGGAAGTCTTTGGAACGGTGTCCGCCCTGGGCGTGCAGGACGTCCTTGTGCCGCTGCGGACGGTGCCGACGGCGACTGCTCTTGTTGCGTGGCATGGTGGTGCTCCTTTCCTGTGGGGCGGTCAGAGGGTTCCGAACGCTTCGAGCGGGAAGGGAGGCTGGGCCAGCGGGCGGACGGCCATGCGCATCAGGATGAGCTGGTTGTCATCCACACATACCGAGTTCGATGTGAGCTCGTCGCAGCGCACGCAGCGGTGGATCACCATCCAGTCACCGGTGCCGAGCACGGCAATGGCGATCGGGGACATCCGGCCCTCGCAGGCGCTCGGACCGCCCTCGATGTGGTCGAGGACGTGCCGGGAGTGCAGGCAGGACGGGCAGTGGTTGCGCGGCGCTCCGTCGGCGGCGTACGCGGACACGGTCAGCCCGCACCACGCGCAGGCGAAGGTGCTGAGGCCGAGAGTGTTGGTGGTACTGGTGTTGTCGGTGTGGCTGGACACCCGGGTGCTCCTTGCTGGAAATGTGTCAAGACAGCAAGAGCAGGCCGAGGGGCCTCGTCAGAAGGCAGCCCGATGACTCCGTTGGGAACGGCGAACAGGCGGGTCAGAGCACCGGAGGACACGTCCGGCAGCCACCCGGAGAAGCGGGCAGCAAAGGCAGTGGACGGTTACGCGGTACGGCGAGGCGCACTCGGCGCGGGCCGGGACATCAAACACCCTTTTCCAGGGCGCACAGGCCCAGAACGAATCAGAACGACCCCTGAACGCTAACAGGAGGCCTTCCCGGGGTGTCAACGCATTATTCGACGCGCCCGGGGGCGTTGCCCCGGTCGCGCCTGTCTCGTAGGGCGCGCGGCGGCCTGCGGAAGGGCGTGCCAGTGCGAGCGGGCACAAGTAGGCCCACGAAGCAGCCGGAAGACGGCCACCGTCGGGCGTTGCCGCATCGGTGTGGGCGGCGGCTGACTTCGCGGCACGAGAGCGCTACGCCGTCTGGCTCGGCGTCAAGAGGGTCCTTCCCCGGCCGACCTGACAAGGCGCCTGTGCCATCGGGCTCGTGAGGAGTGCAAAGCTCGTTCTCTTCGGCGTCGACGGCACCCTTGGCTTTATCGAGCAGTAGCGGGTTCTGGCACAGATCTTGGGGATCCGTCGCGGAGCGTCACTGACGTGTGGGGAGACTGCATGGCCGTTGACACGTCACCGGGGCAACGGCAGTCAGGTCGGCCCGCAGGCGGTTTGCCGGGGCAGTCCAAAATTTCAGGCGCTCTCGCGAGCCGTGCCGGCATTGTATGAACCATGGCGATGGACGACACATCCGAACCTGACAGCCCTGTACGCAGCGCCTATCCACCCCTGCTGGAGGCAGCGTGGCTGTATCAGGCGGATCAGGTGTGTCCGGAAGACCTGCCGATGACCGCCGCTCAGGCGCTCGCAGTGGGAATGGACACGCCGACCCTGTGCGAGCTCGCCTGCCTGCCGCGTCATGCGGACCCCCGGGACATCCGCGACACATTCGAGCAGGCTCTCGAAGAATTGGGGATCATTCTGCCCGATCACCACATGGCCCGGCGATACGCGCTGCGCAGGCTGGCCACGCGATTCACCGCCAGGGAGGTGGATCTCGCCGAGTTGGCATCGGACGAGTGGTCGGATGTGGAGGTCGAGACAGCTGAGGAGCAAGCATTCGTGGCGCTCCTCCCACCGTGCTCGTGCTGCATCGAGTACACGCTGGGGCTCGACGAAGCGGCATGGAAAGCGCAACTACAGGTCGCAGCCTGTGCCTTGGTCTCGCAGTCCACTGTTGGGCCGCCTTTCTGACGCATAGGTCAGAAGGCGTCACGAACTGCCTGCCGAAGTTCGCACAGCCGGGCGCGACGAAGGCGATGCAGGAGATCTGCAACCCCGAGGACCGCGCCCACGCCGAGAAGGCGATCGAGGCGTTCGCCCGCGTCTACGGCACCAAATGGCGCAAGGCCGTCGCGGAGATCAGCGACGACCGGGAGGAACTGCTGGCGTTCCGCGACTTCCCGGCCGAGCACTGGGTCCACCTGCGGCGACGAACCCCATCGAGTCGACGCTCTCCAAGGATGAGCTGCGCACCAAGGTCACCTGCGGGGCGGGGCAGCCCTGCCGCGGCACTCGCGATGGTCTTCAAGCTCGTCGAGTCCGCCCAGGCCCGCTGGCGCGCGATCACCGGCGCCCACCTGGTGCCCCTTGTTCGCGAGGGAGCCAAATTCGAAAGCGGTGTGCTGGTCGAACGTGGCACGGTGGCGGCATGAACACGCCGCCCCTGTCTCGGACGTCCCCTCGCCGCGGTCAGGTGATCGTCCTGACCGGGCCGCCCGGAGCCGGCAAGAGCACCGTGGCGCACCTGCTGGCAGATCACCTGACTCCCAGCGTCCACCTGCACAGCGACGATTTTTGGCGCTACATCAAACGGGGCTGGATCGCGCCTTACCTGCCCGAAGCGCACGAGCAGAACCAGGTGGTTCTGCAGGTACTGGTCTCAGCGGCGTTCGGCTACGCCGAGGGCGGATACCACGTGATCTGCGACGGCGTCGTCGGGCCCTGGTTCATCGACTTCTTCCGCGTGACGGCACGGGAGCGGGCCTTGCCGCTGAGCTACGTCATCCTTCGGCCGGATCAACACACCACACTGGAACGGGCAACGAGCCGGGCCGGCGACGCTTTGACCGACCCCGAGCCGATTCGCTCACTGCACGGCCAGTTCAGCAGCCTGGGTGCCTATGAGGCCCATGCCCTGGATTCCACCACCCTGACCGCTGAGGCAACCGCCGACAGCATCCTGCAAGGCGTCGAGAGGGGCTCCTACCTCCTCAACCCGCGCGACAGCATCACCGATGAGAACGACTCGACCCACAACTCTTGACAATGGCTCGTACGAACGACCTGGACGCCAGGGCCCGTGTCTGATCGGCTCTGCCTGGGTCGACGGCAGACGGGATGACAGCCCCCTCGTGGCTTTGTACGCGAGAACGAGTTCTGGCTCAACTTCTGTGGAGTTGCTCCGAGCGACGGGTCACCATCTGGTGTTGCTGCCATTCAAATGTTCGCGTGCTGCGGCGACGTACGCGGCGTGGAGAGGACGTCTCGGCCGTGGGCGTCGTGCTGCCGTGGCGCGGCCGGTCGCCCGCGCTACGGTCGCGGGTATGGCGGGTGATCGACAAGGGTGGCTGAGGTGTCTGCTCGGCGGAGCGGTGTTCGTGGTCTGCATGGCAGGCACCACGCTGCCGACACCGCTCTATCCCCTGTACCAGGAGAAGTTCGGGTTCTCCGAACTCACGGTCACGGTCGTGTACGCCGTCTACGCCTTCGGCGTCATCGGCGTGCTCCTGCTGGCGGGCAACGCCTCCGACACGATCGGCAGACGGCCGACGCTGCTGTGGGGCCTGGGATTCGCGGCGGCGAGCGCCGTCTGCTTCCTGTCCGCCGACGCCCTGGGCTGGCTGTACGCGGGCCGGCTGCTGTCAGGCTTCTCGGCCGGCCTGTTCACAGGAGCCGCCACCGCGTACGTCATGGAGCTGGCCCCGCCCGGCGGCGCCTCCCGGGCGACACTCGTGGCGACGGCCGCCAACATGGGCGGGCTGGGCTGCGGCCCTCTCCTGGCGGGTCTGCTCGCCCAGTACGCTCCCGCGCCACTGCTGCTGCCGTTCGCCGTGCACCTCGCCCTGGTCGCGGTCTCGGCCGTCGTCCTGCTGTGGCTGCCCGAGACGGTCGAGGAGCGGCAGGCCCTGACGTCCGTTCGGCCGCAGCGACCGGCGCTGCCGGCCCAGGTGAGGGCGGTGTTCGTGCCGGCGGCAATCGCCTCCTTCGTGGGGTTCGCCCTGTTCGGCGTGTTCACCTCGGTCAGTCCCGCGTTCCTCGCCCGCTACCTGCACGTGGACAATCACGCCGTCAGCGGCCTGGTCGTCGCGCTGGCCTTCTTCGCCTCCACCGCAGGACAACTGGCCGCAGGCCACTTCGGGGCGGCGCGCTCGCTGCCCCTGGGCTGCGCCGTGCTGTTCGTCGGCCTGCTTCTCCTCGCCGGCGCGATGTACGCGGAGCTTTTGGTGCTCGTCGTCCTGTCCGCCGTCGTGGGCGGCACCGGGCAGGGACTCGCCTTCCGCGCGGCGCTGTCCGCCGTCGCCGCCGCCGCGCCGCCCGACCGGCGCGCGGCGGTCATCTCGGCCCTGTTCGTGGTCGCGTACACGGGAATCTCGATTCCGGTGATCGGCGTGGGCCTGCTGGCCGATCCGCTGGGTCTGGAGGGTGCGGGGCTCGTGTTCATCGCCTGCATGCTGCTTCTGGTCGCCTGCGCCGGCGTCTACCTGCTCCGACGGATGCGGCCCGAAAGGCATTGACCGACGTTGGCGGCCCAGGCCTGGTTCACGTGAGACGACCTCGGGGCGGGAAGCCTGAGGGCGGCGGAGGTCAGGGGATGCCACGTGATGGCGGCTTCTTGATCGCACGTGGCAGTCCCGGCTACGGCGGGTCCGCAGAAGGCGGCTGTGTGCCTCCCGACCGGCGTCGGCGAAGCACCGCGTCGGTGATCCACACACCTGCCGCCGGCAGGGGACGCCGCTCCGCCCTCAACGGCGTACGCGATCGGCGCGAGCACGGCGACCGTTCATTCGTCCGCGTCGTCCTCCGTCTCCTCCCATCGCAGCAGATCGCCCGGCTGGCACTCGAGCACCTGGCAGAGCGCGGCGAGCGTTGCGAAGCGGACAGCTTTGGCGCGGCCGTTCTTGAGTACCGCCAGGTTGGCGGGCGTGATCCCCACCCGGTCCGCGAGTTCGCCCACGGACATCTTCCGCCTGGCCAGCATGACGTCGATGTCGACGGCGATCGGCATCAGATCACCTCGTCCAGTTCGGCCTACATCTGCGCCGCTTCGACGTCGCGGGCGACGGCCTGGGCGAGCAGCATCCGCAATACGAGCACGATGAGCGCGACTCCCAGGATGCCCAAGCCGACGCCGCCCATGATGACGGTGACGCCCGGGTCGTCCCGCTGGCCCGGCGCATTCAGGGCCGTGACCGTGAACCACAGCAAGGCAGCTGCCACGATCGCGCCGATCACGCCGTCCACGTACCGGAACGCGGCGTGGGAGAACACGGTTCCGCGACGCACCATGGTCACGAGCCGCCAGACGCAGACGAGGGCGACCTGGGCCGCCACCATGCCCAGGACCACGATCACGCGCAACGGGGACGACACCGACCTTCTGACGTGCTGCTCGCCGCCCGGGCGAGCGAGGCCGCCCGGCTGCTGCACGTGCCTCGTGTCGGACGGGCGCCATCGGGGGTTCATGGGGCAGCGGTCTACGCTCGCGTCATGCAGCGCAGCGATGTCACGGTGGACGACGGCACGTGGGTGGGCCTGTCTCTGGACGTACAGGACCGCCACCAGCCGGGGCTGTGCGTATTCAGTGCCGGACCACAACTGCTGGTCTCCCAACTGTCGCGGCCTGTGATGCTCGCCGTTGTCGACGAGCAACTCCAGGGCGTGGACTTCTGGCGCACCGACGAGTACCGCTCCTTCGTCCCGCCGCTGCGCGCCGATGCCGGGCGCGCCCTGGCAGGCAGCCCGCAACGGTGGGCCCACCGCTTTGCGCAGTACCTCGCCGACTCGCCAGACAGCCCGTTGCATGAGGGCAGGTGGCTGCTCTCATGCGACAGTCCGCTCCGGCGCTGGCGCCACGCCGACACCTCGCATGCCGAGTACTGGGGCTCGATGCTCGTCGAAGGGCACCCGGACGGATACGTCGACTGGTTCATTCATGCTGGTTCGTGGGAGGTCCTTCCGCTGCGGCCGATGCCTGATGCCGACGACAGCCGGGTCAAGGCGTACCGCAAGCAGGCACGTGAAGGGACGCTCCCACCCATCCTGTTGTGGTGGGTGAGCGGCCTTGACTGCCATCTGATCCTGGACGGTCACGCGCGGCTCGCCGCCGCGATCGCCGAATCCGTCGAACCTCCACTGCTGCAGTTGCACCGCACGGTGCCGCGCGACGACCTGGCCATCCGCATCAATGAGGCCGTGGGCTTCTACGAGGACGAACTGGCACGCTTCGCCGAACTCCGCACCGTTCACGGCCCCACCGTCCCGGACGGTGCCGCCACCGCCGGCCCACAGCTCGTCCGCCTCCTGCACGACCTGAACACCGTGGAACAGCCGACCTGGGCCTGGCCGCTGCCGGGGGGAGAGGACCAGTGGCGTCGCATCGCACGCAAGGTGACAGCCGGCCAGGTCTGGCCCCATGACTGATCCCTGCTGAATCTCGCCCAATGACCCTTACGAGCGGGCGCACCGCCGTACGGGCGGTGGGCTCGCAGGTGACGCAGGGGGGTCGCCGCCGCCGCCCCCGCGCCGCACGGATCGGCCAGGCACTGCTGCCCGACGAGCACGAACAGTGCGCGCGCTGACCGTTCGGCGTTGGCGCTGCCGGAGAACCGACGGCAGATCGCGGACCTCCACGAGCCGGTGACGCTGGGTGGGGTCGGGGCGCAGGAGGGAGCATCGGACGCAGGCTTCTCTGAACTGGGCCATGCTGCTGCGGTCCGGCGCTCGGCGTCCCTGCAAGCGCCCACTCGGGCAGTCACCGTTCGCAGTGGACTTCTTCCCGTACCCTCTCGGATCGGTCAACGGCGCACCCGAAAGCGCAGGTGAAGCACCCGGTTGCCCTGAATCACCACGTCAGGATCCTCCAACAGGTGCTGCGCCTGGACCGACCCGAAGTAGCGCTTGCCGGACCCGAACACGACGGGTACGACGTCCATGCGCACCTCGTCGATCAGGCCCGCGGCAAGCACCTGGCCACCGACGTCGCCGGCGGCGACCTCGACGATGCGGTCACCCGCGAGCGCCTGTGCCTTGGCCACGGCTGCCTCGACGCCGTCGACGAAGTGAAACGGCGCCTCGGGGTCCCAGCCCTCGGGCTCCGGCCGGTGTGTCACGACGACCACGTGGTCGATCCCGCTCGGAGGCTTCCCGTCCCAGCCGTCGGTCATGTCGAAGACGTGGCGGCCGGCGATTGTCGCCCCGATCTGGTCCCAGTACGGCCGGGTGTAGTCGTAGGACCTCTGCGACACCTTCAGCTCGCCGCTCTCGTCCAACGGGACATCACCGCTGGTCAACCACTCGAACAGTGCTCCGGGCTGGTCATTCTCGTCCGCGATGAAGCCGTCCACCGACACAGAGCCGTACATGACCACCTTGCCCACGGGGCTCTCCTCTGCTTTGGGGTGCCCCCAAATTAGCGTCTCGTGAGCTGTGGCTCTTGGAAGAAACCAATCGGCCGGCACCGGCCAGTCGTCCAGCGCGTGGCCGGGATGTTCGCGCAGGAACCGCCGCCGACCTTCGACGTACCGGGTCTGCGTGGGCCCGGTGAACGCCCAGAACTGGTGGCCGACGATCACGCATGTCCGACGATCGAAGAATGAACCCTCAACGGCCCGTGACACCAACGCTGACCTGGCGTCCGGTTAGTCGATGCCTTACGCGTAGCGCAGCGCAAGCCCGTCGAGCTTGAGGGCGTGGGCGGGGTTTGACCCGACGGGTCCGGCCCCGCCGGCGCGCGGCCACCGTCCGCGTGCTGACGCGGTTGCCGCTCACGCATTCGGGGTATTCCTGTGCCGCACTCATCCGAGGGGGGACCGTGAGCAGCGACGACGGCGACGATCACGCGAAGCACGAACACGACGAGAACGCGCGCAAGCGCACCGAATTGCTGTGGCGCATCGGCACATGGGTCGCCTTGGTGGCCTGGGTCATCTTCCTGATCTCCATCTACGAGGACCCCGGCCCGGTATGCGGCACGGGCCAGGACAAGAGCCCCTGCTGATACTTGGCCGGGACGTCGGCGAGCCGAGAATGCCGACGTCGTTGAGGACCGAGCCGTGCTGTCCTCAGAGGAACTTGCCGCTGGGGGAGCGCTGATTGGGCACGGCCGGCCCCCACCTGCCAGGTCCGAGAACCGGTCACTGCCGTTTCCGGGTCAGCTCCGGGTCTGTGTTGTAGATCGTCCACGGGGTGGTTCTGCCGATGAGTTCACCGTCTTCTCGTCGTCTTCGTCGACGGCCGTCTAGGTCGCCCACCACCGTGCCAGGAGGTCGGCAGGGTCGTGGCCCGCCGGGGTGGACATCCGCTCGGGGAAGACCTCCCCGGATCCCCACGGGCGGAATTCACCCTCGTTCGGATCCAGCGCGTCGAGAAGCAGCGGCCACAGCCCTGTACGGGGATGCTCGTCGCGGATGCGCGTCCACAGATCCGCGGATCCGGTCTCGTCACTCAGCCACAGAGCTTGTACGTCTCCGTCGCCTTCATCGGACGTAACCAGCCGTCCGGGCGGGAGGGGAACAGCAATGTTCGACAGCAGCTCAGGGTTCACGGGCGGATGGTAGCTGTGGGCTCTGACATGCTTGCGATCGCCCACTCAGCCGCGGCGGTTTGCGTCTAGCAATGCATCGCTGTTCCACGTGACGGGCATTGCGCCGACGGGGTCGAAAAGAATGCGGCCGTCCGGTGTGATCTGCCACAACTCTTTCGCGGCGTGGGTGGATTTCTGCGTGAGAGGCCAGAAGACCACCTGTGCGCCGGGGAAGCGGCGCACGTCCGGGTGATCCGTCGGCCGGGGACCCGTGTCCGCGATTGGGCGAAGGGGTTGTGCGGATCACGCGACTGCTCCCGCTCGCCCTTGTCGGAGCCCTGGTGATCGTCGGTTCGGGCGTCGTCGCCGGCACCGCGCAGGCCGCGGGAGGCTGCTACGCCACGGGGTCCTCCGCCACGATCCGGTCCAGGCCGGCCGCCGATTCCGCGGCGCTCGGCGCGTCGCCTACCGGGGTGCTCGTAGCGCGGAGAAGGACCGGCAAGGCGGTTGGACCAAGCTGGTCGTGACGAGCGGAGGGGCGAAGGGGAAGGCCGGCTGGGTCCGGGACGACGTGGTGCACAACGAGGCGGAGGACGTCCGCACTTGTGCCCCGGAGGACGTCGCCTGCCATGATTGGAACCCGCTTCAAGCCCTTCGGCCCGCGGGTCAGCGGGGTGACCGGCGGATGCGGCCGAATCGCCGAGAGCGAAATGGGGACATGTACGCGCTCCGCCCCTGCTTTCTTGATCATGTCAAGCCGGCGGTCGGAGACCCGCTCCGCCCTGGAGTCAGGAGGCACACATGGCCATCGCGTTCGATCGCACCAGGGTGATCTTCGACGGCGGCACCAGGTCCCTGGTGATGGACCTCGAGAACAAGAGCACGGAGCTTCCCTACATGGTCCAGGCGTGGATGGAGGACCGCAGCGGCAAGAAGATCGAGGGCCCGCTGGTGGTAGCGCCGGCCACTCAGGTGATTGAGGCGGGCAGCAAGGGCCGGCTCACGATCCTTGTCCTGGGCAGCACGGATGCCCAGGACCGGGAGACCCTCTTCTACCTCAACTTCCGGGAGCTTCCGCCGCCGAGGAGGACCGCGTCCGACAGTCAGATCGCCCTCCGGCACCGGCTCGAGCTGTTCTACCGCCCCAAGGGGCTTGCCGTCGTCCCGGAGGCTGGGAGTGGCAGCAAGGCCGCACAGGACCTTCAGGTGTCGCGGTCCGGTCAGGAGCTGACGCTGGCCAACTCCTCCGGGTACTTCGTGACCCTCGCGAGCCTCACGGTGGACGGCTTGGACCTGGGCCATGAGTCGCGCCGCGTGATCGGACCGTTCAGCTCCGCCACCTGGACCGTGCAGTCCGAAGAAGGGAAGGTCCGGTGGACCTACATCGACGACTCCGGGGAGCGGGTCACGGTCGGCCAGTGACCGTCTCAGGCCGGCGGAGGCGCGCCACCCACGGCTTCGACGTACGCCTTCATGGCGTCGATGTGCTCCTGGATTCCACGGGTCGGCGGCTGGCCGCTCTGGACCACCAGAACATCGTCGGTGTGGTGGCGGGCGAAGACACCGTCCCAGTCGGCCCTGTTCCATCCGGTGAATTCGAGATCGTCCATGCCCTTGAGATTGCGGCTGACCTGGTCCTCTGCCATCAGATCCTCCATACCCCGACCAATTCGCAGGCCCCCACGCTGGTCGCCACCTGCGGCGCCCAGTACTCCAAACCTATGAACGGCTCGTGCGTTGCGCACCCGCGGCGCGGGTCAGCTGGGTGTGCTGCGCTCGTACAGCTGCCACCACAAATGCTCTGAGTAGTTGCCCGGACATTCTGTGGCTGCCCTTGCCTCGACCGCCGCTTGCGGGCCGGTGTCCGGCCGGCTGCAGGGCGAGGACGAAGTCCCAGTCCTCGCAGTGGTGCAGCGCCTTGTCGCGACAGAGAGGAAGGCCGCTCGGTCCAAGTGGCGCTGACGAGGGCCTGGCCGTAGACAGTGTCGGCCCAGCGGGAGCGCAGGGCGTCGACGGCGGCATGAAGGTGGTGTGGCCAGAAGACGTCATCGTCGTCCAGGAGAGCGATGTAGCCGCCCTGCGTGACACCGATGGTGCGGTTTCGGGCGCAGGAGACGTCGCGTGGGTTGTCGGATTCGAGGAGCCTGACGGGCATCGCGCGCTGCCAGAGGGCGATGACCGGCTCGACGGCGTGCCCGCCGTCGCGGACGGCGATGATCTCGAAGTGCTGGTAGGTCTGGCGGGCGACACTGCGCAGGGCGCGTAGGTGGCCGCATTCGATGATGTTGAGGTCTCCGGCCACGACGAGGGGGATTTCCGGGGCGGTTGAGTGCGGCTTCGGCAGCGCCTCGGTGACTGCGTCCTGCACGGTGCGCTTGGCTTCGTTGCGCTGATCTACTGGTCTGCGGGAGGGCACGTGCGGGCCGAGGGTCCCGATGTCGTGGCCGCCGATGGTGACGCGGGAAGCCGGCGCGCGGTGCGGCGTGACGGTGACCGGGCTCGGCGCCGGCTGGGCGTTGACGGTGCGTCAGGCGATGACCGTCCGGAAGTCGGGCGTCTCCGGCTGTGGGGCGATCACGGTGGCATACCCGCAGCCCGTGAGCCCGGCGGCCCGGACCCGTCCCGGTTAGCCAGCCACGCCCCTGCCACGGCGATCGCGTCCTGCCACTGCACTGCCTGGAGGGCCAAAGACTCCGGGAGACGTACCAACGCTCGTCCCTCGTCAACCCGTTGGGGATACGGTCGTACTCGGGCGCGACCGGGTTGTCCTCGCCGGCGGCGAGCCGCCGGGCCGCACGACAGGTCATAGCCTGCAGTGCCCGCGCTCCCGACAGGCTGGTGTCGCAGCGCCGGATCCACAGGGCGGCCGGCGACTCGTTGCAGCGCAGAGCCGTCATAGGCTGCCCGCCCGGGTTGATGGCCGTGCGCGTAGTCAGGCGGTGACCTCGCGGCGGGCCACGGCGTGCACCAGACGGCCGAGCTCGCGGTACGGGCTGCGGCTGGAGGCCGCCCACTCCACATCGAGCGCCGCCTGGTACTCCCGCTCGGCGGGCACCCAGTCGTTGCGGTGATCGTGGAAGATTCGCACGCCCTGCCACGGCAGCGGCGTGAGCCCGTTGGCCAGGGCGAGGTCGTCCAGGTGGTCGGGGGTGTCACCGCGCGTGGTGATGCCGAGGTTGCCGACGCTCGCGGCCTGCCCGCTCTCGATCTGCGCCCGGGCCGACTCGTAGTCGCCGGACAGGGCCTCGCGTACGCCCACGGCGAGCTGGTTCTTCGTCAGGACGCTGAGGATGCCGCCGTCGGCGACGAGTCGGGCAAGGTGGGCGACGGCGGCGACGGAGTCGGGCAGGTACATCACGACGCCATGGCAGAGCACCGCTTCGAACGAGGCGTCATCGAACGGCAGGTTGTAGATGTCGCCCTCGGCCAGCGTCACCCGCTCGGCGATCTCGGGAACGGCGGCGACCCGCTCGGCCGCAGAGCCGAGCATGCCGAGGGACTTCTCCACGCCGGTCACCTGGTGTCCGGCGGCCGCCAGGCGCAGCACCATCTCGCCGTCGCCGCAGCCGACGTCCAGGATCCGAGCCGGGCTGTCGCCGAGCTCGGCCAGGACACGGCGCGCGGTGATGTCGTGCCGCAGCCGGCCGCGGCCGCCGCTGGAGTAGGCGGCGTAGCCGGCGCCGACGGAGGCGAAGTCGGAGGATGCAGTGGTCATGGGGTGAACTCCTTCTCAGGGTGGGCCCGGCAGGTTGATCGTTCCGGTGGCGCACGGGCCAGATGTGCTGATCGGGTAGCTACCGGACGGCCACTATGCGTGACTGTGTGGTCTAGGAGCCGCGGCTGGAACTGACGAGCGTTCCGTCGGCCGGGCGTACGGGTGCGTGCGTAGTGCGTTCATCGCGAAGACGGTGGTGAGGTAGGGCGAGCCGAAATAGACGGGGAAGCGGCCCATCCGGTAGTAGGCGGCCGGCGGCCAGGAGCCGTCCAGGCGCTGGGTGTCGGTGAGCAAGGCTTGACGTTGCTCCTGGCCGGTGGTGATGCCGAGGTGGTCGGCCGCCAAGGTCCGCAGGGCGGTCTCCAGCGCGTTGGCGGGGGTGCGGGCCACGGTGACCATCGTGCTGGCGTCGCGTTCGGCCAGGGCCTTGCGCGCGGGTGCCGCCAGGGCTGCGGCGATGGCCGGGAAGCGTGCGCACAGGCGGGAGAGGGCGTACAGGAAGGCGTCAGGGGAGGGGTAATAGCGGGTGCCGGCGAGGTAGCGGCCCGAGTCGAGATGGTCGGCGAGGTGGCGCGTCGTCGCCTCGACGACCGCACACGTCTGTGCGGTGTCCGGCTCGGCCAGAAGGAGGGTGTAGAGGGCGTTCGCGGCGGCGACTTCGTCCTGCTTGTGCCCCCGGCGCAGTGCCGCCGGTTCCTCGCCGTCCTCCCAGTACACCGTGAAGACACCCCTGCTCAGGCGGTCCTCGTCTCGGGGGTCCGGTGAGCGCCGGGTGTCGCGGGGTAGGGCTGCGGAGCGCAGGAGTTCAAGTGCTCCCCGCTCGAGTCCTTCCTGGGTGAGCAGGCCATGCTCGAAGAGGGCGGCAGTGGCCAGCGCGGTGCAGTCGGTGTCCGCCGGGAAGCCGCCGCTGCCGGGGAAGAACCGGTAACGGGCCCGCCACCGGCAGGCCTTCACGTGGGTGGCGAGGCGGAGGATCAGGTGCGGGTCCGCCTCGTGGGCGGTCAGGGGGAGGAGCGTCAGCGACACCATCGCCGAGAACGCCTCCCCGGCGAGATCGAAGCCGGGGTCCACGCCGAAGTGCTCGCGCAGGATCCCACGGGCCCGCGCCCCGGTGAAGCACTGCTCGAACCCGGGGTCGAGGGACAGCAGTGCGGAGGGCGCACCGGTCGAGCTGACCGAGCGGCTCACGAAGTCCAGCGCCCGCGCAGCCGCCTGCCGGCGCGTGCGCGTCGCCGCCTGGGCCGGCGATCCGGGTAGGGAGATCGTCACCTTGGCCCGTCCTCATCGTCAACTCGTAGTGGAATGCCCGAACTGTCGGATGACCACCCTATGGCCGCACGGACCTTCGGGAGTGCGATGGGAGTCTCCGTCACCGGCCGTCCGCAGGGCCCGCCCGCACTGAGCAAAGATCAGAGGCTTCCCGCAGCACAGGGCATGTACCAGGTCCCTCGCACGGGACCAGTTGCCGCATCGCCATCCCCGGACCCCTCGCCGCGGTGGGCGATTGGTCGCAGAGTGATGATGATCCCCACCCCGGCCGGCACTGCAACGGTCCTCGCTGTGACGGCTGGTGGCGTGGACGTTCGCCTGTCACCCGGGCGCGTCCACGTCGTTGGACGCACGTGCACTCTTCTCTCCCGCAGCAGTCGGTCACCGCGCCCGGCTCCAGCCCCGAGTCCATTCCCGGCCCCGGCCCCCGCCCCGGCCCGTTCACCTTCCTCGCCTGGACCAACATCACCCTCGGCGTCAGCGCCGCGGCCTTCACCTGGGTCACCAGCCTGATCCTGGACCGCCCCGGCGACCCGCTGATCGCCGCCTTCGCCTTCCTCCTCATGGCCGCCTCGTACACCCGTGACCGCCTTCAGCCGGCGGAGAGCGACGGCAGTGCGCGCGCGGCCTGGGTGGCGCGGAACGGCCGCCCGCTGACTTGGTGGATGTACGGCTGCACGGCGGCCCTGCTGCCGCTGGTCGTGCTGCGGCCGTGGTGCGCCGCGATGCTCGCGATCACCGCGGTCACGGCCTGGCTCTACACGGCCCCGCTGATCCCCTGGCGTGGCGCACGGCTCGCCGCCCGCCAGATCCCACACCTCAAACTCCCGTACGTGATGGTCGTCTGGACGCTGCTCGGCGTGCTGCTGCCGGCCGTGCAGCAGCATGGCCTGGTCGATCCGCGCGCCTGGCTGCTGGCGCTCGCGGGCCCGCTCATCGGCAGCGTGATGACACTCCTGAACGACCTGCGCGACATCGAGGCCGACCGGCGCGACGGCACCCACACCCTGCCGGCAGTGCTCGGCGAGCGCCGCACCCGGCTGACCGCGTACACGCTGGCCGGCCTCGGCGCGGTCATCGGCCTGTTCCTCCAGCCGCTTCCGATGCTGGTGTGGGCCGCGTACAACTGCGTCCTCCTGGCCCGCTATCGCCCCGTACCGGGCGAACACCCCAGGCCCTGGGGCGATGCCCAGGGCCTGGTGGTGCTGGCCGCCGTCCTGCTGCTGAGCTGACGGCGGCCGCTCAGTCCAGCCACGCGCCCGGCACGCAAGAAATCCGACCCCGGCGACGCCCTGGTGCTGGCGAACATCCTCCGCACCGACATGCATGCGCACCGGCCGCTTCCCCAGGACAGCGACCTGGCCCGGGCCGCCGCAGTCCTCGCACGCGCTCAGCAGGACGCCACCTGGAACCGCCAGCAGATCTCCAACCAGCTCCGATCCCTGCTGCGCGAGTACTACCCGGCCGCCCTCGCCGCCTTCGAACCCTGGAAGAACGGCCTCTGCCGACCCGAGGCCCACCAGCTTCTCAAACTTGCCCCGACGCCAGCCATGGCCGCTCGGCTTACCCGCACGCAGCGACAGGCCGTGCTCAAGCGGCCGGCCGTCAGCGGGGCATCGCAACCGACGCCGAGCGGCTCCGCGAGGTGTTCCGAGCCGACTGGGCCCACCAGCCGCAGCTGGTCGAGGACGCGCTCGGCAAGCAGATGCTCGCCCTGCTGCAGCTGGAGGCCGCGTGCACCGCCGGCCGACAACCTCGCCGAGGCGGTCGAACACGCCGGATGCCTCTGGGCGTTCTCCGCAATCACCGCCTCGCCCGGCGCCAAAGCCCACTACCGGCGACGCCGCGATAACCACGCAGACTGGCACGCCGCCGCCCAGCGGAACCTCTTCAACCAACTGATCGGCCAGCTCTACCACTGCCTCCAACAAAGTCATCGATATGACGAGGCACTGGCTTTCCCAGCGCCACCCGACGACGTGGGCGCAGCAGCCGCCTAACCAGAGGTTGTCTCTCACCGGCAGCGGTCAGGAGCATGCCTATCGGGGCAGGCGGCCCACCACAGCACGAAATCTCTCCCGCCCTGCTGTGATGCTCGCGTCCCACAGGCCCGAGGCGTCACCGCTCAGCGAGAGGGACTGGAGCCGTTGTTCCTCGGCCAGGAAGCCGGCACCTGCCACGTTCTGGTCGAGCATTCCCATCGAGGTGAGCGCCGCATGGCCGCAGGACACCGCGTCATCAGCGTTTCCCGAGCCGTGGGCCAGCAGGGCATACCGCAGGCAGAGAGCAGCGAAGAAGGCGTAGGTGTCGGCGACATCGGTGATCCCCTCCTCGTTCGGCTGAAGCTCCGGGAACCGCTCCAGCTGCCGCACGCCCTCGGCTACATCGGCGAGCGGCCGGTCGGCATGCCAGAGGTCGCGAACGGACTCCGCGTAGAAGTCCAGGTCGGCTTCGCGCCCCTGCGCGCCCGCCCGTAGACCGATGAACAGTGGCGCCATGCGTTCGGCACAGGCGGCGGCATATAGGCGGATCGCCTCGCCACCCCGGTCGCGAAGCGCCTCCGCGACGGCCCCCTCCACCAGCGTCTCCACGTCCCACCCTCATCCCGTTCGAACAGATCGACAGGCTACACAGCGGGCTGCAGGCCGCAGCTTGACGAGTTGGGACCCTGAGGTGTCTGACACGTGCGCTGTGGAGGGCCCTCCTCGTGTCCGGCCCCGTGATGGTGCGCCTTGCCTGGACCAGCCGCAGCAGCCGCTCACTTGCAGACCCTGGCAAGGCGTGGTCGGACCTTTCCGTGGACAAGGAGGTCGCGGCGGCACCCGGTACCGGCAGCGCCCTTCCTCCAGCCGCGCCTGCCTCGCCGGCCGGCTCTACTGGTGGACGCGTCGCGCCCATTCAAGCCATCGTGCTTCGGCTGTATGGAGCGCCGAATACCACGGAGTCGGACGCGTGACGGGTGACTCGTTCAGCGTTCGGGCGTCCGGAGGGCTGCCAGTTCCTCGTTGAGCGCGGTCAGGAACCTCATCGCGGTGGCCAGTTCCTGGTCGTCGAACTGCTCCCGCGCCCGGCCGGTCGCCTCGGCCAGCGGCAGGAAGTACTGCCGGGCGACGGCGCGTGCGCTCTCCACGTAGTGCACGTGCACCACACGGCGGTCCTTGCTCTCCCTGGATCTGCGGATGTGGCCCGCCTTCTCCAGGCGGTCGAGACAGGCGGTGACTGCCCCCGAGCTCAGCCCCAGCTGCTCGCGCAGCCGCCCGGGTGTCAGCGGCTGCGGGTTGTCGAGGATGATGCCGAGAGCTTGTACGTCGGTCGGGTGCAGGCCGTGGGCCAGCGCGAAGCCGTGGACCAGCCGGCTCATTTCCCCGTGCGTACGGCGCAGCGCGACCGCGAAGCCCCGAAGATCGCCCGTCACCCGCCTGGGGGGCGACGTCGTCTCCTCTTCATTGGTACCGGCCACACGATCAGCCTACGCGCCACGGGGACGGGTGGATCACCGACATGCACCTGCCCCGTCGCGTCTCCCGTAACGAGCGGGTCGCGCGGCGTAGCGTGGCCGCCGTGGAGCGGTGGGACGGTTGGACCGAGGAGCGGTGACGGCGATGCGCGGGACCGTCGGCGAAGGCGTGGACGTGGTGGTCGTCGGTGCGGGAGCGTCGGGCCTCGCGTGCACGGCCGACCTCCTCGCTGCGGGACTGAGGGTGCGTCTGCTGGAGGCCGATATCGCCGTGGGCGGGCGTATGCGGACCGACCGGATCGCCGGCTTCACCCTCGATCGTGGCTTCCAGGTGTTCAACACCTCGTATCCACAGGTCAAGCGGCGCCTGGACCTCAGGGGGCTCAGGCTGCGGCCGTTCACCGCGGGCGTCTTGGTGCACACAGCCGACGGGCCCCGCCGCTTCACCGACCCAACCCGTCGCCCCCGTGGGAACGGAGGGCTGCTCCCGGTCGAGGGCGTGTCGGTCCGCGACCTGAGCGCCCTGAGCCTGTTGTCCGCACGCGACATGCTCTCGCCCGCCTCGTGGCTGCGAGGCCGCCCGGACGCGACCACCGCGACTGCGCTCGTCGACGCCGGGCTCTCCGTCGAACTCGTCGAGGGCTTTCTCCGGCCCTTCCTTTCCGGGGTGTTCCTCGAAGACGACCTGGAGACCTCGGCACGCTTCTTCCATCTCGTCTGGCGGAGCATGCTGCGGGGAACCCTGTGTCTGCCGGCCGACGGCATCGGAGCCGTCCCGGCCCAGCTTGCCGCGCGGCTTCCCGACGGCGTGCTGCTCACCGGAGTCCCGGTCGCCTCGCTGACCCCCGACGGGGTGGCCCTCGCCGAGGGCGGCGAACTGCGCGCCCGTATCGTCGTCGTCGCCACCGGGCAGAGCGCAGCGGTCGAGCTGCTCCCCGGCCTTGACGTACCGGGCGGCCGTACGGTGACCACCCTCTACCACGCGGCCGCGCGGTCTCCCCTGACCGAGCCCACCCTTGTCGTCGACGCACGGCGCCGGTTCCTGAACTCCTGCGTCCTCACTGAGGTCCACCCCGGGTACTCCGACGACGGCCGGGCGCTCGTCTCGACCTCCGTCCTCGGCTGCCCGGAGCCCGCGGAAGTGGCAGACGTCGAAGCGGCTCTCGGCGAGGTGTACGGAACGGACATGGCCAGCTGGGAAGCCGTGCACCGCGTCACGGTGCACGGTGCCCTTCCCGCGATGCCTCCACCGCTTACCCTGTCGCGCACCACGCGCTTCGGGCCGGACCGCTACGTCTGCGGCGATCACAGGGCGACGGGCTCGCTCCAGGGCTCCCTCGCCTCCGGGGCGCGAGCCGCCCGGGAGGTCCTCGCCGACCTGGGGGGCGACACCAGGTGAACACGCCCGACACGCCGCCGCCGTCCGGGCCCCTGACCTGGTAGGGAGCGGCCGCCGCTGCGTCGGAACTGGCCAGCATCGGCTTGGCCGAAGCGGAGTTCGGCGTGGACCACACGTCCGGTCTCATCGTCTCGCCGCGCCGTGATGATGGGCCTCGCCATGGCTACGAGCGACGGGTGCTCGATCTTCATGTGGAGTCGCCCTCGGGCGACGGGGCCTCGACCAGTTCGACCAGGAAGAGGTCGTCCGCGTAGCACCAGCCCCACTTCTCCTCGGGGTCCAGGGAGAGTGCGACCGGGTGCCCGGTCGCTGCGTAGTGGGCGTGGGCGTGGCGCCCCTGGGAGCTGTCGCAGCAGCCGACGTGACCGCACGTCGTGCACCATCGCAGCCTTGACCAGGCCCAGCCGAGGGCGAGGCACTGCTCGCAGCCGTCGCCGGGGGGTTCAGCCGGTCGTGCCACGTCCGTGAGGTGGGCACAGACACGGCTGTCAGGACGCCCGCCGTCGGGCGCCACCGTCCACGACCCGTCGATGTTGGTGGCGGGGCCGGGGCCCGTGGCGGTTCTCCCGCGCTCCCCGCCCACCGGACCTGTGGTCATCGTTCTGCCACCTCGCCTCTCAGACCTTCCTCGTCCGCCTTCTCTTCCTATGAACAGGTGCCGATGGATGCGTGGTGCCCCTGCATCCGTTCGGTGCCTGCGCATGGAAGTCACCGTGACTGACGCAGGCGTCCCAGCTGTCCAGGTTCAAATACGGCGTGCTTCAATGTATCTCGACAATTGAGATTGTTGATGACCGAGAGATATTCGGGAGTTCCACATGTCCGCACCCCCGCGGTGGGCGAGCAGACTGCTGCCGCTGTTGATGCTCGTCGTCTGGCTCGCCGTCGGGGGAGGGCTCGGCCCCTACGCCGGCAAGCTCGGCGAAGTGGCGACCAACGACCAGGCTGCATTTCTGCCCCGCAGCGCCGAGTCGACCCAGGTCCTGCAGGCCCAGGAGGCATTCCGCCAGGAAGAGACGCTTCCCGCCCTGATCGTCTGGACCGCTGTGAACGAGGGGCAGGTCGACCCGTCGGCGCAGGCGGCCGCCACACAGGCCATGACCTCCCTCAAGGGCGTCGAAGGCGTGATCGGTGCGCCTTCCCCGGCGATTCCCTCCGCGGACGGTGAGGCCCTGCGGGGAATCGTCCAGCTGCGCCCGGACCTCGGTGACGAACTGCCCGCGACGCTGGAGAAGGTCGACGTCGCGGTCTCCGCCGTACCGGGAACCGAAGTGTGGCTCGCTGGACCCGCTGCCACCCAGGCTGACCTCGGTGACGCGTTCGCCGGTATCGACGGCCTGCTCCTCGTCGTCGCCCTGGTGACGGTCCTGGTAATCCTTCTCCTGGTGTACCGGAGTGTCCTGCTCCCACTGATGATCATCATCGGTGCGGTGTTCGCTCTCGGTCTGGCCTGTGCCATCGTCTACGTTCTGGCCGACAACGACATCGTGCGGGTCGACGGCCAGGTACAGGGAATCCTGTCCATCCTCGTCATCGGAGCCGCCACGGACTACGCCCTGCTGCTCGCCGCCCGGTACCGGGAGGAACTCGGCGCGCGGGACGGCGACCGGATTCCGGCCATGCGCGCCGCTCTGCGGCAGTCCTTCGGGCCGATCGTGGCCAGCGCCGCCACGGTCGCGCTCGGTCTGCTCGCCCTCCTCCTCAGCGATCTCACCAACAACCGTGCCCTCGGGCCGGTCGGAGCCATCGGTATCGCCTGCGCCGTCCTGAGCGCGGTGACGTTCCTCCCGGCGGTCCTGGTCCTGCTCGGCCGCGCCGCCTACTGGCCCGCCCGGCCCAGGGCGGCAACGGGGGACGACGCGCACCCCGTTTGGCGCAAGGTCGCGGCGATCGTCGACCGCGCGCCACGCAAGGTCTGGTCCGCTTCGCTCGTCGCGCTTCTGGCCTGCGCGGCTTTCTCGTTCAGTCTCGACTCGAAGGGCGTTCCCCTTGACGAGATCTTCGTCAAGGACGTCCCGTCCGTCACCGCCCAGGCACGCCTCGGCGAACACTTCCCGGGCGGCGCCGGCAACCCCGTCGTCGTCATCGCCGACGCGGAATCCGCGGAGAAGGTGCGCACCACCGCCGAGGAGGTCGACGGCGCCGACTCCGCGACCGTCTACGCCGCCCCGGGCGCCTCACAGCCGCTCGTCGCGGACGGGCGAGTCAGGATCGACGTCACCCTCGCGGACGCGGCGGACTCCGATGCCGCCAAGGACACCGTCGCCGGCCTGCGGACCGCGCTACACGCCGTACCCGGGGCCGACGCCCTGGTCGGCGGCTATACCGCCCAGCAGTACGACACCCAGCTCACCGCCGAGCGCGACAGGGAGCTCATCGTCCCGGTCGTGCTCGTGATCATCCTGGTGATCCTCGTCGGCCTGCTGCGATCCCTGCTGCTGCCCTTGCTCCTGGTGGCCACGGTCGCGCTCAACTTCGTGGCCACGCTGGGTGTCTCCGCCCTCGTGTTCGAGCACGTCTTCGGGTTCACCGGGACCGACTCCGCCGTGCCCCTGTACGGTTTCGTCTTCCTGGTCGCCCTCGGCGTCGACTACAACATCTTCCTCATGTCGCGGGTGCGCGAGGAAACGGCGCTGCACGGTACGCGAGAGGGCGTGCGCCGGGGGCTGATCGCCACCGGCGGCGTCATCACCTCCGCCGGTGCCGTCCTCGCCGCCACCTTCGCAGCGCTGGGCGTCATCCCGCTCGCGTTCCTGGTGCAGATCGCGTTCATCGTGGCCTTCGGCGTCCTGCTCGACACGCTCGTGGTGCGATCTCTCCTCGTGCCGGCCCTCGTCCGGGACATCGGGCCGTCGGTCTGGTGGCCGGGCGCTCTCCGATACCGGGCCTGACCTGTGAACCGCATGCGATGTGCCCCCCGCCCTTGTCCACGCGGTGTCCATGGCCTTGATCTGCCGTGGAGTGAATTCCTTACCGGCGAGGCGCACATTGAGGCCCGCTGGCCGGGCGCAGCACCGAACACACCCGGCCCCAGGCCGTACGCCCCGCCGCGAGAGAGAACGCCGACACCGTCGCCGAACGCGCCGCCGCCGACCCGCACCATCCCGACGTCCTGCTCCTGGCCGCACACCTGCTCACCCGCCCCGCCCCTGCCACGCCGCCCGGCGTTCGCCGGCACGCCCGTATCCGGTCCGAGGCCGTCACCGCTCCCGCGACGGAGCAACTGCGCCGCGCGCTGGTGAAAGCCGGCGAGGCGGACATCGCCCGGATGCGCGCGGCAGCCGGCTGACAGGCCGGGCCTGCGCACAGACAGTCCGGGCGTGCTGGGAGGGATCGTGCCGACAGCCCAGGCCGCCTGAATCCGCGTCCAGGCCGAGCCGAGTCGAGCCGAGCCGATCCGGGCCGGCGGCCTGGCCGGGCAGAAGCCGATCCTTCCCCGGCCCGAGCCGACCCGGCCGCGGTCGGCCCCGGCCCGAGCAGTCCAGGCGGTCCAGCACCGCGCCGGGCCGGCGGGGGGCGGGAGGGGGGGCCCGGGCCGGGGGCGGGGGGGGGGTTGGGGGGGGGGGGAAGGGCCGTTAGGGGGGGCGGGTGGCGGCCCCCCCCCCCCCCCGCGCGCGGGCCCCCCCCCCCCGCCCCCGCCGGGGGCGCCCGGGCGGCCCCCCCCCCCCCCCGGCGCCGTAGGGTGATTCGTCCGGGGTCAGAAGAGCAGTTCGGCGTCCGGGTAGCCGTAGCCGATCTGGGTGCGCGGGCTGTAGTAGCCGGCTCCGTCGCCCTGGTAGAACCAGAGGCCGCCCGACGCGTCACGGCCCGTCAGGTCCGCCCGGCCGTTGCCGTCCAGGTCGCCGGGCGAGGTGAGGGCGGTGTAGGTCTGCCAGCCTGTGCCGATCTGGGTGCGTGCGGCGTAGGAGCCGGTGCCGGTGCCCTTGTGCAGCCACAGCGCGCCGGTCGTGTCACGGCTGATCAGGTCGGTCTTGCCGTCGCCCGAGAAGTCGCCGGGTGCCACCAGCGCGTCGTACGTCTGCCAGCCCGTGCCGATCTGGGTGCGTGCGGCGTAGGAGCCGGTGCCGGCACCCCTGTGCAGCCACAGCGCGCCGGTCGTGTCACGGCTGATCAGGTCGGCCTTGCCGTCGCCCGAGAAGTCGCCGGGCGCGACGACCATGTCGTACTCCTGCCAACCGGTCGCGGCCTGGACGCGGGTGCTGCCCGAGTAGGCGCCGGTGGCCTGGTCCGCGGGGTAGCGCCACAGCACGCCCGCCGCGTCCACGGCGACGAGGGCGGAGCCGTCACGGGCGATGTGCTTCATGCCGCTCCACCCCGTGCCGACCTTGCACGCGCCGGCGACGGTCGCGTCGGCGCGGCCCGCGTAGCGGAAGAGGGCGCCCTTGGAGTCCCGCCGGATGACGGCGCCGGCGCCGGCGGCGGACGGCCCGCAGTCCGACCAGAAGGCGGCTCCACGCAGCGGCTTGTGGTCCGAGACCTTGGCGTCCAGGGGCTGGACGTCGGCCTTGGCGCCCTTGAAGTGGGCAGCGCTCAGGAACAGGTAGTCGATCTTCCTGGAGTCGAACGTCGGCTCCCCGCTGCGGCACCGGGTGCGTCCGTCACCGCACGGATCCGCCACGAAGTGGTCGGAGTCCGTCTCGTCCGCCTCGATGAACGTCCCCCAGCCGCCGTCGCCGACCGCCGGGGAGTAGAAGTACGAGGCCATCTTGGTGCGTGGCGAACCGTTGAAGTCGCCGCCGAGGACCACGGGAAGGCCCGCGTCCTGCCACTGCTTGGCCTGCGCGGCGAGCTTCGCGGCCTCCTGCTCCCGCAGCGTGTTCTCGTTCCAGTAGAGGTGCACGGAGCAGGCCCAGTTGGCCCGGCTCTGCGTGTACGTCTTCACGCACGGCACCGTGATCGGCTCGCTCTCCCCGCCCACGGTCAGGTCGAGGACCTTCGTCTCGGAGAGCGGGCCCTTGACGATCACCGCGTTGCCGTAGTCCGCGCCGCCGCAGATCGCCGGGTTGCCGCCGGGCAGCGCGGTGGCGAAGAAGCCCTGGAAGCCGTACGACTGCAGTCGGGCCTTGATCGCGTCGAACTGCGGTCGGCAGACCTCCTGGAGATGGATCTGGTCGGCGCTCCACGTCGAACCCGTCGCCTCCGCGACGACGGTGTCGATGCGGCGCTCGTTGTCGTAGCCCTTGGCGTCGGAACAGTGATTGCCGCAGATGTTGTAGCTGAGGAATCGCAGGGGCGGCGCGTCCGCGCCGGACACGCTGTCCGCCTGCGCGGTGGGCGCGAATGTCAGGGTGGCGAGGACGCTGCCGAGCAGAGCTCCAGCGGTCCCGAATGCCTGGCGCAGTCTCATGAGGTGCTCCGGGTGGGGAGGTCGAGGAAGCAGGGGAGGAGTAGGAGTAGGGACGGGGACGCGGGTCGAGGCAGGGGCAGGGGCAGGGGCAGAGGCGATGGCGGGGACAGAGGCGACGGCGGGAGGTGCCGCGTCACCAGCCGGTGCCGATCTGGACGCGGGCCGAGCCGCCCGCGAACGCGGGGCCCGAGTAGCGGTAGAGCTTGCCCGTGGCGATCTCCGAGGCCACCACGTCCGGAACCACGTCGCCCGTGACGTCTCCGACGCCGGTGATGTTGGTCATGGTGTCCCAGTTGGTGCCGATCTGGACCTTGGTGCCGCCGTTGTAGTTCGGGCCCGAGTAGCGGTACAGGTTTCCGTTGGACGCGTCGACGGCGAGGACGTCGGCGACGCCGTCGCCGGTCAGGTCGCCGGTGCCGACGATGTCGCGCATGCTGTTCCAGCCGTTGCCGATCTTCACGCGGGAGCCGCCGTTGTAGGTCGGGCCGGAGTAGCGGTAGAGGTCGCCGGTGGCCTTCTCGACCGCGATGAGGTCGGGCTTCCCGTCCCCGGTGAGGTCGCCGACGCCCACGAGGTTGGTCATGGAGTCCCAGTTCGTGCCGACCTGGACCTTGCTCCCGCCCTTGTACGTCGGGCCCGAGTAGCGGTACAGGTCTCCGTTGGACGCGTCGACGGCCAGGATGTCGGCGACGCCGTCCCCGGTCAGGTCGCCGGCGTTCACGATGCCGCTCATTGTGTTCCAGCCGTAGCCGAGCTTCACCCGCGCCGTTCCGCCCGCGTAGCCCGGACCCGAGTACCGGTACAGATCGCCGGTCTTGACCTCGACGGCGATCATGTCGGGCACGCCGTCGCCGGTCTGGTCGCCGACCTGGGTCAGGTGCGCCATCTTCGACGGCGGAGCCGG
This sequence comes from Streptomyces sp. NPDC048604, assembly GCF_043199435.1. NCBI lineage: Bacteria > Bacillati > Actinomycetota > Actinomycetes > Kitasatosporales > Streptomycetaceae > Streptomyces > Streptomyces sp. NPDC048604. The sequence continues at coordinate 206,493 of NZ_JBICVX010000012.1, forward strand.
CGGCTCGTCCGGGTACGGTTCCGCGGGGTCGCTGCCGAGACCGGCGGCCGGCCCACAGTGCGGCCACGCGCCCTGCCCTTGTGTGGCCAGGACTTTCTCCGCGATGCGTATCTGCTGTTCCTTGGTGGCCTGGTGCGGGTACTCCGCGTACTGCCGGCCGCCGAACGCGTCCCACGTCGACTTCAGGAACTGCAGTCCGCCGTAGTAGGGGTGTCCCGCCCTGTAGTAGCTCCAGATGCCGCTGGACTCGCACTGGGCGACCTTGTCCCAGGTGGCGACCGATGCGGCGGTGGCGGAGGGGGCGGCGGACGAGAAGAGCGTCAGAGCGGCGAGCGGGGCGGCGACGAGTCCGGTGCGGGAGCGGGTCCTGCGGGCACGAGAAGGCATGTGATTCCTCGGTCGGCTGGGGTGGACGGCGGGAGACGGTGAGACGGCGCGGGAGGGACGGACCGTTCGCGGCCCGGCGTACGACGCGCGGGCCGCGAACGGTCGCTCGTGGACTACCAGTTGGTGCCGATCTCGACCGCGCTGCCGCCGTTGAAGGACGGGCCGGAGTAGCGGTAGAGCTTCTGCGTCGAGGCGTTGACCGCGAGCAGGTCCGGAACCCCGTCGCCGGTAAGGTCGCCGACACCGGTGATGTTGATCATCGAGTCCCAGTTGGTGCCGATCTGGACCTTGGTGCCGCCGTTGTAGTTGGGGCCCGAGTAGCGGTACAGGTTTCCGGTCTCGGTCTCGACGGCGATGATCTCGGCGACGCCGTCGCCGGTGAGGTCGCCGACCCCCACGAGGGAGGAGTAGATGTTCCAGCCGTTGCCGATCTTCACGCGGGAGCCGCCGTTGTAGGTCGGGCCGGAGTAGCGGTAGAGGTCGCCGGTGGCCTTCTCGACCGCGATGAGGTCGGGCTTCCCGTCCCCGGTGAGGTCGCCGACGCCCACGAGATTGGTCATGGAGTCCCAGTTGGTGCCGATCTGGACCTTGGTGCCGCCGTTGTAGTTCGGGCCCGAGTAGCGGTACAGGTTTCCGTTCGACGCGTCGACGGCGAGGATGTCCGCCACGCCGTCACCGGTCAGGTCGCCGACGCCGACGATGTCGCTGATGGCGCTCCAGCCGTAGCCGATCTTCGTGCGGGCCGTGCCGCCGGTGTAGTTGGGGCCGGCGTACCGGTAGAGGTCACCCGTCGCGGTCTCGACGGCGATGATGTCGTTCACGCCGTCGCCGGTCAGGTCGCCGACCGCGGTGATGTTGGTCATGCCCTTGTCCGGCACGGTCACCGGGCTGTCCACGACCTTGTTGTAGCGGTAGGACTTGAAGCCGTTGGCCGTGATGTAGCTGCGGGTGTAGGTGCTGCGGCGGGCGTCGGTGCCCGGCCGGGCGTGCTCGATGATGTTGGCGACGGTGTGGCCGGCGTCGGCCCATCCGGCGAAGAGGACCACGTGGGCGTTGATGTTGTTCAGCGCGTCGCCGGGCTGAAGGTCGTCCAGGTCGGCGAGCTTGGTGGAGTAGTTCGGCAGGGTCCACGTGGTGGCGCTGGTCGGCAGATGCCACGCCATGGACACCAGGCCGGAGCAGTCCGTGCGGTACAGGCGGCCCTGCTGGTCGCGGTACGAGGCGCGCTGGTTGTACGGAACCCCCTGGTCCACCCAGTACTGGGCGCGCTCGATCATCTCGGTGCGGGTGATGGAGCCGCCGACGGTGGAGGTGGCCGTGGTCGCAGCCGCCGCCGCGGGGCCCTTGGCGGGTGCGGGGGAGGGGGCGGCCTGGCTGGGGGCGGTGACGCCGAGGACGACCGAGGCGAGGGCGGCGGCGACGGTGGCCGCGCGGACGGATGCGCGCATGGTGATGACTCCCGTAAGGGTGGATGGATGAAAGCGAGCAGGCTGCGGTAGGGCCTCGGCGGCCCGGGTGGAGCCTGATGGACCTTCTTGGGTCGGTGGGGAAGTACGAGCCGCGGAGACGGGCGGCCAAAGAGGCGGGGGAGCCGACTTGGGAAGGCGGCCGCCCTGGGGACGCCTACGCGGGCGGCGAGGCGGTGTAACCGTGAGCGGCGATCGGCTCACGTGCCCGCAGCATCAGTTCCCGAGTGCGGGCGAGCGCCGCCTCGTCGGAGGCGGCCGTGACGAAGAGGATCGCTTCCAACCCGTGCGGGACGGGCCGGATGACGATGTGCTGGACTCCGTCGGCCGGGGCGGCGTGCGCCCACAGCAGATCCTGGATCAGATGGGAGCCCTGAACGGTCGTCACGGCTCCTGGGGCGCCCTTCAGCAGAGCGTGGACGATGCGCATGGCGCGTACGGCGTGATGGTCCCGGCGGGTGCGTGTCAGTCCCACCCGATGCCGGCGGTCGGCGCCGAGTCCCACCCGATCCGGTCGGCCGGTACCGAGTCCCACCCGATCCGGTCCGCCGGAACCGAGTCCCACCCGATCCGGTCGGCCGGCGCCGAGTCCCACCCGACGGCCCCGCCCTGCCCCTGGGCGACGAAGGCGCCGGCGGGGTGGGCGTCCCAGCCGATGACCGGCTCGGAGGCGAGCGCCGTGACCGCCAGGGCAAGCGCGGCGACGACGGGCAGAGGGCGGACGGACGGGCTCATGACGGGTTCCTCTCGGCGCGGTTGACGCGCAGGTCAGGACAGGATCAGACGGGTTCTCCTACCGAGCCGGCCGGCTCCTTTCCGGAGCTGGTGTCCGTCTCGGTGTGATCACCATCCTGTGTCGCGGGAAGCCCGGGGAGAAGAGTTCCCGGCCGTCACGAAGGTGACTGGCACCAAGGTGACAGCTACCGCGGCGACGCAGCCTGGAGCCCTGCTCATCCCACGGGCGCCTCCGCCGACGGCGACGGGACGGCCGCGTCCGGACGGCGGAAGGCGCGGCGGTACGCGGCGGGCGTGGTGTGCACGTGGGCGTGGAAGCGCCGGCGGAGGTTGGCGGCCGAGGAGAGTCCGGTGCGGGCGGCGATCGTCTCGACGGGCAGGTCCGTCTCCTCCAGGAGGGCGCGGGCGGCGGCGACGCGCTGCTGGAGCAGCCAGTGGCCGGGGCTGGTGCCGAGCTGCTCGGCGAAGCGGCGGGCGAGGGTCCGGGGAGAGAGGGTCGCGTGGGCGGCGAGGTCGTCGACGGTCAGGGGTTCGTGCAGGCGCTCCAGGGCCCAGTCGAGCACGGGGGAGAGGGAGTCGGGGGCGCGGTCGGCGAGCGGGGGAGTGGCGTACTGGAGCTGTCCGCCCTCGCGGTGCGGCGGCAGGACCATGTGCCGGGCGATCTGGGCCGCGTAGGCGGCGCCGTGGTCCCGGCGGACCAGGTGCAGGCACAGGTCGATGCCGGCGGCCGTGCCCGCGCTGGTGGCGACGTCGCCGTGGTCGATGTACAGGACGTCCGGATCCACCTCGACCGCCGGCCGCCGGGCGGCGAGTGCGTCCGCCATCCGCCAGTGGGTCGTCGCGCGACGACCGTCCAGCAGCCCTGTCTCGGCGAGGAGGAAGGCGGCGGAACAGAAGCCGACGATGCGGGCGCCGCGCCGGTGCGCCCGGAGAATCGCCTCGATGACGGCGCGCGAGGGCGTGCCGGCACGGTCCTGCCAGCCCGGGATGAGCACCGTGTCCGCGCGCTCCAGAGCCTCCATGCCGTGGCCGAGCGTCATGTCGTAGCCGGCGAGAGTGGCGACGGCGCCGGGGGTCTCGGCGCAGACCTCGAACGCGTACCGGGAGGGGAGACCGGGGCGGCTCACGCCGAACACCTCGGCTGCGCAGGCCAGCTCGAAGGTGGACTGCGGAGGAATCACGAGGCAGGCGACTCGGTGAAGGCTCATGGCAGAAAAGTACCCCTCCGCGTCAGACTTGACTCTGGGTCGGCGCGGAATCGGCGGTGATCATGGCCTTGTGACCGTCGGAACCGGTGACATCGTGCACGTCTTGAGGAGGGTGACGCCGAACAGCCGGCAGCTGCGTGCACGCGGCCGAGCGGCATCGCATCACTGAGAAGACGTCATCCGCGTGGTGACGGGGGTTTCTTGATGTGCGCGGACCTGGGGGCATGCGCACGGTGGGGGGTGGGGTTCATGGGCGAGACTTCGGGTCTGGAAGCCCTGGGGCTGAGCGTGTTCCAGGAAGCGGTCTACCGGAGTCTGCTGACGGGATCGGCCGAAGGCGTGGACGAGTTGAGCACCCGCCTCTCGATCTCACCGTGCGAAGTGGGCGACTGTCTGGACCAGTTGCTGGACATGGGGCTGCTGCAGCCCTCGCGGGACAGGACCGGCATGCTGCGTGCGGTCAGCCCGGAGATCGGCTTCGAGGTCATCCTGCGCAGACATGAGACCGAACTCCTGTGCCGCCAGCAGCAGATCGCTCAGGGCAAGGAGGCGATGGCCCGCATGCTGGCCGCCTACGCCCATGATCGCGGCGGCACCGACCCCGGCCGCGGCGAGGAACTGCTCGGCCTCGACGCGATCCAGCGCCGGCTGGAGCGACTCACCCAGGAGCTCCAGGAGGAGTGTCTGGCCATCGAGCCGGGCGGGGCGCAGTCGCAGGCCAGCCTGGACGCCGCCCGTCCGCTCGACGAGAGGGCACTGCACCGAGGCGTCCGGCTCATGACGATCTACCAGGACAGCGCCCGCAACGACCCCGCCACGCACGCCAACGCCCGCTGGCTCAGCGACCGGGGCGGCCAGGTGCGCACGGCGCCCGAGACTCCGCCGCGGCTCCTCATCTTCGACCGGCGCGTCGCCGTGGTCCCTATCGACCCGGCCGACACCCGTCGAGGCGCGCTGTTGACGACCGCCCCGGGCATCGTCGCGTCGCTCGTCACGTTGTTCGAGCAGACGTGGGAGAGCGCCGTGTCGCTGGGCGCGGACCCGCGCAGCGGCGCCGGGGAGACCGGTCTCTCGCCCGCCGAGCGCGGCCTGCTGAAGCTCCTCGCCTCGGGCCTGACGGACGAGGCCGCCGGCAAGCGCCTCGGCGTCTCAGTGCGTACGGTACGCCGCCAGATGGCGGTCCTGATGGATCGACTCGACGCCACCAGCCGCTTCGAGGCCGGCCTGAAGGCGGCCCGGCGCGGCTGGCTCTGACCCCCGACCGCGCGTCCTGCGACGCCGCGCGGTCGGTGCGACCGGCGCCGTTCCCTCAACGGCACCTGCCGGGCCGCCGGGTGACCCCACGAACCACGCGTTCGTGGGGTCTTCCGCTGCGACCCCGCGCGTGCGTGGGAACAGGGATTTCCGGGCGGTGCGGTGCACGCCCGGGGACGCAGACAGGTGGTGGGGCCGTGGCGGGCGGCGAAGCGGAGGGTGGGCCGGGACATCCTTTAAGCGCCCTGCCGCCGTGATCGCACGCCTCGTCTGCCGGCAGCCGGGCCGTGCGCGGCTACTCGCCGGGCTTGAAGCCGGCGACACCGGTCGGCTGCGCGAGGCCGCCGGCTTCCCGGTCAATACCGAACGGCCTTCGGTGGCCCTGACGTCTTCGTGCGCCGGGCCACCGGCCAATCGGGACGATCGCTCAACGCGGGTTCATTGCACGACGAGCTTGCTGCCCGACCAGGTCCAGTCCTGGTTGGTGTTGCCGGCCGCGCACGGCTGCAGCATGACGATGTCGCCGTTCCTGCGTCCACTGCCGGCGTCCATGCACATGCCTGTGTCGTCGTGCACGAACTGCAGGCCCTGGCGGGTCCAGTCCACGCGGGTGTCGCCCACGCCGCAGTCCCACATCTGGACCTGGCCCGCCTGGGTGGGCCAGTTGTACGCGCACTTGACGATGGCGGGAGAGGTGCCGTCGGTCGACTCCAGGTGGCCGCCCGCAGATTGCCAGTCCGAGACGTACTGGGAGTTGTCGATCTCGCTGCACTTCCAGATCCGCACCGGATCGTGCAACGTGGCGTTCCTCGGGGCGATGAGGCACATGACAGGGACCGGAACGTTGACGTTCAGGGTGCCCTTGGCGCTGTAGCGCGTGCCCTGCGCGTTGCGGAAGCTGAAGGTTCCGCTGCCTGCGGGGAGTTTGCCGAAGGGGGCGTCGGGGTCGACGGTGACCTTGGGGCGGAACTGGCGATAGGTGTTGATGTTCTAGCTGCTGTCGCCTCCGTTCTTGCTGTAGGTGTCGCAGGTCAGGGTGCGGTCGTTGTCGCTGCGCCGGCAGTTGCGCAGGCCCACGTTGGTGGAGCCCCAGCGCTGTCCGTTGGCGCTGTAGAGGTTTGCCACGGTGGCCTGCTCGGCGAACGTGGTGTGAAACCCGCCGACAGCCTCCGCTGGACGGGCATGGCTGGTCACGCTGCATCCGCCTCCCCGCGAGGGTGCCCAGCCTCTGGACCACCGTGGCGGCATCTCTTGGGCCACGCGGGTGGCATCCGCCGCCGGCACCGGTCCGCTGCGTCGATGGTGACGAAGCCTTCACAGTCCCTCGGTCACCCTGGCCGGGGCCTCGATGAAGGAGTGGAATGCGTAACCGCACCATGACCGCGGCCTCCGCGGTCGTCCTGGGCGTCCTGTGCGCGGCGCCCGCGCTGGCGGCGTCCGACACCGTGCCGCAGACCCTTCCCGCGATGGGACACAAGGCGCTGACCGCGGTCGGCCTGACCGGCGACCAGCAGCTGGTCGAGTTCAAGGTCCACAAGCCGTCGAAGACCTGGTCGCTGGGCAAGGTCACGGGGCTGTCCGGTGACACCAGGCTCGTCGGGATCGACTTCCGCGTCCAGAACGAGACGCTGTACGGAGTCGGCGACAAGGGCGGCATCTACACCCTGAACACCACCAACGCCGCGGCTGCCAAAGTCTCCCAGCTGACCGTGGCCCTGGCCGGCACCGCGTTCGGCGTGGACTTCAACCCTGCCGCCAACCGGCTCAGGGTCATCTCCGACACCGGGCAGAACCTGCGTCACAACATCGACGACGCGGCCGCCGAGCTGACCACCACCGTCGACGGCACTGTCACCAACCCGACGATGCCGCCGTCGACCGCCATGGGCGTCACCGGCGCTGCCTACACCAACAACGACCTCAACGCTGCCACCGCGACGACCCTGTTCGACCTCGACACGATGGCCGACCGGATCTCGCTGCAGTCCCCCGCCAACGCAGGCACCCTGGCTCCCACCGGCAGCCTCGGCGTGGACGCCGCCCTGGACGCGGGCTTCGACATCTACTACAACCCCGCCAGCGGCATGAACCACGGCTTCGCGGCCATCGGCACGGGCGGCACGTACCGCCTCTACTCGGTCGATGTGCTGACCGGCAAGGCCACCAGCAAGGGCGCCTTCCCGACCAGGTACCAGGTCACCGACCTGGCCCTGCCTATCAGCCAGAAGTAGACCCCGCCCGTTCGCCGCCCGGCCCACAACGCAGCATTCCGTTGCGCGCGGGCCGGACGGCGCGCCTCCCGGACCTGCGGTCAAGCCGGTGGCCCTGCACCCTTCCTCTTCGGAAGAGCGCAGGGCCACCGGGCCGTTGCCTGCGCAGCGGACGACCGCTACTTCGGCATCAGGACGGTGTCGATGATGTACACGTTGGCGTTGGCGGTCCTGACGTTGCCGCAGACGACGGTGGCGGTGTCGTTGACCTTGTAGGACTCGCCGGAGCCGGAGGTGGTGAGCGTGCCCTTCTGCAGGGTCTCGAAGCTGCCGTTCTCCAGCTGCGTCGGGGTGAGCTTCTGGCCGACGACGTGGTAGGTCAGGATCTTGGTGAGCGTGGCCTTGTCGGCGAGGACCTTGTCGAGGTCGGCCTTCGGGATCTTGGCGAAGGCGTCGTTGGTCGGGGCGAACACGGTGATGCCCTCGGCGTTGTTGAGGGTGTCCACGAGCCCGGCCTGCTTGACCGCGGTGACCAGGGTCGACAGGGCAGGGTTGTTGGAGGCGGCGGTGGCGACGGGGTCCTTGGCCATGCCGTCGAAGGAACCGGCGCCTTCCTTGGGCACGCCGGCGCAGGCGGGGCCGAACGGCTGGTCCCCGGTCATGGAGCCGTCCGCGGGTGTGCTCTGGCTGCTCTTGGGAGCGTCTTCCGCGGCCGCGGTGGAGCCGGCGTTGGTGTCGCTGCCGGAGTCGGAGCACGCGGCCAGGGAGAAGGGCAGCACGGCTGCTGTGGCGACGGCGATCGCGGTGCGGCGGATCTTCATACGGTTCATGATCTTTTACTCCTTGACGAGTTGTCTGAAGGGTTGGGAGAGGGGCTGCTTGTGCCGGCGGTCCTGATCTGCGGGCCGGCCGGGTGGTTCAGGGGACGGTGACGAAGACGCTGTGCCGGCCGCTCGCTCCGTCGGGGATCGTGCGGGTGCGTTGATCGGTCTGGACCTGACCGGTGCCGTCGGTGGCGCGGACGGTGATCGAGTGCCCGCCCGGGGTGGCCTGCCACCGGTACGACCACTGGCGCCAGGTGTCCACGGTGTCCTGGGCGGCGAGGTCCGCGTACTTCCACGGCCCGTCGTCGATACGGATCTCGACGCGGGCGATGCCGCGGCGTTGGGCCCAGGCGACGCCCGCGATGATGACGGTGCCGGCGGCCGGGCGGGCGAACGGCTTGGGGGTGTCGATGCGGGCCTGGGTCTTGATCGGCGCCTTGCGGGCCCACTTCCGCTTCACCCAGTACGGGTCGTAGGAGTCGAAGGTGGTGAGCTCGATGGAATCGATCCACTTACAGGCCGAGACATAGCCGTAGAGACCGGGGACGAGCATGCGGACCGGGAAACCGTGGTCGAAGGGCAGCGGTTCGCCGTTCATGCCGACGGCGAGCATTGCGTCGCGCCCGTCCATCACGTCCTCGACCGGTGAACCGAGGGTCATCCCGTCCACCGAGCGGGCCACCAGCTGGTCCGCTCGGCCGCCCTTGGACGGCGGCCGGACACCGGCCTCCTGGAGCAGATCGGCGAGGGGGACGCCGAGCCAGCGAGCGTTGCCGACGTAGGGGCCGCCGACCTCGTTCGAGACACAGGTGAGAGTGATGTCGCGTTCGATGAGCGGGCGGGCCAGGAGCTGGTCGAGGGTGTAGGTGCGTGGGCGGGTCACACCTCGGCCGTGAATCCGCAGCCGCCAGGTGCGGGCGTCGACCTTGGGAACGGTGAGAGCGGTGTCGACGCGGTAGAAGTTGCGGTTGGCAGTGGTGAAAGCAGTGACGCCGGGCACCTTCAACTGGGTACCGGCCGGGACAGTAGGGGCCGGTGAGGAGGGCTTGGGCAGGACAAGGCTCTCGCGGGAGGCAACGGCACCCTGTCCTTCCCGGCCGGACAGGAAGCGCCCGATTACGCCTGCCGACGTCGCCGCGGCGGCGGTGACACCCGCTGCGGTCAGGAAGCCACGCCTGCTCCAGCCCGCGGTTCCGCCCTCGCTGTTCTCTGCGACCGTCGAGGCGGTTGCCTCGGAAGCCAGAACGTAGAGGGCGAGAGAGCCGGCGAGCGCTCCGACGATCGAGGGGAGCACGTCACCGATGCCGGTGGAGTCGGGGCGGCTGAGGGCCGCAGCGGCACCGACGATCCCGAACAGCAGTACGCCGGCTGAGCCGGCCCGCCGATGACGCAGGCTGAGCATGCCCAGGCCGACGGCGATCAGGGCGAGGACGCCGAGGATGCCGAGTTGCAGGACGTTCTTGTCGTTCTCTCCGAACGTGCGGATCGCGAAGTCCTTCACCTCGGCCGGAGTCCGGTCGACGACCGTGCCGCCCACCACGGTCACCGGTCCCGCAGCGGGCCGCACCAGCCCGGCGACCAGCTCGGCCACGGCGAGCGCCGTGAAAGCGGCCAGAAGCCCGGACAGCGCGCCCAGGGCGGCGAGGGAGAGGGTGCTGCGGAAGCTGCTCACACCCGGCATTCGGCAGCCACCCGCCCTGCGGATTGGTCCGACCCCGAAACGGTGAACTCACGAGCCTTCGTGGCCTCGGGACGCAGGCCGGCCCCGGCCAGACCTACGGGGACCGGGGTGGCCGGAGAGGGGAGACCCGGTGCTGCGGGTGGCTGCCGACAGCCACCCGCAGCCGACCCACCCGGCTCGTGACGGGGAAGCGTGTGACGCGCCCCGCACTCTGGCCGGAGGGCCACCGGTCGCGCCGCCCCATCTTGTCGGCGGCGGACCGGGGTTCTTCGCTTGGTGCGGGGTCAGGCGTTGATGCAGGTGTTGCCGAATGCCGGGTTCAGCAGCCCGATGACGCTGACGGCGTTGCCGCAGGCATTGACCGGGATGTGGACGGGCACCTGGATCAGGTTGCCCGAGCCCACCCCCGGCGAATGGGCGGCCACACCCTGCGCACCGGCATCGGCCGAGGCCGCCGACGCGCCAACCACCACAACCGCGCTTGCCGCCATCGCCACCACAAGACCTCGTCGCACACGAACCATCTCAACTACCTCCCAGGGGTACCTGTCGCCGGGCGGCTGGTCCGCTCGGCCGGCGAGAGAGCGGTCCCGCTCCCTCCCCCTGCTTTCGCCGCCGCCCGCCCGTCGGCTGGGCCGGCGCCTCATGCATCCCTCGAAGGGAGTAGCTGCCGGATGCTGGTGACGAAGTACCCTCCCATCCGCATGCCCGTCCGCTACGAACAACTTGTGACACGCCCGCCTGCTCGGGCGGCCGGACCGACAGCCTGGGAGGGTCCGGCCACCGTGTGAGCCAGAAGAAGCCGAGGACCGGCAAATGCGATGCACACCCCACCCCCCGACCGCCGCACCCGGCGGCCCCTGCGCCCTCTCGCCACGGCCGGAGCGGCGCCCGTGAACCAACCACTCCCCTTCGGCGCCGGACCCGCCACGGGCCGTGCCGACCTGACCGAGGTCATGCAGAAGGTCGCGCACGGTGACAAGCAGGCCTTCTCGGTCCTCTACGACGCCCTTGCACCCCTGGTGTTCGGGATCGTGATCAAAGTCGTACGCGATCGGGCGCAGTCCGAGGAGGTCGCCCAGGAGGTGATGATCGACTTGTGGCGGCAGGCCGCGCGTTTCCGGCCCGACGCGGGTGCGGTCACCACGTGGGCCGCGACGATCGCCCACCGGCGGGCCGTGGACCGGGTCCGCTCCGCCCAGGCCGCCTCCGACCGCGAGCAGGCTCAGGCCGCCCGCGAACACACCGTCGCGTTCGACCAGGTCGCCGAGCACGTCGAGAGCCGGCTGGAGTCCGAGCAGGTCCGCCGCTGCATGCGCGGCCTGACCGAACTGCAGCGGCAGTCGGTGACCCTGGCCTACTACCAGGGGCTGACCTACCGTGAGGTCGCCGAAGCCCTGCGCACGCCTCTTCCCACCATCAAGACACGCATGCGCGACGGGCTCATCCGGCTCCGCGACTGCATGGGGGTGACCACATGAAATTCCAAGCGACCGACGCCCACACCCTTGCCGCCGCCTATGCCCTGGGTGCACTCGACCCCGGTGAACGCGGCGCCTTCGAAGACCACCTGCGGACGTGTGAGGCGTGCCGACAGGAAGCCGCAGAGTTCGAGGCGACCGCGGCCCGCCTGGCAGCGGCCGTCTCCCAGGCACCGCCTGCGGCGGCCAAAGCACAGGTCATGGCCGCCATAGATGGCGTGCGGCAGCTCCCTCCACGCATCCCCACCCCCGCGCCCGCGCCCGCCTTGGGTGGCGTCCTGCGCCGCAGGGCCCTGCCGCTGGCTCTGGCCGCCGGCGTGGCCGCGGCCGTACTCGGCGGCGTCGCGGTGTGGCAGCAACAGAACGCGCAGGACCTCGAGCGGCAAGCCCGTCAGGCCCAGCAGCAGCTCGACGCGGTCAGCGCCGTGCTGGCCGCGCCCGACGCCCGCACCGTCCACGGACGAGCCGCCAACGGAGCGTTGACCACCGTCGTCACCTCCGATCGGCAGAACGCGGCCGTCTTCACCGCAACCAACCTGCCCGCACCCGGAGCGGGGAAGACCTACCAGCTGTGGCTCGACCACGACGGCACGATGCGCCCGGCCGGACTGATCGACCACAACGGCACTGTCGTACTCACCGGCAACCCCGCCGAAGCAGGCGCCGTTGGACTCACCCTCGAACCCGCCGGAGGCTCCCCCCAGCCCACCACCACCCCACTGCTCCTCATGGCCCTTCCCGCCTGAACATTCACCCACCCCCATGGAGTGCCGGAGCCGGCCGTGGAAGGGGGCTGTTCCTGAGTAACCCGGAACAGCCCCTCGCGCGTTCAGCCGGCGCGCCTGTCACCGGTGGGGGCAGTCCCAGTGGGCGTTGACCGTCAGTGGTGGCGACGCCGACGACGGAGGTTGTAGCCGGAAGTGCCCGTCGCGGTGCCGCGTCCGCAGCATCGACGGCATCGTCGCCCTGGAGCAGCGGCTGCACCGTTCCGATCACCGGCGGGACCGAGACCGGCCACGGCACCAAGGGCACCCGTACGCACGGCAGCTACAAGATCGGCATCGGCCTTGCGGTCTGGGACGGCACCTGCATCAAGAACCACACCACCCACGCCTACGACCGCGGCGACGCCCGCGTGTAGGCGGTGGCCCAGTCACGGCACACGATCTCGACACCGGGGTGCTCGGTCAGCCGGCCTATCGCCACAGATCTGCGCCGTTGCGTCCACTCGTATCCATCGTCAGCAAGTACTCGTGAAGACCCGTGAGGGGGCGCCCGGCCCCGCCTGCCCTTGTTGCGCCGCCTCGCCGACGCGCTCGGCATCGACGACCTCGCCGCACTGTCCGGGGACGAGAGGCTGTCGGCCGCGTCGTACACGAAGGCCGCGCACCCGTCGCTGCTGCGGGTGAAGGAGGCGCTGACCGACTACCGGCTGGCAGGGCGAGACGAGGAGCCGCAGGCGGCGGACGCGCTGTCGGCCCGGGGGCGTCTGGCGTGCCAGCTCTGGCACGGCTTCGGCGACCACCGAAGCCGCGACGCGGGCGAGCGGCACGAGGCCCGGGTGGATCTGGCGATGCGCGCGGCCGAGTTGCTGGACGCCGAGCGCGGTCCGCAGGACATCGCGCGTATCGGGCTGCTGCACCTGGCGGCTGCGCTGTCGTACGCGAAGGTGGGGCAGCGTGGGAACGCGGAGCGGCACTGGGACCGGGCGGAGAAGGAAGCGCGCCGGCTCGGCGACGGCTACAGCCACCCGTGGCTGATCTTCGGACGGGGCATGGTCGACGCCTACGCCATCACCATGAACGCCGACCTGATCCGCGCCGGCGCGGCCGTGGACGTCGCGGCGAGCGTCGACCTCGGGCCGATGCCGTCGTCCACCCGCAGGAGCTTCCACATCATCGAGACGGCCCGCGCCTACATCCTCCAGGGCGAGAACGTCGCCGTGATCCACCTGCTCAGGCGCGGTACGAGACCTCGCCCGAGACCGCGCGATACAACATCTTCGCCAGGTCGACCGCCGTGGAGCTCGCGGAGCGCGGCGGGGCGGTCATCCGCGACGACGCCCGCAGTCTGGCCCGCCAACTCGGCGTCGCCGCCTGAGGGGTACGAGTCGTACCCGTCCGGGAGGGGGCAGCGGTTGTACCCGCTGCCCCCTCCCGTCGCCCCTACCGTCGGTGAATCGAACCGATCTCGTCGACCACCATCTCGAAGGCCGCCCGGTGGTCGCCCCCGACGGGCGTCCTGGCGGCGGTCGTCCTCGTCCGCGACCGGCAGAGCGGCCGGGTGATCTCCCGCACCGCACACATGCGCCCGGCCGACGCGGCGGGCTTCGAATGGACGACCGACAAGCCCGAGGCGCTACGGCCGGCCGGACCGGTCATCCCCGAGACCCACCCGAAGACGGCCCGCTGACCGCCGAGCCGATGCCCGGGGCGAGAGACGGCGCACATCTGGGCGGTTCACCGGCACGGGACCCTATCTGCGGATGAGCGCAGGGGTTGTGCGGATCACGCGCAGACTGCTTCCGCTCGCCATCGTCGGAGCCCTGAATGATGGCCGAGGGCCTACGCAGTTGGGGGAGGGCAGTCATGGCCGACCGTCGCTCAGCCGGAGATGAACTCGGTCTGGCGGTAGTTCTCCCTGCCTCCGTTGCGGCCATCCTGAATCCAGAGCTCGAGCGAAATACGATCCCCACGGCGAACCGGCGTGTCGAAGGCCTTCCACCCCATCCAGGATCCAGTACAGCCATTGGCCCCGTCCTTGTCCTCGACGTACGCGACGAAGTTGCGGGTCGTCTTGTTGTACGCGCGCGCGACCGCACGCCTGCCGTCGCGGCGCGTATCGCACACCGTCAGCACGTCGTTGTACCAGTTGAAGAGCGCCTTCGCCCCCGTGGTCGAAGGTTCCCCGGGGCTGGCGGCGTGCGCAGTGATGGGCTCGCCTGCCGCCGCGCTCGCTGAGCCACCTGCGACACCTACCACCAACGCGGTACCCGCGAGGACGGCGCCGACGGCACGCATAGCGCTCGTACGGATCTTGCTCATGGAACTCTCCTTCTCCCAGTGGATGTACGGCCGGTGACTCGCCGGCCGCTGGCTCTCTCTGCTGCCCGTCCCGAGCCCTTCTTGTGCGGATCCGACGGGGGAAGCGCAAACGACAGTCTGTTTGGGCATGAGACTGTGGTGCCTCCTCGACCGTGGATCCGCTGATCCGCTCAGGTCCGTGACGGGCCGGCTCGCACCGGCCCGCTCGTGGAAAGAATGGCTGTGCGGCTGATCGGGGATCGACGTGATTTGGCCTGGCACGAAGAACGACATCCCGGACACGCTCTACGCCATGCCGCTGCGTATCCACTTCACCGCCGAAGACCTGACCCGCGTCCGCTTAGCGGAGGGACCCCGTCCCATGCTGGAGTTGGACATCGCCCTGCGGCTGCTGCAGGAAGGCAGCCATCCGACCCGGTTCGGGGCCTGGCGCCGGGAATCGCTGCGGCATCTGTCGCCGAAGGTGCGACGACTGTTCGACCTGATCCCGCCAACAGGCTGGACAGCGGACTTCCTCAGTCACGCGACGGCCCACAGCATCGAAGAGGCACTGGACAAGGTCCGGGCCACGCCCGCCGAACGTATCCGCAAGGATATGGAGACCTGGGCCGGCCGCGGCATTCAGCGGCCGGTGCCTGCTTGGACGCGGTCGCTCGGCAGCGCCAAAGAGGTGCTGCTGGAGCTGGCCGACACCGCGGCCCACGCCCACGAGCAGGTGATCGCCCCTTATCAGCTGCGAATCGATGCCCTCAGCGGCGCGGACCAGGCACTGCGCAGACGTCAGGCCGCTCGTGGCGGACTGCAGGCATTGCTGTCAGGACTCAACCCCCGCTACATCAAGTGGAAGCAACCCGTCCTGGAACTGACCATGGCTTCCGGTCGCAGTGGCGACGTCCATCTCGCTGGGCGCGGCCTGCTCCTGATCCCGTCGGTCTTCGGGGCCGTGTACCCCGCGCTGGACGAGACAGCCGAACCCAGCCCGTGGCTGACCTACCCCGTCGACCACCACGACGCCAACCTCTTCCTGCCTCCCACAGACACTGCACGAACCCTCAGCACCATTCCCGACTCCCTGACCGCACTGCTCGGCCACACCCGAGCCGTAGTGCTGTGGACCATCGCCCACCACCCCGGCTGTAACACCACCGAACTCGCCCGCCACGCCGGTATCTCCCCAGCCAGCGCCAGCCAGCACGCGACCGTTCTCCGCACCGCCGGCCTGACCACGAACACCCGCCATCACAACACTGCCCTCCACGCCACTACGCCCCTGGGCACCAGCCTCCTCAACACCGCCACGTGAAAAGCTGTGACGGTCCGGGAAACGACCTCATGGACAACCAGGACACCTGGATCGCCCAGTCCGCCGTCCAGGCCCACTTCGCACTGTTCGACCGCTCCCGGAGCAAAGCCCCGGCTCGTGCCTGAGGAGTGAGCCAACGGCGTGTGCTCGGGTGCTCGGGTGCTCGTGCTGGTCGCGGGCGGCAGTCTGCCGTGTAGATCGTCGGGCAGCAGCTGGACCAGGTTCGGGCCGAGCGGGACGAACTCGCCGTCGCAGAGCGGGTCCTGGCACGGATGAGCGGGCAGATCGCTGCGGAGCGAGCCGCCGCCGCGCCGGCGTCCGCGCAGGTGGCGGGGCGTGCGGTGCTGCTGGTCCCGTACCGCGGGGACGGCATCGACGAGACCGCGCTTCCCGGTGTGAAGAAAAGCAACAGTCTCGTCGGAGGCCCCGACGGTCTTGGCTACACCGCCCGCCTGCCTCTGTCGAGCGCCACCTTGAACTGGCTCGCCGACCTGGTACGCGGCCACTGCAAGAAGATCGGATCGCGGTGGCGGGCACTGCCCGCAGGGAAGATCGCCGCCATCGTGCTGGCCGTGCTGCGCTGTGACCAGCGTGCCGGCGACCTGGCCAGCGGGAACGGGGTGCATCGCACCACCGTGACCCGGTGGGTGCGGGAAGTCGCCGGCCTGCCGGCCGCCCGCGCCCCGCGCCTGGACCGCGCGCTCAAGAAGATCGCCCGATCGGGTGGTGGAGTCGTACTGCTGGACGGCTCCCTGATCCGCACCCGCCGCCGCACCGGGACCGAGAACCGGAAGTACTACTCCGACAAGCACAAGTGCCACGGCCTGCTCGTGATCGCGCTCACCGACGACAAGGGCCGCCTGGTCTGGGTGAGCGCGGTGAGGCCCGGACGCACCTCGGAGATCACCGCCTGCCGCCACGACGGACTGACCGCCCACCTGCGCGCGGCGGGCCTCGGCGCGATCGCCGACCTGGGCTTCGTCGGCCT
Organism: Streptomyces sp. NPDC048604; assembly: GCF_043199435.1. Taxonomy (NCBI): domain Bacteria; kingdom Bacillati; phylum Actinomycetota; class Actinomycetes; order Kitasatosporales; family Streptomycetaceae; genus Streptomyces; species Streptomyces sp. NPDC048604. Next base: position 223,074 of record NZ_JBICVX010000012.1, read on the forward strand.
CGAGGACAGCGGCCCGGACGCCGATCCGGCGGTGATCACCGGCTACAAGGCCGCCCGCAACGACTCCTGACCAGGAGCCAGAAGCTGTCCAACAAGGCGCTGGCCGCGGTTGGGGCACCGGTCGAGCACGGCTTCGCGCGCCTGAAGAACTGGCGCGTCCTCGGCAAGGTCCGCACCGACCCGAACTTGGGCGACCGCGCTGGTGCGGGCCCTGCTGGTCCTGACGAACCGGGAAGTCGCCCGCTGACGGACGATCTCCACCGAAGTCACCAGCCCGTCACCAGCATGAGTACCCGGGAGCCGACGCACACCAGGCCCGTGACCTGTTACTTCACGATGCGCACCATTGGCACTGGTGGCCATGTTCGACCTGCCTTACGCAGGGCGGGAGCCGGGTTCAGGCTGGGTCCTGCGCCACTGGTCGGCCGCGCCGAGAAGGGTCATGCCGGCGGAGGTGTAGGCCTGCATGGCACCGGTGTTGTGGGTGTCCACGTCGACGCCGACCATGTGGTGGCCGCGGGCGTGGAGGAGGCTGAAGGCGGTGGTGAGGAGTTGGGCGCCGAGGCCGTGGCGGCGGTGGACAGGGTGGACGCCGAACCAGGCGATCCAGGCGCGGTCGACGGGGTCACGGGCGATGAGGGCGCCGGCGGGGACGCTGTCGAGTTCGGCGAGGAGCCACAGGTCGGGGTTGTAGCCCTCGCGTCGGCGCTGGGCGTGGTGGAAGTCCTCGAAGTCTGGGTGGGGGTGCTCCGGGTCGCCGGTGAAGGCCTCGTTCAGCACGGAGTGGACGGTGCGGAGGTCGGTCTCATTCCGGGCCGCTCTCACCGTGGGCGCCGTGGATGCCGGGTGTTCGGGGAGGCCGAGGGAGTCCAGGGCGACGGTGAGACGGCTGCTGCTGTGGACGACGGTCCAGCCGCGGCTGAGGAGTTGGTCGTGGGACTGGCAGCCCGGGAACTGATAGAGCGTCACTGATATGTCGTGGGTGGGGAGATCATGGGCGGCCCAGGCGTCGAGACGGTCCAGGAGCGCGGCGGTGACGGCAGGCGCGTCCGGGCACGGGGCTACGACCAGCTGGGCGCGCAGCTCGCCCGGCTGGGGCGCGGGGTGGAGGGCGGCGAAGCCGAGGAGACTGCCGTCGGGGGCCGACGCGGCCCACGTGCGGGTGGCCAGGTCGAGGCCGGGAACGGCCAGCATGCTGCGTACCTCCGCCGGCCCGCTCTCGCGGCGGCCGACCGTCGCCTCCTCGTCCCGGCCGAGCAACTCGGTGAGGGCGTCGACGTCCGCGGGGGATACGGCTCTCCAGTCCATCCTCGCAATGTCGCAGGAAGAGGCGATGGGGGCCAGCGGATTTAGTCGGTGCCGCGGCAGTAGGCGACGAGGAGGCAGGTCGGCCGGTCCGCGGTGGGATGCCGCGGACCGGTCGGCCCCTTGTGCTACCAGGTCACCGGCCTGTGATCAGGTCAGTTGGCGTTGCGATAGAAGCGGGCGTTGCCGTTGGCGGTGCGCGCGGTGTAGACGACCGGTCGGCCTGGGTAGCGACGGTGCCCGCGAGCACGGCGAGGCCGCCGCCCACGCCTGCTCGTCCTCACAAACCGGGAAGTCGCCCGCTGACCGACGATCTCCACCGAAGTTACCCCCCCCCGTCACCAGCATGAGTACCCCGGAGCCGACGCACACCAGGCCCGTGACCTGCTACTTCACGATGCACACCACTCAATGCGGCCATGAGCTACGACTAGGCTGTTTGGGAAGGCGTCCGTCCCACCGACGATGCGACGGCAACAACAACCTTCAAGGATCTCTACCGCAAGCACATGAGGCACCTCGATCCACGGTTGGGGGATGCTCACAAGTGACAGCACTACGGTTCCTGCAGGCAGCATTGGACGCTCCTCGTGAAAGGTGCTGGTCATGCTGCGGATGCCGTAGGTCGAGCTGTATGCGGCGATCCGGCGAGATCACCGTGCTGGTATGTCATGCGAGCCCTGGAGCGCGCTGGAGGCCGGGGCCGGGCCGACGTCATCCGAGAGGGACCCGCCCTGCGGCCAGGGGCCCGGCATCCAGATGAGCTGCGATGCGCGTGACGGTCCGGGCGTTGTCCTCGAACAGATGCGCCTGCATGCCCGCCGCCTGGGCGGCCTCAATGTTGACTGCGACGTCATCGATGAACAGGCAGTTCGCCGGCCGCACGTCCAAGCTGGCGCACGCTGCCTCGAAGGCACGCAGGTCGGGCTTCTCGATGCCGATCTCGTGCGAGTAGACGATCTGCTCCACCAACTCGTCGAAGTGATAGAGCGACGTCTCCCGTTCCCGGGCACCGACGAAGCTGTTGCTCAGGATGCCCAGCCTGCAGCTTCCGCGCAGCCCTCGCACATAGTCGATCAACTCCTCGTTCGGCGTCCCCAGATACTCCGCCCAGAGATCAGCCATGAAGGCTTCAACCTGAGGGGTGGCGAGGCTCAAACGGGTCGCCACCTGCTCGAGCACCTCGCGCTCGCTGATACTCCCGACACTCCCAGCCCGCCACACGTCGCGCATCCGCTCATGGACAGTGCCCGGTGGCAGCTCCAAACGCTCCTCCCACCGTTGCACCCATCCCGTTTCCGGCGTGATCTCCAGCACGCCCCCGATGTCGAGAATGACGCATGTCGCGGTCACCCGAACTCCCCCTCTTCGTTCTGGCCCGACTAGCGAGCACAGATCGCCCGCTCATGTGATCGGCAGGGACACTGTCGTCCCTCCCCCTGGGGGAAGGTCAAGTGATCTTCGACGCCTGTGACGGCCCTGTCGCATCCTGCCGACCCAACTCGCCTCAATCAGCAGGCGCCTTGGAAACTCGTGACGATTGGCGAAGCCATCGACCGGACGCTGCTGTCCCAACTCGTCAGAAAGCGCTGGCGCGTACGGAACCTCCTACCAGCGCGCCTTCGCCGAAGCGCTTCGCGGCCGGCCGGTCGCTGCCGGGCTGCCGACAGTGCACTGCTCGGCTTCACGGACGCCGTCCTCCGGGAACGGGCCGTCGCCGTCTGCGCAGGCGAGCCGTAAGTCCTGTGTTTCACGGTCGCCTGACCGCGACCGAGCCGCGCGGGACGTCCCGTCAAGCGTGAAACGGCACATGCGGATCATGAGAGGCCGGAATCCCCGCTTGCCGGGGGATCGGAAGAGAGTGACGCCGGTCGCTGTACGGGATGGCGACTGGGCGGCCAGCGAGGCTCGCGCGGGGCGGGCTACGTGGTGTCGGCGGCTTGACGGCGGGACCGGGCGACCGTCGCATACAGCAGGTGGGCGATGGCCTCGGCCGCGAGGAGCAGGACCACCAGCCAGGGCGCGAGCACGTCCGTGCCGAGGACGACCAGGAGAGGGATGCCGATCCCGGGCAGTGCCCAGACGGCCACCTCACGCAGGGGCCGGCCGAACCGGAGCGCGATCAGGGCGTGCGCTCCGTGGTAGACGGCCAACCCGCCGGCGAGGGCCCAGACCGCGCCCCGTGCCAGGTGGTCGTGGCCGGACTCCTCCACGGCGGTGGCCAGTCCGGCGGCCATGGAGATGACGGCGGCGGTGACGAAGAAGTGCAGGAAGCCGCCCACGTCACGGGCGAGGAAGTAGGCCTCGCGGGTGCCGGCGGCGCCGATGACGCGCTCGGCCGCCGTCGAGGCGAAGTCGAAGTAGGACCACCACAGCGCGGCCAGCAGAACGAACCCGAGCACAGCTACGACCCCGGCGGCGGCAGTCCAGGTGTGGTCTGTAGAGGTGATGAGTGCCAGCACCGACTCGCCGAGGACGATGATCACGAACAGTCCGACCCGCTCGACCAGGTGTCCGGTGTGGACCCGGCCCGGGATGCCTCTCCCGCGCGCGGTCAGCAGCAGGACCATCTCCGCCAGCAGCAGGACGGCCCACACCCCGTAGCGCCAGGGAGCCGGAACCGCCGCCGAGCCGGCCCAGAGCACCCCGGAGAGCAGACAGTAGGTCAGCGGCCGCCAGCGTGGCAGGGTACGGGGCGCGGGGAAGCGGGTGGCGGGCCACCACAGGGCGAGCAGGACGAGGCGGGTGCCCGCGTAGCCGAGGGCGTACGCGGGGGCCCGGTCCCCGTCGGCCTCGGGCACCGCGGCGGCCATCACGGCGAGGCACAACATCGCGATCAGCATGACGACGCGACGGCGGGCGCTGTCGTCCTGGAAGAGGTTGGCGGAGACCGTGAGGTTCGCCCACATCCACCAGGGTGGGAAGTAGAGGCCGAGGAACACGGCGAACTCGCGCCAGCCGGGATCGCCGTGGAGGCCGTGCGAAAGCTGGGCGACGACGGCGACGAAGACCAGGTCGAAGAAGAGTTCCAGCCATCCGGCGTGCCGGGGCCCCGGCTCCGACGTGGGCGAGGGCAACGGTGCCGGGGTGTGCGGAGTGCTCATCGGGCCATCCGAGAGGGGATTCGACAGCAGCGCGGGCTGACTGCATCAGATCACGAATCCGGCCCTTCGCCCGCGAGGCGCCCGCCGCACAGGTCCCGAGGCGGCGCCGCTGCGCCTCGTCAGGACGGTGGTGGATCGACGGTAGGGTGCCGCCGTGTCCGACCATCAGCGCGACTTCGTCGGTTACGGCGCCGAGCCGCCGCGTGCCGCCTGGCCCGGCGGCGCCCGCGTGGCCGTCAGCCTCGTCCTCAACTACGAGGAGGGCGGCGAGCACAACGTCCTTGACGGTGGCATGTCCTCAGAGGGCTTTCTGCATGAGGTCGTCGGCGCGCCGCCGGTGGCCGGCGGACGTGATCTGAACGTTGAGTCGATGTTCGCCTACGGTGCGCGGGCGGGGTTCTGGCGCATTCATCGCACGCTCGTGGCGCACGGTGTGCCGCTGACCGTCCACGCGGTGGGGCAGGCTCTTGAGCGCAACCCGGATGCGGCGCGCGCGATGGGCGCCGCCGGTTGGGAGGTGGCCGGCCACGGCTGGCGCTGGATCGACTACCGCGCCGTGCCCGAGGACGTCGAGCGCGGCGATGTCGCACGCACAGCAGCGACGATCGAGCGGCTCGTCGGACGCCGGCCCGTGGGTTGGTACACCGGCCGGACAAGCCACGCCACACGGCGCATCGTCGTCGAGGAAGGCGGTTTCCTCTACGACTCCGACGACTACTCGGACGATCTGCCGTTCTACGTCGAGGCGGCCGGCCGGCCGCACCTAGTGGTGCCGTACAGTCTGGACGCGAACGACTTCAAGTTCTTGCTCGTCCACGGGTTCACGACCGCGGACGACATGCTCGCGTATCTGATCGACACGTTCGACGCCCTGCACGCCGAGGGCGCCGAACGCCCCCGCATGATGAGCGTCGGCCTGCACTGCCGGATCATCGGCAGGCCCGGCCGCATTCGCGCGCTCGACGGCTTCTTGCAGCACGTCGCGCAGCGTGGCGGGGCGTGGGTCGCCACGCGCGAACAGATCGCCCGGCACTGGCTGGCCACGCACCCGCGGTGACCCCCGGGGGACCGGCGCGGCGCACATTGGGGCGGCCCAGCCCGCCCAGCGTTGGTCACCGCGGAAGTCGGCAACCACGACAGGCGGATGTGGTTCCTGGATCGCTTCTTCCACCTGGGGTACCCCCAGGGCGGAATCGGAGTGGACGCCTGGCTCGGCTGGCACAAATCCCTGATAGACGAAGCACACGCACAGGGATTCCCGAAGGCCACGAGCTGAGAGGTCGTCTCACGCGGCACGTTTCGCGAGCTTCTTGTAGCAGGTCAGGCGGTGACCATGGCCAGGCCTCGGCTCTGTCATTCGTTGCGGACCACGTACGCGATCTTGAGACCACGAGCAGCCCATGGCAGGCTCGTGCCGCATGATCGATGAATTCGCGAAAGACAACCTGCACGGGAGACTGCGGCGGGACCGCAAGGCGCTGCTCTGGAAACTCGACGGCTTGTCCGAATACGACGCCCGCCGACCTTTGACAGCGACCGGGACCAACCTCCTCGGCCTGGTCAAGCACGTGGCCACCGTCGAGGCCAGGTACTTCGGCGAGGTCTTCGACCGCCCGTCCCCGGAACCGCTGCCCCGGTGGCAGGACCACAACGGCAGCGATCTGTGGGCGACCGAGGACGAGACTCGCGATCAGATCATCGCGTTCTTCCTGCGCACGTGGGAACACTCGGACGCGACGATCAACGAGCTTCCCCTCGACGCCCCCGGCCACGTGCCGTGGTGGCCGGAGCCATATCCGAACACGAACCTGTTCGCCGTCATGGTCCATGTCCTCGGCGAGTCCAACCGGCATGCCGGTCACGCCGACATCCTGCGCGAGGGCCTCGACGGCCGGACCGGGATGCGCCCCGAACACGAGCAGCAGATCGACGAGGAAGCCCGTGCAGCCTACTGCGCGAAGATCGAGCAGGCCGCCAGGTCGGCCGTACCGATCAAGGCTTAGAAGGTGTCTCACGTGACGTGATGTTCGCGCGGATGATGCCGGTCGTGGGTGCCGATCCATCGAAGCGTCCGGTTCCGGATGAGCTCTGGGAGCCGGCAGCCCGTTGCTGCCGTCGTTCGCTGTTCGCACGGTATGGACCGAGGCCGGCCTGTGGCGTCGGCTGCACCGGGCGGGTGCTGGACGAACTCGGGGCCGGGGCGAGGTGGACTGGACCTCGGCGATCGTCGACGCGGCCTCCGTTCACGCCGAAGAGGGGGATCGCCGGCCGGGCCGAACCCGGTCGATCGCGGCGAGGAGGGGGCGCAGCAAGCTGCACGTGCTGTTTGATGCCCAGGGCATCCCGCTCGCCGTCGCCATGTCCGGCGTGAACATGCACGACAGCGTCGGGGAACCACGGCGGCGCCGACCCGTCGAACTCCGCGCGGACAAGGTGTACTTCTCCGCCGAACACCCGGCCTGGCTGCGTGAGCGCGGGCTCGTCGCGCGCATCGCGTGGCCCGACATCGAGTCCGGCGCACGCCTCGGCGGCGCCGCTGGAAGATCGAACGGCCACTCGGGCCCCGCGCCCGCAGCGCCGTCGGCGCGGAACGCCCCTGGTCCAGAGCGCTGGATCCAGGGGGGCGAGCGAGGTCGACCGCTTCGCCTACGCCAAGCACACCTGGTCCTCGGGTGTCGGCGTGCCGTAGCGCATCACCGCATCGAGGCTGCCCTCTGCGACGGAGACATCCTGACCGTCCGGCACCAGGGCGCCGCCGACCACGGCGACATCGTTGCCGCACTCCTGGGCGGCGAGGCCACCTGCCGCACAACGCGGCGGACGAGCCGACCACGGGCGACGACGCAGCCATCCTCGGCAAGGTCGTCGCCGTTCTGCGCACTCTCTGAGGACTACGACGAGCGGTCCGCCCGGTCGACGTGCGAAGGACTCCCGGACGGACTCGTTCACCACGCTGCCCTGCCGGCGGCCGAATCAACGTGAACGCGGCCGCGGTCTGGGCCGAACGGGGCAGCCCGATCGCTGTGACGCGAGCGGCGCCTGAATTGTGGCCCTCCCCTTCCAGTTGCTGTGGCGGTGCCCGCGTCCCGGTTCCGCTGTAGGGAGGCAGCCCGATCGGGGTTGCGATCGAAACGGCTCTCCCGTCGCGCTCTGCCTCGCTGCACCCAAGACAACAGAGTTGCGGTCGTCGGAAATGCCGGGAACCATTCGCATATGCACATCGTCCAATGAATCGGGTTCGGGTAACACGCACAAACCCATTGATCAGCAGAGCCGCTCAGACCGCCTTGACCCTCACGTCCCACCGTCCCCGAGCGCCCCTGGCCGTCAGGTGCCGCAGGGGACGGAACACAACCTCCTGGAGATCACGTTCATGTTTCCGAGACCACGCCGTCGACGCGTGCTCGCCGCTGTGTCCGTACTGATGCTCGGCGTGCTCCTGTCGCCGGCGGCGTCCGCGAGCGCCGCCCCCGCAGCGCCCGAGGCCCCGGAGTCCGCCCGGATCGACCTGGTTCTCGACCTGTCCGGGTCGATGAAGGCGAACGACGCCGGCGGCCAGACCCGTCTCGCCGCCGCCAAGCAGGCGGTCACCCGGATCATCGACACCGCCCCCGAGCAAGCTCAGTTGGGACTGCGCGTCTACGGCGCCACGTATCCCGGACAGGACAAGATGAAGGGCTGCACCGACACGCAGCAGGTCCTGCCGGTCGCGCCGATGGACCGGGCAGCGCGGGCCGACGCCAAGAAGCAGGTCGCGGCCTTCAAGGCGGTCGGGTTCACGCCGATCGGCGTCTCGCTCCGCGAAGCCGCCAAGGACCTCGGCACGAGCGGCAAGCGCCGCATCATCCTGATCTCGGACGGCGAGGACACCTGCGCGCCGCCGCCCCCGTGCGAGGTGGCCCGCGAACTTAAGGCGCAGGGCGTCGACCTCGCCGTGGACGTGGTCAGCTTCAAGACGCCCTCCCCGGCACGTGCGCAGCTGAAGTGCATCGCCGACGTGACCGACGGCTCGTACGCGGACGCCGACGACGCCGACTCGCTGACGGCCAATCTGGGCGCCCTGTTCCGCAAGGCGTGGCGGACCTACCACGCCACCGGAAAGCCGGTCGCGGGCTCCCTCGACGGCTGCCAGAACGCTCCGCTGGTCACCCCCGGCCAGTACCTGGACAAGTTCACCGGTGGGCGCGACCTCTACTACAAGGTCAAGAAGCGCCCCGACCAGCTGCTCCAGGTGAGCGCCACGGCAGTCGCCGAGGAAGGGTACGAGCGCGGTTCCCTCATCACCGTCGCGGCCGGCCCTGCGGGCGACGGCGAACCCCGCGCGTGGCTGAGGGAGTTCACTCAGTCGATGGGGTGGGCGAACATCATCACCGCCGGAGGCCGCAGCAAGCCCGGAGAGGGCAACGAGAAGCCCGCGCCGGACGACATCGGCTGCATCATGGTCGAGAACGACGTGACCGACTCCGGCGACAAACCGATGCCCGTCGAGCTGCTCGTCGGCATCGCCGACAAGACGACCCAGGCCGCCGGCGCGCGGACTCCGAAGCCCCGCACCGGAACCGACGCCGAGGGCGGTTTCTCCTTCAACAGCGCCACCCCGATCGGACCGGGCACCCACCGCCAGTCCATCGCCGTCGGCGAGGCCCCCTTCTGGCGGGTGGAGCTGAAGCCCGGCCAGAAGCTGACGGTCAAGGCAGGCGTGGACATCCCGGCCGACTTCCCCAAGTCCGCCACCACCGGATGGAGCGTCGACCTCTACAACGCCCAGCGTGAGTCGACACAGTGCAACGACGACCATGACTCCACCGAGCTCTTCGCGGGCCGGACGGGGCGCATCGAGCGGGCCTGCGGGCCCTGGGAGATCACCGAGCAGGACAGCGGGAAGAGCCCCGACTCCAAGGGCTACGACGTGCCCGGCACGTACTACATCCAGGCGCAGGTCGCCGAGCCGGACGACGAGGCGAAGGGCATCGTCGTACCGATCTCGCTGACCGTGGACATCTCCGGCACACCGCGCGACGGAAAGGGCCCGGTGTTCTCCTTCGGCGACGAGGCGGCCCAGGGCCCCTCGCAGTCCGGTGCGAACGGGAACGGCGACCAGGGCGGGACCAGCGGCACAACGGCTGCGGCGGAGGACGACGACTCGCCCATGGGTATAGTCGCGCTGCCGGCCGGTATCGGTGCCGGGGTCCTTGTCCTCGGCGGCGTCACCTTCCACGCCCTCAGGCGCCGAGCCTGACAACGGCGCTCGTTCCCCGCGGTGCTGGGGAGGTACCGCGCGTCGGCTACCGCCGCTCCTGCATGCTGGCTGGCGCGTAGGCAGAGACTACGTTCTCCATGGCGCGGGAGTGAGTCGGTGCAGCCTGGAGCGAGCACGGCGGCGATGAGCGGCTTCGTCACGCACGCTGCGGATTCTGAAGTCGCTCAGACCGCTCGCCTGTTCCACCGCCGACCTGCTCGCCTCCGGCGGCGGGTGCAGGGCCACCCGGAAGCTCCCGGTTCCTGGCCCGGGGTGCCTTCCGCAGGCAGATCCGGCGGGACCTCGAAGGGCCGTTCACCCGAGCCCGAGCCCTGCTCGCTCATGGCACTCGTTCCTCACCGGGCCAGCCTGCCGGCCGGTTCTAGTCGTCGATGTACCGGAACTCCGGTCCGTAGGTCTTGCCGTGGCCGCCCGGGACTTCGCGGAGCATCAGGGCCCGAGCCGGTCCCTTGAGATCGAGCATCGTGGAAACGGCTTCGTCGAGGAGGCCGGTCGCCGTGTCCGGGTCGTTCGCCTGCCAGGCGTCCTCCAGCAGGTCCAGCATCCGGCTGTACGCCCGGTTGCCCTGGTTCAGCAGGTCCTGTGTCTCGGCGTCGGGGGTCGGCTGTCCCGGCGCTCCCCAACCGCCGTCGGGCACCGTGCCCATCGGGCGGGTGCCGGGCATCGCGATGACGTCCCCGGTGAACTCCCACCGGTCCGGGTTCTCGGCGACCTTGACCAGCTTGCGGCCGTGGAAGAGCTCCCGGAAGACGAAGAAGTGGGCCAGCTCGCCGGCCACCCCGGGGTGCGGGTTCTTCGGCGAGGCGGAGGTGCCCTCGCCCTGCTCCTTGATCACCTCGATGGCCGCCTCGACGTCGGCGAGCGAGTTGAGTGCCACGAGGCTGTTTCCTATGCCATGGTGCTGCATGTCCCGTATGAGCTGGTGAGCCCCGGTGATCAGCTCCGCGTGGTCCTGGAACGCCTCCAGGATCGCGGTGTAGAACGCGCCGATGGAGGTGTGCGACCGGGCCTCCGCGATCGGGTCGTCGGGCTCCTCGATCCGCGCGAACAGATCCAGGGACTCCTTCGACAGCCCGCTCAGGAAGACGGTCAGCGACGGACGTACGCCGCCGGGCAGCGGACCGGGGTACTTCGGCACCGTGTGCACGTCGCCGAGGCGGGGGACTCCGCCGATGGTGGTGAGCATGTTCCCGGCGAGGCCGAGGTGGGACATCTCGTCGAAGACGATCCGCTTGAACGCCTTCAACACCTCTCCGCTCTGGGGCTCGATGGACCACATTGCGGACAAGTACGGCGGAAGGGTGGCGAGTTCCAGCATCATCGCCTGCTGAAGCGACTCCTTCAGCCAGTCGGCGCCGCGGCGCTCGGCGGGCTCCTCCATCAGTTCGACGATCCGGTTGCTCCGGTATTCGAGAAGCGACGTCATGGATAGCCCCTTCCGTGTCGCCTTTTGGGCGTCTTGTCATCACGCCGTCATCGGTGGGCCGCCGGAATCATCCGGGCGAGCTGAGCCGACGGCTCCAGGTCCAGCTCGTCCCGGAGGGCAGCCGGTACGCGCGGTAGTGCCGTGCGGCTTTGATCACCTTGCCCTCCGACGGTGTGCCGCCCGGTGTGCGCATCCCCGGAGCGGCTCGATCCGTACGCTCGCAAGCGCCGCCTCCAGGGCCGGAGCCGGGCTGCCCTGCCGGGTCAGCCGGTCAGCCAGGGCGTCCAGCGCGTGCAGCTGCTCACGCTCGAGAAGTGCCCACGCCTCGTACCAGCCGGGCAGCAGCTCACCGCCGTCCAGCAGGGCGGCGAGGCCGCTGCGACTGACGTGCCCACGCAGCCCCACGAAGGCGAGGAGCCGCTGCGGGTTGCCGCACAGATCGACCGGCCCGGCGGTGGACTCCGGACGGAACTGGCCGAGCAGCCGCAGCTGAGAAAGAGTGACCGTCGACATCTGCTCTTCTCCCAGGGTGCGTTGGCGGGCACGACCGAGCCGAGCAGGCGTCTTCCACCGTACGACAGGACACCGGTGGCGGCGCGCCGAGCCGGTGCGGCGCCCCGCGCGGACCGCGTTTGCCGGCCCCGGCGCCCAGGGTCAGACTGGGAGTGACTGCAGAAGGAGCGCCCCAGCGCAGTGGACCTCAAGCCGGCGGCCCTACCCGGCACTTGGCGCGCACCCTCCCGGACCGCCTCGGACGACCGCCGCCTCGGAGGACGTGCGGCGGGGCCTCTTCTCGTCCGACCGGTACACCTTTCAACCAAGAGTCGGCGATGGGAGCGCTGGCGGGTTCCAGGGTTCCTTCGAGGCCCGGCTGCTGACGACCCACCCCGAGACCGCGCCTATCCACGAGCTGGGTGCCCCAGCTCCGCGGCCGCCGCATTGCCGACCTCGTCGAGGCGCAGCCCGAGCTCACCCCGGCCGAGACCGCCGCACGCCTTGGTTACCCCGCGATCACGCACCGCGGCGCCCCCACGATCGCCGAGGCCGAGCTGCGCAGCCGGCGCGCCCGCACCTACCTGCGGCGGGACGATGGAGATCCACGGTGGCGCCGGGGCGGCACCCCGCGCACGCTGCACCAGCTGCGGGGCGTACTTGACCGAGGCCGGCGTCGTCGCGGCGGCGTGATTGCGGAATTCACGGGGCCCCCACCCTGCTGAAGTGGGGGCCCCGATGCACGTCAACCGTCAGCACACGGCCGTTCGGTCGTACAGGCCCCAGGTTCCGTCGTACCTGTAGTACTCCTGCGCCCCTGCCGCCATGGTGTAGCACGGGCCGTCGGGGGCGTAGGACACGACGACTTGCACACGCATCGTCCTGCCGCACTTGTTGACGAGGATGACACTGAACCCGTCCTGATCGTTGTGCACCGAGCGCACGATGCACGACGGCGCCGTGCCACCTGCCGCGTAGGCCGGGGCCGCGGTGGCGAAGGCGGTGCCGATCGCTGCTGTGGCCACAGCCGTAGCCGTCAACTTCTTGAGCAGACGCATGCCTTTGGTCTTTCGGCGCAATCACTTGTCGTGCTGGCGTCGGCCAGCGATTCTGGGTCGATGCCAGGACAGGGAAAGCGGAAGCGGCGGCTAGAGGCCGGGAGGCAGCGGCTGGCTGCTCGCACTGCGCCGGACGTAGGGCAGTGGGAAGTGGTCCTTGAGACCAAGGACCAGGCGGAGCTGCGCGCGTATGTACGCCGTCTTCAGGAGGCGGGGATCGACGAATCGCTCGTCCGGATTGACACACTGTGTCGGCGCCCCGTGGAACAGAGCACCTATCGACTGAGCCGGTTTGTGGCAGACATGGCGCGTGAATCGGGCCGCGAGCCGTCTGGTTGTTGATCCTGTGGCGGGTCGAGGCGAGTTGAGGGCGCGGCGTGGGAGCGGAGCAAGCTGTTGCTTCCGCGGGTGGACTGGCGCCCCGACAGGTGCGAACAGCCGGGCGATCTTGACCCGTTCTCGATCCGGGACCGACGGATCTCCGTGCCGTGGTGGACGACGAGGCAGGGTGGTTTCGGCCGGAACGGAGACTGGTCGATTCAGGAAGGCTGAGTTCGGCTGCTCTGGAGGGCCGTCGGTCTCAGTGAGATAGGTGCGCCGGTCCGGGGCAGTGCAGAGGCACCGCGCCGCAACTTCCGCGGCGGGTCGTCTATAAGCTGCGCGGATGATTGTCCGCTGCGTTCAGATCATCAGTCCCACGTCGTAGCTGTTGATCTCCGGAGTGGCGCGGACACGTCCGCACCGTCCTTTGAGCACCTGAGCGACCGGGTCGGGGGGAACGCCTGGGGGTGGGCTCGAGCCGAGACGGAGGATGTCCGGCCGGTCAGGGACCCAGTACCGGAGGGGGAGTCGGAGCCACGGTATGGGGCACGGCTACTGTTCGGTGCGGATCATCCTGATTGACTTGTTTCCGGGGGGCTTCTCTCATGTTCAACCGCCATGTCTCTGTCCTGGTGGTGGCCGCATGCTGCCTTGTGCTCTCCGCATGCTCCGGCGGTCCGGCATCCGTGACTGCCGACCACGCACCGGCAGGGACGCAAGATGCCCCGTCAAGGCCGCGGACGGATCCGGCACCGTCCCCTTCCGTTCCCTTGCCGACGCGCGGGGCGGTCGGCGAAGTACCGGACACCGCGCGGTTGCGGGAGCTCGTGCTGCAGCCGGGCGAGGCCGCCGGCGTCCCGGACCCCCAGCGCGGGATCCGGGACGTGCACCCGTCCGAGCTGAGGCCCCTACCCCGGACGGAGCCGTCGCCTGCCCCGTGTCCCACCATGTGGGGCCTGCTCAACCAGAAGGGCGCCCAGGCCGCCGTCGCCCAGACCTTCGACTCCGCCGAACCCGGGAGCCCGCAGGTGACCCTCCTCGCGTCCCATTCGGCGACAGGGGCCGCGACGACCTTCGCCCAGCTGCGCGCGGCCGTTGCCGCCTGCCCCTCAGACAGCTATGGCGGACGCAAGGCCACCGTGCGGTACGAGGACCTCGACAGCGCGGGGTTCCCCGAGGACACGATCCACATCCGGATGACCTTCATCGAGGAAGGCTCCGACGAGCCCGCCGAGGTCATGGATCGCATCGTGGCCCGGGTCGGCGTGTGTATTGTCGACATGTTGCAGATGGGTCCGGAGTCGTACCCGCGCCTTTCGGAGGGTCCCGTCCTCCGGCAGATTGAGCGACTTCGGGCCGCGCAGGGGCTGTGAGACCGACCGGGTTGGGATGGCGGTCACGCACGCACGCTGCGTGCCGCGTACCGTCAGCGCATGCAGGATCAGCAATACCAGGATCAGGACATGGTCTCCGGGGCTACGGATGCCGAAGCGGTGGTGTTCGTTTGCACGACATGTGGAGTCGCGCTGACGGGGCCGCTCACACGGCTGGCCGCTGTTCCCGAGGCTCCGTACTACGCGTGGTGGGACGCAGAGGAGCCGGGCCCGTCGCCGGCGACCGTGCCGTCAGGCTGCTATGCGATCGAGACGGAGCCGTACGGTGCGCCCTTGGTCGTCGCTGAGGTGCCCGGGCCTGTGATGCCGCGCCGCGGGGGGCGCTGGAACGTGGATGGAAAGCCGTTGGTGTCGCAAGGCCCGCGAGGCAACATCGTCATGAACCCGGACGATGCGCGCGGCCTGGAGCTGCAGCACGCATCCCCCGCCTGCTGCGGAGCGACCCCGGATGGCGGAATGAACCAACTGTGCGCCTGCGGAACCCTCGTCGCGACCCTGTGCTCCGATTGCTGCCTGCCGTACGAGCTGCATCTCTCGGCCGACCACGTTCGCGCGGTTCGCACCTGAGCCGGGTGCGAGTCGCTGCTGCTTCTCACCAACGTTCACGCGCTCGACAGGCAGCGCGTGACGCCGAAACCCACCAATGAGTGCTCTCGCGTGAAGCCGACGCAGCCAAAGGGACCCCCGGGTGGTCACATGACCACCTCATAGGTCAGGTGGTCTCAGTGCAGAGGCCGCGGCCGACTCTGAACTCAGTTCTCGAGAAGTGCTGTCCATTCGGTTGGCATCGACGGACAATGAGGTCTCTGCGTCACCTTTCGTGCGTAACTGAACAGTCGGATCACAGGGGGGGCGATGGATCCACTTACGTTGGCCGCAGCGTCTGCGCTGGTGGGACTAGCAGCGACCGATGGCTATCAGCAGGCGCGTGACGGCTTGGTGGCCTTGTGGCACCGCGTGCGTCCGGGACAGGCGGCGGCCGTCGCCGGCGATCTCGACGCGCTGGGCGCGTCGGCTGACGTCGCGGAGGGAAGCAGCGGGGCTCTTGTCGCTTTGTGGCAAACGAACGTACAGGCTCTGCTCGCCCTCGACGAGTCCCTGCGCCCAGAGGTCAGGCAGCTGGTGCAAGGAGTCTTGCTGCCGCTGCTGTCCGAGCCGGAGCAGCGGAATGTGGGCGCTCTGCTGCAGCAGAGCGACATCGCTGATGGGAGAGCGGCCGGTGGTGCCGTGACGGGCAACTATTTTCAAGCGGCGGCTCCCTTCCAGACCGGCGAGGGCAGCTCGCAGACGAATCACTTCGGCCCCGCGGGGTGACAGCCCCGGAGCCGGCCGGCCGCGTGCGCGGCACGGCCTGCGAAAACGAGTTCTACGCACCAACAGCGTTCCAGACCGGCGACGGCAGCCAGCAGCACAACCACTTCTACCAGGGAAATCCGGTGGTGAGCCGGCCCCACTGGATCGGCGTCGTCCCGCGAGAGGCCGACTGCTTTGAACAACGCGGTGCCGTGCAGGGGTTGCAGCGGGCTCTGGGCGAGGAGGAGACGCTCGCGCGGACCCAGGTGATCACCGGTCCCGGAGGCGTGGGAAAGACGCAACTTGCCGCCCACTACGCACGTGCGGCATGGACGGCGAGATCCATCGACCTGCTGCTATGGATCAACGCATCCAGCCGGTCGTCCCTCATCACAGGCTATGGCCGTGCCGGCGTGGAAGTGGCGAGCGCCGATGGACGAGACCTGGAGGGAGCCGCCGCACGGTTCCTGGCCTGGGCCGAGACCACCGACCGTAGATGGCTCGTAGTGCTCGACGACCTGACGAACACTGCTGACCTGCGCGGTCTTTGGCCTCCTGCGCAGTCGAGCAGTCGAGGGAGAGTCCTCATCACTACCCGGCGCCGTGACGCAGCGCTGATCAGCCCTTTCAGACAGCGGTTCAGCCTTGGGCCCTTCACCCCATCCGAGGCCCACTCGTACTTCACACGAGCTCTGACCGCGCACGGCCCCGTCCCAGATCCGGGCGAGGTCGACGTGCTCGTCACCGAACTGGGCTGCCTTCCGCTGGCGCTGGCACAGGCCCGAGCCTTCCTCGTGGACATGGCGTTCACCTGCTCCCAGTACAGGGAGCGCTTGGAGGACAACAGCCAAGCACTGCGTGACCTCTTCCCGGAGGAGGGCAGCTTGCCCGACGACCAGGACAACAGCATTGCAACAACGTGGCGGTTGGCCATCGAGCGAGCGGACAGGCTCACGCCCTCGGGCCTGGCGCGCCCCCTCCTGGAGATCGCGAGCGTGCTGGACCCGAACGGGATCCCGCTGAGTGTCCTGACCTCACCCCCTGTTCTGACCTACTTGGTCACACGCAGAGCAGAGACACACACCGGCGTGGAAGACCAACCGACGGGCCACGACGTGATGCACGCCGTGCGATGCCTACACAGAATGAGCTTGGCCGACCACGGATCAGGTCAGCCAACCGAAACTCTGCGCATCCACGCCCTGGTGCAGAGAGCGACCCGTGAATCCCTCCCCGGTGTCACCCGGGAAGCCGTGGCTCGTGCCTGCGCGGACGCACTGCTTCACGCCTGGCCGCCCGCAACCGTCCATGACGACGCTCTCGCCACGATGCTCCGCGCGAACGCCGAAGCACTCATGGATCACGCCGAGGAAGCGCTGTGGAGCAGCGGCTGCCACGAACTGCTGCTTCGCACGGGAACGAGCCTGGGGGAGTGCGGAATGCCTCAACTGGCGAACGCCTACTTCACACGGCTCACCACCCAAGCCGAAGCCCGACTGGGCGACCGTCGGCATCCTGAGGTCCTCTTCTGCCGGCACCTCACAGCATGGTGGCGCGGAGTAGCGGGCGATCTATCGGGTGCCGCATCGGCGACGAGCCAAGTGGTGGCCGGCCTGGCCGCCGCGCTCGGCCCGGACCATCCTGACGTTCTGGCGGCCCGCAACAGTCTGGCCTACTGGCAAGGTGCTGCCGGAGACCCGCGGGGCGCGGCAACGGCGACCGAGTCTCTCCTGGCCGACCTCCACCGCGTCCTCGGTCCCGACCACCAGGAAACACTCACGGCCCGGAGCACCATGGCATGGTGGTTCGGCATCACGGGAGAATGGCAGAAGGCGGCCACCCAGACACAGGAACTGCTCTACGACCTGGAGCGAGTTCTAGGACCCGACCACCCCCACACGCTCGCAGCAAGGGCGAGTCACGCTCGCTGGCGGGGCACTGCCGGCGCCCCCTTGGCAGCGAAGACCGCCCTGACGGAACTGCTGACCGACCTGACCCGAATCTTCGGACCGGACCACTTGCAATCCCTCGGTACTCGCGGCGCCATCGCCCGGTGGACCGGAGTCGCCGGGGATGCAACACGTGCCGCGGACGACTTCGCCGACATACTCGCGGACTGCCTGCGGACCCTCGGCCCGGACCATCCCTACACGCTCACCACGCGCAGTGGTCTCGCCCGATGGCGAGGTGTGGCCGGCGATGCCGCAGGTGCCGTAGAGGCGCTTACCGTGCTGCTCGCAGACAGAGCACGTGTCCTCGGAACGGAGCATCCTGACACGCTGGCCGCCCGTGCGGGACTTGCCTGGTGGCGCGGAGAAGCAGGAAGGCCGGACATCGCCGCTCGCGACCTGGCAGCACTCGTCACCGATCTCACGCGTGTGCTGGGAGTGGAGCACCCCGACACCGCCGCAGCCCGCCGATCCCTGCTCTACTGGCAAACACCCGCTCAGGACCGACCTGTCATGGACGTAAGCGCGGGGAAATTCCCCACTGGAGCGCGCCGACCCTCTCCACCACGCACGCCGCAGAGGCTGGGTACCCCGTCACCCTAGACGCGTTGCCGCCGGGTTCGGCGGCGACTGGGAGTCGGTCACCCGGCGGTGGGTTGGCGGAGTAGTTGTGCGCCGTGCCCTTGAGACGCGCGCCGGTTCCCTCGACGAGTTCGGTGGGGGCACAGCGGGCGACAAGGTCCGCGGACAGGGGACCGCAGCGGGCCTACAACACCCGGGAACTTCGCCGGCTCGTCCCGTTTCGCGCCGCTGTTCTCTCACGACCTCTTCGAAATCGGTTTCAGCTCAGCAGGTGGATTGCCCTGAAGGCGGGCCCGACTTCTCCGGGGCCTCCCGGGCGTTCGGCGTCACTCGAAAAGGCCAGTTAGAGGGCAGTGTCGTCACGGAAGGTATGCATTGATCACAGAGAGTAGGGCCGTCCGGTCGATGGGCAGGTCCGCTGCTTCAGGAAGGGACACGGCATGGAGAAGTACGAGAAGAACGGCGGAGTCGGGGGCACCATCATCCGCGGAGAGGATGGCGCGCTCTATTTCCTCCGTGACGAGATGCTGGAAGCCTGCAAGGTGACCGAGCCCGACATGGTGCAGTTCTGTGCCAACCTGCTCGACGCGGTGCAGGTGGCGGGTGGTGAGGAAGTGCAGGGCAACGGCTTCCGGATGGGTACCGGCAACGCGGCCCAGGCTCACTCCTTCCTGGGACCGTTCCAGGGTTCCGACCTCACCGACAACGTGAACTGGAAGGCCTCGGGAACCGTGATGTGTCCGGGGACCATGGGTCTCGCCAAGTTCAGAATCAATCCGGGCGCGCAGGTCCGCTGACCGCCCGTCGGCCCGGCGTCGTCGTCGCCGGCGGCCTTGCCGCCCCGCCTGTCGACCTCGCCGAGCCGTCCGTCGGCCCCGGCGTCCTCGCCGGCCGGCTGTCGATCTCGCCGACCGACCGTCAGTTCCGCCGATACGCCCCCGGCCTCCCCGGCCCTGCTCCGCCGCCCGCCTGCACCCCGGCCTCACCTCGCCCGTACGGCCCTCGGATGGCATCCTCGTGCACGCAGTTCTCCTCTTCCCGCCGGCAGCCGACCCCCGCAGCCCCCATCTGGCCCTCCCGTCCCTGACCGCCTGTCTGCGTCGCCGCGGTATCAAGGTGACCCAGCGGGATCTCGATGTAGAGGCCATCGACGGGCTGTTGACCTCCGCTTCGCTGACGCGGGCGGCGGAACTCTGCGGCGAGCGGAGGTCACGCGGCATCCCGGCCGCCGAGCTGGTCCGTCTCGACCGGGTGCTCTCTCTGGCCGACCAGACCCTGGATCTCGCCCCGGTCGCCGCGGACCGGCTACGGAGCCCCGAGGGCTTCTACCACCCGCTGGCCCTTGCCGAGGCTCGCGAGGCGCTGTCCCACGGCGTGCGCCTGGCGGCGGCTGCCCACGGTGTGGACTGGGACATCGCGCCGGTCACGTACACGATCGACGGAGTCGATCCGGCCTGCCTGGCCGATCTCGACCGGGCGACTGCCGACCCCGCCCTCAACGTGTTCGAGGAACAGTGGTCACACGGCATCCTCGCAGACCTCGCCCTCAGTCGTCCGGACGTGGTGGGCATCTCCATCCTCAACCACCAGCAGATCATCCCGGGACTGACCCTGGCCCGACGGTGCCGGGAACAGGGACACACCGTCGTGATCGGAGGCACCGTCTACGCCAAGTTCGCGGCGGAGCTCCTCCGACGTCCCCGGTTCTTCGAGCTCTTCTGCGACGCTCTGGTGCCGTACGAGGGGGAGACCGCCTTGCTGGGCATCCTGGAGCGGCTGGAGAGCGGCCGGGATCTGGCGGGCGTACCGAACACCCTTGCACTCGACGCGTCCGGGACTCCGGTGGCGGGGCGGGTGATGACCGAAGACGTCGCGGCGTTGCCGACGCCTGACTTCGAGGGCCTCCCGCTGGACCGCTATCTGACGCCGGTCCCGGTCCTGCCGATCCTCACCGGCAAGGGCTGCTACTTCAACAAGTGCCGGTTCTGCGACATCCCGTACATCAACCGGGTCGCGCCGCGCCCGTACCGGACGCGCCCTCCGGCCGCCGTGGCCGAGGACATCGCCCGACTGACGGAACGCCACGGCTGCCGGCATTACGAGATCACCGACGAGGCGCTCTCTCCTCGCTTCCTGCTCCGGCTCGGCGAGGCACTGACCGAACGGAACCTGGACGTGTCTCTCGTCGGCTACGCCCGGCTGGAACCGGGCTTCGACGCCGAAACGTGCGGTCGGCTGGCCGAGATGGGGGTGCGCAAGCTGTTCTTCGGATTGGAGTCGGGGTCGCAGCGCATGCTCGACCACATGGTCAAGGGCGTCCGTCTGCCCGTCGCGTCACAGGTCCTTCGCGCCGTGCACGACGCCGGCATCTCCCTGCATCTGTTCAGCATGGTCGGCTTCCCCGAGGAGACGGAGGAGGACGCACGGCAGACCCTGTCCTTCCTGCTCGACCACGCCGACGTGCTCGCCGATCCCCGGCACAGTTTCGACGTACACGGCTTCAGCCTGGACCTCCGGACCGAATACTTCGAGCGGGCCGAGGACTTCGGCATCGAAGTGGACGAAGCAGAACTGGCGTCCGCGGACTTTCCGCTGTCGGTGGCGGCGTGGAAGTCGACCAGGGGACTGTCCGCGGAGCGGGCGGAGCAGCTCATCGCCGAGTTCCACAGCGTGCTGCGGTCGCGGTTCCCCGTGCACCGGCAGTTTCCCGCACACCTCTGGCCCACCTTCGAGGAGTACTCCGTTCTCTATGCCGAACGCTACGGAACCCGGCGCTTCCCATGGCAGCTGTGTCTGCCGCCTCCCGGGGATCCGCTGCTGTTCCGGCTGGAGTGGCCGCGCAGCACGCGGTTCAGGCCAGGCACAGGAGGCTTCGTCGCAGAAGCGTTCACAGGGAAGGCGCAAGCGCACCTTCCACTCCTGCACCTGCTCGCCCGCCCGGGGGCCCCTTCGCCGGTCGACGACCTGCTCACGGCCCTCGCATCCGAAGCCGCCCCGGACCGCGACAGCGACGCCGACGGCATCGCGGTACTCACCAAGGAACTGCGCCGCATGATCGACGAACTGCTCGCTGCCGGGGTGCTGTGGCTGGTGCCCGCCGGCGCCCCCGCGGGAGGAGCCCGATGAGCACGGCCAACGCCGCCCTCCGTGACCTGCTGGCCCCGGGCTCCGTTCCCGTCCCGAAGTCCTTTAAGGGGGGAACCCACCGAACCGTCCGGCCGGAGGACACCCTCAGCCGTGTGCGTCCTCTCTTCGGCCTCATGGGCATCACGCGCGTGGCGGACATCACCGGCCTCGACCACATCGGCATTCCCGTCGTGGTGGTGAGCCGGCCCAACTCCCGTTCGCTTGCGGTGTCGCAGGGCAAGGGAGCCGATCTGCCCGCCGCGCAGGCGTCCGCCGTCATGGAGTCCATCGAGGCCTGGCACGCCGAGCGGATCACGGCGCCCGTGAAGCTGGCCACGTACGAGGAACTGCGCTGGAGCCACACCCTGGCGGATGTGACCACGCTGCCCGCGGACGCCGGATCGGGCTTCCACCCGCATCTGGACCTGTTGTGGACAGAGGGCTGGGACCTGCTGGGGCAGACCCCGACCTGGGTTCCGTACGAGTTGGTCCACACCCGTTTCACGCTGCCCCGGCCGACCGGCAGCGGATGCTTCCTGGCCTCCTCCAACGGCCTCGCCTCGGGCAACCATGTGATCGAGGCCGTGATCCACGGCATCTGTGAAGTGGTGGAGCGGGACGCGACCACCCTCTGGCACATGCTGGACCCGGAAACGGCTGCCGGCGCCCGCATCGACCTCGCGACCGTGACGGACCCGGACGTCCGGACCCTCCTGGACCTCTACGACCGGGCGGGCGTGGAGGCAGCGGTCTGGGAGACGACGACCGACATCGGGGTGCCGGCCTTCTTCTGCGTCATCACCGAACGCGATGACGGGTTCCGTCGCATGCACTCGGCAGCGGGCATGGGCTGCCACCCGGTCCGCACGGTGGCGGTGACTCGCGCTCTGACCGAGGCCGCGCAGAGCCGGCTCACCATCATCGCCGGCTCCCGGGACGACGTGGCGCGCGACGACTACGACCGCGTGCGCAATCCCGACGTACTGGCCCGGGAGCGGGCGCTGCTGCAGGGAACGCCCACACGATCCTTCGACGACGGCCCCGGCTTCGACTCCGACACCTTCGACGACGACCTGGCCTGGCTGCTCGAACGCCTCAAGAGCACGGGCATCACCCAGGTCGTCGCCGTCGACCTGACCCTGCCGCAGCTGCGCATCCCGGTGGTGCGGGTCGTCATCCCCGGCTTGGAGTCGGCGAGCATGCTCGACGGCTGGGTCCCCGGGCCCCGCGTCCAGGCGCTGCGCAGCGGAGTCCTCACCCTCCCGTACGACCGTAGAGGCGACACCCCATGAGCGGAACCGAAGCGCCCGTGTGCGTGTTCGTCGGCCCCACGTTGCCGGAGCAGGCCGTCACGGACGTCCTGCCGGACGCCGTCGTCCTGCCGCCCGCCGCGCAGGGCGACGTGTACCGTGCGGCCCGAGCCCGGCCCCGGGCCCTGGCAATCGTCGACGGCTACTTCGAGCGCGTGCCCGCGATCTGGCACAAGGAGATCCTCTGGGCTCTGCACGAGGGCATCCCGGTGTACGGCTCCTCCAGCATGGGAGCGCTGCGGGCAGCGGAACTGCACGCCTTCGGCATGGTCGGGGTCGGGTGGATCTTCGAACAGTTCGCGGCCGGCGGCCTGACCGACGACGACGAGGTCGCGGTGGCGCACTCCGAGGCCGGTGACGGCTACCGGTCGGCCTCCGAAGCGATGGTCAACATCCGGTGCACCCTGGAGGCGGCGTGCGCCGACGGGATCCTGACAGCAGGGGATGCAGGTACCCTCACCGGGCTCGCCAAACGCCGCTTCTATCCGGAACGATCCTGGTCACAGCTCCTCGACGACGCGATCGTGCACGGTCTGGCGGACACCGCGGCGGCGCTGCGCAGCTGGCTTCCCCGGGGGCGGGTCGACCAGAAGAGGCTGGACGCCCTGGCGATGCTCGACCGGCTGCGCACGGAACCGCCGTCCCCGGTCGCCGTGCCGTGGGCGTTCCAGCACACGCTGTGGTGGGATGACCTGGTGCGCAGCGCGGGGCCGGGCCACACGGCGGGCCACCACGGAGCGACCACCCTGGAACTGGTGCTGGACGAACTCCGGCTGGATCACGAAGCGTTCGCCGACGCCTACCACGGCGCCCTGGTGCGCAGCCTCGCCGCCGCGGAGGCGGCACGCAGCGGACTACGGCCCGACGCCGCGTCGGTGCGCGCGCACGCCAACGAGCTCTGTACCGATCTCGGCCTGAAGGACCAGGCGGCCTTCGACTCCTGGCTGGAGCGCAACCACCTCGATCTGGTCGGGTTCAACGCAATGGCGCAGACGGACGCGGCCGTGGCCCTGGTCGCCGCCCGTGCCGGCGCCGATGTCCTGACCCACCTGCCCGACCGGCTGCGCGCCGCGGGCCGCTTCGACCAACTGGTCGACCGCGCCAAGGACAAGCAGCACAAACTCGCCGCGGCGGGGCTGGAGAACCCCTCGGCCGAAGCGGCAGCGGGCGACACCCGTGCTCTGTACGAGACGTGGTTCGCTCGCAACCGCCTTCCCGTGCCCTCCGATGTCGACCGGTGGGCTCGCTCCGCCGGCTTCCGCGACGAGGACGCGTTCCGGCGGGTGCTCGCCCGCGAAGCTGTGTACCAGCGCTTGGAGGAAAAGGCATGACACGGGTGTGGCTGCGTGCGGACGTGAGTCTCAACGTCACATATGAGGACCGGACGCGTTTCGGCAGCCCCATCACATCGAATCCGGAGCATGCCGCGCGCAGGTTGTACGCGCCCCTCGCCGAGCATGCCGAAGCCCACGGCCACGCCTCGCTGGTGGCAGCGGCCCCCGAGCTCCTCGCCGAGGTGGTCCGGAGTGCCGCCTTCCGGTCCGTCGCCGATGTCGCGAACGACGGCAGTTGGCGACTGCACGGGGACGTTCTGCACCCGGACCCGGCGCTGGCCCGGCCGCGCTGGCTGACGTTGGCCCGCGAGGACCTGCCGGACGACGAGGGACTCGTCCGGCTGCGCCTTCCCGACGGTCACTGGCGGCACGTCCACGCGCTGATCGCGGACCTGAGCACCTCCGGCCTGGCCGAGGAAGCAGCGGCGGAGCTCCATCCGGACATGCGCGCCATGCTCTCGGGCCTGCGCGAACAGGGAATGCTCACCGACGTCCCGCCCGGCCGCCCCGCTGTGGACCTCGACGAAGCGGACGTCACCTTCTGCGGCCACAACACCGTCCTCGTACGAGGACGGGAGGCCTCCGTTCTGGTGGATCCCTGGTTGCCCGCTCGCCGTGCCGTCTACCCCGACACCTACCAGCCCCTGCAGTTCGCCGACCTCGGCCGCGTCGACGCCGTCCTGCTGACACACAGTCACCCCGATCACCTCGACCCGGCGACCCTGCTCCGGATTCCGCCGGACACGCCCGTCGTCGTCCCCGTGGTCGAGCGAGAGAACCTGCTGACCGCGGACATGGCCCTGCGGCTCACCGAACTGGGCTTCACCACGGTCGTTCCGCTCGCGTGGCACGCGTCCTGGCAGGTCGGCGACGTCACGGTCACCGCACTGCCGTTCTACGGGGAGCAGCCCACCGACGCCCGGCGACTCCACCCGGAGATCACCAACGTCGGGAACACCTACCAGGTCAGCACCTCACGCTCCAGCGCTGTCTTCCTCGCTGACGCGGGCCGCGACGACCGCGGGGACATGCGCGACGTCGCCCTCGACGCCCGCCACCGTCTCGGCCGCCCCGACCTGGTCTTCGCCGGCTACCGAGGATGGCGCATGTACCCGGCCCAGCTGCTGTTCTCCTCCATCGCCCGCTACCTCCCCTTCGTGCCTCCGGAGCTGTGGAACTGCCGCATGCAGCTGATGACCGACGCCGACGGTGCGCTGGACGTCGCGGAGCGCTGGGGAGCGCGAACCGTCGTGCCGTACGCCGACGGCGGAGCCCCCTGGCACTGGCGCGTCGGGCTCGGGCCGCGCCTCGACGGGCAGGGAGAGGAGATCGAAGGCTTCGATCCCTTCCCCGAGTGCGTGACACGGGCAGCGCAAAGCCGGTCGACGCTGCCCGACGGGCACACCAGCTCCACCGGTGTGGGCGTATGCCTGCTCCGGCCCGGCGACTCGCTCGTGGCCGTGCGCGGCCGGCAGCGCCTGGTGCGCGTGGCCGGCCACACCTGGCCCTGGCCGGAGGAACGCGAACCGCACCCGGCGAACGCCGTCTGACGCAGGAACGGGTGCCGGACGTGGACGTGAGGGTGGTCGGACCGCCGGTCCTGCGCGTCGCGGCCTGGCCGTACGCGCTGCTCCAAGGCTTCGCCGCGCACACGCTCGCCGGCAACGCCGACCGGATCCTCGTGCTGCGCACCACGATCGCCGCGCGCAGCCGCCACCTCACCGAGGCCCTCTTCCGCGTCGTGCCCGAACTGCCCGGGCGTCTTCGTCGTGACGTGCTCGCTCTGCGCCGAGCGCTGCACGCCGGCGTCGACCCCGTGGCCGTCGACGCCCCCGTACTGACGATGCTGGACGCCCACGACGGGCTGGGCCGACGGATCCGCGACGACCTGGACGAACGACGCCGCCTGGCCGTCCTCGTCGAGGAGTTCGCCGACGCCTGGGCCGCGGAGGACCGCCGACAGCGCGCCCGCCTCCACCGGATCGCCCGCTCCGACCGCTTCCGTACCGCGCTGGCCGTGGGGAACCCCGGCTTGTACGACGCGTGGGAAAGGTCGCTGCACCGGCCCGGCGACTCCCGCAGACATACGCGGCTGGAGCACACCCTGTGGCGCTTGCTGAGCCGCGCCTGTGCCCGCCCGACCCCCCAGGGGCTGTGGTCCGGGACGGTGCACCCCGGCACGACGCGACGCGGGCCAGGAACCCGATTCCACGTCGGCGTGCGACTGGATCCGTTCCGCGCGGCCGCCGAAGCTCTCGCCCACCGAGACCCCCTCCACGGGCCGCTGCGCCGTGACCCGACAGTGCACCGGGACGACGACGGCTGGTGGTGGCTGGCATTCGGACCGGACGGCCCAGTATGGACCCGTGTGCCGGGCCAAACCCTGCTGGACGCCGTACTGACCGCCTGCGACGGCGGCCGGACGATCGACGCCGAGCACCTGCTGAACACGCTCGGCGGAGAGGACGCCGCCGTACGCGCCGCACTCCGACGGGCCCTGCGCGGCTTGGTGGACCGAGGACTGTTGCAGCCCTGCGCAGGGCTCCCCGGCGCGGCAGCGGGGGTGTGGGAAGCGCTCGACGCGGTGACCCCGCAACTCCCGGCCGCGGACGGCGAGGTCTGGGACACGGCGGTGAACAGGATCAGGGCCCTGTGCCGGGAGATGTCCGTGCGGTTGGGCGTATGGCCTCCGGAGCGCGTACGCGAGCAGGTCAGGGCCTGCGACCAGGAGGTCGCCCGATTGTGCGCCCACGCCGGCGTGCCCGGACCGGAGGCCACCGTCGTCACCGTCGACTGCGAGTTCGGCGCCGAGTTCCAGGTCACCTGGACGTCATCCGACGACCGCGCAGCCGAGGAGACGATCGCCGAAGCTCTTGCGGGCATGGGAGCCGACCACAGCGCCGAGCGGTACCGGCGCGCCTCGGTCGCGGACCTCGCCGAGGGCCTCGAGGGCCTGCCACCCGTACCGATCGGGGAAGCGATGCGCCGCTGGGACGCCGTACGGGCCCGGAGGCGGGTTCCTGGCGAGCGGCCCGCGACCGTCGACGCCCCGGACACCCGGCCAGGCATCGTCGATCACCGGTTCGGGGCCCGGCCGTTCACCGCCCTCGGCATGCAGGAGGACTGCGACGTGTGGGAGGAGTGGCTACTCCCCGGCCGGGACCGGCCCGTCCACACGCTCACCGAGCAGCGCCACCCCCTGTTCGGCGGGCACGGCACGGCCGTGCTCACCGCGGACGGCACGGGCCGGCTGGCCTTTCACTGGGGACGTCCCCAGCCCGCTCTCTGCCACTCCCGACACCGGATGGGGGCGGCGGCCGAAGCCGCACTGCGCGAGACGCTCGGCGGCAGGACCGTCGAGGTCATCGGCCGCGACTGCCCCGAACCGGCCGTGGCCGTCCGCCCGGACCTTACCGGCGCGCGACTCGACCTCACAGCGGCAGGGCCGACGTCGACCGACCGCTGGCGGGTCACGGTGGACGGGGAAGGCCGTGTCTGGTGCGTGGACGTACAGGAGCCGGCTCGGCTTCTCATGCCGGTCTACAACTCGGCGGCGGAGATGGGCCGTCGTGATCCGCTCGGCCATCTGCTGTGGACGGCCGCCATGAGCCACGGCTGGGAATGGCTGTCGTTCGGGCTCCCCGCCCTGCCTGCCGAACGGGCCGTCTGGCGGCACCACCCCGAGGTGAGGACCCGTGCAGGCGTCCGGATCGGCGCCCGCCGCTGGACCGTCCCCGCCACGTCGGTGGCGGCGATCGCCGACCGTTCCGGACCGGATCGCTACCTGGCGTGGAGGGAAGCGGTACGGACGACAGGGCTGCCCGACGTGGTGCAGGTCAGGTCGGAGGATCCCGCCGCCACGCCGCTGACCGTACCGTCGTCCAGCCCGCTGGCTGTGGAGGCGTTGTTCCGGTCGGCGGGCAGGGCGGCGACCGGATCCCGGGTGGCGACTGGAGCCATGGTCCTCACCCCTGTCTCCGGCGTCGCGGACCCGCGGCGCCAAGTGGTCGACGACGAGAGACACGAGCACGTGTGGGAGGCGGCCGTGGCATGGACGGCAGTGACGAACGGGCGTGATGCGACGGGGGCCGCTGCGGCAGAGTCCGCTGCCACCGGGCTCCGCCCCGGCGGTGAGGAAACTCCCGCCCTCGACACGGACCTCGCACTCGCGGGCCTGGAGGCGCTCAGGGCGGCAGGCGACCCGTGGGTCCAGTGCGATCTCGATCTCCCACAGGACGCGGCGGGCTGGTCCGAGCTGCGGGCCGCCCTCGCGAGCTGGGAGAGCGAGGGCCTCGTCACGCGCTGGTGGTTCCTGCACAAGTCCCCGGGCATCCGGCTGCGGCTGGATTCCCCGGACCCGAACAACCTGCGCCGCGCGATGACAGGTGCGGCGTCGCCCGCCCGGCTACCGGGGCTGCGGACGACAGGCGCGTACGAGCCGGAGACGTTCCGCTTCGGCGGGCCGAAGGGCCTTGAGCTGGCCCACACTCACTTCGCCGCCGACAGTCGCATGGCCCTGTCGTGGCGCGCGTACCCGAGCGCCCAAGGGACACCGTTCGCCGCGCTGGTGGGACTGACCACCGCTCAGACGCTGTTCTGCAGGATCGCCGAGGACGCGGACGAGCTGCGGGACCTGTGGCTCCGCCTCGACCACGCCCTTCGCACGGTCGTCGACCACGAGGTCACCGACACGGTGAACGGCAGCGCCTTGGACGAAGGAGCGTTGGACGGCGAAGCGTTCGGCACGGCTCTGGCTTCTCTCGACGCGGGCCACGCCCCGGCCGTCGGAGACGCGATGGCCGACACCTTCCTCACTCGCGCCCACCGGTGGGCGGCGCGTACCGGTGACGCAGCCGCACGAATGAGGCGGACGGAGGGCTTCCCGATGCGCACTTGGGCGGCTGCGACGGTGCTCTTCCACTGGAACAGGTGGGCTCTGGCTCCCGACGATCTCGTCCCGCTGGTACGCGCGGGCCTCTCCACAAGCGAGAACACATGACGGAATCTGCCGGCTCACCGGCCTGGCAGGCCTGGCACATCCAGTGCGGGTCCGGAGCCGCAAGGCGCCCCCTGCTGAACCTGGTGGGCGACGAGACGCGAACGCCGTGGTTCTGGATCGATCTCCATGCCCTGGGGCCGGTCATGGAACTCGGCTTCCCCGCCGCCGACTCCCGGGGGCGGCGGGCTCCCTGGCTCGAATCCGCCTTGAGATCAGGACTCGTTGTCGCAGCCAGAGAACAGCCAGCCCCTGCCGTGTGCAACACGGACCTGTTCCCGCACCGTCGACGCCCCACGGTGTGGACCGGTCTGCTGGCAGCGACAAGCGCCCGTGCGCTGAGCCTTCTGGGCGCTCAGGGGTCGGGCGACACCCACGAACAGACATCGGACCACGTGATCGTCGGGGAAGTGACGGCCCTGTACGACTCCCTGGTCCCGGACGGCGACTGTCCGGCGACGGCGTCATGGCATCTGGCCTGGCTTGAAGCCACCGTGGGGAACCCTTCGCCGAGTCCCGTGCGGTCTAGTTCCTCGTACATGCCGCAGCGGAGTTCTCCGCCCGCAGTGCCCCACAGCCTCGTAGCCTCCCTGCGCCGCTGGTCCGCAGAGACGGCCCACCTGATCGGCACCACGGCCGACGAGTTGTGGACCCCGGTAGTCGCCAGGCTCTGCCACATCCAGGCAGTGCGCCTGGGCGGCGCAGAGGCAGGACGCCGAGCGGAAACCGCCGCTCTGCGAGCGAT
This sequence comes from Streptomyces sp. NPDC048604, assembly GCF_043199435.1. Classification (NCBI taxonomy): domain Bacteria; kingdom Bacillati; phylum Actinomycetota; class Actinomycetes; order Kitasatosporales; family Streptomycetaceae; genus Streptomyces; species Streptomyces sp. NPDC048604. Next base: position 252,769 of record NZ_JBICVX010000012.1, read on the forward strand.
CACCGGCCGCTGAAGTCACGACTGGCGTCCTCGCGCCCGGCGCCTCGCCGGGGAAAGCTGTTCGCGCACCCATTCGGGATCGGGGCTGGCGTGTGGTCGGCCCGCCACGACGACAGTCGGCACGGTCTCGTTCCCGTCGTTGGCTGCCCTCACTGCTGCGGCTCCTGCCGGGTCACGCCAGATGTCGACCCAGTACAGCCGGGGGGCGCTGCGGGGTTAGAGCCGCCAGCGGGTCCGGCCGGTCGCATAGGCGGTGGGGCCACATGGGGTCGCGCGGCCTGCGTCGGGAGCCGGGAGCTTGGGGATGACGATGATCGATCCGCTCCACTGCTGAATCCACGGCGGACGCGGCCGGCGGCGGGCGTGGCGTCAGGATTTGTACGGGTTGTTGGGTGATGATGGCACCGTGCGACTTGATCACGTGTCCTATGCGGTGGCCCGCGACAGCTTCGTCTCGACCGTCCAGCGGATCGGATCGGCCCTCGGCGCCGGGTTCGTCGACGGGGGAGTGCACCCGCGATTCGGCACCCGCAACTTTGTTCTCCCGCTGAGCGGCGGCACCTACGTCGAGGTCGTCACCACACTCGACCACCCCGCCGCCGACCGCGCACCCTTCGGCCAGGCGGTCGCGCGCCGCGCCGCCGAGGGCGGCGGCTGGCTCGGTTGGGTGGTTTCCGTCGACGACATCGCCCCGGTGGAGGCCCGCCTTGGCCGTACCTCGGCCATGGGCCACCGTGTCCGCCCCGACGGGTTCGACCTAAAGTGGAAGCAGATCGGCCTGCTGGAACTGCTGGAGGACCCGCAACTGCCCTACTTCCTCCAGTGGTTGGTCCCCATCGAGGAGCGCCCGAGCGCCGACCCGCGCACCTCCACCACCATCCACGGGGTCTCCATCGCCGGCGACACCGCCTCCATCGCCGAATTCCTCGGCGAACCAGCCGACCACCCCCTCGACCAGATCGACGTCACCTGGGTCGAGGAGGAGGAACCGGGCCTGGTGTCGGTCGAGTTCGCCACCGCCCACGGCCCGGTCACGATCTGACAGGGCCCGACTGCTCCGCGGGAGCAGCCGGCTGGGTTTCCTGGCCATCGCGTGGAAGGACCGCACCAACTCGCCCTGGCGGGACCTGCCCGACGACCTGGCAGAGCATCCTGACCGCCGTGCCGGCGGCCGCGGACGCCGATGGCGACATCGGCAGAACCGTCCAGGTCGACTCCACCGTCGTCCGCGCCCACCAAGCGCGGCTTCTGCGGGACCTGCGGAGGCCGGCCGGCGGCCATCGACGCGAGCGAGCCGAACATCGGCATCAATGTCACCGCCCTGGACGAGATCACCAGCAAGGACCTCGTGCCGGTCGCCCAGCGCTTCCGGCACGACACGGTGTCCTGGCTCCCTGCGGTCTCCGACACCCGTCATACGCCCGGCGGCTGACGCCGAAGCCGGCGACGAGGCTGGTCGCCCTTCTACATCACTGTCGGGGGAGCCGGACCGCTCCGGGACGGGGTCGCAGGGCCGGTCTCCGCACACTCCCAGGGTTGAGGTACCAGACGGCCTGGGTCCGCTGCCGCATGAGGGACGGCGGAGAAGATCCAGACCGTGCTTGACGTCTGCCGTGACGCCGTAGGCCCGAATGAGATCGAGGGGCTGGCAGGACGATCCATCTCGGCCATCGGTAGGATCGGCGCCCGGGCGGATGTGATGTTGCAGGTTCTGTACGGCGGGGAAACCAGGGAGCTCGAGCTCTCGGGGACGCGTCGAGGGCTCCTGGCGCTCGGGCAGCTGCTGCGGGGGAAGGGCGGAAGCTGTGATCTCTCGGAGAACCGGCACCCCTTCCCCTATGAGAGGTCGCAGTCCGAGATCGCGTTCCGGGAGGATCCGGAGCGCGACACCGCTTCGATCGTCACGGAGGACGGGATCCTGAGGATCCAGGGAGGGCGGGAAGCTCTCAACCTCCTTGCCGACAAGATCGAAGACTTCGCCTCCGAGTCAGATGCAAGCGATCATTGCCACGTCGACTCCCCGACATACGACTACATCGCGCCAGAGTCGGACTCGCTGGTGATTGCGTTCATGAGGCGAGCGGCGATCTCTCGGCCGCACTGCGGCCACAGCCGATAGTGCGAGAGAGCGATCGAGCGCCTGGTCGGGTTGCCGGTCAGCCTCGGGTGAGGCGGCGGATCATGATGCCGAACGACCGCTCCAGCAACGGGGCACGGCAGCTCTCAACCACGGTCTCATGGAGCAATGTGGCACGCGGTGATCCGCGGGACACCGCCGCACCCACTGAACCCTCAACGTCCTGACCGCCCGGGTCAGCGGCGCAGCAGGGCGCAGACGAAGTTCTCCTGGACTGCGCGGACCTTGGCCAGCAGTTCCGGCTTGAGGCTCTTGCTGGTCTGGGTGTTGATCGAGAACGTGAGGGAGCGCTCGCCGTCCGCAGTGCCGGCCGCGAACTGGGTGTATCCGGGGAAGTTGCCGGTGTGGCCGTAGACCGTGCCGCACCGCGTCGCGTAGCGGAAGATCGCCAGTCCGCCCGCGTTGACGCCGGGGCCTGCGGGCTCCGAGGCGGCACCGGGGATGAAGGTCCGCTGCTCGTGCCTGGTCTCCTTCGACAGGAAGCCGCCTTTGCCGGCCCAGGCACGGATGAACGCGTTGAGGTCCTTCGGTGTCGAGACGATTCCCCCGGAGGCCCACACGCCCGAGGCGCTGAGGACCTCGCTGATGTCCTCCGGCGGCGCGGGCGGCGTCACGTCGTAGCCGTGCAGGTACGGGTGCGGCAGCCGGTAGCCCTGGGGCAGGCTGGTGTGCCGCAGACCGAGGGGCCGGTACACCAGCTGGTCGAGCAGCCGTTCGTAGCGCCGGCCCGTGACCGCCTCGGCCATCAGCGCGACGGCGATGTTGTCGGAGTTCGAGTACTCGTACCGCGATCCCGGCGGGAACTGCAGGTCGTCCTCGGCGACGAAGTCGAGCAGCCGGCGAGAGTCGAAGAGATGCCGGGGGTCTTCCTGGAGGATCTCCAGGAACGCCGGCGCCGTGGAGAAGTCGGGCAGACCGCTGGTGTGGCTGAGCAGTTGACGGAGCGTCACCTGGTGCCATGCTGCGGGCAGTGACGGCAGGATCTCGCCGATCGTATCGTCGAGGCGCAGCTTGTGGCGGTCCACCAGGCGCAGGGCGACCGCTCCGCTGAAGGCTTTGGCGACGCTCGCGATCCGCATGTGGTCGGTCGTACGGGGCGGGCGGCCGGTCGTCGTGTCGGCGACGCCCGCACGGTAGACCGTCGTCCGGTCGCCCTGACGCAGCAGCGCGATCACTCCGGGCGGCCCTCCGGCGGTGCGGACGAGGTCGTCGAGCTGCCGCTGCAGAGCCTTGTCCGGGGACGGCGGCGTGCCTGTGGCCTGTGCGGGCTGGACCAGGGAGGCGAGGAGGGCGGGGGCGGCCAGAGCAGTGGCACACAGCCGCAGGCGTACACGGGAACGGGAACGGACTTCAGAGCGTGCCGACACGGGGGCTCCTTCGCGGTGGTGCCGGGCGGAGGACACCCGGTTCAGAGGGTTCGCCCCAGCATCGGACGCACGGTCGTGACGTGCCTGCCCAGTGCTCCAATCGGCCCAGTCGCCGCGCCCGCCGAGGCCCGTCCGAGCCCCCGGTGAGTCCGGTCCCCACGTCGGGTCCCGTGCGCCGGGTCGAGCCTCACGGCTGCGCCAGGCCTCCCTTTGCGCCTCGCGTCGCACGTGCTGCGTGCCACGCGCGGTGGAAGAGTTGAACCCGACGACCGATCGGCCGAGCAGCCGCCGTGTCCTCGGCGCCATGACTCGAACGGGAGCCCTCCGTTGCGCATCTACGCTCAGACACCCGCACGTCGGAGCCTCCAGGTGTTGGTGGACCTGATCGCCCTGACCCTGATCGTCGCCGTGGTCTGGGCAGCCCTTGCAGTCCGCGAGACGATCATGCTGCTGGCCGAGCCGGGGCGGAAGGTCGAGAGCTCCGGCGACAGCCTCGCCGAGGAGCTCGGGAACACGGGAGACGCCGCGTCGAACGTGCCGTTCGTCGGCGGCGTCCTCAAGAAGCCGCTCGAGGCCGCGGCCGACGCCAGCTCCGGGTTCGCCGACGCGGGAGTGTCGTTTCAGGAGGCCGTCAGCCAGGTCGCCAACGTGACCACGACGATCCTCATCACCGTTCCGGTGCTCTTCGTTCTGCTGCTGTGGCTCCCGCCGCGCCTCCTCTGGATTCGGCGCAGCGCCACCCTCCGTACTCTCGTCGACGCTCCCGGCGGCGCCGACCTGCTCGCCCTGCGCGCTCTCACCGGTCCTCCGGGCGCACTCGCCAAGCTGCCGGCCCCACTCGGCGGATGGGCCGACGCCTGGCGGAACGGAGACGAGAAGGCCATCGCCGACCTCAGCGCGGTCGCTCTCAGACGCGCCGGGCTCAGGCCCTGAAGATCCATCGTGACGGGTGGATCGTCACCGCCAACAAGCCCGAGGGATCACGCCCGTGCTGACACTCGCCGCGACCACGGCGACGACGGCGGCTGGCATCGTGTGGGCGGGCCTCCTCGCCCATGCCCGCGCACGCCGACGGCCCTGGCGGAGGCGTCTGCGAGGGAGCCGACATGGACGTCACCGTCTGCGCCGGGGACGACACGACCACCTCCGGCGCGAGCGGTTCGCCGGGCTCGGACAGCACGCAGCAGGCCGGCGCCTCGGACAGTGACCGGGGCGACTCCGAGCCGCCGTGCACGTACACCGAGCTCGCCCGCAGCCCCCGGCGGACTCACGGGCCTGGCGGGGCAAGTCCCCGAAGCACGGCGCGCTGTACCAGGTCCACTGCCCCGACTCCCCGCACGTCGGCGCTGTCTTCATCCCGACCGGTGCGGGACCCGCCGCCCCGACGATCGATCCCGAGTTCGCACGCCACGCGGTCGGCTCCATGCGGTTGGACGGCCCCACGGTCGGGTCCCCGCGCGCGGCCGGCCGGTATGTGGTCGGGATGTCGATGTGGATGTGGGTCACCCCATCGGCCACGACGTTCGGCCCGGCGATCGCGTCCGCGACGGCGGGCGGCGTCACCGTCACGGCCAACGCGAAGGTGCCGTCGATCCGGTGGGACAACGGGGCGGCGCGCTGACCCGCCACGGTAGGTACGCCGCACAGCGCGACTCACCAAGGTTGCACCGCTTACCGCCGTACCGGCCACGACCCCGCACCCCTGATGACCACCGGCACAAACATCGCGCAGCGTGTCAGTCGGTGGTGGGGAGTTCGCGGAGCATGACGGCGAAGTTGGGGGAGTCGGGGAATGGTTGGCGGCGGCCGACGCGCCGGTATCCCCACGACTCGTAGAGGGCTTGAACTTTCGGGTGGCTGGGGTCGACGAGGAGCACGGCCAGGGCCTCTGGTCGGCTTGCGAGGAGTGCGTGGTGTAGGTGTTGCCCGGCCCCGGTCTTTCGCCACTTCGGGCGCACCATCAGCTCGGAGAGGGAGAAGGTCGATTCGTCGGTCGGCGGGTGGTCCAGGTGTTCGCGCCACCATTCCCGGCCGCGGGTGGCGGGCGCCCCGTAGGCGAAGCCGACGGGCTCGCCGGCGTCGAAGGCGATGACGCAGGCGAATCCCGGGTTGCTGCCCCAGTGGGTGACGAACCAGGGGAACTGCTGGGTGAACTCGTCGTCCATCTGGTCCGCGTAGGCGTCGGCGTGGACGTCCAGCAGGGTCTGCCGGATCCGGGCCAGGTCCGTGTGCGTGTAGTGGCGCAGTTCAGCGGGGGCCGTGGTCACGGGGGCTCCATTCGGTCCGGTAGCGGTCGGTCCACTCGTCTACGACGTGTGAGGAGGGGGCCAGGGTGATCAGGTCGCGGTGGAAGTCGCCGAGGAGGGAGCGCATCCGGCCGGGCAGCGGGTCGCCGGCCATGATCGCGAACACGTCGCCGCTGGTGCGGCACGCCTGCTCGACGTCGCCCTGGTGGAGCTGGGCGAGCGCGAGCCGGGCCGTAGTGTGGGCGCGGTTGCGCCGGTAGGACGCCGGAAGAGCTTTGAGCGCCTTGTAGGCGGCGGCTTCGGCTTCCTCCGGTTCGCCCACGACGTCCCGGATGATCGCGGTCAGCGAGTGGAGCTCCGCGGGCCCGTAGAACGAGATCCAGGTGGGACGCGGCCCGGTCAGGTCCGCCCGACCCAGGGCGTCCTCGGCGAGCCTGAGGGACCGCACCGCCGCGCGCGCGTCCCCGCCGTGGGCCTGTCCGACGGCGGTCCGGGCGTGGGCCAGAGAAGCGTGCAGGGGGCTGCGGCGGGCAGCGGCAGTCGCCTGGGCGGCCTGCGCGGCAGCCACGGCCACGGCGTAATCGCGCTGCTGCCGGGCGAGCATCGACCGCAGATTCCAGATCTGCATGGTCGTCTCAGGCTCCTGGGACATGCCCGCGAGGGTCAGGGCACGGTCCAGATGCCTGCCCGCCTCAGCCAGTTGACCGGCGTCGATCATCGACCACGCGGCGGACGCGGCGAAGTCGGCTGCCAAGGCGAACAGGCGGTGCCGCACGCGCTGCGTGGCAGAGCGCTTTTGCAGGTCGAGGGCTTCGGCGGCGCCTGCGAGCGCGGCCCGTGCCAGCGCGCCGTGCCCGCCGCGCTCCGCGTCGAGCCGGGCGAGCGTGTCGACGCTGTCGCGCAGCCGGATCACGTCGGACGTTCCCACCCGCGGCGGACGGGAACTGATCATCGGGGCGGCGACGGCGGCGGTCGCCGCCCCGCAGAAACGGCGGCGTTGCACTTGGGGGTCCTCCGGTAACGGTGCGGCGGTCGTGCGCTTCCCCCGAGGCACGAACCCCAGGGCCACGGCGGTGCGGCCGGTGACCTCCTCCAAGGCCCGGCGCTGAAGCGCCTGCGGCCACTGGTTCTCGCCCGACAGCCACCGGAAAACGGTGCGTTCCGATGTGTTGCCCGGCCGTCCGGCAAAGCCGCGGATGGCGTCGTTGACGGCATCGACCAGCGCGTCGGCGCCCATTTCGTGCTCCGCCATCCAGGCGGCCAGGGCCGCGTTTCTGGTCTCCGCCATGTCGTCACGGTAGAGCGGACCGCACCCCATCAAAAGCAAAGAAGAAGTCAATTCGTCAGGGGTGGCGTCACCGACCCGCGCAACTTCGTCATGGTCGAGCAGTAGTGACGGCCAGTTAGGTGGTGTGTACGGCCCCGCTCGCATCCCCGTCCCCCGCGGGGTGCGGGCGGGGCGCACCGATCCGACCGCGAGTGCGAGGCGACGACATGACGACGCGCAGCACCACTACTCCTGACGCCAGCAAGGGTCTGGTGGATGCCCCGGTGATCCACGAGCATCGGCTCAGCCCCGCCCAGCGCGAGGGCCGCTCATGCCCCTGGTGTGCCGCGTGGGCGTCCGGCAGACACCCGGTGCCGATACTCCGTGGCACGGCAGACCTTCAGGCCTGCGAGATCTGCGCGGGCCAGTACGGGGTGCCGGAGTTGACCGGGTGAGGACCGAGCCCCTTGACGGGACCCGGACCGAGCCGGCCGAGCACAAGCTGGCCGGCCGTCTCTCGATCGACCGCGACGCACGCCTGGGGATTCTCGGCGCCGTCGGAGCGAAGCTCGACCGGCAGAGACGCCACGTGCTCTCCCGCACCGCGCACCTGCGCCCGGTTGACGACTCGGGCGTGGAGCGGACGACGGACAACCCCCAGGAGCTTGAAGCCCACAGGGCCGAGCACCCCTCATACGTATGGGAAGAAGGTGGCCAGGTGACCACGGGTCGCGCAGTCGTCTACGTGCACGGCGAACCGGTCGAGGGCCAGCCCGATGCCAGGTACGAGGGGCGGCGGTTCGCAGTCGTGCGCGGTCTTGCCGTTTCCGCCACGCTCGCCGACCCGCCCGGCGTCGCGAGCCCGCAGGACCGTGAGGGTTGGCAGCAGGTGCGCGCCATGGCTGCTCGCGGGGAGGCGGACACGGTGATCGTGCGGTGGGCCGAGACGATCAGCCCCGACCACGAGCAGCGACACGCGGAGATCGCGCACTTGCAGGAGTGCGGAGTGCGGGTGCTGTTCTCCTGGCCGCGACTCTCCGGCATCGGGGCCGAGGGGCGATGACCGCCCGGCACGGGCGCAATGATCCGCCGTCGCGCCCCGGCTCAGCCGTCGGCTTCCCCGGCGTTCTCGGACCGGCCCCGCCGGTCACGATCCTCGCACGGCACAACGCCGTCCCACCGCCGGCCGCTGTCCCCGACATGCGGGCCGCCGAGACAGCAGCCCGTGAACCCGTCGGCCACACAGGTCAGTTGGGCGCCGCTCCAGAGCACCTGAGCTGCGGCCACGGCCCCGACCAGATCGCGGACCAGGCGCTCGAAATCGCTCCGGTGGTTCAGCAGCCGGCTCAGGCAGAACAAGCCCCTGGTTGACCACCCCAGAATGTGACCCAGCACCGATGGCATCGGACGCGCCGAGAGAGGTGGCGCTCCGGGCGCACGTACAGCAGAAAGACGCCCCTCCGACCGGAATGAGATTCCGGTTGGAGGGGCGGCCTGCTGCTACTGGCGACGCTGATGAGGATGTGGTCAGGCGTGGTGTTGTCAGACGTCTGTCGGCGAGTGACGGCTATCTGCCGGTGATCTGTCGGTGATCTGTCGGCAAGTGCTGCGACCTTGAGGTGAAGACCGGGCCGGCAGCGTCCATGAGCGCGCTTGCCCGCCCGCGAGACCTGTGCAGGGCACCAGTAGCAAAGGAGAGTCGGTCGTGGATCAGTCGCTCGTGGAGCGTATGTGGGAGTACCTGAACGCCGGTCTGGCGATGGACGTGGAAGCCCTCGATGCTCTGTACGACCCGGACTTCGAGAACATCCGGTGCGACGAGGCCGGCCAGGTGGTGACCTTGACGAAGGACGAGTTCATGGCGCACTTCCGCGCTCTGCGGGACCAAGGTCAGAGGGTGGGTGAGACGGTCGATGACGTCCGGTTCCTGGCCACCACGGTGTACGGCGGCCAGGGATCGATCCTCATGCACCGACTCGAGGAGGGGGTCCCGGCGCGCTACAACTTCGTCTGGCGCTGGGAGGACGGCCGTTGGGCCACTCTCGTGCGCGAGTTCACCTTCGAAAGGGACATCACTCCCCTCATCCAGATGGTGCAAGCCGCCCGAGCCGCGGCCTCCTGACCAACGCGCTCCTTCCGTAAGCCCGCGCCACTGGGAAACGCGACGCCCACGGTCACGTCCAGCAGCCGTCGGCGGCCAGATGGCTCCCCCACTATCCGGCCGCCGGTGGGGAATTCGAGCTGGCCACGGACAGCAGTCGACGATCGCGAGTGGGTTCTGCCGTTGTGACGCTCACGGCCCCGCCGGTGTCAGCGGGTGGGCGGGGGCTCCGTGGGCAGGGTGTCGTCCTGGTCTCTCTATGGTGCCGGTGGGATGGCGCATGACTTCAGCACAACTCGCGGATTGGGCCGGTCTGCGACTCAGGTGTGAGTGGGCGGTCACCCAGCGGCGATGACCTCGACTTCGACGAGCCAGTCGTTGTCCAACGTAGTGGCGACGATCGCGGTCGTCGGGACGCGCCTGCCGCCGAGTGCGGCCGTTCGGGCGGCGGCGTTGGCCTCGGCGTAGGTGGGGTCTTGCAGGTAGCTGGTCAGACGCACGATGTTTTCAACGGTCATGCCTGCGGAGGCGAGGATGGCGCGAATGTTCGACCAGATCAGTTCTAGCTGCTCCTCCAAGCCGGTCCCTGGCTTTCCGGCTGGGTCGAGCCCCATGGTGCCGGCGACGAACAGCAGACGTCCGGCGCCTCGGACCTCCATGGCGTGCACGTAGTCGTCGGTCGCTGCGTAGACGTCTTCGGTCGGGTTGTGGGGCACGAGTTCCATCAACTGCCTCGCTCTCTAACGAATGGCACAGCTGCGGACCGATCATCGTCCAGAGGCAGGTTGCAAGGAAAGCCGAATGCGGGAGGCCAACACGGCCCGATCGGCGGTCTGGCCCGGCGCGTGCCGCTCGCGAAGCCCCGCGGCGTGGCCGCCGTTCCTGAGCGTAGTCACATCGACGCGCCAAGTCTCGTCGTCCTGATCGGCGCGCGCAGCCGCTCACTGGCCGAGTCCCCACGACCTCGCTCTCCCCGGGTTCGCCCACCTGACGGACCACCCCCAGCAACAGCCGCCCCCGCCACGGCCCCCTACCTCGCCCGAGCGCCACAGCCCGAATCGGAAGCCCGGCACGCCGGTCCAGATTCAGGAACGTCCACCGAGCCAAAGCCCCGGACCTCTCAGGACATGTCCTGGCCCCTTGCGTCCGGCCAGTCGGACCGGACTGCTGTGGTGGCTCTTTCAAAATGACGTGCGGCGCCGCCGGAGGCGGTGCTGCTGCAGGCAAGGCTCTGGCGTCCGCGACCTCGCAGGGCATCCCGGAGGCGGAGGAGCCGCAGGAGGTCGGCGTCGAGGCGCAGAGACTCCACGAGAGTGGGCTCGCACGCGACGCACACATCACCAGGCTCAAGATGCCGAAGCGAGAGGCGCTGTCCACGACTTGTTGGGTGGTCGGGGGCCGGTCCGGTGCCTCCTGTTGGAGTGCGAAGGACGCTCGATATCGGCTCGTAGAGCCGCATAGGCCGGTCCCTGAGACGCTACCGAGCCTCTTGTGCCGGTCGAGTGAATCCACCGCCCCCAGGGCTGGTTCTCATGGCACCCACAACTCGCTGAGTTCGGACACGCATCCATGCGGGTGCTGGGCAGGAACGCGCTCGGCTCACGCCCGCTGCTCGTGCTTCTTCTGGAGTACGACGACAATGCGCAGGACGAGCTTTCGCGACTCGCCTCGGTGCATCCACCTGCCTCTTACGACCAGTTGGCCTTCGGACACCCCGATCCTCCGTTCACGAATCTGTCGCCGGCTCCGGCGACGTGCCGTCGCTCAGGACGAGTCGCGGCCTCCGCGGGGAATCGTCAGGTCCGTCAGGATCGCCTCGCCCGGGCGGAGGCCCGACCAGGTGCCGTAGCAGGTCAGGACGGCGATCGCAGAGGTCGGGAACTTGGCCCGTACACGCTCCAGGGCGTCCCCGACCGCTCTGGCCGCGAGCAGCAGGATCAGGTCTTCGAGGCCCGGGTTGTGACCGACCAGGACCAAGGCCGAGACCTCGTCGGGTACACCGTGGAGGACATCGAGCAGCTCTGGGACGTCCGCCCCGTACAGCCGTGGGTCGTGGCGGGTCGGCACGGGGCTGCCCAGCTCCGCGGCGGCCAACTCCCAGGTGTGGCGGGCGCGCCGGGCCGGGGAGCACAGGACGAGGTCGGGAAGCCCGCCAGTCTCCGCCAGATAGCGCCCGGCGGCCGGGGCGTCGCGCAGCCCGCGCGGGCCGAGGGGACGGTCCTGGTCGGCAACGCCCTCCGGCCAGGCGCTCTTGGCGTGCCGCAGGACGAACAGCCGGCGCGGCCGACTACCACCCGACCCGCTCATCCCTTGTCCCACCGGTCGTGACCGTGCTTTCTTCCCACGCGCTTCTCCCTTGTTCCTTCGATCTCCTCGACGTCCCAGGGACCGGAGACGACCGCAGGGGCCTCACCGGAGATCACGGAGGCCAGCGGTTGGCCCTCTGCGTCGGAGACAGTCGGGACGTCCGTCAAATCAAGACGGGCGTCACGGCGGGCGACCGGCGCGATCAACCGGACTGCCGGGCCGCCTCCGCCAAGGCGGTGAGGATGCGCTTGGTCTTGTTCTCGGAATGCTCGGAGACCGCCAACCCGTGTTCCTGCACAGCCTCCGTCAGGGCTCGCTGCTTGCGCTCGGCCCGAGCCGAGAACTCGTCCGCATCTTCGCTGTTCTTGGGCTTGACCCGGATCGAGGCCTCCAGGAAGTCCAGTCCTGCGGCCGACCACGCCTCCAGGTCCACCTCCAGGTCCCCGATCGAAACGTCGCGGACCTTGGTCGACAAGACCGGGCCCAGCGCCACCATCCCGTCGAGTCGGGCGGCGGGAGCGCAGGCGTCCACGAACTGGTCTTGCACCTCGTCGATCAGCGCGGAGGGATCGGCTCCAGGCTCCACTGCGTCCAGCAGTGCCCCCGGCGGGTGGTCGTGCACCAGAGAGGCTGCGTGCACACGGCCGCTCGCCGACCAGTCCTCCTCGATGCCGTAGGTGAGCGGCCCCGACTCGAAGGGCGCGGAGAACCGCCCGACGAGCTGCTCCCGCACGCAAGGACGCAGCTTGACGGTCAGCTCGTCCGGACCACCGCCACCGATCCTGAGCCGCACGATCACACCGCCCTCCAGCAGTGACAATCGCCCCAGGGCGACGCCGTCGCGGTCCTCGGCGAACCAGATCCGACGCGTTCTCGTGTCAGCGCCACCCGCCCCCAAGGCCGCCAGCGCCGTCGCCACGTCACCCTCCACGTTGACCTTGATCTCGACCGGCAACAGGTCCATCGCCCGGTTCCCTCACCTTTCCCAAAGCACGGCAGATCGGTCGAACGACGTCAGCGTGGATCACGCGGCGCCGTGTCCAGCCTTTGCGACCCACATGCCGCCTCCCCCCGTCCAGCCCCAGGACACGCACCATTTCACCCGTTCGCCCGGCAGGGATCCGCGGACGGGAACGACCTGGCGTGACACGGTTCCCGACACCGCCGAACACCGTGGCCTCCGAGTCCGCACCGGGGGTTTCACGCCGATCCGGCCGGGCGATCCTGGTGCGCCCCGCGTTGACTCGGCAACCGGCAGCCATCCCGCCTGCGTCAGTCCCGACCCTCGCAAGGGTGAATCGGCGCCTGCTGGGCCTGACACCGGCATTCCTGATACCCACCGCGGCCGAACCCTGCTTCTCTCAGCCCCCGAGGATCACGAGTGGTGATTGCGGGGTGACGGGTTGTCAGTGGCGGGTGCTTGGATGGGGCGGTTGCGCAGGGAGGCGCAACACGAACCAGGGAGGGGTCTGCGACGTGCCGTTCATCAGGGAGTACACGAAGAGCGACGGGACAGTGGTCCGAGGACATTGGCGGGCGCCGGCGGGGACGGCGCGTCAGACGGCGATCGCTGTGGGGATCGTGATGGCCGTGGCGGTGTTCGGGAACACCGGTACGTCGGCGGGCAGCGGGGCGAGCACCGAGCGGTTACCCGGCCCGCGGACCTCGTCCCAGGTGACGTATCCGATCAAGTGGCCCGGCTGGCCCAAGCCTGCTACCCGCTCCACTCCTGCGGTGAAGTACCCGATCCCGTGGCGGGATGGAACAAAACCGGCTCCGCGGCCGGCGCCGACGGTGTCGTACCCGATCAAGTGGGGCCGCAGCGGGAGCGAACGGTGAGCCGACGACCGACCGCAAGGGGCGACCCGCTCGTCGACGATCACGCCCGCGACGCCCGCGAGCAGGAACACGCCATGCCGGAGGCGGCCTGAGACCCCGGGGTGGGCAGTGTGGTTGCAGCTACGGCACTGCCCAGCCCGGTACGTCCGTCCGGACCGGCGCGGAGTGGGCCCCGCGCAGCCCTGGAGGCCCGGGCCGACGCGGTCGTCGAGCGCCCTCCCGGAGCAATTCCGAGCCCGGATGGGGGCCTTCGGGCGGGCTTGGCATGCAGGTGGACAGGCACCCGCCTAGCGTTTTCGCCGAACGGAAGAACCACGCAGCCCGGCGTGCCATCGGTCCAGACGGGCTTCGGCCATGTGGGTGTCGGCTCGGGCAGCCGGGGCGCGCCACGGCTGCCCGACGCGCGCCCTGCAGCGTCCCCACACCCTCCGGGAGTTCGGCATGGCCCGTATCACCATCAACGGCGTGACGGTGGACCCACTGCTCCAGTCCGAGGAGATGGTCGCCGCATCGTTGGTGTCCGAGGACGCCTCCGCGTCCAACTATGTGCTCGTGCAGACCACTCACCCACCCACTCCCGAGGAGAAGGAACAACTCTCCGAGCTCGGAGTGGTGATCCAGGAGTACGTTCCGGACGACACCTATCTGTGCGGCTACCGGCCGAGCGATCTCGACGCCGTACGCGCGCTGCCCTTCGTGGCCTGGGCGGACGTGTACCTCAAGGGTTTCAAGATCGGCCAGTCGCTCCGCTCGACCCGGATGCGCTCGGGCGTCGCGGAACTGGCCGGGCCCCTGAACGGTACGAGTCCCCGGCCCCGCGTCGTCGATGTCGTCCTGCACGAGGACGTCGACATGAGCGCGGACGGACTGCGGGACCGGATCGCGGCGGCGGCCGGAGTCAGCCACGGCGACGTAGAGCCCGACACCGACAAGGTGCGCGTCACGATCCGTGAGGAGGACCTGCCCGCCCTTGCCTCGCTCGACGAAGTGAAGGAGATCGAGGAGGTCCCCGAGCGGGTTCTGTACAACACCAAGGCGGGCGCCGTCATGCACGCTCACGTGTCGCTCAACGGGACGAAGTTCCGGGGCGAGGGCCAGATCGTGTGCGTCGCCGACACCGGCTTCGACAAGGGCATGACCACCAATGTCCACCCCGCCTTCACCGGCCGGGTCAAGCGGCTCGTCGCCCTGGGCCGTACGAGCCCCGCGCGGACGGACGACCCCGACGGGCACGGCACCCATGTGGCCGGCTCGGTCCTCGGCGACGGCACGTCGGAGTCCATGGGCGAGTCCGTCACCGGAACGGCTCCCGAGGCACGACTGGTCCTGCAGTCCGTGATGGACGAGGACGGCTTTCTCAGCGGCATCCCGCGCAACCTCCGCAATCTGTTCGAACCGCCGTTCCTGGAGGACGGGGCGCGGATCCACACCAATTCGTGGGGCCCGGTCACTCCGGGGCTGCCCTACAACCGGGCGGCGAACGAAGCCGATCGGATGGTCTGGGACAACAAGGAATTCGTCATCCTCTTCGCCGCGGGCAACGACGGCACGGACCGGGACGGGGACGGGCGCATCAACATGCGGTCCGTCAGCGGGGAGACCGCAGCCAAGAACGTCATCACCGTGGGAGCCAGCGAGGGCGACCGGCCCGAGATCGTCAAGACGTACGGTCAGATGAGGGGCGGGCAGCTCCGGTGGCCGGCCCCGCCGATCAACGGCGACAAGATGGCGGACAATCCCGGAGGGATGGCTGCCTTCAGCAGCCGGGGCCCGTCCCAGGAGGGACGCTTCAAGCCCGATGTCGTCGCCCCCGGCACGTCGATCCTGTCCGCGCGATCCCGGGTGGCGCCGGAGATCACGGACTTCGGTGTCTCCGCGGACCCCGCGTTCTCGTTCATCAGCGGTACCAGCATGGCCACCCCGCTGGTGGCCGGCTGTGTGGCCGTGCTGCGCGAGACGCTCGTGAAGAACGGCACCCCGAAGCCCAGCGCCGCACTCATCAAGGCCATGCTGATCAACGGCGCCGACGAACTGCCCGGCCAGTACGTGCCCAGCGAGGCGGGCCCCTCACCGAACAACAACTCCGGCTTCGGCCTCGTCAACCTCCAGCGTGCCGTCGTCCTGCCGACCGACGCCGGCCGGGCGGGCTTCACCGACGCCAAGGACCTGGACCAGGGCGAGGAGCGTGCCTTCCTCATCACCGTTCCGCAGGGAGCGGCCCGCACGCTGAAGGTGACCCTCGTGTGGACGGACCCCCCGGGGGCGGCCCTGCAGAACGACCTCGACCTGATCGTCCGCACGGGCGGTCAGGAACGCCACGGGAACATGGGCACGGGTCTCGGTTTCGACCGCGTCAACAACGTCGAGCAGGTCCGCTGGCACGACGTACCCGCCGGAGAGGCCGAGGTCGTCGTCAGGGCCCACCGGATCACCCGGTTCGCCCAGCCCTACGCCGTCGCCTGGCGCATTCTCTGACGCGTACCCGGGCCATGTCCCGACCCGTTGGGTCGGGCCGGGACATGGCCCACAGGTCGGACGCCGTCCAGCCAAGTCTGCGGCGGACCGGATCATCGACCACCTCGGGCCGATGCTCGCCCTCCAGGTTCTGACCGAGCGCGAGGAGAAGAGCAGCGTGGCCATCGCCAGAACGAGTCGTTCTCCGACTGGACCAAGACCTGCACTGATCCTTGCCTCTGCGCGGCATCGTCGACCGCCACACCCTTGCGCGGCAACATCATCGAGTCCGGCACCGACTCCTACCGCCTCGCGTCCACCCGCGCCCGCGCCCGCGCCCGCGCCGAACAGCAGGCCACGGCGCGCTGACCTTCCCGTAGCTCAGAGCGCGATCGGCCGGTAATTCAGCGCCGGGCAAGGCAAGTGGCCAGAGCACCTTCCCAGGTGCCGTTGTTCCCGCGCGTGACCGCGCAGGACACGAGGGCGTTTGCCGATCCGGCCACGATCGACGGGCACGAAGGCCGGCCCGGTCCCGGACTGTTGTGGCGGGAGCCACGCACCCAGGGCCCCGGCGTCGAGGCTTCCGGGGTCCACGCGCCGTCTGCCCGCCTCCCTCTCCTGCTTCCGACGCATGGCGGTAGCGACCTGCCGACGGGACCGGCAGATTCCTGGCGTGCTGGCACCCCCCCCCGTACGTCACGGCGTTCAGCACCCCCATCCGGGCGAGTGCCATCACCGTGTCGTCCTGCTTCATCGGGCTGTCGGCGAACTTGAGCAGCTGCACCATCGCGTGGCTCTTCCAGTGCTGCTTCGGATATACAGAGATGTGCATCGGATGACCGGTTCAGAGATCGTCTACGCGTTCGTATGGCACAGGGAACCTCCCTACGCGCTCACAGCGGTCGGCCTGGCGGCTGACCGGCTGGAGGAGGCGGAGGCGCTGGCCGCGGATGCATTGGACGGCCTGGTCCTGCCGGAGTCCTGGGAGGGGATGGAGCCGGAGTTGCGTCGCCGTGTTGTGCGCGCCTGCCGGCCGATTCCCACAGAGGGGCTCTGGCACGTCTCGGACGACCGTTCGGAGGTGCCGGAGGAACGCTCGCGGCGCGACTGCCTGGCGCAACTCCGTGACGAATGGGCACACGCGAGCCCCCTGGCAGGGCGAGGCAATGGGCCGGGGCTGACCGCACTGGCTCAGTTGTCGGCACTGGTGTGCCGTGTGTCTCCCGATGTCCTGCTCGATGCCGAGGAGGACATCCTCGAGATCTACGACACCTACACGGTCGGTGGCCTGGCCGATATCCCGTCGTTTTCCGGCGGCGCGCCCTCGCCCTGAGGTACAGCCGGCCGCCCCACGAGCATGTGGCAACCCCGCCGCCGAGGTCGAGGGAACTCGGTCGGGGAGGCGGCCTTCGCCCAAATCGCGCTTCAGGTTGCGGGCGGCCAGCCATTTGTCGAGGTCGGTCGCGATCCGGTCGAGGCTGGGATTCCGAGAGCAAGACCAGGCGCATTCTCACTGCGTTGGCGGAGGCGGTCCGGCAGCCCGGTTGATCGCGCCGGTCGCGCCGGTGCGAGGCCCGTCTGGGAGCGGGGAGCGAGGAGCGGGTGCTCAAGGCCGGACCTTCGCCGGCCGGTCGCGCGTGTCCAGGGGCAGGCACCGTATGATCGCCGACCTTCAGGGCACGCCATCGGAACACGCCTCCGCGTGGCGGGTGTTCCTCTGTCTCGTCGGTACCGGCAAGGGGGCGGTCCCGGCCGTCGGGTGCGCGTGAGGTTCCTGGGCTGTTCGGTCTGGTCGGGCAGGGGCGGTACAGGCCTCCGCGCCCGTACCGCCCTCTTGTGCGCCGGTCGTCAGCAGCAGCGGCCGGTGTTCTTCCAGCCTTCGCAGAAGGAGCTGTCCCAGCATCGGTTGGTGTAGAGCTGGCCGCGGGAGCAGAACGGGACGTACACGCACTTGGTATCGGTCCACCACGTGGCCTGGGCCGTCATCTTCGGCGCCACCGTGCCCGCCAGCCGGTCGGCGAGGCGCTGCAGCTTGCTCATCACGGTCTCCTTTGCGTCGCCGGCCGCCGGGTGCGGCCGGGCCGAGCGGAAAACTACGGCCCGGGCGCACACGTCCGATCTTCGTCGGCCGGGACGGATCCTGTATGCCGCATGCCTACCGTGCGAAGCCGCGGAAGGAAGGGGCGGGTGTGGGATCAGTGGACTTTCCGGCGTATGCCGCAACGGCCGGGCGGGTGCTGCTCGGGTGCGTGTTTCTGGTGTCGGCGGGAGGCAAGCTTCGTCGGCGCACGGCGTTCGCCGCCTATCTGGACAGCGTTGCTGCGCTGCGGCTCCTGCCGCCCGCGCTCGCGCCCGCCACGGGCGTGGCGGTACTCGCCGCCGAGTGCGCGGTCGTGGTGCTGCTGGCCTTTGGCCCGTCGGTCCGGGCGGGCCTCTGGCTCGCTCTCGGGCTGCTCGCGGTGCTCACGTTCGCCGTCGCCCGGACCGTGCGGCGGGGGGTCAGCGCTTCCTGCCGGTGCTTCGGGGGTGCGGCGACACCCTTCGGGCGCCGCCACGTCGTCCGCAACGTCCTGCTGCTGGCGGCTGCGGCCGCCGCGCTCCTGCGGCCGGACGCCCCCATCGCGGGGGCGCCCGCGCTGCTCGCCGCCGCGGCGGGGGCCGCCGCGGCGGTGCTGGTCGTCACCCTCGACGACCTTCTCGAGCTGTTCGCGCCTGCCGACGAGCCGGCCGCGACCAGCGCCAACGCCGGTCTCTAGGAGGTCTCATGGATGCGTCGGACGCCCTTACCGGGCTGCTGACAGTGTTGTGCCTGTTCAACCTGGTTCTCACCTACGGGATCGTCCGGCGGCTGCGCGCCATGGCGCGGGCCCGTGCCGACAGCCCGGCGACGGTGTCCGGCGAGGTGGACGACTTCACCGTCACCGCCGCTTCCGGCGCCCGCGTCAGCCGCGCCGGCCTGGCGCCGGGCACCGTCCTGGCGTTCTTCTCGCCCGGCTGTCCGCCCTGCACCGCGCTCCTGCCGCGGTTCACCGAGGCGGTGAAGGACGCGGGCCTTCCGGCCGAGCAGGTCCTGGCCGTGGTCATGCCGGGCGAGGACGCCGACGAGGCACGGCAGTACGTGCGGGAGCTGGAACGCGTCGCCACGGTCGTCGCCGGAGATCAGGCCCGTACGGTGTCGGAGGCCTGCGGCGTCCGGGGCTTCCCCGCGGTGTGCGCGGTCGACGCCGGGGGCCGGATCCACGAGATGGGCGGCGACCTGACGGCGCTCGGCGCGCGCCGCCCGGCGGGCGTCGCGTGAGCCGCGTCGCGGGCGGCGTGAGCCGTGCGGGCCGCCGGGCCTCCGCCCTGCGCGCCGTGTCCGCCCTGGCCGTACGGGCCGCACCCGGGGCGGTGGCCGGGGTGCTGCTGACGGCAGTGGTGGAGGCCGCACTTCCGGTGCTCGCCGCCTGGCTGACCAAGACGGTCCTCGACGCGCTGACCGTCCCGGGCGGCGGAACACCGCCGGTGCTTCTGCCCGCGCTCGCTCTCGCCGGCGTCGGCGTCGCCGCGTCCGTGCTGCCCCACGTCACGCAGCTGCTGCGCGCCGAACTCGGCAGGCAGGTCGGCCTGATGGCCCAGGACCGGCTGTACGCGGCCGTCAACGCCCTGACCGGACTGGGGCGGTTCGAGGACCCGGCGGCGCTGGACCGGCTGCGACTGGCGCAGCAGTGCGGTCAGGACACCCCGCCGCAGATCGTCTCCAGTGTCGTCGGGCTCGCCAGGACCGCCGTCACGATCGCCGGTTTCTCGGTGGCGCTGGTGCTGCTGAACCTGTGGCTCGCCGCCGCCGTCCTGCTCTCCGCGGTGCCGGCGCTGCTCACGGAGGTCCGGCTCGCGCGGGCCCGCGTCGGCACGGCCCTGACCGTCAGTCCGCTGGAACGGCGCGAGTCGTTCTACGGGTTTCTGCTCGGCAGCGTGCAGACCGCCAAGGAGATACGCCTGTTCGGCATCGGCGACCACCTGCGCGACAAGATGCGCCGCGACCGCAAGGCCATCAACGCCACGCACAGCGCACTGGACCGGCGTGCGGCGCTTGCGCAGACGGTTCCCGCGCTCGCGGCCGCCGCGACCGCGGCGGGCGGGCTCGTGTGGGCCGTCGGCGCGGTCGCCGGCGGCGAACTCAGCGTCGGGGACGTGGCGTTGCTGCTCTCCGGCGTCGCCGCGGTGCAGGGCGGACTCGCCGGCATCGCGATCATGACCGCCGTCGCCCATCAGCACCTGCTTCTCTTCGGGCACTACCTGGAGGTGACCACGCAGCCCCCCGACCTCCCGGTGCCGAAGCGTCCCCTCCCAGTGGGGCCGCTGACGGGGGGTGTGGAGCTGCGCGACGTGTGGTTCCGCTACTCCGACCGGCACGACTGGGTGCTGCGCGGGGTGAATCTCACGATCCCGGCGGGCGGCACGGTGGCGCTGGTCGGGGACAACGGCGCGGGCAAGAGCACCCTCGTCAAGCTTTTGTGCCGGTTCTACGACCCCGTGCGCGGATCGGTCCGGTGGGACGGCACGGACATCCGCGAACTGTCCCCGGAGGAACTGCGCGGCCGGATGAGCGGCATCTTCCAGGACTTCATGCGCTACGACCTGTCGGCGGGCGAGAACATCGGGCTGGGGGACGTGACGCACGTCGGCGACAGAGGCCGGATCCGCGACGCCGCGGCACGCGCGGGCATGGACGACACGCTCACCGCGCTGCCCCGCGGCTACGACACCATGCTGTCGCGGACCTTCGCCGACGACGGCGTCGACGACGACGGCGTGGAGCTGTCCGGCGGCCAATGGCAGCGGGTCGGGCTTGCGCGCGGACTGCTGCGCCGGGACGCCGATCTGCTGATCCTCGACGAGCCGAGCTCGGGACTCGACCCCGAGGCCGAGCACGAGATCCACCAGTCGCTCCTCGCCCACCGCGCGGGCCGCACCAGCCTCCTCGTCTCGCACCGCCTCAGCGCGGTGCGCGGCGCCGATCTCATCGTCGTCCTGCGCGGCGGCGCGGTCGTCGAACAGGGCGACCACGACCGGCTCATGCGCGCAGAGGGGCGCTACGCGGAACTGTTCCGCAGGCAGGCCGAGGGATACGCCGACGCGCCGACGGCGGCGCGGTGATCCCCGCCGTGATCCCCGCGGCGGTCGCCGCACTGCTCGCCGCGCTGGCGGCCGCAGGGCTGGTGCACCGGGTGCGGCGGCGCCTTCTCGTCGTGACCGTCGACGGATCCAGCATGGCGCCCACCCTGAACGACGGGGACGAGGTGCTGGTCCGGCGCTGTCACGCCGCCGGCCTGTCCGTCGGGGACCTCGTCGTGGTGGAGTGCCCCGTGCCGCCCGCGGCCCGGCCCGAGTGGTCCTGGCCGGACCTGGACGAGCCGCCGGAGCGGCGGCGGTGGATGGTCAAACGCCTGGCGGCGCTCCCGGGGCAGCCCTGGCCCGCCGCCTGCTCCGGCCGGCACGGCGCCCTCCCGGACGGGACGCTGGCGGTCCTCGGCGACAACGCGGCGGCCAGCACGGACTCGCGCCAGATGGGAGCCGTCCCTGCGGACCGGGTGCTCGGCGTGGTGCTGCGACACATGACGGCCCACCGCGACTGACACTTCGTCACACCCGTTGGGCTGCAAGACTTTTCTGCAAAACAATGCAAGTCTCTTGCTAAGTCCGCGTCACCCGATGCATGGTTCAAGCCGACCGGACCGCGCCCGCGCGTCCGGCGGACCCGGGGAGTGGCGTGGAAGCGGCGTTTCGCATGCTGGGGCGGGTTCGCCAGGACGACGGCCGGCCCGGGAGCGCGGCGGCGGACATCGCGGGCGGCAAGGCACGCGCCCTGCTGGTCACGCTGCTGCTGCAGGCGAACCGCACCGTGACCGTGGACCGGCTGATCGAAGCGCTCTGGGACGGCGAGCCGCCACAGTCCGCGGTGGCCAACGTCCGCACACACGCCAGCATCCTGCGCCGGAGCCTGAATCGCGATGCGCGCCTTGTGGGCGCAAGCGGCGGTTACGTCCTGGAGGTCGAGGCCGAGCGCTGCGACCACCTGGTGTTCCTCGGCCGCGCCGCCGACGGGCGGGCGGCGCTGAGCGCCGGCGACAGCGCCGGCGCCGAAGGACTGCTCGCCTCGGCGCTGGCCCTGTGGGACGGGGACCGGGCCGCGGTGGGCGTCCCTCGTCACGGTCCCCTGACCGGTTGGCTGGGCCACCTGGAGGAGGAGCGGATGCGTGCCGTGGAGGACCTGGCCGGCGCCTACTTGCGGCTCGGCGAGCCCAGGGCGGCGCTGCGGGACGTCAACGAACTGCTCGCCGTCTCGCCGCTGCGGGGCCGCAGCTGGGCCCTGCGGATGCGGGCGCACCACGCGCTGGGCGAACGCGGAAGCCTGGCCGAGGCGTACCGGACGGCCGTCCACGTCCACCGCAGCGAACTGGGCGTCGGCCCCGACGAACACCTCAGGCGTCTGTTCGAGGAACTGGTCGCGGGCTGACGGCCGTGAAGAGGAGCGGCAGGCCCTGGCATCCCCGGCGCTCTTTCGGTGAGCAGTTGGGTGATCGCGCTGGTGTAAAGGATTCCGCCGTCGGCACCCAGGCCATCGACCAGGTCGCCGCCGACCACCCGCGGGGTCCGTCTAGTCTGGGTCGATGGCGGCTACCGCCAGCACCTCGTCGAGCACGCCGCCACCCTCGGCATCGATAGGGAAAACACCACTCGCAGGCCCGTGACCAGAGGATTCACACCAATCCCGTAGCGGTGGGGCGGCGGTGCGGACCTACGGCTGGCTCATTCCCCACCGCTGCCTCGCCCGCGACCACGACACCATCCCGACGCGCTCCGAAGCCGTGATCCACATCGCCATGACCGACCTCAAGGCCCGCCGCCTCACCGCAGAGAACACGAACTCCTGGCACGATCCAACTTTGCGAGACCAACTCCACATCACCGGATGCAACGACGGGAGAAAGCGACCTTCCACCGAGGGCGCCGGCTCGGCGGGCGGGCTCACTTCCAGAGGGCGAAGGCCTCGTCGTCGCTGCGCCGCAGCAGGCCGCCCTTGACCCACTCGACCTTCTCGGGGGCCGTGGTGGAGCCGGCCGCGGAGAGGTACACGGCGCAGGCTTCGTAGCTCTCGCCTGCCGGAGCCTTCTTGAACTTGCCGTAGTCGTGCTCATCCAGGCACTTGTCGAACTTCGGCGCGTCCTTGTAGCTGAGCTTGCCGTCCGCGCCCACCACCGGCTCCGGGAAGGCGTTCATGATGCTCAGCCGTGTCAGCAGGTCGCCGCCCGCCGTGACGTCGAAGGACGGACCGCTCACGTCGCCGTCCCCGGTCTTGGTCACCCTGTAGTGCAGGTAGTACGGCGTACGGCCCTGGTATTGAGCCGCATCCTTGAGGACGGACAGGTCGCCGGAAGTCCCGGAGGTCACCCGCAGCACGGTGACCTCCAGGTTGTCCTTTTTCGCGCTGCTGCCGTAGGACAGCTCCTGAGCGTCGGAGCACCCGGTGAGCACGAGCGCGAAGGCAGCGGCGAGGACGGCGCGACATGCGGTGCGGAATTTCAAGGTTCCCCCTTGTATCGACGGTTGGAAGGATCGGGCGGCCGGCACTCAGGACTTGCCGGTACCGCCTCGGGCAAGCGTCAGGTTCCAGTGTGGCGAACCCAGGCTGAGGAACGAGCCACCATGCAGCACCCACCGGCCGCTTAGGAATCCGGTGAAGGGTCAGCTGGGAGTACGCCATTGCCGACCCATAGCAGTGGAAGCGCGCCTGCGCACAGCAGACCCGCCACCCTCATGTTCGGCCCTGAGCATGCGGCCGGCAGCGCGGTAGGCGAGGCTGAACACAGCGACGAACGGGAACACCAGCCAGGGCCAGGTCACCCCGCGTCGCACACGGGGACGGCAGAGGATCTACCGGCGTATCACCGCGGGCACCTGGCTCACGGTTATTCATTCTGCTCCCGCGCATGCGGTCACTGCTCTTGGTTGTGTTCGTCCACGCCCCAAGCCCTCATCTCTTCGCCGGCTCGACGCGGCCGCCGGCGCCGGATCTGTCGCTGCTCGTGCGTGCCGATGAAGGTGTAGCTCCTGACGGCACGGCTGTCACGGGCCTGACGGACTCTGTCGCAGTGCGCTGATTTTCTGATGAAATCTTGTTGGAGCAATGGGGCTCCTGCAGCGCGGAGGCCCTGGAAGCAGGGGGCGTAAGGGGGTCACTGAGCTTCTTCAGCGCGGTCGCACTCGGTGAGCAGCCGGATGACTGCGTTGGTGTAGGCGTGGGCGGTGGACTCGCTGATCCCGAACCCGGCGGCGATCTGCGGCAGGGTGACGTGTTCGCGCAGGAACACCAGTGCCACCATCGCGCGCTGAGAGGCAGGGGTCTTGCACCGGAGGTCCCCTCAGGGCGGCGGGCCCGGACGCTCTCCAGCTCTCCGGTGCCGTCGAAGTGCTTCTCGACGGCGAGGGCGCCTTTATGGTGCCAGTGGTGCCATAGACCTACCGGCCGGCCATGGGTCGCCTGCCCTGCGGACTTCTGCCCGCCGTCGGCCCACCATTCGAGATCGGCACCGTGCGGAACTCCGTCGACGTAGGAAGTGAGTGAGAGTAGTTGGTCTCCCGCAGTCTCGACCACCTCGCCGCTGTACGGCGCACCACGGTACTCGAGTCGCAGATCGGCGTCGTTGCTGATGTCGGCCCGGCCGACACGTCTGTCGATGCGTGTCGGGCTCAAAGTCGTCCCGTCGTTGATGCGTTGTGGGGCGAAGGCTGTTCGGTGGCGGGGGAGGGCGAGCCGCTTCCCGCCGGATGTGCAGTGAGCCGGTTCAACTCGCACTTTGCCGCGTTGAGTGCGCGCTCCTGCCCATTGTCGTGGAGGAGTGTGATGGCGTCGCGGTAGGCGGTGGCGGCTTCGGTCGTGTGGCCCAGGTCGTGCAGGGCGTGGCCGAGGGAGAGGCAGACGTTTCCTTCGAGGAGAGGGAGACTGGCCTTCCGGCACAAGGCGCGGGAGCGTTCGAGGACGGTGGCGGCCGCCGGGACGCGGCGCAGCAACAGCAGGGCACGGCCCAGGTCGCGGCTGGTACGGGCCGCCTCGCTGTGATCGCCGAGGTCACCGAGAAGGATGAGCGCCTGTTCGTTGACGGGGATGCGCTCCTCGTAGCGGCGCAGCATGAACAGCGCTCTGCCGAGCGCTGCCCAGGCATCGGCTCGACCACGGCGGTCGGCGACGCGTTCGGCGGTCTGCCGGGCGAGGTCGGCCAGGGGGACCAGCTCTGCGATGCGGTCCCGCTCCTGCAGGTAGTGGTCGACGAGCTGGGGCAGCGCGATCGTGAGGCCGGGACGCGCGGTGCTCGCGACGCCGGCGGGCGATCAAGGCACGTGACGGCGCGGAACGGAACGGCTCCCGCGCATGCGCAGCAGCCAACTCATCCCAGTCCACACGCGCCGCGTTGAGCAGCCTGTCGCCGTCCTCCGCGGTCGCTACGGCCTGCAGGGCAGTGACCAGATTCCGGTCGGAAATGCCCGGCAGCGGCTCAGCCGCCTCCCACACGGCGTCAGGAGCCCTCCCGTCCTTCATCGTCGGACCAGCGGTCCGACGATTCAGAGAGGCATCTCTTAGGTCACGGCTGTGCCGCGCAAGTAGGCGGCAAGAATGGGCTGCACCGAGACGGTCTGGTTGATGGCGGTCCGGTAGAACACCAGCGAGTCCGTGAGGGCAATCAGTTCCTCGACGTGTATGTCCGAGCTGGGAAGTCCTGCTCCGGCGAGGGCGGGCGCCGTGATCTGTCGGGCGAGGGTGTGGACCTCGGACGCTGCCGTCAACCTTGCTCGAAGGTGTGGCGAGTCATCGAGTTCAAGGATGAGAGCGTATCGGGCTCTCATGTCGTCGCGACGTGACGCGAGGGTCTCGACGAGTCCTGAGACCAGCGCGGCAAGTTCCTCGACGCCAAGCGGGCGTTCGCGTTCGTACGTCGTGGCGAGGGAGCCGGCAAGTGCTACGGCGTCGGCTTTCGAACGGGCGGCGAGCGCGTCGACGATGAGTTCCACAAGCGCGAGCCGCGTCTTGGCGTGGTAGGAGGTCGATCCCTGCGGGATCGAGGCCTCGCGGTCGACGGCTCGATGTGTCAGGGCGCGAACACCGTCGCGGGCGATGATGCGAATCCCGCTGTCCGCGATCGCCTTCCGCCGCTCACTGCCACTCGCCACATTCGAAGACACGACTCGATGCTACAGGTGTAGAGTCTCGATCGCGGATGCTCTACACCTGTAGTGGCGATGAAGGTCCGGGCCGGCAGGACACCGTGCGGACCAGGAGGAGAGCGCGATGATCGATTTCGTTCCCGACCCGAGCCTGTATCCCTTCGAGTCACGATGGTTCGACTCGTCCGCCGGTCGGGTTCACTACATCGACGAGGGGACGGGGCCGCCGATTGTGTTCTGTCATGGCTCTCCCACCTGGAGTTTCCTCTACCGGCACATTGTGAAGAGCCTGCGCGACCGGTACCGCTGCATCGCTGTCGACTACCTGGGCTTCGGCTTGTCCGAGCGCCCGGTCGGCTTCGGCTACACGATTTCGGAGCACACGGCGGTCGTCGGTCAGCTGATCGACCATCTACAGCTCGATGACTTCGTCCTGATGGGGCAGGACTGGGGCGGCCCCATCGGGCTCGGCGCGGCGACCACGCGCGCGGATCGCGTCAAGGGGATCGTGCTGGGCAACACCGCGTTCTGGCCGATCGAGCCGCTGGCGAATCGGGCGTTCAGCGTCATCATGAGCAGCCGTCCCATGCAACGGCGCATCCTCGAACAGAACCTCCTCGTGGAACAGTTCCTGCTCGGCAGGACCGGCCCCACCCTGACCGCAGTCGAGGCCGACCACTACCGCATGGTGCAACCCACGAAGGAAGCCCGACGTGCACTCACGGTCACGCCCAGGGAGATCCGCGCCGCACGCCCGCTGCTGGAGAAACTCGCCCAAGACGTACCTGCCCGCCTCGGTGACAAACCGGCTCTGGCGGTATGGGGCATGCGGGACATGGTGTTCCGGCCGAAAGCATGCATCCCGAGGATTCGCTCCTCATTCACCGACCTCGACATCGTCGAACTCCGCCAGGCGAAGCACTTCATCCAGGAAGATGCACCAGATCAGATCGCGGCAGCGATCGCCGAACGATTTCACTGAGTCGCCACGATCCAGCGCAGCAGGTGGCTGCTGCCGGCAGGCGATCCCTCAGCCGGTCCAGTCGGGCTGTCTCTCCCAGGGCGGCAGGTCGTCCCGTAGGTAGCCGCATCGGCAGCTCAACTCAGCGCATGGTCGCCTAGGGTTCGAGTGGCGTTCGTGGCCGCAGATGGCGCACGGCCAGTCCAGTCCTATGCGTGGGTTGACGAACGACCAAAGATCAACGCCCGGAACCCATTCCATCGTGAACTTGGCGGGCTTCACCGACGCGGAGGGTTCGGAAGGCTCACGATGCTCCGGGAGCGCGGGCGGTTCGGGAGGGTAGGGCAGAGCGAGGCGCTTCATCCGTCCGTACCGTCTGGGGTGCCAGGCCTTCCGTCGCCGTTTCGACGCGCGGACGGCTATCGCACCGCTGATGAGCAGTGCACAGCCCAGCCCTACGAGAAGCATCACGATGGCCGTTCTCGACCCCATCTTCCCCCCTCGGATTGATTGCATTCGGCAGATGCTTCTCTGCCGGACACCGTCCTGTGGTCAGGTCACCATCAGGGGAGGGCATGTCCGTGCCATCGCCGTGAACCGTTGGGAAACAGCCCAGTGCAAGTCGAATGAAAGGGGGATACCCGTGCGGGGGAGTTCGGGGGAAGCGGGGCGTGGTGACGGGGTCGGGCGCCTTCGCCAGGCGGCAGAGGCCGGGGATGTCGTCGCGGTGTTCCGGTACGGCTTGCATCTCAGTACGCACGACGACCGGGACGGCGGCGAACGGTGGCTGCGCCGTGCGGCCACGATGGGGCATCCTGATGCCACCGTCACTCTCGGCGTGCTGCTCCACGAGTGGGGACGTCACGCGGAGGCCGAGCCGCTGCTGCGGGAGGCCGCCGGCGCGGGGCATGCGCGCGCGATGGAGATCCTCGGGTACCTCCTGCGGTTGCGGGGGGAGGACACCGAGGCCGTCCACTGGTATCGGCGTTCGGCAGCGGCAGGGAATCCGCACGCGATGGCCGTTCTCGGCTCCCTCTGTCAGGAGCGGGGCGCCACCGAAGAGGCCGAGGGCTGGTTCCGTCGCGCAGCCGAGGAGGGTCTCGCCGACGCCGCGTACGCCCTCGGGCAGCTGTTGTACGAGCAGGGTGAGGTCGGCCAGGCCGACCTGTGGGCCCGCCGAGCGGCTGCGGGCGGTTCCACCGCCGCGATGAACGCCCTCGGCGCCCTGTCACTGGAGCAGGGGGACCGGGAGGCGGCGAAGTCCTGGTACCGCAAGTCGGTCGCCGCCGGCGACGACGAGGGCGGTCGCCGGCTGGCAGCTCTGCTCAACAGTTCCGAGATGCTTGCCGAGCTCGAGAGCTGGCTGACCGAGCGTGCCCGGAAGGGTGACGTCAACGCGTTCTTGGCCCTCGGGCGTTCCAACGAACTGAAGGGTGATCTGTACGCGGCGCAGGGTTGGTACGAGAAGGCCGCCGAGGCTGGGCACGTGGGGGCCATGACCCAGCTGGCAGAGCTCTCGGAGACACAGGGCCATGCCCGCCAGGCGCGGGCGTGGCGCCGCAGGGCTGCCGCCGCAACGCCCCGGCCGGAAGAGGAGCGACGCGGTCGGTAAACGCCTGGCCATCCAGCGCAACTGGGCCGCCGGCACCCAGACTTTGAGGTAGAAGGCTTCGACTTGATCCACAGAACTGACCCCGCCGTCGAGGGTCCAGCCGCAGCGTGGTGGAACGCAGGACCTGCCTGATTAGGCGTTGCTCGCCGCGATCATCTACGTACTGGCTCCGGCTGCGCCTGGCGGGCCCTGCCGCCATGCTTCGAGGTCTCGACGTCGAGCGCGCATCGCCGGTTCCTGATCCGGCCAAGGGCCGGCGTGTGGGGCCGACTGCACGAGGAGATTCGCCACCACCTGGACATGTCGGCCCCATCGACGTCTCCCGTGACACACTGTCGCTTGCCCTGCTGAAAGCCACAACGCCGTTGTCATGACTCGTCCTGACGTACCGGCGGGTCGGCAAGCTCGGGGTAGAACGCCCGTTCAGTCCGGCGTAACCCCTCGGTCGGTAGCTGACCGCTGCCGCGGCAGATTGGGCAGACCCGCTGTTCCCGGCACTCCGGGCACCTTCGCCGCAGCCCGGCGTCATCGAGCACCCAGCCGAGACCACCGCAGCCCGGACACCAGCCGAGGCCATCGCACTCGTAACAGAGTACGTTCCCCCGCTCGACCATCTCTCTCGTGCGAACGGGGTCGGGGTGCAAAGGAGCCTGCGGTTCCAGCAGGGCCAGCATCGGCGTGACGCCCGCGTACACGACATCGCCGGTATCCGGCCAGACCCGCACCTTGATCCAGAACCCGTCACGGCTCCCAGTCACCACGATCCGCGCGCCGAAGATAGCGGTACCACGCTCCTCCGTGATGTCGAACCCTCCAGCAGCTAAGGTCTCGAAAGCGCGGCGCACAGCCTCGTCGGCGCACACCCCTGCGGGCAGACTGGTCTGCTCGCGCAGGCTGAATCGATAGCGCAGAGGGTCGGTCCATTCGGCGACCTCCGGCAAGTCCGGCAGCGCGGAATCGGGGATCGCTACCGCCGGGGTGACATGCTCGGCAACAGCCCGAACCTGCGCGAGCAGGGATTCACCGAACCGGCGCAGTTCCGCTCGGGCCCCAGCGACCTCAGCCATTCGCCCTGCGCTCCCCTCACGCGATACTCGACTCCGCGCCGATCGCCGCACCGTCGGCGTCGGCCTCGGCGTACTCGATGGAACAGCCCAGCCCGGCGGTTCTGGCAGCACCGGCGAGCGCCGCCAGCCGCTCCGCCGCCCTGACCGGTTCCGCTTCCACGACTCCCTCGAGCAGATAGAAGGAATCACCGGAGCCGGGCGCGCCTGCCTCGTAGCAGTACACCGCGATGGTGTCGTCGCGGTGGGTCGTTTCGTATCCGGTCCGCCCCACGGCCATCGCCAGACTCGGTCGAACGAGCCAGTCACGCAGAATCGCGAGCATCGCCTCGTGACTGTCCGTCTCGATGTCACAGTGGAAGGTCGTGCGGGCCATGCACCGAGCATGCCATGCCACATCGTCCGCCCACAGCAGCCTGACAATTACTGGCTGTCAGCCTCCGCCGTTCGTAATGGGCCGCCGACGGAGTCGGCGGCCCATTACGTTCTGGATGGCCGGGGCGGAGCCGGCCGAAGGCCCGGCCGTCGCCTCGGGTGGACGCCGGTTCCACTGCTCCGGGCTGGGCCGTTCTCTCGTTGGGACGAGTGAGTTCGGGGGTTAGCCGGGATTCGGCAGGAGTGCGAGCCGCTCGAGGGCGCCGGTGCCCGTCGGCGCGGTCATGGCACCGGCGAGCCCGGCCTCGTGGACGCACGCGCGTGGAAGCGCCTGTGGATCAGTTGTCGTGCAGCGCTGTCCTGAGCGCCTCGATGGCGAGGTTGCGTGCGACGTTGGCGGCGCGGGTGTCGCGGAGGCTGTCCAGGAGAAGGAAGTCGTGGACCATGGCCTGGACGCGGACGGAGGTGACGTCGACGCGGGCCTCACGGAGCTTGTTGGCGTACTGCTCGCCCTCGTCGCGCAGGACGTCGGCCTCGTCGGTGATCACCAGAGTCGTGGGGAGGCCCTTGAGCTGTTCGAGGCTCGCCTGCAGGGGTGAGGCGTGGTGCTCGGCGCGCTGGCTGTCGGCCTTGGTGATCAACGCCCCCGTGCATGCGATAGTTCCGCTTCTGGCGCCGCCGATCCAGACCGCATATGCCTATGTGGGAGCCCGATTTCATGAATCTGGCCCCTGCCCGGCAGGAGGCTCAGTGGGACGATGTCGGTGTCGGCCGTGCCCTTCCCCCCGGAGGGCACGGCCTACGGTCCTTTCCGTGCGCCGGTCAGTCCTCAGACCGCACGGACGTCAGCAGTTCGCGCAGTTCGGCGACCGCCTCGCGGAGGTGGCTGGCGAAGGCGTGCATCTGGTCGGCAACCGGGAGCGGGGTGCTCAGGTAGATGTTGAAGCGCTCGGGCAACAGCACGTACGCGACACCGATGCACCGGCTGCTCGTGGAGCCGAAGCCGAAGAACTGGATGTTGGCCGACGGCGCGGAGCTGGTGCTCAGGTAGTCGTCCCGCATCGTCAGCCAGCCCGGCGTTCGATACAGGGAGGGCTGCTCGTCCACCCCGAGCTCCGCCCCCCGGCGGCGCTGGATCAGCTCCAGCTCCCACAGGTGCTGTTCGGGCGCCTGGCCGGCCTGGCTCTCCTTCGCACGCGCCACATGGGCGTCGGCGGCGGCACGGAACGCGACGTGCCGGAGGCTGGTGTCCGTCGACGGGTCGTCCATCGCGGCGACGAACGCGAGCATCTCGGGGGTGACGACGCGCATCGCCTCCGTCCGCCCGTGCTGGTACTGCCGCGTCGCGATCGACTCGTACGTCGCACCGAGCCGGCCCTTCGCCCGCTGGTGGGCCAGCTGATAGGCGACCTGGACGAACGCGTCCGGCGAAACCCCCAGTGCCTTGGCCGCACTACTTCCGAAGTCCTCGAAGGACACGGTGGTGGTCGCGGTGTTCCGCCCGTACGCGGCGAATGCGTCGGCGGCGGTGCGCACCTGCGTGCGCAGCGCGTCGTCGAGCGCGAACACGACCGGCTCCAGTACGGGCTGTCCCTGGGAGCGGGCCCCGGAGCGGCGTGAGAACTCCTCGGCGGAGCTGGTGAGCAGGGCGTCGGTGAAGCTGAGGATGGTGGTGCCGTCCAGCTCGCAGTGCTCGACGTTGATGCCGGCGCGCCCGTCGGCGAAGACGACGAACGACACGGCCTTGTCGAACCACCGGTTGCCGCGGTCGCCGTACAGCAACTGGTCGCAGGCGTCCTGAGCGCTCTCCGGTGCGAAGTCTTCGAGACAGACGCAGAACAGTGCAGTCTCGACGGTGTCGAGCGCGTCGGCGTTACCTGGGTGGCCGGCGACGAGAGAGGCCCGGGCGGCGGCCCATTCGGCGCGGGCCATGGTGGTCAGGTGACCCACCGAGGTGTCCTCGCCGGCTTGCTCGTCGCCCGCCTTCATCACCGCGCGCAGCCCCGCCTCGAGTTCGTCCAGGGCGTGCGGGACGCCGTCGGGACCGATGACGTCGAGCCGGAACATCCGGCCACGGAAGAACACCACGATGTGAGGGGCGTCGGACGGACCAGGCCAGGCGTCGGTGTACGGGGCGCGGACGGTGTCCTGCTGTGCGCCGGGAATTCTGGTGGTGGAGAACAGGAACTTGTTCTGCACCATCGACTGGTGGGCTCCGCGCTGCACCACTGGCGCGATGAGCCCTTCGTCGAGCTGCCGCTTGTGGTGGAGGGCCCCGGCGATGAGCCCGGCCGCCCGCTCCACCTGGGGGAGGCCCGTGTCCCTGAACAGGAAGAAGAAGTTGGCGTTCAGAGCGATCCGGTCCCGGCGGCCCAGGTAACGGTAGGGCCAGAAGGTGTCGAGCCAGCTGTGCACACCCTCCGTGGCGTCGTACTCCTCCAGCGCCGCGTGCAGGACCCGGCCGGGGCCACCGGGTCGGAGGAAGGCGGTCACCTCCGCCTCGGTCGCCGCCCGCTCGTCCGGCGTCAGCAGCGGCGCGCACCAGGTGAGGAAGTTCTCGCAGCTGGCTTCCAGGGTGGGCAGCGGCACCCGCGGCAGGTCGGCCTCCCGGGCGAAGGTCGCGTTCACCGCTGCATCCTGACTGGACTTCAATTCGTCTCTCGATTCGGATCGTCGATACCTGGGGTGTCGTGCGGGCGGGAAAGATAGAGCTGTGCGTAGAGCCAGCCTTCCGTTTCGAGGCCTCTCGCATCCACTCCGGCGGCCGACATGCTCTCGAGCACGAGCGCCTGTTCCTGCAGCGAGGCGAAACGGCGCTGTTTGAACACCTCGTCGACGCGGACGGTGCGGTAGCCCAGTCCTCCCAGTGCCTGTTCCACGGGGTCGAAGGGGAACATCCGCAGCACAAAGTGCGCCATCCAGGGCCGTCGGGGGCCCTGCGCCTCGACGATCCGTACGAGTGTCCGCTCGGTGACGTAGCCGAGGCAGCCCGTCGAGATCACCAGGTCCGCCCCGGCGAGCTGGGCGCGCTGTCGCGGCGTGGGCTCGTTCGCCTCCAGGTCGGCGTGCACCGCGTCGTCGAGGAACCCGGCCTCGTGCGCGTAGGACAGTGCGTGGTGGGAGGTGTCGAGGCCGGTGAAGCGGATGCGCTGGGCGGGTTGGTGCGAGCGGGACAGCTTCCGGTCGCGGACGAGCAGGGCTTCGCGGCTCTTCCCGTCGAGGCCCTCGTCGTCGTAGCGGGCGTAGAGCTCGTCCATGGTCACGTCGTACTTGAGCAGTGCGGCGTTGATTCCGTACGAGCAGCCGATGTCCACAATGTGGGGCACGGTGACGTGCCGGGCCTCCCGGTACTCCTTCACGAGTTTCGCGAAGTAGGGCTTCGCCTGCTGTGGAACGCAGTAGCCGAGGGGGCGCAGCAGGCGGAAGTAGGCCCGGGGATCGGGCTGTGTGTAGATGTGGTCGAGCGTGACTTTCCCGGTCGCGTCGAAACGCACAGGGCTTACTCCTCGTCCATCGCAGAGTGGGGGGCGGCGGCTGTGCCGGTCGGTGGGACGGTCAGTCCAGCAGCGCGTCGCCCCGGACGGCCCGGCCCTCGGCCGCCAGATGCTCGGGCAGTACGCGGCCGAAGAGCTGCCGGGTACGGGCCACGCTGCCGACGACGCCGGGGCGCTCGCTGTAGGCGAAGATCGCGGAGTGGCGTGCGACGCCGCCCCGGACGGGGCTGACCCGGTGCAGCGAGTAGCGGCCCTTGAACAGCTGCAGGTCACCCGGTTGCAGGGGGAGGCTGCGGACGAGCGCCCCGCCCCGGCCTTCGAGCACGTCCCGGACGTCGTCGAATCCCTCGTCGTGCGCGGACCGGATGCCCGGGCAGTATTCGAAGTCACCGCCGACCTCGGCCTGTTGGGTGAGCATGCTGACCGTGTACTCGTTGGTGTCGAAGTGCCAGGGGTGTTCCTTGTCCGGCGCGACGACGTTGAGGACGAGCCCGGAGAGCGGGTCCGCGAGTTCGTAGAGCTCCGGAAGTCCGAAGCACAGTGCGATGAAGCGGCGGAACAGTTCGTCGGAGTAGAGGCGGCTGATGACGGCGTCGTCGGGGATGCGGTCCCGGGCGACGAAAGCGTTGCCGCGCTCGAAGGTCTTCCGGCCCGGGTGGTCGTCCGGCAGTTCCGCGTCCACCGCGATGTTATAGACGTTGACCGTTTCGGTGTCGAAGTGCGCCCGGGACGCCATGGTCGAGCACTCGCGGCTCAGCGTGTCGCGCAGTGACGGACGGATGAAGTCGGGCAGCACGGTGCAGCCGAGGGCGGACAGTTCACGCCGGGCACGGGACACCACGGCGCGGCCCTCGGCGCTGTCGAGTTCCGACAGGGGGTAGCGGGCGGTGTCGACGACCTGGTCCAGTGTTGCGGCTTCCAAAGAGCTCACTCGATCCTCTCCACGTGGCGGGCAGACCGTTCCGAAGTGTCCTGCCCCACCTCGGCTCTTCAGTAACTGAACTGACTGGTAACTGAGTTGAAGCTCCCACAACGCCGCCGGATTGTCTGTGACACGCCCCACTGAACCCTGGGGGTGTCATGGGGCGGAGCGCTGGTCCTTCCTCGACGCCGCGCCCTGCTCGCGCAGCCCCGGACGACGTCGTCGGCGCCTTGGGCCCGGGTGACGTCGAGCGGCGTCATGTCGTCCCAGCCGACCCGGACGATGCCGGTGCCGTGCTCGTGGAGCAGTCGGGCGGTGGACAGTCGTCCGCCATGGCAGGCCGCCCCAGAAGGCGCGGGTGACGTCCGCGGGGTGGGGGTTCGGCGGCGGAGAGGTACGCGCGGACCTGCCGGGCACTGGGTCGGCACCGTGCGCGGCTGCCCCCGCCGGCACCATCAGTACCCGGACAGGTGCACCAGCGCGGAAGCCGCCCGCAGACAGACCCCGAGCACCACCCCCTGGTGGCTGAAGAGCGTTGCCAGCAGATCAGTGAGAGGGCCGGCGACGGTGATACGCGAACGTCAGGGCCGGCAGCAGGGGCCCCACAAGGTGATCGGACCGCTGACTGTCATCGTCGGCAGGTCCCAGCCCTCGGCGTGCGGGAAGCCGTCGGCACCGCCGAGCAGAAGGCCCCGAGCACCCCAGTGGGCCATCAGGGCGGTGAAGGCGAGGCCGCCGATCGTCGCAGGGAGGATGACCACAGAACTGCGGCCACAGCCGTGGATCTCCCCACCATGCGTCCCCTGACCGGCGCGCGGCGCCCCACAAGGAGGGCGGCGGCGGTGAGAACCGTCTCACCCCCGTGCAGGGAAACGGTGCAAGACGCATGCTGATCTCGTTCTGCAACCCGCTTTACGGCTGGGTCAGGCGGCGTACCAGGGCCACGGCTTCGTCTGTGCGGCCTGCGCCGCAGGTGCGCAGGATCTCGGCGAGGTCGGGGTGGCGGGGTGCGAGGAGGTCGGCGGCGTCCAGGAGGTCGATCGCGCCGGAGGTGGAGGTGAGGAGATCGCGTAGCCGTCGGACGAATCGGAGCTCGGCGTCGGGCGGGAGTGCGCCGTCGGGCGGGGTCGTCGGCGCGGCGGCGCCCAGGGAGTCTTGGCCGGGCGTTCGGCTGGAGCGCACTTCGTCGAGGCGGTCTGCGACGGCGTCGGGGGGCACGGTGCCGGCGCGGACCTCGTGGGCGAGGTGGAGTGCGGCGGAGAGCCGGGCCGCGGCGTCGGGGTTGGCGATTCGGGCGCGTTGGCCGCGCATCACGAGGCTGAGCATGGCCGGAGAGATCCCGATGATCTCTGCGAGAGCCGACTGGGTCACCCCGAACAGGGTGCGCAGGTCCCGGCAGAGCTCCCCGAGGGGGGCGCCGTACCACTGACGCTGGAGTTCCAGATTGCGGGCTGTCGTGGTCTGGTCCATCAGGGCACGCTAGAAGGATCGATTGACACTTGTCAAAGAGAGTTTTCATGTGTCAATCTCTCGGTCGAAGGAGATCACCTAGCTGATTGGCCGTCATCATGCCCTGGAAGAACACCCCTTCGGTCCTCGCCGCCCTGCTCGTCGCAGGTCTCGGGCTCACCGCCTGCGGAGGCGGCGGGTCCGACGCCAAGGGAGACGCGGCCCCCTCGGCCAAGCCCCCGGCCACCTCCGCCCCCGAGGCTCCCGCCTCGGACGCGCCCTCCGGCGACGTCAAGGCCCCAGAAGACCTGCCGGCCGGGCTGCCGTTGCCGAACGGCAAGCTGACCTCGGTCACCGGCGACAAGGGCGCCTACGTCCTGACGTACACCGCCGACGACCCCGCGCAGGTGCTGGAGTCGTACTCCAAGGACCTGGAGGGCAAGGGCTACACCGTCGTGGACGTCGCCGGCACGGTGACCGCCACCAAGGGCACGGACGCGGTCTCGGTCGTCGGCACCGGCACCACGATCGTCGTCACCGTCTCCTCCTGAACGCCCGCCTGCCGCACGGGAGTACGCTGCCGCGCATGGAGGCAGGGGTGATGCTCGCCGACCGGTACCGGCTCCTCGCGCCGATCGCGCGCGGGGCGCAGGGGACGGTCTGGCGAGCGGTCGACACGCGGGCCGCGCAGGGTTCGGGGGCCGAGGAAGTGGCCGTCAAGGTGTCAGGAGACGCCGGGGTCGAGTCGCTGCTCAGGCTGGTCTGCGAGCAGTCGGTCCGGATCGGGCATCCGCACGTGCTCACCCCGCTCGACTGGTTCGTCCGCGCGGGCGAGGCGTGGCTGGTGCTGCCGCTCGTCCGGGGCGGCACCGTGGCCGGACTCCTCGCGGACTACGGCGAACTCCCGCCCTCAGCCGGCCTGTCGATCGCAGAGCAGCTCCTCGACGCGCTGGCGGCAGTGCACGCGGCCGGTCTCGTGCACCGCGACGTGAAGCCCTCGAACGTGCTGCTCGCGGCGACGGGCGAGGGCCGCCCGCACGCGTACCTGGGCGATTTCGGCGTGGCCCGGGTCCTGCCGCACGTCCAGCTCACCTCGCCCGGCTTCGTGACGGGCACGCCCGACTACCTCGCGCCGGAGATCCGCGCCGGCGGGGACAGTTCGCCCGCCCAGGACGTGTACGCGGCCGGCCTGGTGCTCCGCGACCTCGGTGCCCCGCCCGCCCTCGTCGCCGCGATGACCGCCGCCCGCCCGCAGGCCCGCCCGTCCGCCGCAGCGGCCCGCGACGAGCTCGCGCGGGCCAGAGCGGCGCTCGGCCCGGAGCGCTGGCCGGCGATCTGGGCGGACGAGCCCTTCGTCATACCGGACCAGTTCGAGGAGGCGCCGCAGGCCGGCGACGTTCCGACCGGCCCGGGCGTTTTGGCGGCATCCGGCCGCCTGGCGGCCTCGACCGCGGCGGCCGGCCCCGTCCGGCGGACGCATGGCCGGCTCGCGTTCGTCGCGGCGGCCGGAGCCGTGGCGCTCGCCGTGGCCGTCGGCCTCGCGCTGACCACGGGGGACGACGGCACGAAGGACGCCGGACCGGCCGCGTCCACGCCGCCCGCCACCCAGACGGCTCCGACCTCCGCACCCGCCACCCGCGCCGCTCCGACCTCCGCGCCCAGCGACGCCGCCCGGGCCGCTCCGACCGCCATGCCCAGCGACGCCGCCCGGGGGCTGCCGGACCCCGAAGGGCCCACGCCGTTCACCCCCTGCACGGCGGACCAGGCGCTCGCGGTCGGGTTCAGCCCCGAGGGCTACGCCCTGCTGTGCACCCATGTCCCGGGCACCCGCGCCTACCAGTGGCGGCCCGCGCCCTAGGGGTGCGACAGATCAGGCAGACGGGAAAGGGCTGGAGATCGACGACTGGACAGCTTCGCCGACGGTCCTGCTTGCCGGCGTCACCGAACCGTGTGGTTCGACTGGGGATATCAGAGGCTGTGCCGAGCGGGCGGCTTCGGAAGGGTGTGCGTAGAGAGGCGTACTGTTCCATGAGCGGGTCGCGGACAAAGCCGCCGATCATCTGCGACCAGGCTGCCGGAACGCGGCCGGCGACTGCGAGAACCCGGGATGTCTCGCCCACGGCCATGCACTGGCTGTCTTGGAGACAGAACTCCAGGAAGTCCCGGTCTCCCCACCGCTCCTCGTCCTCCCGGCCGGACCAATCCACCAGGAGTTGCCATGCGACGGACTGAACTGTGACGGT
Organism: Streptomyces sp. NPDC048604; assembly: GCF_043199435.1. NCBI lineage: Bacteria > Bacillati > Actinomycetota > Actinomycetes > Kitasatosporales > Streptomycetaceae > Streptomyces > Streptomyces sp. NPDC048604. The sequence continues at coordinate 290,810 of NZ_JBICVX010000012.1, forward strand.
CGTCCTCGCAGGTCTCTGGGTTGAGAGGGCGCCGGCCGGACTCCAAAGCCTGTACAGCAGAGCGGAGCACGGCTCTGTCCAGGGCAAGCTTCGCCAACGTCTGGCAGTACTCCAGCAGGGCCCTCGCATGATGCAGCAGGCCCGGCGGAGCCAGAAGCTCCAGCGGACCGAGAGCCGTCACCACCGCCATGTCGTGAGCAGCGAGCTGAGCGTGGCGTTCCTCGGGCTCGACACCGGGCAGATGCTGAACGGTGCGCGCGAGCGCGTCAGCGGCACGGAGGAAGCCAGCAGACGCATCGACCAGCGCGGTCTGCTGCCGCAGCTCGAGCTCGCTGCGCGTCTGAACACGGGCCGCAGCGACGGAGGCGTTGGCCTGGCTGACGCCCGCGCCCAGAGCGGCGTGTGCCGATTGCCTGCTGCCGCGCCTGGCCCACAGGGCATCTCGCACGCGCCTGGCCGTCGGCACGACGTGACACACTGGCGGCTCAGGCGGCGGTGAACGGGGGACGATCCGGTTGGTTCTGGAGATCGAGAGTCGGCCGTCGGAGCTGCCGTACATCGAGCGGGTATGGCGCAGCCACAGTATCGACGTGGGGCGGATGACGTCGATCGCGGCGTCGCATTGGGAGCTTGTCTTCTGGGAGCAGCACGGCCGGGTGCAGGCGGCCGTGCTGGGCCCGGAGCCCAGGGCCTGTCCGGCTCCCGTTCCCGAGGACGCCACGTTCTTCGGTATCAGCTTCGCTCTCGGCGCCTCGATGCCTCACGTGCCGATCAGCCGACTCGTGGGCGGTAGCGCGGAGATACCCGACGTGACTCGGCGCTCCGTGTGGCTGAAGGGTTCCGCCTGGCACGTGCCCGACTACGACAACGCGGAGGCGTTCGTACTGCGCATGGTGCGCGAGGGCATCGTGGACTGCGACCCGATCGTGCCCGCAGTGCTCGGCGGCGCGGCCACCGATGTCTCCGAGCGAACCCTCCAGCGGCGTTTCGTCGCGGCGACGGGCCTCACCCAGGGTGCCATCCGGCAGATCCAGCGCGCCCGCGAGGCGGCGGTACTGATACAGGAGGGGGCGCCGGTGCAGGACGTCGTGCACCGGCTGGGCTATTTCGACCAGCCCCACCTGGCGCGGTCCTTGACCCGGTTCATCGGCCGGACCGCCACTCAACTGAGCGCCCCGGACATTGCGGAGCCGCTGTCGCTTCTGTACAAGCCCTCCTCCCCAGTGCCCGCATAGTCTTCCTGACGTAGCCGACGGGGTCGGCCCGGTCCCGGCCAGAACACTGTCCGGCCGGGACCGGGCAGACGACCCCGAACTCATCACGGAGGAATCATGCGCAAGGTCGTTTCTGGTCTGTTCGTCTCGCTCGACGGTGTCGCCCAGTCGCCGAACGAGTGGCAGTTCGCTTTCGACGAGGAGATGGGCGCAGCGCTGGGAAAGACGCTGGAGACGGCCGACACGATTCTGCTGGGCCGGGTGACCTTCACCGAGTGGGCCGGGTACTGGCCGACGGTGACCGACGGCGAGGACGCCGGCTTCGCCAAGTGGATCAACGACACGCCCAAGTACGTCGTCTCCTCCACGCTGGACAGCGTGGACGACTGGGCCAACAGCACGCTCATCAACGGCGATCTGACGGCCGCGATCGAGGAGCTCAAGGCGAGCGAGGGCAAGGACATCACCGTCGCGGGCAGCCCCACGCTCGTGCGTTCGCTGCTCGAGCAGGACCTGCTGGACGAGCTGGTACTGCTGATCCACCCCGTGGTGGCCGGCGAAGGCCGCAAGAAGCTGTTCGCCGACGACGCCACCCTGAAGAAGCTGGAGCTGGTCAGCGCTCAGCCGACCAGCACTGGAGTGATCATCGCGACCTACCGTCCGACGCGCTGAGCACTGCTCGACGAGGGCCGGGTGCATGGACGGGCAGGAGATCGATCCGCTCGTCCATGTCGAGGCGGAACGTGCCGTACGGGTTGATGTTCGACCAGAACAGCGCGGCCAGCCCGCGCCGGTCCTGGCGGTGAGCTTCTTGGCCCACTTCGGCTCGGCCCCAGTCGCCGTCTACCAGCGTCCAGTTCGCCAACAGCTCCTCTGGCGAGCACTCTTGCCGGGCGCCTTCCGCGTGCGTCGGTGAGGCGGTCGCCGCCGCGCGGGCGGACGCCGGCTCAACGGCCGTCTCCGTTGCGGTCCCATGCGATGGGGTACGACACCGTAGGCGCCGGTCGCGGCACCGGTTTCGCTGCGCCTGGCCATGGGATCGGGTACTTCACCGCGGGAGTGGAGCGGGGTTGGGCCAGCCGGGCCACTTGATCGGATACGTCGCCGCCGGGGAGGTCCGCGGGCCGGGTAACCGCTCCGTGAGAGCCTCGCTGCCCGGCGTCGTGGCGGTGTTCCCGAACACCGCCACGGCCACGACGATCCCCAGAGCGATCGTCGTCTGCCGCGCTGTCCCCGCCGGCGGCCGCCAGTGCCCTCGGACCACTGTCCCGTCGCTCTTCGTGTACTGCCTGATGAACGGCAAGGTCTCAGACCCCTCCCTGGTCGTGCTGCGCCTCCCTGCGCGGCCGGCCCAACAAAGCACCTGCCACTGGCAACCCGTCACCCGACGATCACCAGTCGTGATCTTCGGGGGGGCTGGGCAGGGCAGGGTTCGGCCGCGGTGGGGGCGTCGGGGTCGGGTCAGAGCCCGTGCCAGCCCTTCTCGTTCACCCGTCCAAGATCGCCTCCCAGGGGTTGTGCGGTTCGCGCGTGAAGACGAAAGGGGCCCGAGGTCGAGGTGGCTGACGCTGCGGGCGTGCCCGGCGCCCGTGGCCTCGTCCGGCCCTGCCCGCGCCGCGCATTGATCCGCGGCTCCGCCCCGGGGCTTTCTCCCCTGGGCAGGAGACGTTCAGGCCGATCCAGTCGCCGTTGGGCGGCGCACGGAGCCTGCCGCGACGGCCGACGCCCCGGCAGCGGCTCCAGTGACACCGCGCGCTCAGCGCCGAGCTACGAGTGCGTAAAGGGAGTACGTCCCCCAGCGCCAGGTGCCGGTCCGGCGCCTGGAGTTCCTGGTCGACCTCGGGCGCGGGCGGCGGGCACCACGGCTCGGGCGGGCTGCGGCTCGGCCTTTTCGCCGAGGGGAAGATGTAGCGATGCCCGGCGTACCTCCGGGTCATCGCGGACAGGCGTTCCAGGCGCTCCTCTTCGGCGCCTGTCTCTGATGGCGTCTTCCGGTGCATGTAGGGCCCAGCCGGCGTTCGGGTGGTCACGCACGCAATCAGGCCCGGCATCGACTCCCGCCCGGCGACGCGCGAAGTCCTCATAGTTCCCCTTCGCGAGGCCGCGGGTGTCCGTGCCCGGGGCCTTGCGCATATCCCCCGATCATGCGCAAGATCCGTTCATGCTGAGGGGATTGATCAAGGGAGACAACGCTTTCGTCCCGACGGCGGCACTGCGCGTCGCCGTTGGGAACGGCGTCGACGTCGCGGCGTTGCTCGTGACGGAACAAGGCAGGGTTCGGGGGGACGCTGACATCGTGTTCGACGGCGTTCCGGCGCATCCGTCGGGCGCGGTACGGCTGTCCGCTGGCGAGGGCGGCAGGGTGTGGCTGGAGACGGGCCTGGCCTCGGTCGAGGAGGAGATCGCCCGCGTCCTCGTCGTCGCGTCGACGCAGGAGGGGGCGTTGCGGGACGTGCGCGGGCTGTCCGTGGAGGTCTTCGGGCCGGACGGCGCGACGGTCGTGGGGTACGAGGTGACCGACGCGGGCGGCGAGACGGCGATGGTCCTCGCGGAGCTGTACCGCCGGTCCGGCGGCTGGAAGTTCCGCGCGGTCGGCCAGGGGTACGTGGACGGGCTGACGGGCCTTGCGGTGGACCACGGGGTGGACGTGGACGAGGATCCGCAGGAGGTCCTGGAGCGGATCCCGGCACCCGCCCCGGCCGCCGTCCCGCCCGCCCCGGCCGGGGCTCCGGCTCAGGGCCTGCGCCTGACCCGGGACCAGATCCTGGACATGACCCCGGCGCAGATCCGGGCCCTGGCCCTGGCCCAGAAGCAGGCCAGAGCCGAGGCCCCCGACCAGACGCCCCTGACCGCGTCCTCCCCGCCCGCGCCGAAGCCCGACCCGTCGGCCTGGACGTGCGGACCCGTCTTCAAGCCGCGCACCGTCACCGGCCGGGACAACGACGTGATCACCGTGAAGGATCTCCCGCACGGCCCCGTCATGGTCGAACTGACCCTGAAGGGCGACCGTTACACGGGCCTGTGGCCCCTCGACGAGTCCAACGCCAAGGGACGCTATCTCGTCAGCACCACGGAGAAGGACTTCCGGGGACGGGTGATCACCTCCGTCCCCGAGCACGGGCGGCTGCGCCTGCGGCTGGAGGCGAGCGGCTCCTGGCAGGTACGGATCCTGCCGCTGGCCGAGGCCCGACGCCTGTCGAAGGACCGGCTGGAGAGCTGGGGCCCCGACGTCCTGCTCCACACCGGAGGCACGGCCGACGTCACCTTCCACTACAACGGCGACAGCAATTTCATCGGCCACCTCTACCGACTTGCGGGGCACACGGACCCCACCACGCTCCCGAATCCCGGAAGGTCCGTCGTCAGCGAGATCGGCGCACGCAGGGAGACCCTGCCACTGCCCGAGGGCCCGCTCCTCGTCTACCTGTCCGCGGCGGACGGCCCCTGGGACGCGCGCCTGAAGGACGTGCAGCCCCACAGCAGCGGCCAGGACGCCGACGGCCCGGCGAAGCCGCCCGAGCCCCGCGGGGCACTGGGCTGGCTGCGCCGAGCGAGGCGCTGAGCGCCGCTGGCCGGACAGACCCTGAGGGGGGCAGCGCCCGGACGCTGCCCCCTTTCCACCTCCGTGCGGGTTCAGGCCAGATCGGCCAGAACGACGGCCATCCCCGTCAGCCGGCGTCCAGACGGCCAGACCGAAGCCACTCGACGTACCAATGACAACGCCCACCGAAGCTCGCAGCGCCCGCAACGCACCCGCTCGGCCGTGCAAGGCCGGCGCTGCAACACGCCTGCGCGTTGCAGTCCACGCCGATCCGATCCTCACTCGGACGCTGGCTGCTGGCACCGCGTACGACGTGGAGGGCGCGGCGGCCGGCTGCCGGCTTTGGCCTGAGCATGGACTCCCGGACCGCCTGGACGATGGCTCGGCTTCACCCGCGCCCCGACGACATCCTCCACGCGATGTCACATCTCAACGGCGGTGTCCGCCTTGTCGACCGGGCTTGACGGCCGTGTGGGAGGTCATGAGGTGCGGAGGAACATCACCACCCCGATGCCGACGGTCACGGCGACCATCAGGGCCTGCCCGAGCCGCGGATGGGCGAGCACGAAAGCGCCGGCGACGATGGCGCAGAGGGCGCCCACGGCGATGATCAGGGCGACGAGAGTCTGGTCAGTGGTCACGGTTTCCTCCTCGGATCCGTTCGAAATCTCACGCTGACCAGAGTCGGCACGACCGTCTGCCTGTTGACGGAGCGAGACAGCGAGCCGCGAACGTCGTACGTCGGGCCGTCTAACTGGCCGCTGCGCGACGCCGGGCCGTGGCATCCGCCTGGTCGGCTGGACGTTCTGGGCACCCGCCCCAACTTCTCGACCTCGTCCATCATGGCGCGATGTCGCAGGCCTCGTTGAGCGTGAACTGGAGGAGGAACCGGCTGAGCGGTTCCGCTTCGAGGATCGTCTCCGCATTGTCGTCGCAATGGGGTCCTCTGTGAGCCAGACAGGGGGATCGAAGTCCACCGGTCCGCCCTGACGCGGCCAAGGGATGGACCAGTCCCTGCACCCCTGGTTGTCTGTCGCGAAGACCAACTGACTGCCATGCGGTCTCTCGGCTTGTTGGGGCTGCAGGAGCACCGGGTTGCTGAAGCGACGAAGGGCGGGACGTAGGCGAGCGAGGCGGTGGAAGGAGGCGAGCGGAGACGGCAGGCCTGCGAGATCACCGCCGGTGGGCGCCTTGGGATCCGGATCGGCCTCCTCGGCGGGGTACCACCCCAGAACAAGCATCTCCAACGCACGGATGGGGTCCGTGTCGACGTGGTCGATCCAGTCGACGGGCGGAAGCGGCCCAGTGAGAGGCGGGACTGCACCGGGCGAGGACCAGGGGGACGGTGGCATGGACTCGCCCTACGGAGAGGGCTCGGGAGGCTCGCCAGCCGTCCGCCCACCAGGGAGCTGCGTACGTTGCAGCCCTCACCTCGAGCTCACGGCATCACCCGATCAGGGAGCACGCTGAAAAGGTTCAGCGGTCGCGCTGTGCTATTCATGGGCGGTGATGGCTTCAGAGATACTCCGCAGGCCCTTTGATGCGGTGCTGTGCGACCTCGACAACGTGATCCGTTTCTACGACATGGCTCCACTGGCCGGGCTGGAACGTGCTGCGGGAGTGGCCGAGGGCACCACCGCGAGGGTGGCCTTCGCCCCCGAAGTGGACCTGCCGCTCCTGCTCGGCAAGATCACCAAAGAGGAGTGGGTGGACTCCATCGCGTCAGCGCTCTCCGGCCAGGTATCGCAGACACATGCCCGTCAGCTGGGCATGGCGCTTGCCAATGCTCCCTTCCGGGCCGATGACGCGGCGGTGACCCTGCTGCGCCGGGTGCGCAGACACATACCCCTGGTCCTGGTGACCAACGCGACCCTGGAGCTGGAGCGGGACCTTGAGTCGATGGGGTTGGCGGATCTCGCGGACCACGTCGTCAGCAGTGCCCGGGTGGGGGTGGCCAAGCCCGACCGGGAGATCTACGAGATCGCAGCCCGGCGGGCAGGAACCGCCGCCAGCCGGTGCCTGTTTGTGGACGACAGGCTGGAGAACGTCGAGGCCGCCATCGCGCTTGGGATGACCGGTGTGCACTACCACGAGCCTGCCGATCTCCAGAAGGTGCTGGGCTTCGTGCTCAATGGTTGAGAGGTCCCTCGTTCTGCAGCACCGGCCTGGTGGAAGGCTGGGACAGCCCGCCCTGAGTGGAACGGGTCCATCCCCTCGGTCTCGGTGATTGCTTCCGGCATCCATGATCGAACTGGTAGATCACTCGTGTGCCTCGACGTGCACTTAGCGATGCCGACTGGGGGCTAATCAGCTCTGAGTTCGTCCTCCTTCGGAAGGCCGAGCTTGCGGTAGCCGGAGCCGGTCGCGATGATCACGGCCTTCGCGCGGTGGATGGTGCCGGCGGAGTCTGGGACTTCCTTGATGTCGCCGGTCAGGTCGACGGGGACAATGTCGTCGTCGATAAGCTCGGCGCGGAAGCGCTCGGGCTGGGCCCGCATGTTGTCCATGAGGTCCGGGCCGTCGATCCCTTGCGGGAAGCCGGGGAAGTTCTCGACCTCAATGGTCGTGGTCAGCGCGCCGCCGACGAAGATCGAGCTGCCGAAGAGCAGGGGCTTCAGCTGGGCGCGGGCGCTGTAGAGGGCGGCGGTGTATCCGGCGGGGCCGGAGCCTATGACGATGACGTCGCGGACGTCGTCGCCGGTGGCGGCGGTCGGGTCGGTCACAGTGGTCACGCCTCCTGCTTCGCGTCGATCTCGGCGATCAGGCCCTCGATCAGGCCCTTGATCTCGTTGCGGATGGGGCGAACGGCCTCGACGCCCTGCCCGGCCGGGTCCTCAAGCTTCCAGTCGAGGTAGGTCTTGCCCGGGAAGTACGGGCAGGCGTCGCCGCAGCCCATCGTGATGATGTAGTCGGACGCCTGCGCGGCCTCGACAGTAAGGACCTTGGGCTTCTGGTCGGAGATGTCGATGCCGAGTTCGGCCATTGCCTCGACGGCCGAGGGGTTGATCTGTTCGCCCGGAAGCGAGCCCGCGGAGCGGACCTCGACGCGGTCGCCGGCGAAGTGCCGCAGGAATCCGGCGGCCATCTGGGAGCGGCCGGCGTTGTGGACGCAGACGAAGAGCACGGAGGCGAGCGGAGCAGTCATCGGTTCTTCCTAGGGCAGGAATGGTGCGGGGGACGGAACTTCAGTTGCCGGGCAGGGTGTCCAGCAACTCGGTGATCCGGGCGTCGAGGGCGTCGCGGATCGAGCGGACGACGGCGATCGGGGCGCCTTCCGGGTCCGGGACGGGCCAGTCCAGGTAACGGTGGCCGGGCACGACAGGGCAGGCGTCGCCGCAGCCCATGGTGATCACGATGTCGGCGGCCTGGACGATCTCGTCGGACAGTGGCTTGGGGTAGACCTCGTCCAGAGCGATGCCCGCTTCGGTGAGCGCCTGGACCACGTGCGGGTCGACGGTGCCGGAAGGGTGGGTGCCGGCGGAGGAGGCGATCACCGCGTCCCCGGCTCGGTGCGCGAGCAGTGCGGCGGCCATCTGGGAGCGTCCGGCATTGTGGCTGCACACGAACAGCACGCGCGGCCGTCCACCGGGTTCGGCAGGGTTCTCGGCATGAGCCGGCGCATCGAGGCGCTCGGCGGCGAACCGCTCCGCCAGCACCACGAGGTGGGTGCGGACGTGCGCGTGTGCGGCGGGCTGCTCGTAGGAGTCGGCGATCAGCCGCTGTACCGTCTCCACGGAGTACCGGCCCCGGTGGCGCATGGCGAGGCGGGCCGCACCGGCCGCGAGACGTCCGTCGGGAAGGGCCCGGTGCGAGGACGCGGTCATGGCGAGAACCCCCTTCGGCGGGCTCAAGAGAGATCAGCCCGAGCTGGTATCAGCTTCGGGTGATGTGACAGTATCAGCCCATGATGACGTCAGTCGATACTGATCTGATGCGGGTGCTGGCCGATCCTCTGCGCCTCCAGATCGTGACCCTGCTCGCCCGCGAGACGCTGTGCACCACCCATCTCGTGGAGGAGACCGGTGCCAAGCAGACCAACCTCTCCAATCATCTGGGAGTGCTGCGTGAGGCCGGAGTTGTGGAGACGGAGCCGTGCGGCCGGTTCACGTACTACCGGCTCAAGCCGGACGTCATCGAGCAGCTCGCCGGGCAGTTCGCCGCCCTTGCGCAGACCGCGCGCCTGACCGCTGAGGCGAACTTCAAGCGTTCCTGCCCCTGACTCTGGCCCCTGTGCCTCACCTGTCCGAGGAGACCCTTCCCGTGACCGCCACCGAGCCCGCCGCGAGCGACGCCATAGCCGCCGCCCCGTCGCCGCAGCCCGCGCCCGGCGCCACCCCGCCCCGTACCCCGCTGACCGCCCGCGCCGCCGCCGAGTTCGTCGGTACAGCCGCCCTGGTGGCGATCGTCGTCGGCTCCGGGATCCAGGCCACCGAGCTGACCGACGACGTCGCGCTGCAGCTCCTCGCCAACTCCACCGCCACCGTCTTCGGCCTCGGCGTCCTCATCGCTCTCCTCGGACCCGTGTCGGGGGCACACTTCAACCCGGCCGTCACCTTGGCCGAGTGGTGGACCGCCCGCCAGGGCGGAGGAGGCGTGAACTCGCGCGAGCTCGCCGTCTACGTCCCCTCGCAGATCGCCGGCGCGATAGCGGGCGCGATCCTCGCGGACGCGATGTTCGGCGAGCCGCTGGCGAAGTGGTCCACGCACGACCGCTCCGCCGGGAACCTGCTCCTGGGCGAGGTGGTGGCCACCGCCGGCCTGATCCTGCTGATCTTCGGCCTGGCCCGCACGGACCGGCTCCGCATTGCGCCCGTCGCGGTCGCCTCGTACATCGGCGCCGCGTACTGGTTCACGTCGTCCACCTCGTTCGCCAACCCGGCGGTGACCGCCGGGCGGGCCTTCACCGACACGTTCGCGGGTATTGCCCCGGCCTCTGTACCGGCGTTCGTGGCGATGCAGTTGATCGGCGCGGCCGTGGGTCTGGCTCTGGTCGCGGTCATCTTCATGCGCGGCAAGACGGACGCCGCGTGACGCAGGTCGTGGACGTGGTGGTGATCGGCGGCGGCCAGAGCGGTCTCGCCGCCGGCTACCACCTGCGCCGCCTCGGCCTTGACTTCGTCATCCTCGACGCCCAAGGCACCCCCGGCGGGGCGTGGCAGCACACCTGGGACTCCCTGCACCTGTTCTCTCCTGCCGCGTACTCCTCGCTGCCCGGACGGCTCATGCCGCCGCAGCCGGGGGAGACGTACCCGGAAGCGGCGCACGTCGTCGACTACCTCACGGACTACGTGCGGCGCTACGAGCTGCCCGTCGTACGGCCGGTGCGCGTCGAAGCGGTCCACAGGGACGGCGAGTTCCTGCGGGTTGAGGCAGACACCGGCACCTGGCGGGCGCGCTCGGTGGTCAGCGCAACCGGCACCTGGTCGCGCCCCTTCGTCCCCGCCGTCCCCGGCCGTACAGAGTTCAAGGGCACCCAGCTCCACACCGTCGAGTACCGATGCCCCGCCGACTTCACGGGACAGCGCGTGATCGTCGTGGGCGGCGGGAACTCCGGCGCGCAGATCGCCGCCGACCTCGCCCACGACACCGACCTCACCTGGGTCACCCTCCGCGAACCGCGCTATCTGGCCGACGACATCGACGGCCGCGCCCTCTTCGACGCGGCGACCGCCCGCCGCCGCGCCCTCGACGAAGGCAGCACCGACACGGGTGGCGTCGCCTCACTCGGCGACATCGTCGCCGTCCCGCCCGTCCGCGAGGCCCGCGACGCCGGACTGCTCAAGGCCCAGTCGATGTTCACCCGCCTCACCCCGACCGGCGTCGAGTGGGCAGACGGCACCCGCGCCGACGCGGACGTCATCGTCTGGTGCACCGGCTTCCGCCCCGCCCTGTCCCACTTGGCCCCGCTCGGCTTGCGCGGGCCCCGCGGCCACGTCCCCACACAGGGGACACAGGCCGTTGGCGAGCGGCGCCTGCACCTCCTCGGCTACGGAGACTGGACCGGCCCCGCCTCCGCCACCCTCATCGGCGTCGGCCGCCCCGCCCGCGAAGCGGCCCGGGAGATCGCCGAGCTGCTCGGAGCCGGGTGAGCTCGCGGCGCGCATGAGAAATCCGCCCGGATTCCGCGGTGTATCTCGGCGGGAATCATCCAGACCCCAGCACTCGGGCTTGGAACGGGAGCGGCGTGATGATGGGCGATCCTTCCGCGTTGGACCGGCAGGCCGTCCTCGACGACTACGACAGGGCCCGCCGGACTTTCCACGCGCTCCTGAACGAGGCCACGCCCGCCGACCTCGCCCGCCAGACCTGCCGCACCCGATGGACGAACGGGCAACTGCTGTGGCACATGCTCTTCGGCTACTTCGTCACCCGCGTCCTATTGGGCCTCGCGCGTGGCTTCGGTCGACTGCCCCGGAGGGCGAGCAAGGTGTTCGCCAGGGTGCTCGACGCGGGGACGAAGCCCTTCGATGTGATCAACTACCTCGGGCCCTGCGGGGCGGTGAAGGTGTTCGGACCTCGCAGGATGGGCGCTGCGTTCGACCGGATCACCGGGTCGCTGGAGCGGCGGCCGGCGAAGGAGTCCGAGCGTGATCTGGCGCGGGGGATGCACTATCCGGTCCGGTGGGACCCGTTCTTCAAGGACTTCATGACCGTCTCGGACCTCTACCGGTACCCCACCCAGCACTTCGATTTCCACCACGACCAGCTCACCCTCGGCCCCAGCGACTGAGGCCGGTCAGTCGATGTGCGGGCTGCGGCGCTCGATCAGGACGGTGTCGCGCCAGCGGCCGTGATGGCGGCCGATCCGCTCTCGGGTGCCGATGATCCGGAAGCCGGCCCGTTCGTGGGCGGCGAGGCTGGCGGCGTTCTCCGGGAAGACGCCGGACTGGATGGTCCAGATCCCGGCCGCCTCGGTCGACTCGATCAGCGCCTTGAGCAGCGCGGAGGCGACGCCGCGGCCCCGGGCGTCGGGGTGCACGTAGACCGAGTGCTCGACGACGCCGGCGTACGCGCAGCGGTCGGAGACCTTGGTGGCGGCGACCCAGCCGAGCACGCGTCCAGTCTCGTCGACGGCGGCGAAGCGGTGCTCGGACAGCTTGGCTGCATCGAACTGCGCCCAGGTCGGGGCGGTGGTCTCGAAGGTGGCGTTGCCCTCGTCGATCCCAACTTGGTAGATCGCGACGACCTCTTCGGCGTGGTCGGCGGTCAGCGGCACCACGAGGGTGGAGGCGGTCACGCGGCGGCGGCCTTGGTCAGGATCTGCCCCATCGCGGCCAGGACGGCGGGCTCGACGCGGTAGTAGACCCACGTGCCGCGGCGCTCGGAGGAGAGCAGCCCGGCCTCCTTCAGCTTCTTCAGATGGTGGGAGACCGTGGGCTGGGAGACGCCGACGTCGGAGATGTCGCAGACGCACGCCTCGCCGCCCTCGTGCGAGGCGACGGCCGAGAAGAGCCGCAGGCGGACGGGGTCGCCCAGCGCCTTGAACATCACGGCGGTCCGCTCGGCCTCATCGGCGGTCAGCGGGCGCTCGGTGAGCGGGGGGCAGCAGGGCTCGACGACTGTCTCCAACAGCGGCAGCACCCTCGTATTCGACATATGTCTATGTTGACACATGTCGAACAAGACTCCCAGAGGGTTGCGGATCCGCTATTAAATCGATGGATGTCTATGTTGACGCTTGTCGATGCAGGTGCCATGCTGAGATCGGAAGAGATCGACGGACGTCGAAACAAAAGGGGATCAGCATGAACGCCACCGCCATCGAGCAGCTGCCGGTCGTGGTCGTCGGGGCCGGCCCCGCCGGTCTGGCCGCCGCCGCCCACCTCGTCGACCGCGGCCTGGAGCCCCTGGTCCTGGAGGCCGGTACTCAGGCGGGCGCGGCGGTACGCGAGTGGTCGCACGTACGGCTCTTCTCCACCTGGGGCGAGGTCACAGACCCGGCCGCCGAGAAGCTCCTCGCCCCGACCGGCTGGGTGAAGCCCGACGCGGCGACGTACCCGACCGGCGGTGACTGGGCCGAGCAGTACCTCCAGCCCCTTTCCGACGTCCTCGGCGACAAGGTTCGCGTCGGCGCGCGCGTCACCGGAGTCTCCCGCGCGGGCCGGGACCGGGTCGTCGACGCCGACCGCGAGGCCCAGCCGTTCACCGTCCACGTCGCGTACGCCGACGGTCGCGAGGAGCGGATCCTGGCCCGTGCCGTCATCGATGCCTCCGGGACCTGGGCCGTCCCGAGCCCGGCCGGCGGCGACGGCCTCCCGGCGCTGGGCGAGCGCGCGGCGGCCGACCGGATCTCCTACCGTGTCCCCGACCTGAAGGACCCTGCCGTGCGGGCCCGTTACGCGGGCAAGCGCACCGCCGTCATCGGCTCCGGCGCCTCCGCCTTCACGGCTCTCGCGTCCCTCGCCGACCTCGCGAAGTCGGAGGACGGCGACGGTACGCACGCCACCTGGGTCCTGCGCCGGGGCATCTCCGGCTCCATCTTCGGCGGCGGCGCCGCCGACCAGCTGCCCGCCCGGGGCGCCCTCGGCCTCGCCGCGAAGGCCGCCGTCGACGAGGGACACGCCGACGCCGTCACCGGCTTCCGCACCGACGCGATCGTGCGCGACGGCGAGCGCCTGGTCCTCGTCGCCCAGGACGGCCGCCGCCTCGACCCGGTCGACGAACTCATCGTCCTCACCGGCTTCCGTCCCGACCTGTCCTTCCTGGACGAACTCCGCCTCGGCCTCGACGAGCGCCTCCAGGCCCCCGTCGAGCTCGCCCCGCTGATCGACCCCAACCAGCACTCCTGTGGCACGGTCTACCCGCACGGCGTGAAGGAGCTCTCACACCCGGAGGAGGGCGTGTACCTGGTCGGCATGAAGTCCTACGGCCGCGCGCCGACGTTCCTCGCCCTCACCGGGTACGAGCAGGTCCGTTCCGTCGTCGCCGCGATCGCCGGCGACCGCGAGTCCGCCGAGCGGGTCGAACTCGTGCTGCCCGAGACCGGGGTCTGCGGCGGCGCCGGCCTCTTCGACCAGCCGCAGACCGACGAGGAGGCCGACGGCGGTGGCTGCTGCGCAGCCCCTGCCACCCTCCAGATCGGCGCCGGCGCCCCGGCCGCCTCCGGTGGCTGCTGAACCCCGGCCCACCCGCTCAACCATCCACAGGAGGAACGTGATGTCCCGCATACAGCTCGCCCTGCGCGTCCCGGACCTGGCGGCGTCCGTCACCTTCTACACCAAGCTCTTCGGCACCGAGCCCGCCAAGCTCCGCGACGGCTACGCCAACTTCGCCATCGCCGAACCCCCGCTCAAGCTCGTCCTCATCGAAGGCACCGCTGACGAGGACACCCGCATGGACCACCTCGGGGTCGAAGTCGACAGCACCGAGGCCGTCCGCGCCGCCACCACTCGACTCAGCGAGGAGGGCCTGGCGACGACGGAAGACAACGACACCAGCTGTTGCTACGCCCTCCAGGACAAGGTGTGGGTCCACGGCCCCGGCCGTGAACCGTGGGAGGTGTACGTCGTCAAAGCCGACGCCGACACCCTCACCAAGGAGAACGACGGCACGTGCTGCACCACCCCGGCCGGCGCCGAGACCGACGAGCGCGCACCGGTCACCGCAGGCGGATGCTGCTGATCCAGAGATGACAGAACTCCACACCCGCGAGGCCTCGACCGGAACAGAGGACCGATCGAGGCCCCGCGCCGTACTGCCCGCGCTGTGCGTCACGCAGATCACCAGCTGGGGAATCGTCTACTACGCCTTCCCCGTCCTCAACCCCGAGATCACGACCGTGACCGGCTGGTCCTCCACCGCCACCATGGCCGCGTTCTCCCTTGCCCTGATCGTCTCCGGCATCGCCGGAATCCGCGTCGGCCGGATCATCGACCAGCGCGGGCCCCGCACGGTGATGACCGCGGGCTCCGCCGCAGGCGCGGTGAGTCTGCTGGTCATAGCCACGGCGCCGAACCTGCCAGTGTTCTTCACCGGTTGGGTTCTGGCCGGGTTCGCCATGGCCTCGACGTTCTACCAGCCCGCGTTCGCCGCCCTCACCCGCTGGTTCGCCCCCGACCACGTCCGCGCCCTGACCATCGTCACCCTCGCCGGCGGCCTCGCCTCCACCGTCTTCGCCCCGCTCACTGCTGTTCTCGCCGACCACTTCACCTGGCGCACTACATTCCTGGTGCTCGCCGTGATCCTGGCCGTTGTGACCATCCCCGCTCACGCTCTCGCCCTGCGTGCCCCGTGGCCGCCGGCGCCGCCCGCACCCGCCGACGTGACCTCGACTCCACAAGAAGTGGTGCGCAGCCGCCCGTTCATGCTCCTCGGACTCGCGTTCATGCTCTCCGCGTTCGCGATGTACGCGGTCGTCGTCGCCCTCGTCCCGCTCCTGCTCGAGCGCGGATACACCACGAGTCAGGCCGCATGGGCCCTGGGACTCGGCGGCGCCGGCCAGACCTTCGGACGCACCCTCTACGCATCCGTCGCCCGCCGCACCGGCACGACCACCCGCACCGTCGTCCTCATCGTCCTCGGCGCCCTGACCACCGCCGCGTTCGCCGTCATCCCCGGGCCGTACGCGCTGCTGTTCGTCGTGTCGGTCGTCGCGGGCGTGGTCCGCGGCAATCTCACCCTCCTCCAGGCCACCGCCATAACCGACCGCTGGGGCACCACCCACTACGGACGCCTCTCCGGCATCCTCAGCGCACCCGCCATGACCGCCTCCGCCCTCGCCCCCTTCGCCGCCGCGCTCCTGGCCCCACCCCTCGGCGGCACACCCCAGCTTTTCGCCCTGCTCGCCGTACTCGGCGCCGCCGCGGCGCTTGTCGCACTCGGCACCACCGTCCGCCCCCGCACTTGACCAGACCGGACCGAGTCACTCGCGGCCGCCAGCGGCCGCGCCGAAGAGAGGGAGACTGTGCAGTGGCCTGATTGACCGGTTTTGGGCAGCGGAGAAGGGGGCCGGGCTTGCCCTACCTGCAGTCGCACCGCTCGTCGAACGGACCCGTCGTCTGAGGCGGTCGGACCGATGAGCCCCGAAGGCCGGCGCCTGGTGTGTCTGCGGTGAAGGAGCCCCGGAAGCGGATCATCTCCGGGGCCCGCTGCTACGTGCCTCGCCCGCTCAGGACAGGGGCGTCGGCCGGCGCGCCGGCGGTACGGCCCGCAGGAGCTCCCACAGAGGCCGCGAACCGCTCGCCCACTCGGCCAACACGGTCCGGTCGACCAGGTGCAGCCGTTGGGAACGCGCGAAGTCCACCGCGGGCTTGGAGAACTTCCCGTTCGTGACGAGGACGACGACGTCACCCTTGTGCACCGGCCGGCCGGTGCCGTTGAGGACCTGCAGATCGGGCGTGCCCACTGCGGCCCCGGCCAGACCGGCCTTGCGATGCTTGCACTGGATGACCCACCGCCGCCCGTACGGGTCGGTCGCCTTCACATCCGCACCGTTGTCGCCCGCGCCGCCGACCTGGACCGCATCCGCGCACCCGTCCCGCCGCATCAGATCGCGCACCGCATGCTCGAACTCCCGGTGGTGCAGCGCATCGAGTTGCGTCAGCGCGTAGCGCAGGCCCTGTGCCCTCACCCGCTCCCACTGCGTCGCCTGCCGCCGTCTGACCACCCAGACCGCGACGGCTCCGCCGACGGCCAGCAGCACGACGAACAGGACGACCGGGTGGGCGCTCAGGAAGCTCACCACGCTCATGAGCACCGCCCACACGATGAGCAAGCCGACACCGACGATGACGAACTGGTCAGTGCCGGACGTCTTGTGGCGTGACCGTCGACGAGCCGGTCGCCGCCTCGCGGTCGGTCGTCGGCTCACCGCCCGCTCCCGCTGCGGTCCCACTTGATCGGGTACGACACCGTCGGCGCCGGCCGCGGAGCCGGTTGTGCTCCGCCCCGCCACGGGATCGGGTACTTCACCGCAGGAGTCGAGTGGCCATCAGGCCTGGGCCAGCCGGGCCACTTGATCGGATACGTCACCTGCGACGAGGTCCGCGGGCTGGGTAACCGCTCCGTGCTCGCCCCGCTGCCCGCCGACGTACCGGTGTTCCCGAACACCGCCACGGCCATCACGATCCCCAAAGCGA